>CAYNWA010000003.1:45498-56166 GCA_964400795.1 uncultured Smithella sp.
CCATTATAAAAAAACAAGGGCAAAAAGCAGTACATCCCGTCGGGCAAAACAAGTTGACAAAAAAAACCTTTTAATTAATAATTTTTTTATAGCAAGGAGGTTTATATGCCAGTAAAAATTGCCATCAATGGCTTTGGAAGAATCGGCCGGCTTGTTTTCCGGGCTGGATATAAAACCAAAGATGTGGAATTTGTCGCGGTTAATGATCTGGCCGACGCGAAAACGCTGGCTCATCTGCTTAAATATGATTCGACGCATGGCACGCTGGATGCCGATGTTCAACTTGGGAATAATTTCATAACTGTTGACGGGAAGGAAATTAAAACTTTTTCTGTCAGAGAACCGGAATCACTGCCTTGGAAAGAGTTGGGCATTGATGTTGTTCTGGAAAGCACGGGTAGATTCACAGATAAAGAAGGCGCCGGAAAACATATTGAAGCGGGAGCAAAAAAGGTTGTTGTTTCCGCTCCAGCCAAAAACCCCGATGTCACCTTTGTTCTCGGGGTCAATCAGGAGGAATACGACAAAACCAAGCATCATGTCATTTCCATGGGGTCCTGCACCACAAACTGTCTTGCACCGATTGTCAAAATATTGCATGAGGAATTCGGTATCGAATACGGCCTTATGACCACAATTCATTCTTTTACCAATGATCAGGTTGTTCTGGATGAATCGCATAAGGATTTAAGAAGAGCACGAGCGGCCGCTTTGTCCATGATACCCACAACGACAGGCGCAGCCAGGGCGATTGCGGAAGTTATACCAGCCATGAAGGGCAGGCTCGATGGACTGGCCATTCGCGTGCCGACGCCGAATGTTTCTCTTGTCGATTTTGTGGCTACGCTTTCCAGAAACATTTCCAGAAATGAGATCAACGACAAATTGCGGGAATACGCCAAAGGCGCTATGAGCGGAATTCTCGCGTGTTCAGAGGAGGAACTGGTTTCCAGGGACTTCAACGGCAACAAGCATTCTTCCATAGTTGATCTGCCCAATACGACCGTTATTGGCGGCAACATGGTCAAGATTCTTTCCTGGTATGACAATGAATGGGGCTTTTCCAACAGAATGCTGGAACTGCTTTCCTTTATAATGAAATAGAAATAACAAGGACCGGATTATGAAATACATTGATCAAATGGAAATGAAAGGTAAAAGGGTTTTCCTAAGGGTTGATTTTAATGTTCCCATGGATAAAGAGGGAAACGTCACCAGTGACAAGCGCGTTCGGGCAAGTATTCCGACAATAAAATATGCCCTGGAGCAGGGAGCAAAATTAATCATTGCTTCCCATCTCGGCAGACCGAAAGGCAAAAGAGTGGAGGAAATGTCGCTCAAACCGGTGGTGAAGGTACTTTCCGACCTGGTAAAAAACCCAGTAACTTTTTTGGATGATTGCGTGGGGTCGGCTGTGGAACAGGCCGTTGCTAAAATGAAAGAAGGAGATATTCTCCTTCTGGAGAACCTGCGTTTTCATCCGGGTGAAGATAAAAACGATACGGAATTTGCCAGACAGCTGGCTGTTTTTTGCGACATTTATATCGATGACGCTTTCGCGGTATCACACCGCGCAGCGGCGTCCAATTCGGCAATTACTGAATTTGTTCCCATCTGCGCGGCCGGATTCCTGATGAAAAACGAAGTTGAATATTTCAAAAAAGCCATGGTCAATCCGGCCAAGCCTCTGGCCGCAATTATCGGTGGAGCGAAGGTGTCTGATAAAATCAGCCTTTTAGAAAATTTAATCGGGAAAGTGGATAAGATTATTGTCGGCGGCGGGATGGCCTTCACTTTTTTAAGAGCGGCGGGTCACGAAACCGGAAAGTCGCTTTGCGAAGAAGATATGCTGGATACGGCGCGCAAAATTGTGGATAAAGCCAAACAAAAAAATGTGCAGTTTTTATTACCGGTGGATGCTGTCATTGCACAGACCGCTACGGCGGAAGCCGAAGCTAAAGTCTGCGGTGTGCAGGAAATTCCCAAAGAATGGATTGGCCTGGACATCGGTCCGGCAACGATTGCTTCGTTCAGCGATGCGTTAAAAGAAGTAAAAACCATTATCTGGAACGGTCCGATGGGCATGTTCGAACTGGCTCCGTTCAGCAAGGGAACGTTTGAACTGGCAGCGGCCGTGGCCAATTCTGGCGCGGTTTCCATCATCGGCGGCGGCGACACGGATACAGCCATTAAAAAAGCGGGTTTGACCGCGAAGATGTCCTATATCTCCACAGGCGGCGGAGCATTTCTGGAGTGGCTGGAAGGGAAAACCCTGCCCGGCATTGCCGCGCTGGAAAAATAACGGGGCCAAACCCAAACATAAGCGAATGAGGTAAGAACAATATGAGAAAATGGATTGTTGCCGGCAACTGGAAAATGCACAACACCATCTCCGAGTCGATCGCTCTGGCAAAAGCCATTAAAGAAGGCGCATCAGATTTTCAGGGAGGAATTATCGTCCTGGCTCCTCCTTTTACTGCTCTGTACAGCGTTAGTGAAACCATCAAAGGCTCCAACCTGGGATTGGCCGCGCAAAATATGCATTACGAAGACAAGGGAGCCTTTACCGGTGAAGTGTCACCCGCGATGCTTAAAGATATTGGGTGTGCCTATGTGATTATCGGCCATTCCGAGCGCAGGAAATATTTTCAGGAAAACGATGCCGATGTTAATCTGAAAGTCAAAAAAGCTCTCAGTGCCGGATTGATTCCCATCATGTGTGTTGGAGAAACTGATGAAGAAAGGGAAAAAGGAATAACACAGGAAGTTGTCGGCAGGCAGGTGAAAAATGGTTTAGCCGGTCTGGGCAAAATCGAAAATGTCGTCATGGCTTATGAACCGGTTTGGGCAATCGGTACGGGTAAAGTCGCTACGTCCAAGCAGGCGCAGGAAGTTCATGCTTTCATTCGCGGCATTTTAAGAAAGACGTACGGTGATGCGGCAAACGATGTGAATATTCTCTACGGGGGCAGTGTCACGAAAGACAATATTGGCGATTTAATTGCCATGGAAGATATTGACGGCGCGCTGGTTGGTGGCGCATCCTTAAAAGCTGATGGCTTTTTCGGTATTATAAAGGAAATATCTTCCAGGAAATAATCCGGAACAAATTTTCTTCAGCGTTTAACGCTGAGTTAGTGATTGTCGGAAGCTTATCGATCGTGCAAGCGATTAAATCATTTTGGCAATTCCGATCAATGGGCTTCGTCCCAGTTCTTTCCCGAAGCAATTTCTACTTTCAACGGCACCTTAAGGGAGATCACTCCCTCCATTTCTTTTTTGACCAGCGCCATGGCGTCTTCCTTTTCCTTGACCGGAGCTTCGACGACCAGTTCATCATGCACCTGCATAATCAGCCGGGCCGAAAATTTCTTCTTCAAAAGCAAACCGGCAATGTTTACCATCGCCACTTTTATCAGATCGGCGGCTGTGCCCTGAATAGGCGTGTTGATTGCCGTTCGTTCGGCAAACTGGCGCACGGAAGGAATCTTGCTTGTCAATTCCGGCAGATAGCGGCGGCGGTTCAGCAGTGTGCAGACAAAACCGTCACGACGTGCCCCTTCCAGAATTCCGTCGAGGTAAATACGTACTTTTTTGTAGCGCCGAAAATATCCGTCAATGTATTCCTGCGCTATTTTGACCGGAACGCCCAATTCTTTTGATAAGCCGAAAGCGCTCATTCCGTACAAAATTCCAAAGTTGATGACTTTGGCCTGACGGCGCATATCGGCGTTAACCATTTGCGGAAAAACCCCGAACACATCCGTGGCCGTACGGGTGTGAATATCCTCATCCGAAGCAAAGGCATCAATCAGCGCTTCGTCTTCCGAAAGATGGGCCAGAACTCGCAGCTCGATTTGCGAATAGTCGGCGGAAATCAAAAAACAATCCGGATCGGCTATAAAAGCTTGGCGGATTCTTTTGCCTTCCAGTGTCCGGATGGGAATGTTCTGCAGGTTGGGATTGGAACTGGAAAGTCTCCCCGTTGCCGTCACCGTCTGGTTATAGGAAGTATGAATCCTTCCTGTTTGCGGATGGATTAAAGCGGGCAGGGCATCGACATAAGTGGATTTGAGTTTGGCAAGAGAGCGATAGGCTAGAATTTCCGCGGGCAGTTCATGGCTGCGCGCCAGTTCGCTCAGCACGTCCACATCGGTGGAATAACCTTCTTTTGTTTTCTTGCCGGCTGGAAGCTTTAGTTTTTCAAATAAAACATTCTGCAATTGTTTTGGCGAGTTGATGTTGAATTTTTCCCCCGCCAAACGATGAATCTTTTCCTCCGATAATGAAAGTAACTGCGTAAGCTCTGCTGACATCTGTTTTAACAGAGAAGTATCAACAAGCACACCCTTGTTTTCCATATCCGCCAGGACATGCAGCAGCGGCATTTCTACTTTGTGGTAAAGATCAAAAGCATTTATTTTTTTTAACTGGGCAATTATCGTCGCAGAGAGGTCACGTATTGCGTCAGAACGCTGACCAGCGTAATCGGTCATTTTTTCCAGAGGAACTAAGGTCAGCGGATACGTTTTGCCTTTCCCGCCGGAAATATCCTGGGGAGTCGGAATGCGCTCATGAAGATATTCCCAGACCACTTCATCCAGCTCATAGGAATGCTTTGAGGGATTGAGTAGATAAGCGGCCAGTTGCAAATCTTCTCCGGACTGAACTTCAAAATTTTCCAGAGAAACAAGCTGCGTTTTTAAATCATAAACATATTTTTTAATTGCCGTATTTTTTAAAATCGGAGCCAGCGCAGAAATGACTTCCTTCTGCGGCAACTTCTCAGAAACGTTGGTGTGACCCATGGGAATATAGAAAGCATCTTTGCCGTCACTTAAGGAAATACCGATTAAATCCGCCGGCTGTTTTTTTTCAAAAATAACGTCGAGAGATATTTCATGACTTTTTTCCAGACGAAATATCAGATCCTCCAGTGCCTTACTGTCCAGGATCGTTTTGCATGCTTTGGGGTCCTTTGTTTTCCCCTGTCTGATTTCCTGCAAAAGTGACGAGAACTCGAATTCGCTGAAAAGTTTCGAAAGCGTTTCTTTATCCGGTTCTCTGACCACAGCGTCCTGAAAGTTGAAATCCAGTTCGATGTCCTTTCTGATATTGGCAAGCTGTCGGCTCATTCGGGCCTGCTCGGCATACTGGCGAAAACTTTCCCGCAGTTTGACGTTTTTTAATGTTTCCGCATTTTTTATGACATCCTCGACGGTACCATATTCTTCAATCAACCTTTGCGCTGTTTTAGGCCCTATGCCGGGCACACCGGGAATGTTATCGGATGTATCGCCCATGAGTCCCAGAATTTCCACCACCTTATCCGGTCCGACACCGAATTTTTCTTTTACCGCTGCTACATCGTAGGTTTTTTCCTTCATCGTGTCGATCATCGAAACATTTTCATCCACGAGCTGCATCAAATCCTTGTCGCCGGAAATGATGGCGGTGCGCCAACCTTTTTTGCTGGCGCGAACAGCCAGTGTGCCGATGATGTCATCGGCCTCAATACCCTGTTTTTCCAGAACGCAGATGGAAAAGCCACGGACAACATCTTTAATGAATGGAATCTGGGGGACTAGATCGTCCGGCATCGGTTTGCGCGTCGCTTTGTAATCTTCGAACTCTTCATGGCGTGTTGTCGGACCTTTGAGATCAAACGTTACCACAATATAATCCGGTTTCAGTTCGCGCTTGAGCTTCAGAAGCATATTGGTAAAGCCGTAAATGGCATTGGTGGGAAATCCTTTGGAATTTGTCAAAGGAGGCAATGCATAAAAGGCGCGATAAATGTAATTGCTGCCATCAACCAACGCCACCAGGGGTGATTCATTTTTTTTCGCCATATGAATTACCATTTTAAACAAGTAACCAGTTCCAAAACCATCTTCCCTATTTTAAATCAGGGCTACCTTATTCGTACTGTTCAGCCTTTCTTTTTGCCTCTTCGGCTTCTTTTTGGAATTTTTTGGCCATTTCTTCAGCCTGTTTGCGCATGGCCTCGGTGCTTTTTTCTATGTCTTTTGCCTTTTCCTGAAATTCATTGTGCATATCTTCATTCATATTAATCCACTTTTGCATATCCGATGACATGTGTCTGACTTTATATTCTCCGGATACACCTATTAACGCAAAAATTGCGCCGATGATGCCGAAGACAAGCCAGGACTTTTGTGATGGCAGATTATGAACATGAACACTGGCGCTTACGAGATACCATACAAAAATGGCCATCGTAATGACGCCTCCCGCGTAAGGAACGGCTCCGATCACTGCCATAATGGGAGAAAGTGCCATCAAATAAGCCCCGCAACGATAAGCGGTTTCGTAATTTTCCTGGGAACCCATCAGTTTCCATACAACAAAGAGGATGGCTGCGCCGATGAAACTGCCGATAGCGGCGGCAATCGGCATAAAAATGATGATGCTGAATCCGGACCTCATCCCGGCGCCGTAGCCGGCAGCTGCGCCCAATCCAATCATATTGAGGATTGCCTGAATAATGCCGCTGATAACGCCCATGATAATGGCAAAAACAAGCGGTTCCAGAAAGCCGCCCGTTTTCGACATGGACTGAAAAAAATCCGCGGGTTTGGTGACAACGTTGACCGCTGTTTGCGGCATGGCTGCAAAATCAATATTTTTCGGTTCCATTTTTCCCTCCTCTTTTTTTTGAACGTTTAAAAAAATTATAACGCTACACTACAATACCGCATATATATACAATAAAGTTTTATAAATCAAAGGACGCGTTAATCTTGAAAGTCCTGACCGAGCGCATATCCAGAATATCGGTTACACCGGTTATGTCCTTTATTTTTTTTATGAATTTTTCCAGTTCTTCAGCGTTAGCGGCGCTGACGGTAAACCAGATATTGTACTCATGACTTCGCTGGTAATTGTGCGTCACATTTTTATTGGCGTTCACGATCTTCACGAATTTGTCGATTTTTTCTGCCGGGACACGCGCAGCGCAAAGCGTGCTGACGAGACCGAGTTTTGCCCCATCAAACACAGCTCCAATCCGGCGGATAATGCCTTTGTCTTTCATTTTCTGGACACGGCGGATCGTTTCATCCTCGCTGAGCCCGCAGCGCTTTCCCACGATGAGAAAAGGCTGTTCTTCCAGCGGAAATTCCTTCTGCAGAATATTTAATATCTTTTTATCGATATCGTCCATGAATCACTCTATAATTTGTCATTCCCGCGTAGGCGGGAATCCAGTATTTTAATAACTTCTGGATACCGGCCTGCGTAACCTTAAGGTCATCTACGACCGGTATAACAAAGGAATTAAGTTTTACTTTTTGGGCTCATATAAACACAACGGCTCTTCCGCCAAATAATTCCCCGTCGCCTCATACGCCCTTGCCCGGCAACCGCCGCACACCTTTATAAATTCGCAACGGCCGCATTTGCCTTCATATTTACTGAAATCGCGCAGGTTGTGGAACACTTTCGAATTTTCCCATATATTGGCAAAGCTTTTTTTCTTCACATTGCCGCAATCCAGTTCCAGATAGCCGCAGGGTTGCACCTGACCGACATGGGAAATGAAACAAAATGTAATGCCGCCCAAACAACCCCTTGTCGACTCGTGAAAGTGACCTCCTGTTTTCTTCGCTGTCTTTTCACCTTTGGGCTTGTTTTGACGCATGATGCGGAAATAATGAGGCGCGCAAGTGGCCTTAAGCTGAATTTCACACTTAAGACTTTCCAGATGAAACCACTTAAGCGTTTCTTCGTAATCAGCGGCTGTTATCTCCTGCCCGGCAAGATCCTTGCCCCGTCCGGTCGGCACCAATAGAAAAATATGATGCGCCGCAGCGCCGATATCTTTGGTCAAGTTAAAAATATCTTTAATCTGATTCAGATTATTGGTTGTGATGGTTGTGTTGATTTGAAATTCCATTCCTGCTGCTTTTAACGTTTCAATTCCGGCCATCGCTCCGTCAAACGCGCCTTTTTGCTGACGAAACGCATCGTGACTGTGCGCGTCCTTCCCGTCAATGCTGATACTGACCCGTTTAATTCCACTTTCCAGCATTTTTTTTACGACCGCCGGTGTGACCAAGGTTCCGTTGGTTGCCATTACCATGCGCAGACCCTTGTTTGTTCCGTAGGCGGCAATTTCAAAAATATCCGGACGCAAAAGCGGCTCACCGCCGGTCAGAATAATTACCGGCGAAGAGACAGCGGCAATTTCATCAATAAGCTTCAGGCACTTTTCCGTGGAGAGTTCTCCCGAGTAAGGACCCAGACTCGAAGCCGCGCGACAATGCACACAGTTTAGATTGCAACTGCGCGTCACTTCCCAGGCAATCATACGTGGTTTATTGTCGATTTCTAATTTCATTAATCACAACCCTTGTATGTTTGTCATTCCCGCGTAGGCGGGAATCCAGTATATAATCAATTTGCGCCGATACAACGCAGAAGAAAATATTTACTTATTTAAAAGTTCGGCTACTTCCAGAGCGAAATAGGTGATGATGATGTCGGCGCCGGCGCGCTTGATGGAGGTTAACGATTCCATCATTGCTCTTTCTTCATCGATCCAGCCAAGTTGCACGGCGGCTTTAATCATCGAATATTCACCGCTGACATTATACGCCGCCAGAGGTAAGTCGAATTCCTGTTTCGCGCGGCAGATGATATCCAGATATGTCAGCGCCGGTTTCACCATGATGATGTCCGCGCCTTCGTTTACATCCAGAGAAATTTCCCGTATTGCTTCGTCGGCATTAGCCGGATCCATCTGATACGCTTTCCGGTCGCCGAACTGCGGCGCGCTCTCGGCGGCCTCACGGAAAGGTCCGTAAAAAGACGATGCGTATTTTGCCGCGTAGGCCATGATGGGCACATCTTCAAAAGCGTTTTCGTCCAACGCTTCGCGGATAGCCGCCACCTGTCCGTCCATCATCGCCGAAGGCGCTACCATATCCGCACCGGCCCTTGCGTGCGAGAGAGCGGTTTCCGCGAGCACTTCCAGCGTTTCATCGTTTTGAACATTGTCTTTTTCTAGCATGCCGCAGTGGCCGTGGCTGGTGTATTCGCACAGGCAGACATCCGTAATCACCAGAATGTCGGGAATGTCATTTTTAATTCTTTTGACGGCCTGCTGGACAATGCCGTCTTTGGCAAATGCACCGGTGGCCATCGCATCTTTTTTGGCCGGAATGCCGAAGAGCAGAACTGCCGGAATTCCCAACTCTTGCGCTTTTTTTGCTTCTTTCGCGATATTATCAACGGATAACTGGAACTGGCCGGGCATGGACGAAATCGGTTTTTTGAAATTCTTGCCGGGCACCGCGAACAGCGGATAGACCAGATCGTCAACGCTGAGTTTTGTTTCGCGGATCAGACGCCGGAAGTTTTCATTTTTTCTCAACCTGCGGGCACGATATTCCGGAAATTGCATTTTCTTTAGTCCTCCCTTTTATCCCTATGCTTTTTTATGTCATTTCGAACGAAGTGAGAAATCTTTCATTCCTCATCCCCATTCGCTGCGCTTCGGGGATAGTTCGACTTGCACTTCGAACTTCGTTACACTCGTTTTCAGTGAGTCTCACTAGATTCCTCGTTCCGATAAATCGGAACTCGGAATGACAATGTACTTTAATAACGATACATTTTTCATGCCGAAGGCTCTCGACTAATTTCTTCATCCGTCAGATAACAGGCGGGATCATCTCCCCAAAGGTCGCCTGCCGATTCAGCGCGGGCGCGGAAATTGCCAGCGCAGACGTTTAACCATAAGCATCCTGCGCAGCGTCCCTGGACATGTTTCTTTTTATCCTTCATTTTCATCAAAAATTCATTTTTTTCATCCATCCAAATTTCGCTGAAAGGCCGCTGCCGGACATTTCCCAGAGATTGATTGCGCCAGAACTGATCCGGATAAACCTCGCCGTCCCAGCTGATACAGCCGATGCCGACGCCGGATGAGTTGCCTTCATTCATCTCCAGCAGCTCCAGAATTTCCTTGGCGCGCTCGGGATTTTCCTTCTTCGTCTTCAGATAAAGATAAGGACCGTCGGCATGATTATCCACCGTCAGGATTTCGGGAGACAGGCCTTCGTCAAACATCTTCTTGGTTTCCGCGGTGATCAGATCAATCAAAGTTCGGGTTTCTTCATGGTTTAAATCTTCCTTGCGCAGCTTGGATCCGCGGCCGGTGTAAACCAGATGATAGAAGCAAAGCCTTTCGATTTTTTCTTTACGAAGCAGTTCGAACATGGCCGCTACATCGGCAACATTATGTTTGTTGATCGTAAAACGGATGCCGACTTTGATTCCCGCTTCACGGCAGTTGCGGATTCCCTCTATGGCGGCGGCAAACGCGCCCTTCTTCCCGCGGAACCGGTCATGTGTTTTTTCCAGACCGTCAAGGCTCACACCGACATAGGAAAGGCCGACCTTTTGGAGTTTGGCCGCGGTCTCTTTATTAAGCAGCGTGCCGTTCGTGGAAATAACCGCCCGCATGCCTTTGTCCCTGGCATATTGGGCCAGCTCCGGTAAATCCTTACGCATCAGCGGTTCGCCGCCGGAAAAGAGAATCACCGGCGAGCCGCAGGCGGGCAGATCGTCAATGAGTTTTTTGCCTTCCTCGGTGGTCAACGCATCGGGATAATCGATGTCGGCGGAATTGGAATAGCAGTG
>CAYNWA010000003.1:56176-69258 GCA_964400795.1 uncultured Smithella sp.
CCAAAAAAATCAGTCAGAGCTCCGACCAGTCCCTCCATTGTATATTCTTCCTGATGAATATCAACGGAAAATCCGGCCTTTTTGGCTGTCGCCGCCGTCACCGGTCCGATACAGGCGATTTTCACACCCCTGGGTAGCTTAAAACCGCTTCCCATTATTTTAATAAAATTATTCACGGTGGATGAACTTGTAAAGGTGATCACGTTCACCTGATTCTCCTTGAACAGTTCTTCCAGTTCGTTTTTCTTCTTTCCCGAGTTGACCGTCACGTAGGCGGTCGCAACATCAACACTCGCGCCGAGTTTCTTCAATCCTTCTGGAAGAACATCGCGAGCCTCGGCCGCTCTGGCGAGAAGCATTTTCTTCCCTTTCAGATTTTTTCGGGCAAAGGATTCCAGGATTCCTTCAGAGATAAACTTCTTTGGAACCAGATCTACCTTGATTCCTCTGTTGGCAACCTGCTGGGCCGTAGCCGGGCCGATACAGCAAATCCTGATACCCTTCAGATCGCGGATATCCTTCTTTTTCGCGAACAGTCTTTCAAAGAAATAGGCGACGCCGTTGGCGCTGGTGAAGATCAGCCAGTCGTATTCCTCCAGATTCTTTATCGCCGCATCCAGCTCGCGCCATGAAGGCGGAGGAACAATTTTAATGGTCGGGAAATGAATCGGATTGGCGCCTTCTTTAATCAAAAGTTTTGCCAGGTCGTCCGCCTGTTTTTCCGGCCGCGTGATGACCACGCCTTTGCCGAACAGCGGCCTGGAGTCAAACCACTGCAACGTCTCACGCAGGGCAACGACCTCGCCGACGACAAAAATCGCCGGCGGCGCGAGCTTGCGCTCCCTCGCCAGTTTGACAATATTGGCAAGATTACCTTCAAGAATTTCCTGCCTGGGCGTTGTTCCCCAGCGAATCAGCGCGGCAGGCGTCTTGGGCGACCGGCCGTTGACTTTCAACTCCCGGACGATTTTTTCGATATTCTTCACGCCCATCAGAAAAACCAGCGTGCCGATACGGGACAGCGCCTGCCAGTCGATGTCGCTTTTTTCCTTGGTCGGGTCTTCATGGCCGGTGACAAAAGCCACCGTGGAGGTCAAACCACGGTGTGTGAGCGGTATGCCGGCATAAGCGGGAACGGCAATCGCGGAAGTGACGCCGGGAACAATTTCAAAAGGAATCTTGTTGGCGACAAGCTTTTCCGCCTCTTCTCCGCCGCGGCCAAAAATAAAAGGATCGCCTCCTTTGAGACGCGCGACGATGTTGCCGGCTTTGGCTTCCTTTACCAGCAGGTCGTTGATTTGCCACTGCGATAACGTATGAGCGCCACCCTGCTTTCCCGCGTAAATAAAACGGGCGTCAGCTTTGGCGTACTGTAGCAAGTCCTTGCTGACCAGATAATCGTATATGACGACATCCGCTTCTTTGAGACACTCAATGCCTTTGAGCGTAATTAGCCCCGCATCGCCCGGTCCGGCTCCAATGATATAGACTTTTCCTGTTTTATTTTTTTTCATAATTATCTGCTATACCATTTTCACATAATAACAGTTTGTACCCATATAGCTCCTCTCCCTTGAGGGGAGAGGTTGGGTGAGGGTGAAATTTTTTATTAATTCCCCCTCCCTTTATTCCCGCCCACCAGGGGCGGGAAAACTTTACTGGATGCCGTTCTTCAACGGCATGACAAAAAAGCTGTCATTCCCGCGGAGGCGGGAATCCAGGAATCACACTATTTCGTTATACAAATCTTTCCATTCAGGATTCTTTTCCTCAATTAACCTCATCTTCCACTTTCTATTCCATTTCTTCATTTGTTTTTCTCTCAAAATAACTTCTTCAATCTCTTGATGAAGTTCATAATATACAAGTGAGTGAACATTATATTCTTTTGAGAATCCCTCTACTAAATTATTTTTGTGTTCGTAAATTCTTTTAACTAAATCACTTGTAACACCAATATATAATGTTCCATTCTTTTTGCTGGCCAGAATATAAACATAATATTGTTTCATAAAAGCACTGGATTCACCCTAAAGGGCACCATGGCCCGCCTTCGCGGGAATGACGATAGAGTTTTTAGCACAGCAAATCCATCAGTCTTCTACCGCCTTTGTCCAGAACGATTTCCGCCAGCTTTTTGCCCATTTCTTCCGCGTCTTTTATCGTTCCGCTTATTTTCTCGCGAAGCATCGTGGAACCGTTGGGTGCGGCGACCATTCCTTCCAGCGTCAGCATCTGGCCGTCCAGTTTTCCCAGTGCTGCGATCGGCAGGCGGCATCCGCCGCCCAGCGTCCGCAGAAAAGCGCGTTCAGCGGCAATTTCCACGGCGGTTGTTGCGTCATTCAATGCGGCACAGGCCCGTGCCAGTTCAACATCGTCCTTGCGAATCTGCAACCCCAGCGCGCCCTGACCGACCGCCGGCAGCATTGTTTCCACCGGCAGGAACTGTGTAATCTTTTCGGCCAGTCCCATTCGCTTCATTCCCGCCGCCGCCAGAATGACGCCGGTCAGATTTTCTGTTTCAATTTTGTTTATCCTCGTTTGAATATTTCCCCTCAACGGCACGATATTGATGTCGGGAAGAATCGCTTTGATCTGCGCGCCGCGCCGCTGCGAACCGGTGCCGATTTTCGCGCCTTTGGGCATGAATTCCAGTTTAATGTTGTTGCGCGAAACCAGAACGTCGCGGATGTCTTCGCGCGGCAGAATCGCCGCGAATGTCAAACCTTCCGGAATGTCTCCCGGAACATCCTTCATGCTGTGCACCGCCAGATCAATTTTATTGGAAAGAAGAGCTTCTTCAATTTCCTTGACGAAAACGCCCTGCCCGCCGATGGTCAAAAGCGATACATCCTGCATAATATCGCCGCTGGTCTTGATGACGCAGATTTCAACATCCGCGTCCGGTATTACTTTCTTTAATTTATCTGCAACAAAATTCGTCTGCGTCAATGCCAACTTGCTGCCTCGTGTTCCTACTCTAATATTTGCCATTCACTATTCACCATTCACTTTTCACTGCTTTTTATTCAATCCAACCTGAAAAGCCGCCGCACGGCCGCGACGATGTCGCGGGAGTTGAATTCGGAGCTTTCTTCCTTCATCACCGTCACCGGAGAATGCAGAACCTTGTTTACGATGGAGTTAATCAAGCCTTCGATTTTTTCCTGATCTTCTTTCGTCAGATTCTCCATCCAACCGGAAGCTTTTTCCATCTCGGTCTTGACGATATCTTCAGCCTTGTTGCGCAGAGAAACGATTGTCGGTACGGATTCGAGTTCCTTCTGCCAGTTGACGAATCTTTCCACTTCCTCGTCTACAATCTTTTCCGCCTTGATCGCTTCCTTTTTGCGGGCATGCATGTTTTCATCGACGATGTCCTGAAGGTTGTCGATGTTGTAAAGATAAACGTTCTCCAGTTCGCTTGCCTCCGGATCGATGTCGCGGGGTACGGCAATGTCAATCAGAAAAAGCAGACGGTTGCGGCGCTGGTGATGAATATTTTTGAGCATATTGGCGGTTACGATATAATTCGGAGCGCCGGTGGAACTGATGACGATATCCGCCTCGATTAATTTCTTCTCCAGACCGTCGAGCGATACGGCTTCGCCGTGGAATTTTTCTGCCAGAAGCTCCGCCTGTGTCAGCGATCTGTTGGCGACAATGATGGACAGCGCGCCTTTTTCAATGAGCTGTGTGCCGGTGAGTTCCGCCATTTCTCCGGCGCCGATAAGCAGGATTTTCTTGCCATCCAGCGAGCCGAAGATTTTCTTGGCCAGTTCCACGGCAGCATGGCTTACCGATACCGGATTGACGGCAATACCGGTTTCCGATCGCACGCGCTTGGCCGCGCGGAAAGAGCAGTGCATCAGACGATTTAAAACGACACCGGTTGCGTATTTCTCCAGTGCCTCGCGATAAGCGTCCTTCACCTGTCCGAGAATCTGCGCTTCGCCCATGACCATGGAATCAAGACTTGACGCCACGCGGAAAACGTGGCGTACGGCCTCCTCACCGCGGTATTCGTAAAAACAGTCGGCGGCTTCCTGATCGGTCAGTCCGCCGTTTTTTCCCAGAAAAGCGCTTAAATCCTTTAGAGCTCCGCCGTCCTCCGCGATGCTGGCAATCACCTCCACGCGGTTGCAGGTGGAAAGATACAGCACTTCCTCCACGCCGCCGACAGAACGCAATGCCGGGAGCAAATCCTTTTTCTCCTGACAGCCGGCGAATATTTTTTCCCGGACAGCGACGGATGCTGTTTTATGATTTAGGCCAGTAAGTACAATCATGTTTAAATAAAGTTATGCAACGTTGGAAAATAAATTTTCACACCAAAGTAAGACACCAAAAGAAGAATAAAGGTGATACCGGAAAACAAGGCCATCCGGTAACCCTTCCAGCCGATGGCCAGGCGCTGATGCAGCAGGAAACCGTAAATTATCCAGGCGGCAAACGTCCACATGATTTTCGGGTCGGTCAGCCAGCCGGTCTTCCAGCTTATTTGGGCGAAAACGACGCCGGCAATCACGCCCACGCTCAAAAGCGGAAATCCCCACAAAAGACACATATGGTTAATTCTATCGAGGTCGTTTAATGAAGGAAGCAGCTTGCTCATGCCGCTTAATTTCCTGCTCTTCAACAACCGGTTTTGCATGATGAACATCAGTCCGGCGCAGGAGGCGATGACAAAAAGCGCCTCGCCGAAAATCGTCAGAAATAAATGGACGGCGGTGAGCCCGCTTTGCAGATTCTGTGGCCGGATGGATTTCCCCGCTTCCTCCCCGGCAGCAGCTATCATTAACAGCAGGATCAGCGGTGAAATGAATGCCCCGAGCACTCTGGTTTTGGTTTTGAACTGCAGGACCAGATAAACCGCGCACACCGACCAGGCACAAAAGGAAAGAAAATCTTTGGAATCGGGATTAACAAGCCACGAGGAATTAATAATAATGAAAAGAAATTTAACAGATAGAAAAACAAATGCAACAGTAAGAATCCAGGTGGAAATTTTGGCGAGCTTCACTCTTTTGACAAGGAGCGAAGACAGGTAACCGACCGTGCTGACGCCGCAAAGGATAAGGGCAATCTTAAACGTAATCGGTTCCAGATTAGTCAAAATCAATGTTCACCTCCTCGCCTGTAATTTTTTTCACGATCTCCTTCACTTTTTTGATGTCTTTATCTTTGATGAAATCCAGTATGCCCAGCGCCATGAGAGAAGTGAACCAGTCCTTTCCGATGCCGGCGTTCTTTTCCATTTTTTTGCGCAGATTCCCTAAAATATTTAAAAATATTTCATATTCCTTGCCGTATTGTCTTTCCAATTCTTCTCTTAAATAGCTTGCCAGCGCCGGGCTTTTACCACTGGTGCCAATCGCTATTTCCAGATCGCCCCGCTGCACAATAGAAGGAAGAATGAAATCGCACTTTTGCGGATCATCAACGATGTTGACGGGTATGCCTTTGGCCCGCGCATCCTTGGATATGCGGGCATTGGTCTTTTCATTATCCGTTGCCCCGATAATCAGGGCGGCTTCATTAATCAAATCGCCGGAATATTCGTCGGCAATATGAGTGATTAATTTTTTATCTTTAAGAACAGCAAGTTCGGAGGCAAGTTTCGGGCTGATAATGGAAACTTTCGCGCCGCAATCAAGTAGCCTTTCGGCTTTTCTTAAAGCAACTTCACCACCACCCACGATGACACATTTTTGGTCCCGAATGTCTAAAAAAACAGGATAATATTTCAAGGATTTCCTCCCTTTTACAGTATTAAACATCTTTTGTGAAAACTGGTTAGATAGGTATCATGAAGGGATGCAAATATCAAGAACGGATAGGATTTTAACGATACGGCGTCCTGTGCCGGACGCCGTATCGAAATGTCAGGAATAATCAGAAAAAGTCTCTGTAACTGAAGTTTTACGGGAAAATGAAATTAAGCAGGTTGGTGGTAACCTGTTCCGGTTGCCCGTCGTTTTGCACGGCCGCCGCCGTCAGCACATCCAGATGATTATATCCCGGGATGATTGGAGAACCCGTAGGCAGCAGGTCTTCTCCCAGCTTCGCGCCGTCTCCTGCGACAATGTTAATCACCGGCCGTTGCGACACGCCTTCGGAGTGGACGATCACATCACTGCCCATCATGGATTCGACCGCCAGCCGCATCGGGAAATATTTTTCCACGAAATCCATCGGCAGTGCGCCCAAAGAACGTGCCAGGTCATTGGCATCGGTGACTTCCTTGCCGGCCGTCGTGAAAGGCACGCCATCATTGTTATTGGGAATCGTTACTCCTTCAATTTCATTGTAATTAATCCATGTGTAAAGCGGCCCTTTCTTCAGGTAGGTGCCGCTGTTATTTGCAATGGCCAGTGTTCCGCCGCTTCCGAACGGAAAATGTTTCTCCGCAACCGATCCCCCTCCGAAAAAGCCCAGGCTGGCCTGGATGATGTTAATCGGCATCGCATTGTCGTCCATAAACAGAGCCATTAAGGCCTGGTTGGTGTACCGGAATTTATATATCGAAGGCTTACTCGCGAGGTAATCCCATATGTTTCTCGAATGATAAAATCGGTAGCAGCCTTTTACACTGTCAGAGGCCGGTAAATATGAAATTAAATCCGTTTCTGTATCCGGCGCGACCATGGCGGCATATCCGACACCTGTTAAAAGATGCATGATTTCAGGAGTAATGACGCCGGGAAGGAAGACAAACCGCTCAAACAATCCCGCTCGCATTAATGAAACGGCGCCCTCCGGTATTTTACCCAGAAGGTTCCTCAGACTGACCAGGTCTCCCGCCTGCACAGACAGCAGCGGATCAGATGTAATGAGGGAATCCAGAGCGAAGTAACCGGCAGTTTGATTATAACCTGCGTCATCAAGCGTTGACGGGTCGCCGTCAAAATCGGCGCAGGCATAAGCCCCGGTGAGGAATCCGCCAAGGGAGTGACCGCCGATGAAGACTTTCTGCAGACGAACCGACTGATCTGGAATGCCGCGCGTGATGACATCATTCCAATCCTTCAAGGTTTGTTCCATGCCGATTTCCACGAGCCATTTCGCGTCGTCGCTCAGGGGTTTAATATAACCCTGAAAATATTGCCCGTGGTATGGTTTGTTCCGGTAATAATAATCCACCAGGTCGTGCAGATTGCCGGTTTCCCTTGCCAGGCGCAGACCGTTCATGTCTTCAAGGCAGTTTGATCGTCTGTCAATCGCCCAAAATTCGACAAACTTGCTTTTTTCATTGTAGGCTCGCGTCACCAGGTTGGCCGCGACATTGTAGAACGCTGACGCTCCCTCCAGAACGCCCGGTTGAGCAATCAGAATTCTGTCCGCGTCGGAAGGATTGACCGGCCCGTTGACATGACGAACGCGCAGAAAATTAAGTTTGTCGCATGCCGCCGGATGAGACGGACACGACGACGGCAACGGTGAAGAGACAGTCACCGCGGTTGCCTTGGTTAAAGGAAACGCTGTGTTTTGATCGGCTGCGCTTTCCGTAAAGCCGGCAGGCGGCCAGGAAGCGGTCATGCCGCTACCGGCCATGAAAATTATTAATGAACAGACGGCTACAACGAATATAAATCTTCTCATAAATACTTTTCCCCCCCCTATTTATAAAGTTCAG
The DNA here is from genome assembly GCA_964400795.1 of uncultured Smithella sp. Taxonomy (GTDB): domain Bacteria; phylum Desulfobacterota; class Syntrophia; order Syntrophales; family Smithellaceae; genus Smithella. The sequence goes on from CAYNWA010000003.1 coordinate 63,813, forward strand.
GATAAAATACATCCTATGCAGATAGACTAAATTTAATGGACTAATTTATATTGAAGACTTGACAGGGGCAGAAACGTGCCGCAGGAAATGAGAAACGTGCAATTTGGTGTACACTTAAATGATATTCCTAATTTTTGTCAAGTAAAAAAACTGCCGGAGAAAAGAGGTTGCTATTCCGAAACTTCGACGCGGTTGCGCCCATTTTTCTTGGCTTTATACATGGCTTCGTCGGCGCGGGAAATCGTTTTATCTATATCTTCATTTTTTTTGTGTTCGGCCAGACCGATGGAAACCGTAACTCCGGATTTACGGCCACGACCCAGATCAAGAAACAGAAATTCTTCGACACAGGTGCGAATACGTTCGGCAAATACTTTTGCATCCTGAAGATCCGTTTGAGTAAGCACGACCAGAAATTCCTCGCCACCATAACGTCCGCAGAAGTCGGTCTTGCGCAAAACATTGCTGATAATGTGGGAAAACGTTATCAAAACTTCATCACCCGCCTGATGCCCGAACGTGTCGTTGATGTTTTTAAATTTATCAAGATCAAGCATAGCCAGAGAAAAAACAGATCCCGAGCGATTGGAGCGATTATTTTCTGTTGTAACAAGTTCCATCAGATGACGGCGATTGTAGAATCCGGTCAGGTCATCATGGATTGCCATCTCCTTGATTTTTTCCAGAGATGACTGAAGTTTTTTCCGGCTGGTAGCCAGGTCGTGGCGCAACGCGCTGATATTTCCGCCGATAAAAGAAACGGAAACAAGAACAACGGCCAAAACCAGCCATTGAAATATTTCAATATGAAGGACAATTTCCTGCGGACGAAAAACATACAGTAAATATATATCAATGCCATAGGTCATCAAAATAAAACAGCTGACTTCCAAAAACTGCCTGGTATCCAGACGAAAGGTGCCAAAGAGCAGAATGAGAATGTAAACGGAACAAAGAATCCCTCTGGCTTCATGAACAAAAAATATGGCATACATGACCACAATACTGGCAAGACAAATCTGGATAGACGTCATACTCGGGTCTTTTAGCCTCAGATTCAAACCGCTGCGGAAAATAATATATAAAATAGTGTTGAAAACCAGAATAATGATCAAATTCCAGTAAAGGACAGTCAGTCCCATCAGGCCGGTCTTGTATGCCAGATAAGACAGCGACACGTTTAAAGTATAGATTCCTAAAGAGATAAAGAAACGACTGAGGCGTAAAGCCTGTTTGGGATCATTTTTAGGAATGATGGAAAAATCCTGGGCCAGCATCGAAAGGTTGAAGGCCAGTTTGGACAGTTTTCTCGTAATACCGTTGATATTCCAGGATATGCTTTTGTGAGTCATATATACAGAAAAATCCATTTTTTATGATTAGCAATTGATTTTCTAAATCATAAAAGCGGGCATAAAGCCATATTAAACTTTCAGTCATATTATTGGTTGAAAAAAAGCAAGCTATGGAAAAGAAATTTCCAATAGACAACCGTCAATCTCATTCCGCTTTGCTTCAGATCCCCGTTCGCTTCTGAAATTTGGGTCGCACTATCCTACGGCGCTGAGCTAAGAATCCCCATTCGCTACGCTCAGGGATAGTTCGCCTTACGCTTCAAACTTCGCTACGCTCGTTTTCAGCTTGGCTCACTAAAATATAGTTCGTCGTCCGTTATATCTATCGGTGTCGTAGTATTTTTCCACATTGACCAGCTTCAGTTTTTTGATGACTCCCGCTAGAGGCGCTGTGCCAATGTCGCCCCTTTCCAGAGTAACCATACGTCCGAAATCTTCCTTGACAATCAGGTCCACGGCGGCAATGCCAAACCATCTGGCCATCAGGCGGTCATGGGCGGAGGGAGTACCTCCGCGTTGAAGATGACTCAATGATATATGACGCGATTCCAACCCGGTTTTCTTTTCAATTTCACTGGCGACAAAGCTGGCTACTCCGCCAACCGATACGTGACCGAAATCATCAACTTGGCTGTCTTTTAAAAATTCCTGTTTCCCTGTAAGTTTGGCCCCTTCGGCTACTACGATAATGGAATAATTTATTTCGCGTCCTTTTCGTTCCCGTAAAAGCTCGCAGACCTTATCCATATTGAAGGGATGTTCCGGAATCAGAATGATGTAGGCTCCGCTGCATTCTCCGCCGCGCAAAGCCAGCCAGCCCGCATGACGTCCCATGGTTTCCACGACAAAGATGCGGCTGTGCGATCCGGCGGTTGTTCGCAAACGGTCAATTTCTTCCATGATGATATTCACCGCCGTATCAAATCCAAGCGAATATTCCGTTCCGGCCAAATCCATGTCAATCGTTTTGGGAATGCCCACTGTTTTTATGCCCAGCTTGTGCAGCTTATACGCAACTCCGAGGGTATCTTCCCCGCCGATGGCAACGATGGCATCAATACCTAGTTTTTTAATGTTTTGAATCAGTTTCTCCGAACGATCATTTTTCGGATTGAACGGATTTGTGCGTGATGTTCCCAAATTTGTGCCGCCGTAACGATCCCATGTTCTAACAACTTCTTCGTCTAAATGCTTAAGATATCGGGCACAACTTTTCTCATCATCCGGATTGACCTCTACGATGCCCTTCCAGCCCTCAACCATACCGATAACCTCAAATGATACTGAACGACTCGCTGCTAATCGAGAATCCAGAGCGCTTTTCGTCACCCATTTAATCGCTCCGTTCAAGCCGGGACAATCTCCGCCGCCTGTCAATACCGCTATTTTCATCTTCATTTTTTGTTCTCCATAATATTGAAAATTAAAAATTTTTTAATATGACCGGGAAACTATCATGAAACAGCACGACAATTATTTTATAAGAAAAACTTATCCATGTGTCAATAATATATTACGGAAAAGATCTTATATTTTTCACTATGAATTTGTTCAGGACGCTTGAAATATTGCGTAAAAAAATATATACGTATTAAAAAAACCGGACAGTATTTTCATGACAGAAAAAGAAACGGGCAAGTGGCTGAAAGTCGAAATATCTGCTCCCCCGGAGCAGATGGAAGCTATCGGGAATTTTCTTACCGAAGCCGGTGTTCAGGGTGTTTTTCAGGAATCACTTGCGCCGCAGACTGCTTCCGGAGATTTTCCGGCGACCGCTAATGAAGAAGTGCTTAAAGCCTACTTTCCGCAGGATAGCAGAAGTGAAAAAAGAATAGCCGCGCTTCAGAAATATTTGGAAAGCCTTGCGGAAATATTTCCCAATCTGGAGAAGCCATCTTTTAAAACCGAAATCATCTGCGATCCCAACTGGGGAGAACAGTGGAAAAAATATTTCAAACCCATCAGGGTGAGCAAAAACATTATTGTTAAACCGACATGGGAAAGATACACGCCCGACAGCCGTGATATCGTCATTGAAATTGATCCCGGAATGGCTTTTGGGACCGGCCAGCACGCTTCCACCAGAATGTGCATTGAAGCCGTGGAAGACGTTATTATGAATGATCGTTCCATCAAAGAGTGGAAAGTTCTGGATGTCGGCTGTGGCACAGGCATCCTCGGTATTACCGCCGCCAAGATGGGAGCACAGGATGTCATTTGCGCCGATATCGACAGAAAGGCTGTCGAGATCGCCGGCGAAAACGCAGTCATTAATAATGTCCAAACATCTTTACGCACGTTAAACAAGAATGCATCTTCAATCGACAAGCCCCGTAACTTAATCATTGCCAATCTGACGTCGACCTTACTCCTGGCGCTTCGATCTCATGTTACGCAATTACTGTTGCCGGATGGATATATGATCATTTCAGGAATTATCGAGCAGGATGCGACGAATATCGAAAAAGAATTTATAACAGATCCCTTGACTCTGCACAAAAAGATCACGGAGAAGGAATGGGTCTGTTACATACTCAAAAAGAACTCTGCGAATGACTAATCATTACGGCATGTCATCTTAATAATAACATGTTAAGGATAATTCAGTTTTGACTATACCCCGAATATACAGTCCGGAAGCTTTGGGAGACCGTAAGGCCTGTGAACTGGGAGCGGATAACTTAAAATATCTGAAACAGATTATGCGCCTGAAACAGGGGGCCCGGATAAAAATATTCGACGGCTTTGGTCGGGAATTTGAAGCTGTAATAAAAAGCTATACGGCAAAAAACGTTTTGATAGAATTAGGAAAACTAATACCGTCAACAAACAAGGAAATAAATATCACGCTTGCCCAAGCCATTCCGAAAGCAAAAAAAATGGATGCGATTATCAAAACAGCCGCTGAGCTGGGAACAGATATGATCATTCCTTTTGATTCTGCGCGATCGGTTGTGCGCATTGCCGAAGAAAAAAGTTCTTCAAAAGTCGCCCGATGGCAAAAGATTGCCATGGAGGCGGCTCGATCAAGCCACAGTTGTTACATGACTCAGGTATCGAAAGTTTCTTGCTTCTCTGACATGCTTGCTCTGGCATCAAAAGATGCTTTGAAACTGATCTTCTGGGAGGAGGAATGCCAAAAAACCGTTAAAGACGTTTTGCATGACAAACGTCTTTCCGATACGAAAGATTTTTTTGTCGTTGTCGGGCCGGAAGGCGGTTTTTCCAAGCATGAGATTGCTAGAGCAAAAGAATCAGGATTGATTTCCGTAAGTTTAGGCAGACAAATTTTAAAAGTGGAAACAGCGGCGGCGGCAATAATATCCATCATCCAATACGAAAAAGGAATCTTCAGCAAAAAATCACAGGAGGTGAAAAATGGCTTTTTATAGATATGCCGGCTTTTGGCGGCGTTTGATCGCTTATATGATTGACGGATTTATTATCAGTATTGTTTTCATTACTTTGATGTTTATTGCGGGAGTGGCCTTTTTTGCCGGAACAATATCCGGCGGCAGTAATGCCTGGATGGCAAAAATCGGCAATCCTGAAATAATGGTTTCATATACCCTATGGTTTTGGCTTTTTTCAACATTGATAAACATTGCTTATTTTACCTATTTTCACGGATCCACAGGGCGTACACCAGGTAAAATGCTTCTTGGCCTGCAGGTCGTTTCTATCGACGGCAGCCGGATTTCCTTCGGCATTGCCTTTCTGAGATCGGTGGGTTATCTGGTTTCAAGCATCGTTTTTTGTCTGGGTTATATTTGGATCGGTTTTGACAGGAAAAAACAGGGGTGGCATGACAAAATAGCCAACACGGTTGTCATCATAAAGGATGGCGCAGACCAAACCGCGGGGCTTTCCATCGCCGGGAATTCCATTTCAGATTCGACTGCGCAGATGGTAAAACCCCCTGAAAATAATGATAATTAGACGGCTAAAGTGCTCAAATGCAAGGAAAAAATACCTTGACAAAAGGCATCTTATTCTATAGACGGTTGCAAGATTTTTCAGGATTGATTTAATCGAGAGGGTCGGTAGCTCAGTCGGTAGAGCATCGGACTGAAAATCCGAGTGTCGGCAGT
>CAYNWA010000003.1:69276-78036 GCA_964400795.1 uncultured Smithella sp.
ATTTTAGAAAAAGGTACCCGCCCCCACGAGCTTGGTGGGAGCTCATTTTTACCTTCCTTTAAATAGGGTGTAAATGGATGCCGACCCTTAAAAATAGTCAAAAACGGACTTTCATAAAAACTTAGCTAACTTTTAGTAGTACCTTTAACGGAAATTACCCCCCCCCCCCCCCCGTTTGAGGGATATTTGAATTGACTGACATTGAAAAATATGAATAATTGTCGCGACAGACATTTTAACAGGCAGCTTGATATAATCTTGATCTGGAAATTTTTAGAAATTGAAAAGTGCACTGAAATAGATGTGCCGTAAATATTTAATAATTTAAAACAAAGAAAATAGTATGTAAACATTTAGTCTGATTTGTCGATATCAGATGCCGTTTATGAATCGTCAGAAAGATCATTAATAAAAAACTAAATCAAGCTGATAAAAATATTATCCTATATCGATAAGGCAATCATATGAATAGGAAAAAAATAAAAAAATCAATATATAAAAGCCCCAACAAAGATACTAAAGAACAAAATTACGGAAAATCGTTCAAACCGAATGATGAAAAACTTCTTCTCATAAAGGAGGCATTAGAAAGATCGAGTGATGCCATAGGAATATCTAATTCGCTGGGCCATCACTTTTATCAGAATAAAGCATTTACGGAACTTTTTGAATACACGACTGAAGAACTTGCCGCTGTCGGTGGCGTGCCTGTGATTTACGCCGACAAGGCTTTTGGGAATAAAGTATTGAATACTATTATCGGAGGAGGCTCCTGGACAGGAGAAGCAAAATTTATATCGAAAAGTGGTAATATTTTCAAAGCTCAGCAGCATGCTGATGCTATAAAAGATGATAGTGGTAATGTTATAGGCATTATAGGTCTGCATAAGGATCAGACAGAATTCAAAATGATGGCGGAAGAACTTTACGAACGCGACATAAGGCTAAAGCGCCTTTTTCATTGTGTGCCAGGAATGATTTATCAGTTTACCAGAAGACCTGATGGAACGTATTTTGCGCCATTTGCTACAGAGGCTATCCGGGAGCTTTATGGTTGCACGCCGCAAGATGTCCGCGAAGATATATCTCCAATCATCAAAGTAATACTGCCTGAAGATTTAAAAAAATTTCTGGATTCCGTCGAATACTCAGCCAAATATATGACCATCTGGACTTGCGAATATCGTGTGCAACTTCCGGGCAAATCAGTCCAATGGAGATTTGGCAATTCAACACCGGAAAAAATGTCTGATGGCAGTATCACCTGGTATGGCTTCAATACCGATATTACCGAACGTAAAATAGCTGAGGAAGCAATTCGGGAGAGCGAAGAGAGATATCGGTCTCTTTTTGATTATTCAATGGACGCAATATTATTGACGCGACCGGATGGTTCTATTATTGATGCCAATACGGCAGCCTGTAAGATGTTCGGCCGCTCCGTTCATGAAATTAAAAAAGCAGGGCGTGCCGGGTTGGTGGATATGACGGATCCTTGTCTTAAAATGGCCTTGAAAAAAAGAGAAATCTTAGGAGGGGAGACCGCGGAATTCAGAATGCTTCGTGTCAATGGTGAAAAATTTCCGGTAGAAGTTTCTTCAAAGGTGTTTTGTGATGCTAGAGGCGAGAAAAAAACCAGCATGATTATTAGGGATATTACACAACGCAAGCGAAATGAGCATTTCTTGAAGAAAAGCGAGGAAGAGCTATATGCGAAATCCCGAAACCTTGAGGACATGAACGCTGCTTTAAAAGTACTGCTCAATAAAAGAGATGAGGACCGAATCCAAATTGAAGAAAATATTCTTACGAATGTTAAAGCTTCCATCATTCCTTATATTGAAAAATTGAGAAAAGGATCTTTGACCCATAATCAGAAAACTTATCTTAAGATTATTGAAGAGAAAACAAAAAAAATTACTTTGCCTTTTCTGCGCAATGTTTCCCATGCTTCTTTCAATCTTACACCGCAAGAATTGCGAGTGGCGGATTTGGTACGGCATGGAAATACCACCAAAGAAATTGCCGATATTCTGAAAATATCAGTAAAAACCATTGATTGTCATAGAGAAAGTCTTCGCAGAAAGTTGGGCATAAAAAATAGTAAAGCCAATCTTAGAGCATTTCTAATGAAATTTTCATAATACCTATTTTAAATCCGTATTCCCTCCGAAACTATTCGGTATTGTTTTATAAGCAAATTTGGTTACTCTTGCACTAATTAAGTGAAGAATTCTTTAATCACCGAGCAATCTTTGGCTAAGGTTTATTGTTTGGAGGATAGAAATGTATAGGCAAGAACCAGATAAAAATAATCAAAGACATATTATTATATTTAACAGTTCTTTCATTACCGGTTTCAAGAAAAATGAAGCAAAAGACTACAAAAAAAATTGTAAGAAAAGAGAATGGATAAAGCCATCTTTTTCGATTACTAAACTTGGCCCTTGTGTCTTAGACGAAGGTAATATGTAAAAAAGAAAACCATTTTTCTAGCATTTTCACTCCCAGAAAAATCTGTACATCGAAGGACATTATAGATGGCAAATAATACCAAATATATTATTTCACCGTCCGTAAATGAAGGCATTCTTGAAATTGTTTTAACGGGTAAATTAACGGAAAGTGATGGCTTGAATATGACAAATGAAGTAAGTGACCTTGTTAAAAACAATAATATAAATAAAGTAATAATAAATGTTAGTGATCTTGATGGCCGTTTGAGTATTACAGATACATATCTGAGAGTCAGAAGTTATCCGCCCCATATGTATAGGATTCAACTTGCTATTGTGGATGTTGTCGAGCAAGATGTCTATGAACGTTATCACGAAGCTACATCATTAAACGCCGGAATGAAAGTCAAATGTTTTACTGATATTAATGAGGCGAGAGCATGGCTTAATTTCGATAACGTGCGCTTATCTAAAAGTGTTTCATTTCGAGATCAAGTAGAAACAGAGGATCATTGTAAAATAATAATAAACGCATTTGAAGGTGTGTTATATTGGAAATGGGATAGTCGGTATGCCACGGCTTTAGCTGAGTTTGACATAGAAAAAAAAGATGAGATTTGTATAATCTTGAAACAATATTTCAGCACGGTATGGAACAGATCTAATATTAAGAGAGCACCTGATACTGTTCAGCATATCGTTAGATATCTTGGCAGGCTTTGGCCTGGTCAGATACTTTTGACCTCGGATACAAACAAAGATTATTTTATTTTTTGTGCATGGTGGCCATGGGAAGACGGCAAAACCATCTCAATACGGATAGCTCCATTTTATGAGAAAGCATTAGATTCACAAAAAATGGATTACATCCAAAAGTTTAAAAAATGGTTCGGATTTTAAACCATGCATTACGACATAACAAACGAATAGTCTCCAATGTGATAAAATCGTGATAGAATTATCAGAAAAAAGAGGAATTTATTAGAATAACGAGAAAAAACTGATTTAAGATTTTTACTTATTTTTCAAGACTTTTGGGAAATCAGACCTGAATACAAGGCATAGATATTATTAGCTTTTTCGCCATGAAAATCCGAGTGTCGGCAGTTCAATTCTGCCCTGACCCACCATCTAAAATCAAGGGGTCGCAAGTTACAAATTTGCGGCCTCTTTCGTTTTGTAGCATAGAATTTTTATGGAAGACATTTTCCTCTTTAGTAATTGACATGCGGAATCAACAATTTTATAAATTCAGAACTTATATTTTTTTATAGAAATGAGGTGATGGATGCGCAGCGTAGAAACTGGACTAAGACCAACATTTCTTATCTTGGGTGCATACAAGGCGGGCACAACCTCTATTCATCATTATTTAAAACAGCATCCCCAGGTATTCATGAGTCAGATCAAGGAAATTCGTTTTCTGACCTACGCGGGACACCAGGAATTACCATTGTCTCCGATTGAGTTTGCTTCGCTACCATGGAAAATACAATCGCTGACCGAATATGAAGACCTTTTTGCAGGTACAGACATTTTTCCTGCACGCGGGGATGTTTCGCCATGTTATTTGGCCTTTCCAGTTCAAACTATTCGAGGCATAAAGAAATACACACCTGAAGCGAAGCTCATAACTATATTGCGACATCCGGCTGATCGCGCCTATTCTAGTTTTGTCGGTCTGGTAAACAAAGGACGTGAAGAAGAAGTGGATTTCCAGTGCTCTCTTAAGCTTGAAACAAGAAGTGCGGTTCGCAAGATTGACGGAAGACAACGTCGTGATTTTTTAGAGAGCTTTTATTTTGAATCATTAAATCATTATTTCCAAAGCTTTCCTCGTGAACAAATAAAAATTTATCTCTACGACGACTTACAACAAAATCCAATTCAATTGATACAGGATATTTTTCGATTTATCGGTGTTGATGATAGTTTTGTTCCGGACATGTCCGTTCGCCATAATCCTGCTGGATGGCCGCGTTTTGAATCGGCATCATTATTCATTAGAAGAGCCGAGAACTTTCTAATCAGAGCCATCAGACATTTCCCCAAGCCTGTTAATGGATATGCAGAAAATCAATTTAAACTGCTCACCCGCACTGTAGCTCCTCCTCTTGACCCTGCGCTGCGAAGAGATCTTATCGCATTATACCGCGAAGATATTCTTCGGACCCAGGATCTCATTGGACGTGACTTATCTCATTGGTTAAGATAACTATATCGTCAACGCACTTTCTGTTTAATGTTCCGAAAGATTTTTTGGTATTAATCCAGATGTCATAATTTCCCATATGATTTTGGAATATTTTTATGACGTTCGATCAGCTTACAATAGGTTTTTTTCATAATATAAAGCGGTAGCTGGTGGGTTGATTGCAGACTCCAATATTCTTTTAAAAAATCAGGAAACGAAGCAGCTTTTTCCCAAAAAGTAGCAGTTCCCATACTATAGCAGTGTATCAGCCATTTATGGTGCATGTTACCGAAGCTTGGTGGTGATGTCAGTATTTTGAGCAAATGATATTCTTGGGGATCTTTAGGCCGTGCGGCCAAACTATTTAAAACGTCTTCAGGAATATGGGCGTTGAATTGTGATTTTAAAAATCCGAGCGTATGGAGCATGGTTAATGTGAACTTGCGTGCGACAGATTCCGACACCAAGAGCTCCCAATCTATCGCGTCTGCTCTTTTTTCCATAATCAACAAAACGTCGACAATCCAGCGGATTGAAGAAATAGGATTCCAGCGAATGCCGTGAGAACAGTTATTCAGAATCTGAAATGTAGGGTTCAAAATTCTGATGGTTGATCCTTTAAATGTAATGGTTTCCAATTGTTTCCAAAGCAACAGATCTGCTTCTTTCCAGGGACATTCATAAAAAGCTCGCCAATGGATATCCAGTCCTTGTCCTTCCTGGTTTAGTAGGCCGATAGCGTGAGTATGTTTTACAGGCTTACTGACCGATGAACTAAATTTTCTCTGCCAACCTGATTCAATGAGAAATTGTAGCGTTTTTTCAACATCCTGCTCCCTTACTAGAAGGTCGACATCATCCATAGGCCTGGCGCCAATGTCCTTGTAATAAGCCGCAATAAGAGCTGCGCCTTTTAACACAATAACCGATATTCCCATTTTCTCTAGTTCTGTTAAAGCGTTAAAGACCTTGTGGAAGAGTAAACTGTTTCTATACAAGTAATGACGATAAATACCCTTTAATTTGTTTAGATGTGGGACCGTTTCGTCAATTAAAGCTAATCTTTTGTACAAAAGCGGCAAGAGTCTGAAACTGCCTCCCTCGACTTTGTCGAACTCTACAGCCTCGGTCCATTGCATATAATATGCGATGGATTTGCCGTCGTTTTTTTCTAATATTGCATGTAAAAGCAAAAGCTCATCGGATTTAACCATCGGCTTCCTTCTTCTTTCTACGCAACAGCATTTCCTTAACAATACGGGCATAATCGCCTTGGTGCTGCTTGTGCACAATTCCATGATTCATGGGGTGAATCCTTCGATGCATTAAAACCTTCGGTAAAAATACCGAAGTCATTCCTTTTTCCATTGCTCTTTGATACCATTCAACAAATTCACCTGTTTTATATGTTGTCGAAAAAAGCCCAACTTTCAGAAACTCATTTCTCTTCATCAGCAATGTGCCCGGTAATGCTCCATTTGCCGGATGACTGGAACATTGAAAACGTTGCCGGAAATCATAACCAGTTTCAGGGCTGTGAAATTGAGTAATCATTGAAAAAATCATATTGGCTGATCCAGGTTTTTTGATTTCATGCAACTGTAAGGCAAGCTTCTGCTTGTCCCAATAATCATCGGCATCCAGAAAAGCGATATAGTCACCGGTTGCCATTTTTACACCATCATTGCGGGCTGCTGCTGCGCCACCGTTGTTTTTCTTAATCAGGATGATGTCCTTCCCGTATTGTTCAACAATTTCGGCTGTTGAGTCCGTTGAGCCATCATCGATAACCACAACCTCAAAAGGTTTTAATGACTGGTTTAGCACGCTGTCCAAGGCTTCCTTTAAATATCTTTCTCCGTTATAAACCGGTATAATGACACTGACCTTATCGATGTATTTGGTTCTCTCCAAGGACGCTTTAATCGATTTCATCATTTCTTTTCTTGTCACTTCCATTTGACTTGTCAGGCATTGGGGATGTATACGCTTGCGAAGAAGATTTTTTTCGACAATTCCCAATTTGATTCCGGCATCCCTTGCTCTTAAAAACCAGTCACTGTCATCGGCGATTCGGTAACTTTCATCAAAATTACCAACGATTTCAAAAGCTTTCCTGCGAACGATCAAAGAGCTGGGAAGATAGGCAACCATTTCTTTTTCAAAATGACTCGTTCGCACCCATAGAGGAACTCCACTTAATCCTTCCGCTAGGAATAAACTATGTTTGGTTAATGAATAATCTATATCCGGATTTTCTTCCATGTAGTTGATCTGCATATTTAGCTTTTCCGAATCCCAGATATCATCTGCATCGAGAAATGCCAGGTAATCACCAGAGGCTTTTTGCACGCCGTGGTTCCTGGCTGCTGCCACGCCGGCATTTTCCTGATAAATATAGATAATCTGTTCAAACTTTTTGGCGATGGCTGCGCTGCTGTCTTTAGAGCCATCATCAATTACAAGACATTCCAGATTTTTGTATTCCTGATCGAAGACGCTTTTAATTGCTTCTGCCAGAAAACTTTCTCCGTTATAAACAGGAATAATTACACTAACCCTAGGATGATTCAATTTGTCCTCATTTTCATGTTTTACTCATGAAATATTTCAAAGATTCTAAAATTTCAAAGTTATCCGTTCCCATAGACATTTGATAGACTGGAATATCTCTGAGAATATCCGCCAGTCTTTTTAACGTCGTCTGGCCACTACCGGGCATCTGGAAAATGGAACTGGCCGACAAAGCGAGCAATCCTCTTGCTGGTGAAATACGTGTAAAAGTTGTTTTACTTCGTTTTTCTATCATTGGTAATAATATCATCTCTAGCGGCATCTTCCTTATTAAGTTGTTATTCCATATCCGCTGCATATAAAAATAACCCTTTTCATCCTTTTCGGGATCATTAACAATCAGCGTTTCTGACAATGAGAGCCGCTCCAACATATCCCATCTAAATTTGATACTATTATAGGCACTGAAAACAACTGGCTTAATGGAGTTATCCAGCACCACGTAATCATCACCAAGAAAGCGAAATCCGTTTTGCGCCGCCAGCAGTGCTGTGGTTGATTTCCCGGTACCGCTGCGTCCAGCCAGCAGAGCTGCCTTTGAGTGATAGCCTATCGCTGCGGCATGAACCATTGTCGAACCAAACATCTCACACAACCAATGCAAGATCATCCGCATGGGGGCAGCCTTTTCATAGAAAGGAATTCTTGACGCCCGTGTCACATAGTACCAGGCACGACCTGATAACGTATCAACCATACTAAAAATCTGACTGTCGGGATTGTAAAGAATGTGAAGAGAATCTTTATTATATATTACGAGTTTTTTCTCCGAGCCTGATAATTCTTCAATTTTTTTCCATCCGGGTAAATCTTTTTTTAAGATGTTTCCATCACAGGCAAATATTTGATATATTAAAGAATGATTAGTTCCAATGTCTTCTAAATGTTCAAATGCTTTAAAAAGATAATTCTCTAGCATTTCAGAAGAGTAGTTGATACGAAATTTCTTTTCACAAAGCGAAAAAGTGCGTGATCTTAAATCAGATGCGACTTTTGCATTTTCGAAATATGAAAATATTTCCGGTATAAAAGATTCAAAAACAGTCATTCATTATTTCTTTTTTTGATGAGGCCATCCATCCTCGGAAACTTCGTGAATCGGGTCTAGCAGCAACATTTCTTGCATATCGGAATATTTTTCAAAACTTGGCGCTACGTAAAATTCTCCCTTCCTTTTCTCCAAAGAAAGCACGTTTCCATTTCCGATATCTCTTTCTCTGATCAATCCTTCTTCAATCAGAAGATCGACAAAGCTTGTAAAATCAGAAAGAATTAAATTTTCTTTGCTGCCATATATTTGTGATATCTGGGTAGCGATATGCTTTACAGAGCAACCCTGCTCTAATTGACTCCAGAGGATGGCGGCCATTTTGTTCAGGCTGTAATAACAGCCATTTTCCAAATTAATGACGACCATTTCCTCTTGCATCGGTTCACTAATCACCGCAGGAGCGTTTATTTCATAATATTTTTGCATAATTAGCTGTCCTTTGATCATGGCAGAAATTGTATTTCTTTTATTTTAAATATAAAAAA
>CAYNWA010000003.1:78046-85220 GCA_964400795.1 uncultured Smithella sp.
AATGTCAACTAAACTTATATGTTCTTTATGGCCGGAGCGTAATAACACTTTGATGCTTGCTCAAAAGATAGAAAAGGTTTATATAACTGATTAAACCACTTCTAAGATTTAAAGTATTTTGTTCAAGAACATTTGAAAATGTATAAGTTTTCTATTATATAAAATTATATGGAAAAATTTTCAAATTACATTCTGCAGGAAAAGATACACGAAACCAGGAATTCGATTATTTATCGCGGGCATCAGGAAAATGAAACGCAGCCGTTAATCATTAAGTTACTGAAAACCGCATGTCCCACCCCTTCTGAAATTGCGCGATTTAAACAGGAATATAGCCTCGTCAGACAACTCAATATAGAAAATATCATCAAAATATATGATCTGGTCGAGCATGATAACCAGTATGCCATCATTGAAGAAGATTTTGGCGGACAATCGGTGAAAGAGACTCTCAGAACAGGCAAGCTCGATTTAGAATCATTTTTAAAAATTTCGTCAAAAGTATCCGAAACCCTGGGATACATTCACAAGAATAATGTCATTCATCTGGACATCAAACCGGACAACATTCTGATTAATCCGGAAAAGGGTGAAGTCAAAATAACGGATTTCGGAATTTCAGCGGTATTAACGCATGCGAATGACGAGTTATACAATTCTGATGTTATTGAAGGGACCCTTTCATACATGTCGCCTGAGCAAACCGGCAGGATGAACAGAGGTGTTGATTACCGCACAGATATATACTCTCTGGGCGCAACGTTTTACGAAATGCTGACCGGTGAAGTTCCGTTCAAATCCAATGATCCCATGGAATTGATTCACTCGCACATCGCGCGCCAGCCTTTGTCTCCGAGTATTTTGAATGCTTCCATCCCCCCTGTGTTGGACGCCATCACGCTGAAGCTGTTGTCGAAAAATCCCGAGGAGAGATATCAGAATTGTCTGGGGTTGATGGCGGATCTTGATGAATGCCTGAAACAGCTGCAGGAAAAGAACAGGATTGATGAATTCCCGATAGCTAAGAAAGATATCTCCATACGTTTTAATATTCCTCGAAGTCTTGTCGATCGCGAAAATGAACGCATCGAATTAATGAGATGTTTTGAACGGACATGCAAGGGTTTGAGCGAGGTCATGTTGGTGACCGGCCAGCCGGGAATAGGGAAATCGGCTCTGGTGAACGAAATCTACAAACCGATTATTGCCAAAAAGGGTTATTTTATTTTCGGTAAATATGATCAATTTAGAAAAGATGTTCCCTACAGTGCGATCATTCAATCGCTTCAGGGGCTCATCCGGCAGATCATTTCCGAAAGTGAGAAAAAAATAAAATCATGGCGGGACAAACTAATCGCTGCACTGGGACCAAACGGGAAGGTGATTACTGATGTGATACCGGAGCTGGAGCTGATTATTCACAAACAGCCCGACCTGCCGTTGCTGGGTCCTGACGAAACGATCAACAGATTTAATCTGGTATTTCAAAATTTCATCAATGTTTTTATGACAGAGGAACATCCCCTTGTCATGTTCCTCGATGATCTCCAGTGGGCGGACCAGGCCAGTTTGAAGTTTCTGGAAAACTTAATGACCACTTACGAAACAAGATATCTGTTTTTGATCGGTGCCTACCGGGATAATGAGACCAATGATGCCCATCCTCTCACGCTGTCTCTTAATAAAATTATCCAGAAGGGAAGAAAAATACACAACATCAAACTCGGACCTCTGGATGTGAACAGCATCAATCTGATCATTATGAATGTGCTGTTATGCGAAGCGGAACGATCGCTGCCTCTTGCCGAGCTTATCAACAAGAAAACAGCCGGGAATCCCTTCTTTGTTATCCAGTTCTTAAAGAATATTTACGATAATCATCTCCTGGAACTGAATCCCAGAACCGGATGGGAATGGGATATCAATAAAGTCCGGCAACTGCAGGTGACCGAAAACGTCATCGACTTCATGGCGGAAAAAATTTCGCATTTTCCGAAGAATACCCAGGACATATTAAAGATATGCGCCTGCATTGGCAACCGGTTTGATCTTGAATCCTTATCTGTCGTATCCGGGAAATCCATAGACGAAACCCTTGTCGACCTTACCTCGGCGATTCAGGAGGATATGATCAGTCTTCATGGGAATATGTATAAATTTCTCCATGACCGCATTCAGGAAGCGGCATATTCAACGATTCCTGAAAATGAAAAAGAAGCCATGCATTACCGCATCGGTATGAACGTGCTTAGAAAAACCGATGCTGAAAATCTCAATGAAAAAATATTTTATATCGTTGATCAGCTGAACCGGGGAATCAGACTCGTCAGCGGAACCGATGAGGAAATGATGCTGGCGAAGCTTAACCTGCAAGCCGCTCAGAAATCGAAAAAATCAACAGCGTATGCCTCGGCTTCATCTTATCTAAAAACAGCCATGGGACTCCTGCCGGAGTATTCCTGGAAGAGTCATTACGAACTGACCTATTCCATCTACCGGGAAGCCATAGAATGCGAATATCTCAATTTGAATTTTAGCGAAGCCGAAAAAATATTTGATATGATTGTTAGAAACGTTAAATCAAATATTGATAGGGCCAATGTTCACACGTTGATGATCATATTATACACAACTCAGGGAAACTATGAAGATGCCCTGCGGGTGGGCATCGAGGGAATGAAAATGCTCGGCATTAATCTGCCGGGCAAGGTCAGCGACGCCAGAGTGGGACTGGAACTTTTGAAGCTGAGAATAAAATTCGGCCGCAAAAAAATAGAAGATTTGATTGACATGCAATATGCTCCCATGCCGAATAATTTGGAGGAATCGAAGATAATAGCTGCCGATTATCTGGCAGCGCATCCTTCAAAATCGTTTGATCATCCGGAGATAGAGTTGTGGGAAATGTTATCATACGCGTACCTGGCGATTCACACCGGTACGGTCGCGTTTTACGCCAATCCGAATTTATTTGCCTTTATCGCCATCAACGGTGTTTACAGACTGCTGGATTACGAAGTCAATTTTGAATATTCTCCCTTTGCCTACATTGCCATGGGGTCTATTGTCGGTTCATCGCTGGGCTTTTATCAGCATGGCCATCGATTCGGATTAGCGGCATTAAAGACCAATGAAAAGATTGCCGACATGAAAAACAGATGCCGTGTGGAATTTGCTTTCCCGATGTTTATACAGCATTGGAAGAAGCATGCCCGGAGTGATCTGAATTATTTCAGAAGTGCTTATAAGAACGGGATTGAAAACGGTGACCTTCTATTCAGCGGACACAGTGTGAATCTGATCGGTATGACCCGCCTCATGCTGGGAGACAACATTGACGACATTCTGGAAGAATATAGTAAATACAAAGATTTTCAACTGGGCGTTAAAGATCCTTTTATCGCCCGTAACTACAAGGAAAATACGCGTATGTGTCTCTGTCTTAAAGGCCTGACGGAAGGCAGAGGAAGTTTAAACGGCGATGGATTTGATGAAGATGAACAGGCCAATTATTATCAATCTGAAAAAAACATGCTCGGAACATTTTATTTTTCGCTGGTCCGATTAAGAATCAAATATCTTTTTGGTGAATACTCAAAAGCCCGTCGTCTTATCCCGCTTATGCATCGGATCGTGAGACAAAAAACCGCATTGGGCAATCTCCATATACCGGAATTTTATTTATACTATTCGCTGATCCTTACGGCTTCTTATGCTGAGGCGGATGCCTTGACGAAAGCAAGATATTGGATCCGTTTGAAAGCCAACCAGATGAAAATGCTCGGATGGGCAAGATCCTGTCCGGAAAATTTCCGGCATAAATATCATCTTATGGCTGCGGAGATGATGAAAATCAGAGGACGCTTTCGCAAGGCTCAGCATCTTTACCATGAGGCTATCGAAGGCGCCCGGAAAAATGGATACCGGCAGGAGGAGGCCATTGCCTGTGAACGTCTGGCGCTTTTATACCTCGAATCTGCGTCCAGGGATGAAGCGGGCTTTTTTATGCAGCAAGCTCACCGATGCTATTCGTTATGGGGTGCTTCAGACAAAGCCAAAGAGCTGGAAGAAAAATATGCGTCGTTGATCCCTCGTGAGCAGAAGCAAGTGACGGGAACGATAAGTATGAGAGACTCTACAGGCAGCACAACGGTGAAAGGCTCTTCGGGTAGCTTGACGATCAGTGGTGCCACCGAAACGACAAGCAGCGCGAAAATGCTTGACCTGTCGACAGCCATGAAAGTTTCCCAAATTATTTCCAGCGAAATTGTCCTGGACCGCCTCCTGCAGAAAATCATGCATGAGTCCATTACGAATGCCGGGGCGCAGCGTGGCTATTTGATTCTGGAATCTGATGGTGAATTGATTATTGAAGCCAGCGAAGATATAGATAAAAACGAATTTATGGTCATGCAATCCATGGCGCTGAATGATTGCTCTGAAATCTGCCGTTCTATTGTTCATTATGTCTATAACAGTGGAGAAGATATCGTGCTCGGTAATGCCTCGAAGGAAGGTCTCTTTACGAGCGACCCCTATATTATGCGGGTAAAGTGTAAATCCATTCTCTGTACCCCGATTATGAGTAAGGGTAAAATATCGGGCATTCTTTACATGGAAAATAATTTGAGCGAAAATGCCTTTACGCCGGAACGCCTCGAAATACTCCGGAGCTTTTCTGTTCAGGCCGCTATATCCATCGAAAATGCGAGACTTTTTGAATTGGCTACGACCGATGGCATGACCAAGCTGTTTGTGCATCGATATTTCCAATTGCTTCTGGATCAGGAAATCAAGCGTTCACAGCGTCATGACAAGAAATTTTCGTTGATTATGATGGATATTGATAACTTTAAATCTTTTAATGACACCTATGGCCATCAGCTTGGAGACAGGGTTTTAAAGGACGTGGCCGCTGCTGCAAAAAAAATCTCCCGCTCTGAAGATATTGCCGCCCGCTATGGCGGTGAAGAATTTGTCATGATACTGCCCGAGGCGGATTCCCGCCAGGCCATGATTTTCGCTGAACGCGTACGAGAAAGTGTTGCCCAGGTAGAAATACCTCATGAGAACCAAAAATTACATGTGACCATCAGCCTGGGAGTTTCCACGTATCCTGATCATGCCGAAGAAAAAGAAGAACTGATTCACGCGGCGGATGAGGCTCTGTATGCGTCAAAACACAGAGGCAAGAACTGCGTAAGCCTTTTTGAAAAGCCGGGCAAGTCCTGAAAATTTAGATAAGTGTTTAAAAATAAGGAAGTATAAAACAAACAGAATTAGTCGGCCGGGTAATTCTGTAAAACATTATTCATATCCCCTGATGACCCTAAGAAGGTTTCGTCGGGTTTCTTATGAGAAATCTGTTCTTGCTGGCGTATCTCAAATTCCATCCTTTCAAGGTATTCTTGTTTAAGTTTGAAATAATCACTGACATTTTTCTGGAATAGGTCATAGATATAGCGTCCTGCTTGAGGATTTATCCGAACATAATAATTAAAAACATTGAGCAGTATTTTGGGATTCCGTGTATCTTGGAAGCGCGAAGGGCTGTTTATGCTTTTTAATAGTATATTCGGATCCTTAATGTCGTTACTCATTTTTGCAATGATGGCAGGAAACAGCGATTGGTGAATCAAGATAGCGGCATGCTTTTCAAAGTATAAAAGATGCCATTCATTGCTTTCTTGGAGGAGGCTCAAAACCAGCGGTTGATGACTGATGATCGCCATCTTGAAAGGATACTTCTTGGTAAAGAGATTGATAGCTTCGCCGGTTAACGGTTTGGAAGTGAATTTTATATAATCTCCAAAAATTTGATTGTAAAGTAAGCCTCCGCGTGGATCAATAAAAACCTTATAATCAGGATACAGGGCCCACAATAAATAGCTTCCGATGGCATAATCATTGAATATCATACCCTCCGGCCTGTATTTTTTTAAAAAAGCAACTTCCTGAACCGGTACGGAATTCTCCAGGCCGGCGCCAAACCATTTATGGTCAACGTTGTACCTTATATTCATATAAGAAATACTGATAAAAAAGAAAATAAAAACCAACAAAGAAAAGATGGTTGCTTTGCTATAAATGTTCTTCAGTTTTAATCTTTGCGTTAACAAATAAAAGAAAATGAAGAAAAATGAAACCGGGAAAAAATAACTTGCCCGGCTTGTCTCCATGCCTTTCCAGTATAAAGCCACGCTCATGATTACGAGAGAAAAATCACAAGATTTTTTCTTCAGAAAATCATAAATGGCGAGACCTAAAATAAAAACAATCATTAAAGTCATTATCCATGCTGTAAAAGAGGCACTGAAAAATTTGACGCTAAAATGATTTAAGAATTGCCATAGGCTCTGATAGGCCATGATAAATTCTTCGTGCAATCCCGAATAGTTCTGAAAAGTGATCGTACTGATTAATGATGGATAAAGACTCCATAGATAATTTATGCCGTATGGATTAATCAGCGTAGCTGCCAAAGATAAGACAATAGCCAGTCCAAAATGAATCAGTTCTTCCATATCCAATGATTCGCGAGGAAAGAAAATCTTATTCAAGATTTCTCCGACAAACGTTAGCAGAAGAAAAACGATGCCAACGAGGAAAGCCCCATGAAAATTAACCCAAAAGGCAAAAATTATAGGGTAAATATAAAGGAGAAACTTTTTGCGCGTTATCTTGAAATAAAAAAAGATCAATGCCGACCAGCAAAATAGAAGCAGAGAAAATAATTCGGGCTTGTAAAAACGACACGCCGGTGAGCAGGCAAAACCGATTGCGGCGATAACCGTCACGCTGTTGATGTCCAAACGCTGATTGATCAGACGCAGGAAAAGATAAAAAGCAAGAAAAACACCCAGGAATGTGAGCCATTGCATAACCCATAGCCCAAACCCTCCCATGAAATTGTAAAATAAAAAGAGGACAATGCTTCCCAGACAGGTATTGTAAATCCATGTTGGATCTGTCGGCGTCCAGGAGAAAATCGACATATCGATGCGAAAGGTATGATGAGTAAGATAGTATTTGCCGTGAGCCATTTGCCACCACAAATCAACATTCCCATCATCTACAGGATACCTCAGCAGAATCAAAACAGGGAGAAGAATCAGAATCAACCATCTCAGAGACTCCAGAGATGAAAACTTTTCAAAAAAACTGAAAAAAGAAA
>CAYNWA010000003.1:85230-88487 GCA_964400795.1 uncultured Smithella sp.
TTGAAGAAACACCGCTGACGGCATCCATCGAAGTATTTCCCGGAGTGTTGGTTGAATGATCGCTCTTTCCTTCTTCTCTCATAAGCAAACCTTGCTGTGAACAATAAGATTTTATAATTATAAGTAAACTGTATAAAAAAATGATTATATATTGTATAAAACAAAGCGCCGCTGTTTTTCTAATTATGCTGTTTAGAATATAATATAACGAAAAAATGTGAATTAATGAAAGAAATTTGTAAAAGATAATTTCATTAGACCTATTTAATTTCCATGCAAAACTTATCAATGGTTTCCGGCGGGGTGATGGGATATTTACCGTCAAAGCAGGCCAGACAGAAACAATCTTTATTCAGGCCGGTTGCCTTTACCATGCCGTCCACGGAAAGATAATGAATGGAATCCAGACCGATAAAATCGGCAATGGCTTTTTCATTTTCCAGTTTGGAGGCGACAAGTTCTCCCTTGGATGAAAAATCAATCCCGTAGGGACAGGGATAGACGGTCGGCGGACAACTTACCGCCATGTGCAATTCTTTGATCCCTATATTTCTCAGATTCTTAACTCGGTTGCGACTCGTTGTGCCGCGGATAATGGAGTCTTCGACGATTATCACTTTTTGACCTTCCAGAAGAGCTCTGACGGGATTTAATTTGACTCGCACGCCGAAATCACGCATGGCCTGCGAAGGCTGAATAAACGTCCGGCCGACATAGTGATTGCGGATCATACCCATTTCAAAAGGGTGTCCACTTTCTTCGGCATAGCCGAGGGCCGCATAAACACCGGAGTCGGGGAAGGGCATGACGAGATTAATGTCCGGCCTGTATTCGCGAGCCAGTTCATGTCCCAGACGTTTGCGGCAGAGATAAACATTCTGGCGGAAAATCTGACTGTCGGGACGGGCGAAATAAATCAACTCGAAAATACAGTGACAATGCTTTAATGCCGGAAAGGGATTAATACTTTTAAGGCCTTTGGAATCAATAATCAAAACCTCACCGGGTTCGATATCGCGCACATACTCGGCGCCAACCAGATCAAAAGCACAGGTTTCGGAAGCGATTACCCAACTGCCGTTTAATTTCCCCAGCGCCAGTGGACGGAAACCGCGTGGATCACGGGCTGCAATGATCTTATCCCGCGTCATCATAATGAAGCAATATGCTCCCTCCAGGCGAGAAAGTGCCGCTGCCAGAGCTTTTTCCAGGCCTTTTTTCATATGATGCGCCATCCGGTGAACGAGGACCTCGCTATCCATGGTTGTTTGAAAAATGGAACCGCTGTTTTCCAGTTCCTTGCGCAATTTATTCGCGTTCAGAATATTGCCGTTGTGCGCCAGCGCGAAATATTCACCGGCAAAGTGAACCAGAAAAGGCTGGGCGTTGGAAATGGTGGAAGAGCCTGTTGTGGAATAACGGACATGTCCGATAGCCATTTTTCCGGGAAGTTTTTGCAGGGTTTCTTCCTTGAATACTTCGGCGGCCAGTCCCATGCCCTTTTGTTCCCAGACCTGGCATCCGTCATAACTGACGATGCCGGCTGATTCCTGACCACGATGCTGGAGTGCAAAAAGGCCGTAAAAAGTCATCCGTGATGCTTCTTCGTGATCGTAAATAGCGAAAATCCCGCATTCTTCGCGGGGTCGGTCTAATTCTTCCGTTTGTTCATCAAATAAGGATGTCATATAATTTTGCCTTAGTTATTTTGATATTCCTGCAGGGAGCAAACCTGCCAGCTCTTTTCTTTTATCGCGGCTGTTGCTTCGGCCAGGGCGCGCGCTCCGGCAAGGGTCGTCGTGTAGAGAATGTTGTAAACAAGCGCTCCTCGTCTGATATGAGAAGCATCCTGTGACGATTTACGTCCGATGCTGGTGTTAATGACGATCTGAATATCGCCGTTTTTGATGTAGTCCACAATGTGCGGCCGACCTTCGCTTAACTTGAGAACAACGCCGGCTCCAATGCCGTGTTCCAGCAGGTACAGAGCCGTGCCTTTCGTTGCCAGTATTTTAAAACCGATTTGCTGAAACGTCTTCGCGACGGTGACAATGCTCTCCTTGTGATCATCGTTAACGCTGATAAAAACCGTACCCTCCGTGGGCATTCTAAATCCCGCTGCCATTTGCGACTTGGCAAAGGCCAGGCCGAAGGATTGATCGATACCCATGACCTCGCCTGTTGATTTCATTTCCGGACCCAGCAGAATGTCCACATCTGGAAAACGGTTGAAAGGGAAAACCGCTTCCTTGACGGAAATATGTCCGGGTTGAGGCGCGATGGTAAATCCCAGCTCCTTCAACGTATTCCCCAGCATGACTTTTGTGGCCAGCTTGGCCAGCGGTACGCCAATGGCTTTACTGACAAAAGGAATCGTTCTGGATGCGCGCGGATTGACTTCCAGCACATAGAGTTTGCCGTCCTTGACGGCGTACTGAATATTCATCAGACCGACAACATGTAACTCCTTGGCCAGCATTTTTGTCTGTTTCCGGATCAGTTGCAAAAGATCAGCGGAAATCGTCATCGGCGGCAGGATGCAGGCGCTGTCACCGGAATGGATTCCCGCTTCTTCGATATGTTCCATAATGCCGGCCACAACGGTAGTCTTTCCATCGCTGATGGCGTCAACATCAATTTCTACGGCATCTTCAAGAAATTTGTCAATCAGGATCGGG
Source organism: uncultured Smithella sp. (assembly GCA_964400795.1). Classification (GTDB taxonomy): domain Bacteria; phylum Desulfobacterota; class Syntrophia; order Syntrophales; family Smithellaceae; genus Smithella. The sequence goes on from CAYNWA010000003.1 coordinate 87,909, forward strand.
TGATCCGGTGAAACCAGAATCGCTCTTTCCATAAATGACTTCAGCGTTTCATCATCATAGACAATTTCCATGGAACGGCCGCCCAGCACGTAAGATGGCCTTACCAGAACGGGATAGCCAATTCTGGCTGCAGCCTTCAGAGCTTTGGGAATATCCCGAGCCGTGTCGTTGTCGGGCTGGTTTAATTTAAGCTTGGTAACGATTTCCTGAAAACGGTCGCGGTTTTCGGCACGGTCAATAGCGTCAGGCGATGTCCCCATGATTTTTATTCCGGCTGCCTCCAGCCCCTTGGCCAGATTCAATGGTGTCTGGCCGCCGAACTGCGCAATCACGCCTTCCGGTTTTTCCGTCTGCAGAATGTGCAAAACATCTTCCAGTGTCACCGGTTCAAAGAACAGTTTGTCCGATGTGTCGTAATCGGTACTGACCGTTTCCGGATTGGAATTGATCATGATGCTTTCCACATCTTCTTCGCGCAGGGCAAAAGAAGCGTGCACACAACAGTAATCAAATTCAATACCCTGGCCGATGCGGTTGGGACCGCCGCCGATAATCGCGACTTTTCTTTTCGTTGAAGGC
>CAYNWA010000003.1:88497-167584 GCA_964400795.1 uncultured Smithella sp.
GGAATAATAATAAGGGGTATAGGCTTCAAATTCCGCCGCGCAGGTATCGACAAGCTTATAGACCGGAATAATATTTTCTTTTTCGCGCCACTGCCTGATTTCCAGTTCCGTCATTTTCCAGAAAGAGGCCAGCGCTTTGTCGGAGAATCCCATTTTCTTGGCTTCGCGCAGCAACTCGACGGACGGTGCGGATTCCTTCAGTTCATTTTCCGCATCAACGATTTCCCTGATCTGATGCAAAAACCACGGATCGATTTTGGTTAACTGGTAGAGTTCCTCAATCGACATGCCGTTTTGCATAGCCGCAGCGATATAGAAAAGCCGCAATGAGTTGGGTTTGATGAGTTTACCTTTTATAAATTCCTTCTTATCCGGTACATCATCCGGCAAAGCCTGACTCAGACCGAAACGTCCGATTTCCAGAGAGCGAATGGCTTTCTGAAGGGATTCCTTGAACGTGCGGCCGATGGCCATGGTTTCACCGACGGATTTCATGGACGTGGTCAGGAAATCCTCCGCCTGAGGAAATTTTTCAAAGGTCCAGCGGGGAATTTTAGTGACACAGTAATCTATCGTCGGTTCGAATGAGGCCATCGTCTCGCGGGTAATATCGTTGGGAATTTCATCCAGCGTATACCCGACGGCAAGCTTTGCGGCAATCTTGGCAATGGGAAATCCGGTGGCTTTCGACGCCAGCGCGGAAGAACGTGAAACACGGGGATTCATTTCCACAACAATCATTTCGCCCGTTTTCGGATGCACAGCAAACTGCACATTGGATCCGCCCGTCTCCACGCCTATTTCCCGCATGATGGCAATGGCGGCGTCCCGCATAACCTGATATTCTTTGTCCGTCAGCGTCTGCGCCGGTGCGACCGTGATGGATTCGCCGGTATGCACGCCCATCGCATCAAAATTTTCGATGGAGCAGATGATGACGACATTGTCCGCCTTGTCGCGCATTACTTCCAGTTCGTATTCTTTCCAGCCCAGTACCGATTCTTCGATCATGACTTCCGAGATCATGCTGGCATCCAATCCGGCTTTGGCGATTCCCATCAGTTCTTCCCGATTGTAGGCCACACCGCTACCGGTGCCGCCAAGCGTAAACGACGCCCTCACGATAATCGGAAAGCCGATATCTTCGGCAATCTTCAGCACATCATTCATGGAGCGGGCAAAGCCGCTTCTGGGCATGCGCAAACCGATTTTCTCGATGGCATGGCGGAATTTTTCCCTGTCTTCCGCCTTGTGAATAACATCCAGCGACGCGCCGATCATCTCCACGTTGTATTTTTTAAGTACACCGCTTTCGGCCACCGCCACGGCGGTATTGAGACCGGTTTGTCCGCCAAGCGTGGGGAGTAGAGCATCCGGCCGCTCGCGGGCGATAATTTTTTCCACGGCATCGGGTGTGATCGGTTCCACATAGGTGCGGTTGGCCATTTCCGGATCGGTCATGATGGTCGCCGGGTTGCTGTTGATTAAAACAACCTCGTATCCTTCTTCCCGCAGGGCTTTGCAGGCCTGCGTTCCGGAATAATCGAATTCACAGGCCTGGCTGATGATGATCGGGCCGGACCCGATGAGCAGAATCTTTTTGATATCGTTTCGTTTAGGCACTTATTTTTCCCGTTTCATCATTTCGACAAACTGTGCGAACAGATACTCCGTGTCGCGCGGTCCCGGAGCGGCTTCGGGATGATACTGGACACTGAAGGCTTGCGACATCCGCATCCCTTCTGACGTATGGTCATTCAGATTGTGATACGTCTTTCGGGCTCTGCCTTCCACCGATTCCGGCACAACGACAAAACCGTGATTCTGCGAGGTGATTTCAATCCGGCCTGTTTCAACATTTTTTACGGGCTGATTGATGCCGTGATGACCGAATTTCAATTTCTCGGTGTAACCGCCGATGGCCTGTCCGATCATCTGATGACCCAGACAAATACCGAACACGGGAACTTTACCGATCATGTCACGCGCAGTGTCCACAATATAAGGAAGGGCCGCCGGATCTCCGGGACCGTTGGAGAGCAAAACGCCATCCGGGTTCAAGGACAGGATTTCGGACGCTTTGGAAGATGCGGGAAACACGATCACTTCACAGCCGTTTTTTTCCAGCAGCCGCAGAATATTATATTTCACGCCGCAATCCAGAACGACCACACGCAATTTATTGCCGGATCGGACGGGAAAAGAACTGCCTGTCTGAACCGCGCCGTTTTTCCAGACATACGGTCCGGAGCATGTTACCTCGCGGACAAGATCCCGGCCCACCAGACCGGGGTATTTTTTCACTTTGTCCAGCAGGGATTTTTCATCCCGGCTGTCCGTGGCAATAATGCCCTTCATGGCTCCGGACAGCCGCAGACGTCTGGTCAGGGCCCGGGTATCAATGCCCTCGATGCCGATTTTCCCATGTTCCTCGAGAAAAGATTTTAAAGATTTCGTCATCCGCCAATTGCTGGGATGAGGTTGGTATTCCCTGACGACAAACCCCTCCAGATGAACGCCCGCCGATTCCATGTCCTCATCATTGATTCCGTAGTTTCCAACCAGAGGATACGTCATGGCGACAATCTGGCCTTTATAGGAAGGGTCGGTAATCACTTCCTGATAACCGGTCATCCCCGTATTGAAAACGACTTCGCCTAGGGTCTTGCCGGATCCGGCGAAAACACTTCCTTCAAAAACGGAGCCGTCTTCCAAAACGAGCAGAGCTTTTTTCTTTTGATTCAGTAAAGGCATTCGCGCTTCAGTTTATAAACAGCATTTCCCAGAACTTGGGCAGAGGCCATATTTCATCGTCAACAAGAATTTCCAGTGCATCCACGTATTCCCGCAGCTCCTCCATCTTCGGCTTGACTTTGGCGCTTAACATCTCCGCCTGTTTCTGTTCATCATGCAGGGCGTCGGCCGCTTCCACCTTAACCTGAATGTCCTTGTTGGTCGCATAAATTTTGTTGATCAGGTCAACGATCTTCTTGAGCAATTCGATCTCCGGGGAAACAACCGCCTCATTGCCCAGCGCTTCCCTGGTGCGGTTAATGGCATCGGCCAGACGCTTCTGATAAATGACCGCGGTTGGCAGAATCTGGCTCATGCAGATGGAATTGAGGCATTTGACTTCAATTTCCAGGTCCTTGATATAGCGCTCAATGTGGATCAGTTGCCGTGATTTGAGTTCTACCTGGGAAAGCACTTCATATTTCTCAAACAGCTCCAGCGCTTTTTTGGTAACCAGAGCTTTCAATGCGGTGGGTGATGTCTTTTCGTTGGGCAGTCCTCTTCTTGCCGCTTCGGCTTCCCATTCCCTGCTGTAATTGTCACCGTTGAAAAGAATCGGCTTGATGGCGGTGATTTCGTCTTTCAAAACATCCATGACGGCCTGATTGATTTTTTTGGAATCTTTTCTCGCTTTGATCTTTTCGGCGATGTCGTCAATGCTTTCGGCAACGATGGTGTTGAGGGCAATGATCTGCGTGGAAATGGATTGCGATGAGCCCACGGCCCGGAATTCAAATTTGTTGCCGGTAAAGGCAAAGGGCGATGTCCGGTTGCGGTCGGTATTATCCTTGCTCACCTGATACAAGGAGGAGATGCCCAGATCGATAATTTGGGCATCGGTCGCCTTGGCAACGGTTCCCTGTTGAATGCTTTCCAGAATCTGCATCAGTTGGTCGCCCAGAAAAACCGATATAATGGCCGGAGGAGCTTCATTGGCGCCCAGTCGGTGATCGTTACCGTAGGAGGCCACGGATGCCCGCAGGATGTCGGCGTGTTTATAGACCGCGCGAACGGTCGCGATCAAAAAAACCAGAAAGTGGATATTGTCCTGAGGGGTCTTGCCGGGATTAAGCAGGTTGTTGCCCTTGTCGTCAGCCATGGACCAGTTAACGTGCTTGCCGGAACCGTTAATGCGGGCAAACGGTTTTTCATGCAATAACGCAGCCAGCCGATGTTTTTTTGCGACGGCTTTGAGAGTGTCCATGACCATCTGGTTGTGATCGATGGCCAGGTTGGCTTCCTCGTAAACAGGGGCGATTTCGTACTGGCTGGGAGCGACTTCGTTATGACGGGTCTTGGCCGGTATGCCCAGTTTGAAGAGTTCCTCTTCCACATCGTGCATGTAGGACGATATTCGTTCCTTGATGCTACCGAAGTACTGATCTTCAAGTTCCTGACCTTTGGCCGGAGGCGCGCCGACAACGGTTCTTCCGCCCAGAACCAGGTCCGGACGTTTGAAATAGTAGTCCATATCAATCAGAAAGTATTCCTGCTCGGGACCGAGATTGGAGTAGACTTTTCTGACGTTATTGACCCCCAGAAGTTTGAGCATGTTGACGGCGCTTTTGCTTAAGGCCTTAATGGAGCGAAGTAACGGGGTCTTTTTATCCAGAGCCTGGCCGGTGTAGGAAATGAAAACGGTTGGAATGCACAGCGTGGTGGAGATGCCGTTTCGCTTGATAAAGGCCGGCGAGGACATATCCCAGGCGGTGTAACCGCGGGCTTCAAAAGTGGCGCGGATGCCGCCCGACGGAAAGCTGGAGGCATCCGGTTCGCCCTGAACCAGTTGTTTGCCGGAAAACTTTTCCATGACCTGACCGTCGCCGCAAGGTTCGATAAAAGCGTCGTGTTTTTCAGCGGTAACACCGGTCATGGGCTGGAACCAGTGGGCAAAGTGGGTGGCTCCTTTTTCCAGCGCCCATTTCTTGATGGCATCGGCCACGATATCGGCTGTTTTCAAATCCAGCCGCTTGTCCTCGTTGATGGCGTCCATCAGTTTTTTGAAGGTTTCTTTGGGCAGACGTTCTTTCATCGCCTTCCGGTTGAAGGTGTCTTCCCCGAAGTACTTTGAAACGGGAACAAATTTTTCCTTCTCAATCTGGTATTGTCTTTCTACTGCGGTGGTTTGTTTTGTTTTCTTCATAGTTTTTTATCCTCACACTTTAATGATTTTTACTCGAGTGGTTTATTTTCCACGATTTCCCAGACACCGGTGGGACAAACGCCGGCGCAGAAACCACAACCTATGCAAAGTTCCTCATTAACACTATACTCATACTTTTCCCCCTCAAGCGCCTTGCGGGAAATTGCGTTTTGCGGACAGATGGTTTCACACATACCGCAGTCACGGCAGGCACCGCAGGACGCGCAATTCATCGCGCAGGATAGCGGATCGGAAAAACTCTTAATGCGCGAATCGAAATATTCCGTCTTTACCCGGTGAAAATCAATCGGCGGCAGTTGATCGTATGTTTCGCCGACACCTTTCAACAAATTATCAATGGTCCGGGCAGCAATTCTTCCCGCTCCGATCGCTTCGGTAAGCAGTCCCGGCCTGGCGATATCACCGATGGCGAAGATCTGTTCGTCGCTCGTTCTGAAATTTTCATCCACAACGACAAATCCATTTTTCACAGCGATGTCTTCCGACAGGAAGGACAAGTCCGGCATATCACCGACCGCGACAATCACCGTATCCGCCGGTAATGTTTCCCCGTCTGTCAGTTCCACGCCTTTTGCCGTCACGGCTTTGGTGAAACGGGGCCAGAGAAATTTTGCCCCGGCCGCTTCGGCATGCTTTCTTTCCGTCCCAAACGATGCCGGCTGCTGGACATCAATCAGCGTGACGCTTTTGGCTCCCAGACGGAAGGCTTCCGTCGCGGCGTCGCAACCGACATTGCCGGCGCCGATGATGACGACTTTCTTACCGACCTTGACACTATTGACCTTGCTTTGCTTCAAAAACTCAAGCGCGCTGATAGCTTTATCTATCCCCGGTACATTGATTTTTCTCGGTTTGGCCGCACCGGCGGCAATGACGATAAAGTCAAATTCATTTTTCAGCTTTCTGAACTTTTCTTTGGTCAGGGAAGCGTTCAGGTGAATATGACGCAAATTTTTAGCCAGCCTTTTTAATTCATGATCAACCACTTCATCCGGAATACGGCTCTGTGGAATGGTTTCCGTAATTTTGCCCCCCAGATGTTTCCGGTTCTCATAGATCACCGCGTCGTGACCTTTCATCCACAACTGCCAGGCGACGGAAAGTCCCGCTGCTCCACCGCCGATAATGGCTATTTTTTTACCGGTGGCGTGAAGGGGTTTCGGTTCCTTTGCTTCCAGTGATGCTTTCCCCAGAACGGTCACATCCACCGAAGGTAGATGGACTGTCTTTCGCGAACAATTCTGCATGCACAGATTGGGGCAGAGATAACCGCAAACCGTCGCGGGGAACGGCGTATATTCCAAAGCGAGATTGACCGCTTCCTGCATTTTTCCTTTACGGATCAGCTCCCATCTTTTCTGAACGGGAATGCCCGTGGGACAGTGAGCCTGACAGGGCGGCAGATATTTTTCGTTAGCCCAGACAGGAACGAAGCGGCGTAATTCACCGGTGGTAATGACGCCGATCGGTGAACGGTCGGAGCTGGTCAGATCGCCGATCAGACCGCCGTTGCCCAGTTCTTTCTCCCATGCCTCCTGACGAAAAACATTCATCGGACGCAGGGCGCGTCCTTTTTTCTCGTGGGGTTTCAGAGCAACGAGAAGCTGCCAGTCTGAGCGCTCTGCCGTCAGCTCTTCACACAGGTATTGCTTGCCTATGGCCTGCAGAAATTGTTTCAGATTTTTCTTCAGCCATTGCCATTCATCATCCGGCAGATTGGTAATCAATCTAGCATCCTGTTCGCTAAAGGAACTTTGATTACTGCGAAAAAAGATTTTTCCTCCCACCATGCCTACGCAGGGACGGTAGCCCAAAACGTCATGTTCTTTTTCAGCGCCGACACCGCAGATGACGGCGATGCCGCCGGCCATAAATTCCGCGAAAGAGTCACCCGCCTTGCCGAACACCCAGAGTTCCGGAGGTTCAAACCGCGGATTGTGTTTGGTCATGGTCATACCGCGGGCACCGATATCGCCGTCGATATAAATTTTGCCCTGCGCCATGGCATTGGCCACACCGTTGGTGGCATTACCGTGAACAATGATGTGTGCGCCGGCATTAAGCCAGCCGACATCATCGGACGCCGGGCCAAACACTTCAATCACCGTATTGGCAAAACCCATGGAGCCCAGACGTTGTCCGGACGTGCCGGTGACATCCACTTTAATCGGCTTATCACCCGCGCGCCACAGACGCCCGCCGATACCGTGCTGACCGTAAGCGGTTATCTCAATGTGATGATAGCCATTCGCAACAGCGCGCTGTATCTGCTCTTCCAGAACACGCGATTCAACACGAATTCCGTTTTCCTGGCCGGCGATTCTTATGGATTCTTTCTTTGTCATATCTTTTTATGGTTTCCGTCTTACAAAACGTATTTTATCTGCAATCGTTCAGCCGCGTTCGCGTCGGCGATGCCCAGCGCGTCGGACATGCCAATGGGCAGAGACGTGGAACGTCCCAGCGGAGCGACGATTTTCTTCAATTCCGTGTCAAAGCTCAAATACACATCAACAATGCGTTCGGCAACCTTTTCCGGATCAAGCCGTCGATCCAGACGCGAATCCTGCGAGGTAATACCTTTGGGACATACGCCGATATTGCAGACGTTGCACCGGTCGGCTTCCGAACCCAGACATCCCGCGGCCGCCTGCATGATATATTTTCCGGTCTGTACGCCGCTTGCACCCAGCATAATCAGCGCTGCGGCATTGGCGGCCAGATTGCCGTTTTTGCCGATACCGCCTCCGGCAAAAAGAGGTATTTCATTTTGTTTGCCCAGTTTGACCAGATTCAGGTACGAATCACGCAAATTGCTGGCTATGGGATGTCCCATATGATTCATGGACACATTATAGGCAGCCCCGGTGCCGCCGTCTTCGCCGTCAATGGCCAGACCGGCCGCATAGGGATTCCGGGTCAGGTTGTTCAGCACAGCAAGCGTTGTGCTGGTCGCGGATATTTTCGGATAGACCGGCACGCGGAATCCCCACGCCATGTACATGGACTGAATCATCTTGGCCACGGCTTCCTCAATGGAGTACTTGGTCTGATGCGTCGGCGGGCTGGGCAGACTGACGCCCTGCGGAACGCCGCGGATGGCGGCAATGAGTTTGTTGACCTTATACCACATCAGCAATCCGCCGTCGCCGGGTTTGGCGCCCTGACCGTATTTGATTTCTATCGCGCAGGGGTCTTCCTTCATGTGCGGAAGGTTATGAATAATTTCATCCCAGCCGAAGTACCCGCTGGCAATCTGTAAAATAACATATTTCAGAAAACGGGATCTGAGAAGTCGCGGAGGACACCCCCCTTCACCGGTACAAATACGCACGGGCATGCCCAGTTCTTCATTAAGATACGCCACGCCCATCTGGAGACCTTCCCACATATTCGGCGAAAGCGCGCCGAACGACATGCTGCCGATGACCAGAGGATAGATTTCCCGCACCGGCGGCATCCAGCCTTGTTCCCGGCTAACTTTCAGCATTTCTTCCGGCGCCAGAATTCTGCCCAGCAGGGTTCTCAGTTCAAACTCATGACGTCCCGCATCCAGAGCGGGATCGGTCAGCATGGAAATGCGCACAAATTTGATTTTATCCAGAACGCTGTCGGCGGAATTGCGCCTGCCGCCCCGGCGTCGGGGCTCGCCTCCCTGATTGACATGAAACCTGAGTTTGTCTATTTCATCCGCGTGTATGGGCGCAATGGCTCCATTGGGACAAACCATGGTGCACATGCCGCAGCCGACGCAGGCATGCGCGGCGTCGGTTCGCTGATTGATTCCGAAATAAACGGACAGCAGATTGCCCGGTTTTTCTTCCAGACCGATCGGTACTTGCAGGGCGCGTTTTCGATGGACACCCAGTTCGATGGCGCGCACCGGACAAACGGTGGTGCACTGCCCGCAGAGCGTGCATTTATCTTTGTTCCACATAATCTGCCAGGGCAGATCCTTGACGCTTAATGTGGATGGGTTAATGGTTCCAACTGATTCCATTTTTTGATCTCCTGACGTTCGCGACTCACCAAAACCGTCTCATACTTCATCGGTTGATAATCGAGATTGATATATCTGTCCGGAATGGCCGCATCCAGACCGCACATTTCCGAAGAGAAGGCGAAAATTCCGGGACGTCCGCCCACAACCCCGGGACGGAGTTTCTTGGAGTCCTGCACCATGAACATGGATTTATCCGGCAGACATCCGATAACGCAATTCGGCCCGTCGATAATCAAAGGCCGGCAGGACTGTTTCAAATTCCTCAACCACAGTCCGTTGGGATGATGGTCCAGTTCGGTATCTTTAAGCGGTGTGATGATATGTTTGTACATTTCCATGCCCATGCCCAGTTTGTTATGCATGTAATGCAGAATATGCGTGAAAACTTCCGAGTCGGAGTTATAACCGGTATAGCCCGGGAAATTCCGGGAACTGAGAAACTCGCGAATCGGAACAAAAGCTGTGTTTTCGCCATTGGTTGCCGAAGCCATCCCCTGAATAAAGAACGGATGACAGGCGTAAATATTAATGGTGTAATTGGTGTTCTGGCGTCCCTGGCTCAGGATGACGCGGGCCATGAGTTCCTTGCGATCCAAACCCAGGTATTCGGCAATGGCCAGTGGATCGCCAACTTCTTTTATCATAATCACATCCGGCCAGAAGCTGAAAATCATCATGGATTCATCCTGCTCTCCCATGCGGCGCAGTTTCAGTTGCACCATCATCAAACGGAAATTGATTTCTTCCTTGCTCAAACCTTCCCATTCAGCCGGATATTCATAAACCCGGATAACATAGTTATCTCTTTTCGGCGTACCCGCCGGAGTCGTCTTGGCCGGTTTGATGGAAAGTTTGTATTTAACCATGAAATCCTGATCAATCATAAAACGGTCTAGATTCTTCAGTCCTTCATTGGAAAAGATACCGGAAAGAATCGGTTCATCTTTAAAATTCTGAAATTCGCCACCGAGGTCGGTCAAGAAGAGGCCCACGCCCGAGCCGTCGTGTCCTTCTTTCATCACGTCAATGGCGTGAATGGCAACCATGGGTGAAAGCGGATCGTTGCTCGTTATGGAAAACAGGCGACACATACTAGTTATAACCTCCTCAAACTCTTTTCTGTTTTCAGTCGAAAAGTATAATGATTAAGTGCCAAAGCCGTGCCAGATTTAGAAAATAAATTACAATTTTGTATATCCTTCATTTTTGCTTCTTTGAACCTTTAATAAAATTTCCCTTTGCTTTTAAATGGCACAAATTTGTTCTTTTCTAAAATTACGAATCAAATTTGTACTGTTTAAAGTCAATATCTTCAAATTAAAGTCTGACTTATGTTTGTTTTAATTCGACGGCTTTCTTTTTGAAAAGCTTCGAATTTATTCCCATTTTCGATATTTTGTACTGGATAATGCGTTTTGTCGTTCCCAGTTTCCTGGCTGCCTTGGTCTGGTTGCCGCCGGTTTCCTCCAACGCCTCTATAATCAGGGCTCTTTCCTGGGCTTCGACAACAGAAGAAAGCTTGCTTTTATCTTTCTTTTCAATTTCCTGCCCCTTGATCTGCAACGAAGGAGGAAGATGTTGACAATCTATCGTGTCTGTTTTGGACAACAGGACAGCCCGTTCAATGCAGTTTTCCAGTTCCCGAACATTGCCCGGCCATTTATGATTCAGAAAAACTTCGATGGCCGCTGCGGAAATTCTTTTGACATGCTTACCCATTTCAGCGCTGTACTTCAGGATGAAGTGGTCTGCCAGCAAGATGACGTCGCTTCCGCGCTCGCGAAGCGGAGGCAGATAAATCGGGAATACATTGAGCCGGTAGAATAAGTCCGCGCGGAAACGGTCGGCGAGAATATCCTGTTCCAGGTTGCGGTTGGTGGCGGCAATAATCCGCACATTCACGTTGACCACCCGTGATGACCCCAGGGGCTGGAAACGTTTCTCCTGTAAAATCCGCAAAAGCTTTACCTGGGCGGCGGCGGAAAGTTCTCCGACTTCATCCAGGAAAATCGTTCCGCCGTTGGCTTCTTCAAAACGTCCGCGGCGTTGCTGCAGTGCTCCGGTAAACGCTCCCTTTTCGTGGCCGAACAGCTCGCTTTCAATCAACGTATCGGGAATTGCCGCGCAGTTGACCTGAACCAGGGGTCCGCCCTTGCGCGGAGAATTATTATGAATCGCCCGTGCGATGAGTTCCTTGCCGGTGCCGGTTTCACCGGTAATTAAAACGGTGGTGTTGGAATCGGCAACCTGTGCCACCAGTCCGAAGACTTCCTGCATGGCTTTGGAATGTCCGATGATTTCCATGGATGGTGCGCGGTTCTGACCGACGATTTTGCGAAGGCGTCTGTTTTCTTCTTCCAGGCCGCGGATATGCACGGCTTTCGCCATCAGCTCGGCAACGGACGATAACAGCGCCAATTCCTTGTCGAGATTTTCCACGGAAAGGGCGACTTTATCGGCGGATAAAACGCCTACCACATTGGAGTCATAGATAATCGGCACACATAAAAAAGAAAGTTCAGCACGATTCAGATTACGGCGCGCGCCGGTACGATCTAGAAAATGCGCTTCCTGTCCGAGGTTGGCCACTGCCATCGGACGTCCTGTCTCCGCAACTTTTCCGGTAATGCCTTCGCCCGGCTTGTACATTACTTCCAGACCGTCAATGTTCACATCATGCGCGACATCCAGCCAGACTTCCTTCTTTTCGCGGTCCACCAGCGATATCATGCCCCGCTGCATTCCCAGGCGTGAACTCATTTCCTGCAGAACCTGATCCAGTTGTTCGCGTAAATCCAGGGGCTGTGCCAGAATCTGGGCTATGGCATGCAAGGCGGCCAATTCTTCGTAAGTGTGAATGCTCAATTTTCTTTCTCTCTCACTAAAAGATTTTTTTGTGGCGTTGCTCATAATGGATCAACTCACGAAAGTATTTTGTTACAAAATTGTGCTAAATGCAAACAATTTGTTAATTTCTAGGATGTAATTGGCAAAGAGCGTACCAAATAGCGACAACTTTGTAAAAAAATAGCAAAAGAGTGCAAAATTGTTATCGGGTTGAGATGGATAATACAAAAAATGATGAAATATATTTATACATTATAAGATATTAAGCCTTTTTGTAGATTTTTTTTAGTACCAACATTATTTATATGGATCGGTATAATATTCCAAATTATTGACTAGATATTATCAGTCCCATTCAGGACAATTTATAGAAGCGTATGTTATTCGTCTTTTTGCAGCAGAAAAGAAAGGATGTAATCAATAAGTTCATTGATGGATTGATATCTCTGGGAATTAGCCGAAAGAATTTCTTCTTCCGTCTGAATATAAGACGTCGGAATCAATTCGTCACGGCAGTTGTAAACAAGCGCCTGCGCCGCTTCGGGTGTGGTTTCCAGATGAAACTGCAGGCCGATCACCGATTTGCCGAGCTGAAATGCCTGATTTTCGCAAGCGTCACTTTTTGCCAGACGGACGGCTCCAATCGGCAAATCAAATGTTTCGCTATGCCAATGAAACACATCCATCTTTGACGGAAAGTTAAAAAGTGAGGTGTCGTTTGAGGCAATTCCATAGATCGGAAACCAGCCGATCTCCTTTACTTTATTTTGATAAACTCTGGCACCCAGCGCGCCGGCAATAAGCTGAGCGCCCAGGCAAATACCTAAAACAGGCTTTCCTGATTTGATGGTTTCGTTAATAAATTTTTTTTCAGCAGCGAGCCAGGGATGCTTGTCTTCATCACTGACGCTCATCGGACCGCCCATGACGATAAGCAGGTCTATCGTTTTGAGATCGGGAAATTCTACTAATTCATAAAACCTGGTATGGGTTATTTCGAAGCCGGATTTTTGCAGCCCGGGTTCAATACTGCCCAGCCCTTCAAACGGAACATGCTGAAAATAGTGTGCGCGCATATTTTTTTGCTTAAAGTCAACAGCTGAGGGGCAAGGACTCAAACCTCAATTCATAGGGCCAGAACCTGTTGTCCTACCTTTAGACGATCCCTCAAATCCACTTAGAAAGCAAAGCTCAGAGTTACGCCACCATAAAGATACGCGCAGTCCCTGTCGGAAGGATCAACGACCACCGTCCTTCCGACAGTTGTCCACGAACCTTCCAAACCGCGAGCCTTCATTTCGTATTTCGCATCATCGGATAGCGGGAAGACATAACTTAACAGGGGAGTAATCGTAATATGGTCGGTCACTGAAACGGGCAGAGCCACAGAGATTACTCCGTCATGCAAATTATTGAACTTATCGTTTGTCGCCGCGTAATCACTATCGAATTCCGGATAGGTCGTTTCATCATCACTCTTTAAATAGCTTACGGTTGCCAACAGTTTTAATCCGACTTTATCATGCAGGGCAAAGGTGTGAGAAACACCCAGCGTCGCATACCACTGATGGTAATGGTCAATTTCTTTGTAAACCGTCAGCGTGGGCGCCAGAATGGTATTCAAGCCCAGCGTAAAAAATAACTCCTGCGAATCGAGCAAATCCGGCCCGCCCGGTGTCGCGGCTGCCAAACCGTAATAAATATATCCGCCGCCTACCTGTACAATGCCGAATTGATGCGAATAGGATAAAGTGACATCCGTCTCGGTATAGGTGGATGAATAGTCATCATCGACAGCGGAATACGGATTCGTATCCAGATTCCCCCATAAATTTACCGTAAAACCCTTGTAAGCGGCGGTCATTGACGGTTGAACAACTACGCTGTGACGGGTCATCTCCTGACCGCGCCAGATATAGGCGCTTAAAACACTGGCGGCGACCTCGCCGGTGACTTTATCTGTTGCTGCTTCCTCCTCCGCCCATGCCATCAATGATAGTGATGTAAAAAATATAGCAAGCAAAGTTACCATTATTGTTTTCTTCATATTTTTTCTCCCTTTTAATTAAAAATCTGATTTTCACTTCAGCCGATCGCCGATCCGCCGCGATCGCCGTTGCTGATTCTTATGCATTCGGCAAGTTCAATGACAAAGATCTTTCCATCGCCAACCGAACCGGTATGAGCTCCTTTGGTAATCGCTTTGATAGTAGGTTCCACAAAGTACTCGTTGACGGCGATATCCAATCGGACCTTGTTGAGCAGGCCGCCGGCCTCTTTCGCGCCGCGGTATATTTCGGTGACGCCTTTTTGCCGTCCCTGTCCCAGAACATTGGTTACAGTCATTAAATTTACTTCCACGGCCTCCAGTTCTTTTTTGACCGCATCCAGTTTGTGCGGTTGAATAATGGCAATGACGAGTTTCATATTTTATTCCTCCTATTCAATCACGGTATAAGCGGCTTCGCTTTGTTGCGTTAAATCCAGACCGACGATTTCGTTATGTTCTTCGACACGCATGCCGATGAACGCATCCACAATCTTGTAGATGACAAAGGTCATGACAGCGGCAAAGGCGACGGTGACAAGCAGCGACAGAACTTGAACGCCGAGCTGATGCGCATTGCCGAAAAGCAGACCGTCGCTACCTGCCGCATTGACGACTTTTTCCGCAAACAGCCCTGTAGCGATGGTGCCGATGGTTCCGCCCACGCCATGTACGCCGAAGGCATCCAGCGAATCGTCATAGCCGAGTTTGCCTTTGATAATCGCTACGGCGATGTAGCAAACCCCTGCCACCATCATGCCGATAAACATGGCATTCATCGGGTTGACAAAACCACAGGCCGGCGTGACAGCAACCAGACCGGCCACGGCGCCGGTTGCGGCACCCAGAATGGTCGGGGAGCCGTTGTGCCACCATTCAATCAGAGCCCAGGTAATTCCCGCGGCGGCCGTGGCAATATGTGTGGTGACAAAAGCATTGGCCGCCAGACCATCCGCGGCCAGAGCACTGCCCGCATTGAATCCGAACCAGCCGAACCACAACAGTGCGGCGCCCAGAACCGTAAAGGGAAGGTTGTGCGGGCGGATGGGTTTGTGATTGTAACCAATCCTCTTACCCAGCAGTAAAGCTAGAACCAGAGCAGAAATTCCCGAGCTGACATGCACGACAATTCCACCGGCGAAGTCCAGCGCGCCCAGATTTCTCATCCAGCCGCCTACCGCCCAGACCCAGTGGGCTAAAGGATCATAGACCAGGGTTGTCCATAGCAGGGTGAAAACCAGAAAGGCGGAAAACTTTACCCGTTCCGCGTAGGCGCCGATAATCAGGGCCGGCGTAATGATGGCAAACATGGCCTGAAAGATCATAAAGACAGAGTGCGGAATCGTCTTGGAATAATCGGGATTTGGTGCCGCGCCGACACCCGCGAGTCCTATCCAGTCCAGTTTACCGATGATGCCGTGAAAGTCCGGACCGAAAGCCAGTGAATAGCCGAACAGCATCCACTGGAGGCTGACGACACAGACAATGATGAAGCATTGCATTAAAATGGAGAGAACGTTTTTGCGGCGAACCAGTCCTCCATAGAAAAACGCCAGTCCCGGTATACTCATTAATAATACCAACGCGCTGGCTACCAAAACCCACGCTGTATCTCCCGAATTCATAGTTTGTACCTCCTTAAACTTTTTTACAAATCATTGTTGCGACTTTCATTAGAGCAAGGACGGTGCCAACATGAATTACAATGCGTTAGTTATTGTATTTATTAATATATTGTTGATGATGCGGTATGCGAGAAATGACACATTATTGTATCATTACGATATTTTCATGACTTAAAATGTTGCTAATTTTTACTTGCGTGACGATTGAAGACAAACAAGATATGGAACAAAATTGTTAAAAAATGTTTCGGCGCAAACCTGATAAAAGTCAGGTTTCAAATAACGTAAAGAATGTTCCAAAAATAAATTTTGTATTGTTGATGGAAATTAATATCCTTTAATTAAAAAATCTCTTCTTAGGAATAGCTAACAAAACTGTAACAGGAAAATGTTTCTGGCACAAAAATTGATACATTAATCAGCAGTCAGTTTGGTCTGCGTTTCTATCAAAACACAGATAGAGGTTGTCAGAGAAAGCTTTTTTGCTGTAAGGTATTGGTAACGTTTATTAAAATTGAATATAAGACAGAAATCCGACGTTGCCGCAATCAGATGACTCATTTTTTTGCGGAGTACAAAATTGTTCCGCAGCATATTTTAAATGAAGGAATAAAGTTATGACATCATACGCCAGAGTAAGTTCAGGGATTGCCGGACTGGATGAAATTCTCAATTCTTTGCAGATGGGCGACAACGTCGTTTTGCAGGTTGATAATATTGAAGACTACAAAAAATTTGTTGATCCATACGTGAAAACCGCACTGGCACAAAACAGGCGCCTCGTTTATATGCGCTTTGCCAGTCATCCGCCTATTCTGGAAGCCAATAAGAAAATTAAAGTCTATAAATTAAATGCCAACAAGGGTTTTGAATCTTTTTCCACGCAGGTACATAATATTGTCCGGGATGAAGGACTGGATGTCTTTTATGTTTTCGACTGCCTGTCCGATCTGCTGATGGCGTGGGCGACGGATTTGATGATCGGCAATTTTTTCGTCATCACCTGTCCTTATTTGTTCGAATTAAACACGGTAGCTTATTTCGCCATTCTGCGCAGCCGACACTCCTTCAAGACGATTGCACGGATTCGCGAAACTACACAGGTGCTTCTGGATGTTTACAATAACAAGGGTAAAATTTGTGTTCATCCGCTGAAAGCCTGGAAACGCTATACACCGACCATGTTTCTGCCGCACATTATGGAAGGAGATAAATTTGTTCCCATTTTGAACAGTGCTGATGCGGCGAGTATCCTTTCCTACCTGACGGATAAAAATGCCACCAGCAGCGAACGCAATCTTGATTACTGGGACCGCATTTTTCTCAAAGCCAACTCACTTCTGGAAGATCCGGATGCCGTACGGGAAAGGCAGGATATGGTGGAAACGCTTTCCCGCGTCATGATCGGACGGGAAAAAAGAATGTTATCTCTCGTGAAGGAGTATTTTACCCTGGAAGATTTGGTGGAAATTAAAAAACGCCTGATCGGCACGGGATTTATCGGCGGTAAATCCGTGGGCATGCTGCTGGCGCGTAATATTCTGCGCAAGGATCCAACTTTTGATTGGGATGCCCAACTGGAATTGCATGATTCTTTTTACATCGGTTCAGACATTTTTTATTCCTATATGGTGCAAAATGGCTGGTGGAAACTTTTGATGGAGCAGAAAACTGATGAAGGATATTTTAAGATAGCCAAAGAGCTGAAAGAAAAAATGCTGCATGGTGTTTTCCCTGATGAAGTGAGGGAACAGTTTCTGTTCATGCTGGAATATTACGGACAGTCGCCGATCATCGTTCGTTCCAGTTCTCTGCTGGAAGACGCTTTCGGCAATGCTTTTGCCGGAAAATATGAAAGCTATTTCTGTCCCAACCAGGGTACGCCGGAAACACGATATAAAAATTTTGAAAATGCGGTAAAGAAAATTTTTGCCTCCGCCATGAACGAAGATGCTCTGACATATCGCCTGCATCGAGGAATGGCCCAGCAGGATGAGCAGATGGCGCTCCTGGTGCAACGGGTGTCCGGTTCGCACCGCGACACGTATTTTTTCCCGGATTTAGCGGGCGTCGGACTTTCTTATAATACGTTCGTCTGGCAAAAAGGCATGGACCCGAAAGCGGGTATGCTACGCATCGTCTTTGGTCTGGGAACACGAGCGGTTAACCGCGTGGAAAACGATTATCCTCGCATTGTGGCTCTTGATGCTCCACTGATCAAACCCTACGCGAAGCAGGAGGATATTAAACGATTCTCCCAGAACGAAGTAGACCTGCTTAATCTTAAGGATAACGTTTTTCAAACTCTACCGGCTTCGGATTTGCTCGATTATTCCATCGAATCCCATCTGGACATGATTGCCACACGCGATACGGCGGCCTCCGAATATTTCCGGTCACTGGGAAGAGAAGCAAAAGATGCCTGGATTCTGACGTTCGACGAATTGCTGGAAAACACACCGTTTGCCAAAACGATGTCCAGCATGCTCAGAAAGTTGGAACAGGTTTACCGCTATCCAGTGGATATCGAATTTACGGCCAACTTCAATGCCGAGGGCAACCCCAAAATCAATCTTCTGCAATGTCGTCCTTTCCAGACCAAGGGACACTACAGCCGTGTGGAATTGCCGGAAAAAATCGAAAAGTCGAAAATACTTTTAAAACAGGATGCTAATTTCATGGGCGGCAGTATTTATCAGGCCATTTCCCGGATCATTTATATTGATCCCAAGGGTTATGCGGCATTAAGCCTTTCTGAAAAACACGAAGTCGCGAGACTGGTGGGTAAACTCAATAAACAAATAGGAAAACGGGATGTCATGCCCACCATTCTGCTGGGACCGGGACGTTGGGGAACAACGACACCGGCGATGGGCGTTCCGGTTACATTCTCTGAGATCAATAACATCACTGCCATTGGTGAGATCGCTTATCATGACGGTTCGCTGATACCTGATTTATCTTTCGGCACGCATTTTTTTCAGGATATGGTGGAAATGGATATTTTTTACATGGCAATTTATCCGGACAAGAAAGATGTCATTTTCAATACCGCGTGGATGAAAAAACAGCCCAATATCCTGACCGACCTGATGCCGGATGATGCCCGCTTTGCCAAGGTGGTTTATGTTTATGATGTGCGGGCAAAAGATCTGCGACTGCTTTCGGATGTCGTTACTCAGAAGATGATTTGCTTTTTGGGTTAAGAATATTATTGCAGAATCAAGTATACCGTAATGATACGAGAAACTTATAAAGATAAAATATTTTGCCCCTTTGTTTTTCACGATAATCATCTTCATGGATATCAACATATAAATTCAGAGGAAAAATAAAAAATGCAAACAACGAACGGATTGACAAGCTTTAAAAGATGATTTAATTACATACAAAATATGCCTAATCCTGATGTTCAGGAACGGAGGAACCAATTTTTTGGGGCGTATCGCTACGGCGTAGGGTAACCTCTTCGACCCAAGCCCTTCAGCTAACTTCGTAGGCTTCGATGAGGAGAACCTTCCGGAGTAAACCGGAGATTATTCTCCCCTAAAACAGACTTCGGAGGTCTTATATGAATGAGAACAATGGTGCTGATGATTCACTACGGAAATTTCCCTTTAAATGGTTTGACAAAAAGATAGCTTTTCTGGCTATCGCATCCATAGGCGTTGTCTTTGGCGATATAGGGACAAGTCCTCTTTATGCCATCAAAGCATGTTTTTATGGCAAGCATGCCATTACCCCCGACATGATGAATATTCTGGGCGTTCTGTCCCTTATTTTCTGGTCAATGATCATCATTGTGAGTATCAAGTATTTAACGTTCATACTTCGGGCTGATAATCGTGGCGAAGGCGGAATTTTTGCTTTAGTCAGCCTTTTGAATACATCCGATAAAACGATTTCCCGTTTTATCCAATCCATTCTTTTATTCGCGGGGATTTTGGGAGCAGGTCTCCTGTATGGTGATGGCGTCATCACGCCGGCCATATCTGTTCTTTCCGCGATTGAAGGCCTGGAGGTTGCGACGACGGCAGCAGCACCGTTTGTATTACCGTTAACATGTATTATCTTGATTTTGCTTTTTTCACTGCAACGTAAAGGCACGGCTCATATTGGGAAATTGTTTGCTCCAATCATGATGTTATGGTTTTTATTCATCGGTGCTTTCGGCTTAATTCAGATATTGAATGAACCCGGCGTTTTACAGGCCTTAAATCCTGTCTATGCCCTGGAGTTTTTTTTGAATAATCAAACACACGGAATTGTTGTACTCGGCTCTGTGGTTCTTTGTATTACCGGTTGTGAAGCATTGTATGCCGATCTGGGACATTTCGGCAGAGATGCAATACGCCTTTCCTGGTTTTCATTTGTCTTACCCACATTGCTTTGCAATTATTTCGGACAGGGGGCATTGTTGCTTGCTCATCCCGAGATGAACGTCAATCCTTTTTACAAAATCGTTCCCGAATATTTACTATATCCGATGATCGGACTTTCGACGACGGCGACAGTCATAGCGTCTCAGGCATTGATATCCGGTGCCTTCTCTCTTACCCAACAGGCTGTGCAACTGGGTTTTTGTCCCCGTGTCCGGATTATTCATACTTCAAGCGACAGGCAGGGACAAATATACATTCCGTTTGTCAATTATGCATTGATGATTGCCTGCATCATGGTTGTTATAGGATTCCAAAAATCGGATGCACTGGCAGGCGCGTACGGCATTGCCGTGACCGGAACCATGATCATTACATCTGTTTTGTATTTTCTTGTGTTGACCCATTATAGAAGATGGTCTCTTTGGAAAGCAATTCCGCTCGTGGGAATATTCTTGATGTTTGATGTTGCCTATGTTGCGGGGAACACCTTTAAGATTGCCGACGGAGGATGGTTCCCTCTCTTTGTTGCGGCTTTTATAGCCATGGCGATGACCACCTGGAAAAAGGGACGGGAGGAACTGAATAAAAAATTAATCGGGGCAAGATTTCCAATGGAAAATTTTCTTGCCGAATTGCCGAAGAGCCGTATGCTGCGAGTACCCGGAACAGCCATATTTATGACCTTGTCTCCTGTGGGAACTCCGCCTACATTGCTACATCATGTGAAACACAACCATGTATTGCATGAAAAAGTTGTGCTTCTTTCCATCATGTCCAGAGATACACCGACAGTTCCTGCCGGTGAAAGAATTAAGCTGACCGATTTGGGTCAAGGTTTTTATAGGATAGAGGTTTTCTATGGGTTTATGCAAAAACCAAATGTACCGCAGATCATGAAAATTGCTGCCCAGTATGGATTAGTGACCGATTCGATGACCACAACGTTTTACCTGGGAAAGGAGACACTTCTGACAAGTGGAAAATCAAAAATGATGCGGTGGCGCAAATCATTTTTTGCCTTTATGTCCAGAAACGCGGGGAATCCGACTTCTTATTTCGGAATTCCTGCCAATCGTGTTGTCGAACTGGGCACACAGATAGAATTGTAATGTAAAGCTCTTTTATTTTCATCAATGGTATAATATTAATGATTTACAAACAGGATAAGATTGTAAAATTTGGCAATGGAGTACAATTTATTTGCTGCAAAACTTTTTTAAAAATCTATCGGTATTTTAAAACCTGTCTTTTCTTGACATTCATCATGTAATTTCTTATAGATAAATAATACGTAAAACAATATTGTTTTGAGAAGAGAATCACAAACTTGCCTGTATGAGGATTGCAGCGAATGGTGAACTATAAAATCATAATATTTTTTTGTCTATTGTTACTTTTTGTTTTTGCCGTCACTTCCAAAACAGTAATATATGCAAATGAAATTCCGGTTAAACAAGAAACAAAAAAGGAGGCAGATAAAGAAACAAAACAAGAACTCAAACAACAAAAAAATCCTTATGCCAATGCAAAAATATCTATAAAGATAATACCTTCGATTAATAAAACTTTCGGTTATGATATTCTTCTATACGGAAGGCCGTTGGTGCATCAACCCAGTATACCGGGATTGCCGGGCCATGAAGGTTTTACAACCAAGGCAAGAGCGCAGAAAGTTGCTGCATTTGTAGTGAAGAAAATCAGGAACAACGAGATGCCTCCAACGGTTACAATTGATGATTTGAACAAGATGGGTGTGTTGAAATAATCTGAAAACTAACGAGAATATAAAAAAGGGAAATTGTTTATGAAGAAATTTATAATCGTCATCACGGCACTGCTTTTTAATTTTATGAGTTTCAGTGAGCTTTTTGCGGACGGTTGGACACAAAAGGCTGATTTCGGTGGATCGGCGAGGTATTGGAGCGTTGGTTTTTCCATCGGAGGGAAGGGTTACATCGGGACAGGATATGATGGGTCAATATACTATAAAGATTTTTGGGCATATGATCCCTCTACAGATACCTGGACACAAAAAGCCGATTTCAATGGACCGGCGAGATATATGGCCGTTGGTTTTTCCATCGGAGGGAAAGGTTTTCTTGGGACGGGATCCAACGGTTCAACTTACTATAAAGACTTTTGGGAATACGATCCTGAACTCGATACTTGGACACAAAAAGCCGATTTCAGTGGACCGGAGAGGCATTTGGCCGTTGGTTTTTCTATCGGAGGGGAGGGGTACATTGGAACGGGAGCCGACAGTTCAACTTACTATAAAGACTTTTGGGAATACGATCCTGAACTTAATATCTGGACACAAAAGGCTGATTTCGGTGGCTCGGCAAGAAATGCAGCTGTTGGTTTTTCCATCGGAGGCAAGGGCTACCTTGGGATGGGAGTCGACGGTTCAACTTACTATAAAGATTTTTGGGAATATGATTCTAGTGCAAATACTTGGACACAAAAAGCCGATTTCGGGGGGACGAATGGATTTACCGGGTTCTCCTTTGGAGGCAAGGGCTACCTTGGATTAGGATCAGATATTGATTTTTGGGAATATGATCCTGCTTCGAATATGTGGACACAGAAAACTAGTTTTGGAGGAGTAAAAAGGGGTGGTGCCGTCGGTTTTGCCATTGGAGATAAGGGTTACATTGGGATGGGAACCGAAAGTTCCAATACGTATAAAGACTTTTGGGAGTATGATACTGCTCTCGATACGACAGCCGATCAGTTCATTTTTATTGATCAAACCAACGTGAAAATGGACGAGGACATAATATCAAATACGATTACCGTATCGGGAATCCAGACGCCGATTGCCATTTCCGTTACAGGCGGTACGTATTCAATCAATGGCGGCGCTTACACCAGTGAATCCGGTATGGTAAGCAACGATGACACTGTGACTGTCAAGGTGAAGTCATCTGCCTTGACTCATACAAAAACGGAAGCAACGCTTGTTATTGGCACGATAACCGATACCTTTAGCGTCACGACACAATATATTCCTGACGTGGGAGACAGCGATCCCTGCTTCATTGCCACGGCGGCATTTGGATCGCCTTTAGCACGACAAGTGGAGATTTTGCGTAAACTCAGAGACGAATACTTGCTGACAAATGATTTTGGACGGACGTTTGTTGCCTGGTATTACCGCCATGGCCCTGTTGCAGCAAAATTCATAAAAGATAAACCTGTTGCAAAAGCAGCGGTAAGAGCAGCGCTCTATCCTTTAATCGTGTTTTCTTTCCTGATGATATCCGGTTATTTACCCATGGTGATGTTTGGGCTTATGCTAATCGTTGTAATATTAAGACGCAAGCCGCAACAAACTCCCGGTTATTATTCTTAAACGAAAAAGATCCGATTGAAAGTGAGGTCAATCGGATCTTTTATTTGCCATGATATGCATTCAACCGTCTGTTGTCATCAGCCGGAATTACTTATTCGCCTGTAACGACAACATCATAAGTTCCATATATCCCCAGGATGCTCTTCACTTTCCAATCGACATTGTATATTTTTTTGATGCCCCCGTTCTTCTTTGCCGCAGCGATGCTGCAGTCGCCCAATGCAACCAATCCCATAATACTTGTGCACTGCGCTACCCCGATTTTCGCAGAAGAGCCGTTGTTGCTGGTTGCAATCACCGGGAATTTTGCTTCCGTGTATAAAGTCCCTATCGGAATTATGGTTGCACAACCTAAAAGCATAAAAATTGTAAACACAGCAATCACGATCCCAAGCTTTTTCATAAATCCTCCTTATTGATGATGGTGTGAAGTTCATGGAAAAATCAAGTTATTAAAATTTAAATAAAAAACGGCCAACATAATAGTATTGTTTTTGAAGAGTATTTTAACATGAAAAAACAAAATCAAAAAGCGTGAATGCAAGGAACAAAGGTTTCTTGTGTTTCTTGTTGACAGGTTTATTGGCTTTACCTATACTTTTTACAAGGCATAGATCTATAAGAAACTGAAAAAGTCGCTTTCGAGGACTTTGGGTAATTACCAAAACCGTCGGGCAGCATCAGCATGAAAATTCTCGTCATTAACAGTGGTAGTTCATCGTTAAAATATGAGCTTTTCGATCTCAACACCGAGCAATCGCTCATGAGCGGCGCAGTCTCGCGCATCGGCATGCAAGGGGCCGATCATGCCTGCGTCTGCGGTGACAAAAAAAAGTTAATGAAAATTGAGACGCCGGATCATCGCGCCGCGCTGGATTTTGTCCTTCAGGCGATAACCGGCATGGAAGGCACGCCGATTAGGAGCTTGGAGGAAATCGACGCCGTGGCGCATCGCATAGGTCACGGCGGGTCGCTGTATCGCGGTCCCGTGCTCATTGATCAGAACGTAATTGACGAAATTCGGCGGCTCATTCCCCTGATGCCGCTGCATCATCCCGCCATGCTGGCCGGTATCGAGGCCTGCCAGAAGGCGCTGCCGGATGTTCCGCATGTGGCTGTTTTCGACACTTCGTTTCACAGCGCCATTCCGGATGAAGCCGCGATTTACGGCCTGCCGCATGAATTTTTCACCGCCGGCGTAAGGAAATTCGGCTTTCACGGAAATTCGCATGAATATGTCGCCTCAAAGGCTGCCGAGTATCTGGAAACCCCGATGCGACGGCTTAATCTCATTTCCTGTCATCTCGGTAACGGGGCCAGCGTCTGCGCCATTCAGCGGGGACATTCCATCGATACGAGCATGGGCTTGAGTCCGCTGGAAGGGCTGATCATGGGCACTCGCGTCGGCGATCTTGATCCGGGCGTCATTCCCTATCTGATGCGTCAATACCACCTGGGCATCGATGAACTGGACAAAATGTTAAACAATCAGAGCGGCTTGCTGGGCATTTCCGGCGTGAGTTCCGATATGCGGAAAATTATTGCCGCCGCCGATGCTGATAACGCCCGCGCGCTTCTGGCCATTAAGGCGTTCTGTTACCGCATCAAGAAATACATCGGGGCGTATCACGGCGTTCTGGGCGGAGCCGACGCGCTGATTTTCACCGGCGGTATCGGAGAGAACAATCGCAGCATCCGTGCCCGCTGTGTGCAGGGGCTGGAAAAACTGGGGTTTGCCATCGATAACGTCCGCAACGACCGTTGCGAAGTCCATGCGGAAAACCCCGTCTACGATATCAGCGCGCGTTATGCGAATACCCAGATTCTGGTCATCGCGACGGACGAGGAACTGATGATCGCCAAAGAGTGCGCCCGTGCGCTGGATTATACCAGCTCCATCAAACATCACCTGCTGGCAACGGACCGGCGTCCCATCCGCGTTTCGGTCTCCGTGCGCCACGCGCATTTAAGTAAATCGGATGTGGAAGCGCTTTTCGGATCGGGACATGTGCTGACGTCCAAATCGCCCCTCTACATTGACAGTGAATTTGCCGCCAACGAAACCGTCGACCTCGTCGGGCCCCGCGGCCGGGTCAATAACGTCCGCATCATCGGTCCGGAACGCCCCAGAACGCAGGTGGAAATATCCCGTACGGAAGAATTTCAGCTCGGCATCGATGCCCCCGTCCGCGAGTCGGGTGATCTGGACGGCACGCCCGGCATCATTCTGGAAGGGCCCGCGGGACGGATCGAAATTCCCGAAGGTGTCATCTGCGCGATGCGGCACATCCACATGACACCGGAAGATGCCGAAATATACGGGGTCAAGGATAAAGATATCGTCATGGTGCGAATCGAAGGCGACCGCGAACTCATTTTCGGCGATGTGCTCGTACGCGTCAAGCCCAATTACAAACTGGAAATGCATATTGATACGGACGAGGCCAACGCGGCGGAACTGCCGCCGGTATCCGAAGGTTATCTGGTGCGCATCGAGTCGCGAAATTAGACGGGAATGTTCTCCCCAAGAGGACAGGCGTATTGGATAGCAGCGCGATTCCTTGTTTGCCAGGGTGTTCAATTTATGATAAACATTAAAAGCTCTCCCTGAAAAGAGAGCTTTTTTAATGAGACCCAAATTTCAGAAACGAAGTGCACTGAAATTTGATGGTCGAATTATCCCTGAGGCGAAGCCGAATGGGATAAATATGGGTATAATTTACCGCCCCTTGGGGCGCAAGTTCCTTTGGATACCCCGCTGCTTGCGGCGGGGTTGGTTAATTCAAAATTTTTGCAGCAACGCAATCGGCATTCATGACCAAAAAAAAACTGAAAATCATGTTGATCAATCCGCCCAACTGCGGCAGGAGCATCCCTGAAGAAGAATACGGCATCACATCGCTGAAACAGATTTTTAAGGGAGAACCTTTCAGTCTGGAGGTGCTGGCCGGTCCGCTGATCGAGCATGACGTGACGATTATGGATTTGAAATGCGAACCGGACGACGCCCTCTGGAGAACATTTGACGATTTCCAGCCCGATGTGGTCGGCTTAACGGCTCTCACCTGCGAAGCCAATACAGTCATCGGCATTGCCCGCAGAGTAAAAGAACAAAACAATGCCGTCGTCGTCATCGGCGGAAATCACGCCACCTACAATCCGGAATATTTTAACCGCGCCGAATTCGATTACATTGCTGTCGGGCTGGCCAAGAAGAGTTTCAGCGAACTGATCGATAATCTAGGCCGCGGCCGCGTGGGAACGGACATAGCCGGCATTGCCAGAACCGCGCCCGGCGAGCCGCTGACCTACACAAAACGATCTTTCGATGAAAAGGATTTAATGGATGACATCCCGCCCCGTTACGATTTGGTTGCCCAATACAGAGACCGGTATTTTCTGGAACATCTTGGCCTGACGATGGGTTTTGTCATCACCGCTTACGGCTGCACGCACCGGTGTTCTTTCTGCAGCATTCCGGAAATGACGGGCGGGAGGTATTTGAACCACTCCGCGGAGGCCGTCCTTCGGGATGTTCAATTGCTGGGCGATATTCCCTTTATCAGAATGGTGGACGCCAACACGTTTGGCAATCTGTCTTTATCGCTTGACCTTTACGCAAAAATCATGCAATCCGGCATCCGGAAAAAGTTTTTTGCCGATGTCCGGGCCGACACGATTGTGAAAAATCCGGATCTGATGAAAAAATGGAAAGAGGCCGGACTTTACGCAGTGGTGGTCGGTTTTGAGGATTTTCAGGACGCGCGCCTTGACGGATATAACAAGAAATATCAGGGACGCGTTATCCATGAGGCCATTGAGATCCTGCATGACCTGGGCATCATCATGGTCGGCGATTTCATTGCTTCGCCTGATTATGACGAGAGCGATTTTGAAAAACTGGAGACGTTTATTGTCGCCAATAAAATTCAGATTCCGGTGATTTCGGTTTTAACGCCCATTCCCGGCACGCCGCTTTATGAAGAAATGAAAAAGAATATTGTCATCGACGATCTGGATTACTATACGTTTACGAACGCTGTAACGAAAACAAAAATACCGGAAGACCGGTTTTACAAAACATTTGCCGATATGGTAAAAAGACTGCACCGTAAGCCTCATCAAACAGATTAAGGGAAAGAATTTATATGGAAGTATACATCAATGACATCGCCGCATTCCTGCCGAACGATCCGGTGACCAACGACGAAATAGAAAATGTTTTGGGAGCCGTGCACAATATTCCTTCACGGATAAAAAACAGAATTCTAAAAAACAACGGCATCGAAAAGCGTTACTATGCCATTGACCGTAAAACCGGTGAATTGAACTATACTAATGCCCAACTCACCGCGGAAGCCATACGCAGACTCAACCCCTATAAAGGCTTTTCAGTAAACGATATCGAACTGCTTTGTTGCGGAACATCCATGCCCGATGTGATTTTACCCGGACACGGTTTGATGGTTCAGGGAGAACTGGGCATTCCGTCGTGCGAGGTTATCACAACCGCAGGCATCTGCCTGTGCGGCATTACGTCTTTCAAGGCCGCTTATGCCAATGTTGCGTTAGGATTGAGCGTCAACGCCGTTTCCACAGGTTCGGAGCTGGCATCGTCATTGTTGAAGTCGAATTTTTTTGAACATCTCAAAGGCGATCCTGATTTTAAGCATCATCCCGTCCTTCCTTTTGAGTCGGATTTCCTGCGCTGGATGCTCTCCGACGCGGCAGGCGCCGTTTTCATGTCCGGCAAAAAAAATCAAAACGGCATCTCATTGCGCGTGGACTGGATCGAAAGCGTTTCCTATGCCGGACAATTGGAAACCTGCATGTACGCCGGGGCGCATAAAAAAGAAGATGGCACGGTTATCGGCTGGCGTCAGCTCAATTCGCTGGAGGAAGCGCTGGCCAATAATTATTTCGCTCTGAAACAGGATACCGAACTGCTCAATCGGGAAGTTGTCCGCGTTACGGTCGACCTGGGTCTTTCACGCGCTGTCAGCCGGAGAAAAATCAAACCGCAGGAAATAGACTGGTATCTGCCTCATTATTCATCGGATTTTTTCAGGGACAGAATTTATAAAGCGATGGAAGGAATCGGTTTTGGAATTCCTTACGAAAAGTGGTTTTCCAACCTGGCCAACAAGGGCAACACGGGTTCCGCTTCCATTTATGTAATCATGGAAGAACTTTTCCATTCGGGTCAATTAAAGGCAGGGCAGAAACTTCTCTGTTTCATTCCGGAAAGCGGCCGGTTTTCCGTTGCCTATGTTCTGCTGACGGTAGTGTAGACTCTATTTTATATTCAGGTAATGTTTCCCCGCCAGAATAGGATGGCGATAAAACATGCGAGGGCCGGAATACCTCATCACCGCTTTGATCCTTTCTCTCATCTCCGGTTTATAGCAATGCACGGGGCATTTTGAACACCGGGGTTTTTCTGTTTTGAGGGGACATTTTTCAAGACGTTTTTTGACATAATCAAAAAGGTCAAGGCATTGAGGACATAGGTGATCTATACTGCCATGTTGATCACGGCAGTATAGATCAATCATCAGTTCAACCGTTTTGATTTCCCGCTCCATGCTCTTTTACGAGTGCTTTAATATCTTTCCTCTTAAGCTCAGCACCATTTCCTTTATCGGGACTTTTTTATTCGCCAGTTCCAATCCTTTTTTCACAATCACCGGCATTCCCGAACAGCAGGGCACTTCCATGACAACCACCGTCACGCTCTTGATGCCGGCGGTTTTGAAAATATCGGCAAACTTTTGCACATACTCCTGAACATCGTCGAATTTCGGACAACCCATCATCACCGCATTCCCTTTTATCAGGTCATCATGCAGGGAGGGAAAGGCGACGGCCGTGCAGTCCGCCAGGACCAGCAGGTCGGCGCCTTTCAGGAAGGGTGCACTGGCCGGAATCAGTTTGATCTGAATCGGCCAGTGGGTGAGGGCGGATTCTTGTTCTACATTTTCGAAGTGCTTCGGCTTGTTCGCCTCTGCGCAAGCGGTGGGTTTGTCAAAAATCTGAATGTGAGTTGACGGACAGCCGCACGGCAGAGTCGCATCTTTCTTTTCTGCCAGATGCTTTTTGACGGCTTCTTCATCAAAGGGAGACGCTTCACGCTCGACGATTTTCAGAGCGTCGGTTGGACATTCTCCAATGCAGGCACCCAAACCGTCGCAGAACGTTTCCGAAACCACCCTGGCCTTGCCGTCAATGATTTGCAGGGCGCCTTCGGCGCAGCCGGTCACACAGTTGCCGCAACCGTTACACAATTCTTCGTCAATCTCGATAATCTTGCGTAATATTTTTTTCATGCGTTCACCTTTTTAAAAATCATTTTCCTCGGTAACTTCCCCGCCCCTGGTGGGCGGGGATTGAGGGGCGGGGGTAAGCTTTGTTTTCACCCTCCCCCATACCCCTCCCATCAAGGGAGGGGTGATGAATGCATTACTGCCCTTTCATCATCGCCGCGACATCCTCATTCAGCGCGCCGATCGGTTTGATGTTGAATTTTTCCACCAAAACCTTGGCGACGTTGGGCGTTAAAAATCCCGGCAGCGTCGGTCCCAGACGCATGCCCTTTACGCCCAGATAAAGCAGCGCCAGCAACACCGCCACGGCTTTTTGCTCGTACCAGGCGATGTCGAAAGAAATCGGCAGTTCATTGATGTCTTTCAATCCGAATACTTCTTTTAATTTTAGAGCGATGACTGCCAGCGAGTAGCAATCGTTGCACTGACCGGCATCGAGCACTCTGGGAATGCCGCCGATATCGCCCAGAGGTAGTTTGTTGTAACGGTACTTGGCGCACCCGGCCGTAAGAATCACGGTGTCGTTGGGCAGAGCCTGAGCCACCTCCGTAAAATAGCTTCGCGTCTTGTGGCGTCCGTCGCAGCCGGCCATCACAACAAAGCGTTTGATCGCGCCGGATTTCACGGCATCCACTACTTTATCCGCCAGCGCCAGAACCTGGTTATGGGCAAATCCGCCGACAATCTTGCCGGTTTCAATCTCCCTGGGGGGCGGACAGGTTTTGGCCAGGGCAATCACCGCCGAAAAATCTTTCGCGCCTCCCGCCGGTCTGTCCGCGATATGTTTGGCGTCAGGATAGCTGACGTTTCCGGTCGTAAAAAGCCTGCCCAGATAGGTGTTTTCCTTTTTCACGGGAACCAGACAGTTGGTCGTCAGGATAATCGGGCCGTTGAAGGTTTCGAAGTCCTCGTTCTGATGCCACCACGATGAACCGTAATTACCCGCGAAATGGCCGTATTTCTTAAAAGCCGGATAATAGTGTGCCGGCAGCATCTCCCCATGCGTGTAAACATCGACACCGGTACCTTCTGTCTGTTTGAGAAGTTCTTCCAGATCTTTGAGGTCATGGCCGGAAATCAGGATGCCCGGATTGCCGCGCACACCGGTATTCACCTGCGTGATTTCTGGATGACCGTATGTTTCAGTGTTGGCCTTATCCAGAAGCGCCATGGTGTTCACCGCCGTCTCGCCAGCCTTCATGACCAGCGCGACAAGCTCGTCCGCTGTAAGATCCCGCGTGGTGGCCGCCAGCGCCTTAAAGACAAAACGGTAAATGTCGTCGCTTTCAAAACCCAGAACCGCCGCGTGATCGGCATAGGCGCAGATTCCCTTGAGACCGAACACCAGCAGGGATCTCAGCGACCGAACATCCTCGCTCGGAGAGGCGTTGATGCGCACTGCGTCCGCGGCGGCTTTGACCAAAATATCGTCTTTGCTCTTCGGCGTCCACACGGCGCAGTCGGGCAAACTGCCGGAAATGCTTGAGGCGGCCTTGGTCTTCACATCTTCTCTAACCTTCAGCGCGTCCTCAATCTTTATGATAATGACCTCGTCATTCCACGCAACGTTGGTGATAGTGACGAAAAGCGACTCGCAGACAAAACGCCCGATTTTCTTATCTACAGTATCGAGCGCTTCAGCATAAACCGAAATACCTTTACAAACATAAATAAGCAGATCCTGGAGATTCGCCGTCATTTCGGGTTTACCGCAAAAGCCTTTGATCGTGCATCCCTGATTTTTGATCGTTTCCTGACACTGATAACAAAACATATGAAACCTCCTTAAAAGATTCTTTGTTTTTTGTTTGCCAGTATAGTTAAAATAATTTTACGTATCCTTGACTTATGTTAAGAAAAAGATATATTTTTCTCCTAAGGACGTAAACCATGAAAAAAGCACGGGATATTCTGATCAGAAGCCAGCTTTTCGGCGGATTGTCGGGAGAGTATATCACAGAAATTGAAAAAATTGCAGTCGATAAGCATTACAACAAAGGCGATATCATTTTTTACGACGGTGACGAGGGAAACGGCTTTTATCTGGTTGCCGCGGGCAGCGTCAGTGTTTACAAACTCTCTCCGGACGGCAAAGAACAGATTTTTCATATCGTGAAAGAGGGTGAAACCATCGGCGCGGTGCCTGTTTTTTCCGGCAAATCATTTCCGGCCAATGCGAAAGCTATTTCAAAGAGTCATCTTTTATTTTTCGACCGGAAAAAATTCATTCAGCTCATTACCGGCAAACCCAATCTCACGATGAACATTCTGGCCCTCCTTTCCATGCGCTTGCGGGAATTCACCATCCAGGTGGAAAACCTGTCGCTCAAGGAAATACCAGGACGCCTGGCCTCTTATCTGCTTTATCTTTCGCGGGAGCAGGGCAACAAAGATTTAATCAATCTGAATATCTCGAAAGTGCAGCTTGCCAACCTGCTGGGCACGGGACCGGAATCCCTTTCCCGCGCTCTGGGGAACATGAAGAACAAAAAACTGATCGCGGAAAAAGGCACCAACATCAGACTGATTAACCGTGATCTGCTGGAAGAACTTGCCGAAAGGGGTAAAGGCTCACGATAAAAAGCCAATTGGAATTCATAAATTCTCCATTGACAGCTCATTATTTAAAGCGTATCTGATAAACCAATTGCGTCTGTGATTAATCAACAAAATTATCAATTTTATGGAGTTCATCGTGGTAAGGATTAGTAAGAAGTTACCACTCGTCAGCCTCAGAGGGGTTATTGAACCCTTATGAGGTTTCTTTTTTAGTTTCGATTACAACATCAATCTTTAACTGAAAAGGGAGGAAGGTATTATGAAAGTATTGATCACGGGTGGAACAGGTTTTGTCGGTCGGCATCTGCTGCGCCGTATGGCACAAACCAAGCATGAGATTTACTGCCTGGCGCGCAAGACCAGCGATACCAGGCAGCTAAAGGATCTTGGCGCTCATATCGTCGTGGGGGATGTGACCAACCGGTCTTCTCTTAGAGAGGGTATGCGCGGCTGCGAGTGGGTTTTCAACCTTGCCAATGTGTATTCCTGGTGGGAACCGGACAAGGATATCTACCGTCGCGTAAATGTTGAGGGTACGCGCAATGTTATGGAGTGCGCTTTGGAAGCAGGGATTTCCAAAGTTGTGCATGTCAGCACCATGGGGATTTGGGGCAAACCGAACGAACTGCCCTTCAAGGAAGAGACGCCGGTCGGTCCGGTTAGGGAAAGCGAGTATTGCCGAACAAAATATGAAGGCGATCAGATTGCCTGGCAGTATTATCGGGGAAAAGGGTTGCCCCTGGTGATGGTCTATCCCTGTGCGGTGTTGGGAAACGGCGATTCTAAAATGACCGGATCATCGATCAAACTTTTTATAGAACGTCGTATGCCGGCCAGGATTTTCGACGACAGGATTTTAACGTATGTGCATGTTCAAGATGTGGCGGAAGCCATTCTCAGAGCAGCAGAAAAGACGGACAATCTGGGCGAGAAATATATCATCGGCAATTCCCGTCTTTCCTTTAGCGATTTTTATGCGCTTGTCAGTGATGTTTCCGGTGTGGCCTCGCCGAAACTGCGTTTGCCGGATTCTCTGGTAATTCTCAACGCCCATGTGCTGACCTGTCTTGCCGACATCATCAAACGCCCCCCGCTTTGGGGCATGTCCATCGATGCCATTCGGGAAATGCAGCATGGTATGATTGCAGATGGCAGCAAGGCCGAGCGTGAATTGGGGCTTGTCTATACTCCCATTAGAAAGGCTGTTGAGGAAGAAGTCTCTGATATGAGATGATTAAGCATCATGCCGCAGGAACTTGCCGAGAAAAGTATATGCTCCCGTTAAAGAAGCCATGTCATGGGTTTGTTGACGAAAATGTTGAATCTTGATTACATTAAAAATCATACTAAAATAATCATACTTGTTCTGCTTCTTTACGTGCTGGGGCTTATATCCGGATTCATATTTCTGATTTTTCTTTTTACGGGTTCCTATGCGGTTATTGATTTTGGCCTGAGAACGAGAGATGCTTTATGGATGGACGGTTTTTTATCGCTGATATTTTTTCTGCAACACAGCATTATGGTGCGGAAGGGTTTTAAAAAATGGCTGGGACATTTCATGCCGGAAATGTATCATGCTGCATGCTACGGAATGGCATCTGCCGTAACCTTGATAATGGTTTTGATTTTCTGGCAGAAAACTTCAATTGTGGTGGCACACACGGAAGGAATAGCTTTTGCGTTGATGCGCGCTTTATTTCTTCTGTGTATGGCCGGATTTGTTTGGGCAGCAAAATCCATTGATTCCCTGGATGTGTTGGGAGTTAATTTACTTATAGGCAAAAAACCGGACAAACCGCAAAAAATTATCGGCAGGGGACCCTATCGCTGGTCACGGCATCCGATTTATCTTTTTGTGATCATTTTAATCTGGGCTTGTCCTGTATTGACGATGGACAGATTGCTCTTCAATATCCTATGGAGTGTCTGGATCGTTATGGGGACTTTTCTGGAAGACAGAGATCTTCATAAAGAATTCGGCAGCCAGTACCTTGAGTACAGCTCGCGCGTGCCGATGCTGATTCCTTACCGCATACCGAAAAAATAATCCGTTGAATGAAAGACGGAAGGTCATCAGTGATTGATAAATAAACCGATGGCCATCAACACAGGCGTGCTGATATTGATGATGACATTTTTGACCATATACGGAATGAGATTTGGAATATCATCGGCGTGGCGGATAACGCCGCGCATGACGGGTACAGCCAGAATCAGTGTCAAAAGCCCGAGCAATGCACCCTGCGGAAGCACTTCAAGAAGACAAGCAAAAAATATCACTATATAAGTTAAAATCAAAAAAAGAACATACACTCGCGCACCAGCCGGGCGTCCGATTCGTATCAGCAGATGATCACGACCGTATTGCCTGTCAGGCTCGACATCGGGAAACTGATTGAGAAGCAGCAGGTCGTTGACCAGAAAAAACGGCACCAGCGATGCAACGGCCGCCGGCCAGGAATAATGTCCGGTCAAGATAAAATCGGTGCCCATCACCATCAAAGGACCGAAACCCAGCCCCGGTGCAATCAGACACAGAAACGGACTGCGCGTAAGCAAAGGCGTGTATGTATAGATAATGACAAGACCGAGAATGCCGACCGCTAATATCCAGGGGCCGCGCTCAATGACAAAGTAAATACCGATACAGGCAACCAGAACAATGCTGACGATGCCGCTAATTAAAGCCAGATGCGCTTTTGTGGGATTGTTGGGCAGCGTCTTGGTGCCGCCGGAAAACGGCGTTGCCTCGGTGACGAGATCAAGACCGCTTTTGAAATCATGATATTCGTTGAGCGCGTTGACGCTGATGTGCGCCATGAGAGCGCCTGTTAGTATAAGGACAATATATAAAGGATTCAGAGCCGCACCGGACCAGAATGCCGTCGCAATTCCCAAAAGAACACAGGCCGGCGTTAAAATTAAAAAATTTGGCCGTATGGGGCCAATCCAGACATTATTCATCAGATTCTCTGTTGTTGTTTACACCAAAAGGTATACATTACCCGGCAGCTTTTATGATCGCCTCTTCAATTACTTTTGCATCTTCACCTATAAAGGGATTAAATATATCCGTATCAATTTCGCCTTTTACCGTGAAACTGTTTTCATCAAAGTCGACCGTGATGGCGTAGGTGCTGTTTCCCGATTTACGACTCATTTTGATTAAACCATATTCTTTGTCTTGCCGGTCAATTCTATAACCCATTTGCGTGCCCTTATCGATTGCGGCGGCAAACATCTTTTCGTAGTGATCTATAAATTTTTGTTGATCAAACTTGACCGGATTTCTGACAATTTGGGCGCATGATATTAAAAACAACACAGCCAACAATAACGATATTTTTTTTGCCATGGCTTTTTCTCCTTACCCAAATGTTGCTTGTTGTTGGTCAGATAAAAGCTTCAATTTCCTGAATCACTTTTTATTCTTTCCGGGAAGTATGTCAAGAGAAATATTGATAACATTTAAAAAGGAATCCGGCAGTAACCGTTTTCATCCGGTTGCCCCTTGACTTCAAGAGCGCAATGTTGTTACTTCTTTGTCGTATTATTTAGGTAAATCGTTTAAAAAAGCAATGGTGGCAAAAGCACCTACAAGGAGAAAAAATGAATTTTGAATTAACCGAAGAAATGAAAATGTTGAAGGAGATGGCCTATAAATTCGCGGTGTCGGAAATAAAACCCATTTCGCAGGAATGCGACGAACACGAAAAATACCTGCCGGAAATTAGAAAAAAAGCTGCTACAAACGGTCTGGTCGGCGCGTGGATTCCGGAACAGTATGGAGGTCCCGGCGCCGGAATTTTGGGTAATGCCATTATCACGGAAGAAATATCAAAAATTGATATGGGTATCGGCCTCAATATTGTTGCATCCGGTTTCGGTTGCGAATCCATTCTGAATTACGGGACCGAAGAGCAGAAGAAAACCTATCTGCCACCGATATGTTCCGGCGAGAAAGTATGTGCCGGTGCCTATACGGAACCCAATGCGGGGACTGATGTTGCCGGTTACAAAACCCGTGCTGTCAAAGACGGCGGGGATTATATCATCAACGGCAACAAGATGTTCATTACCAACGGCACGGTTTGCGATTTTATGGTCGCTCAGTGCATTACCAATCCTAAAGAAAAAAAGCACTCGAGCTTCAGCCTGATTATTGTTCCGGCGGATGCCAAAGGAATCACGCGCAACAAAATACACGGCAAGATGGGCATCCGCGCCAGCGATACCGCGGAAATCGCGTTTGAGGATGTGCGCGTTCCACAAACCAATCTTGTCGGCAAGGAAGGGCAGGGGTTCCGCCAGCTCATGCACTTTTTCGATATCACCCGCGTCATGGTTTCCGGTCAGGCACTGGGGATTTCGGAGGCATGTCTGGAAACCAGCATCAAATATGTCAAGGAAAGAACGGCCTTCGGCGCGCCGCTGGGTTCCTATCAGATGACCCAGATGAAACTTACAGAGATGGCGATAAGGATTGAGGCATTGCGTGGACTGGTGTACAAAGCCGCCTGGTTGATTGATCAGGGCAAACCCGATTACACGCTGGCCGCGATGGCGAAGTTCTATGGTGGACAGACTGCCGTATTTTGCGCCAATTACGCCGTGGAACTGCACGGCGGCTATGGTTATATTGAGGAATATCCCGTACAGAAATGGTATCGCGATGCGAAAATTCTGGAACTCTACGAAGGAACCAAGGAAGCCGAAATGATGACAATCGGACGGGCGCTTCAGGCAAGATAAAAGAAGGGAGTCAAAGAGCAACATTCCTTGACCCCCTTAAAAAGCTTTTAAGCTTAAATAGGCAAACCGAGCATGCCCCTTCTCAATTTTTCATTTTTATGAGAAGGTTTGTCGATAATCCAGATGCCGAAAAGGGCGGCTTTAAAATCGAGTCCGTCGACTTTGGTAATCAGCTTTCCGTTTTTGTGAAATTCCGTTCCGACACCCTTTATATATACGATATCGTAAACATCTCCGACGTTGAACTTCTGCGCGAAAGCTGTGTAAGCAAGATCAATTTTCGACCTTAACGGCTTTGTATTGCCGTTGGTTGTTCTTTCAAAACCTTCTTCGCAGGCTTCCTTAAACCTTTCAGCGGTTATGAGCGAGGAGACGATCTTGATTTTTATGGCCATGGATTCATCCATGCTCATAATCTTTTTGTAGTCGCTGCTTTTTTCTTTCAGATACAGACCGGCCACATAGATATCGACAAAGAATTTTTCCCTGATACCGGCGCCGTTCAGTATCAGTGTGTTATCTCCAGCTTGAAATGTTTCTCCCAGATTAACGCCGCCGACGGTTCGCGCATCTACGGAAGAAGAAAAAACAAAAAATGAAGCCAACACCAGAAACAAAAGTTTTTTGTACATCAGAACCCTCCTAAATTAGTTTATTAGTCGAAGCAAGATCGTTCCTCGCAAATTTCCGGAAAAATCCGATTCGGTTTTGGGCATTTTCTATGAGATTATTTTTGTGTCTTGGAGTATAGATGACCCCGTCCGTTATGTCAAGAGAAGAACTACTAACAGAGAAGAACTACTAACAGGGAAGAATTACGAAAATTTGTTATAGTTGCTAAAAAAAATCGATAGTTCTGATGCTGCGTCTGTTTTTCAACGCCTTGTAAACAATATCGGCGCAGGAAATATCCTGAATGGCCAGACCCGTCGCATCGAAAAGTGTTATTTCTTTGGGCGATGTTCTTCCCCGCTTCTTTCCGGCCACGATATCGCCCAGCAGCGCGTATATGTCTTTTTTCGTCAACTGTTTTTTGCGCAACGGAACATTGATTTCGCCGCTATGTGATGCCTGTGTCCAGTCATCAACCACCACTTTCGCCTCTTTTAGAATCTTTGAAATGATTTCCTGCTTTCCGGGAGCGTCGGCGCCGATGGCATTAATGTGTGTTCCGGGAGAAACGGAATTTACCAGCGGTGAGCGCGAAGGCGTTGTGGTGATGACAATATCGGAATTCGTGGTGACGGCATCCATTTGTGACGATACGTCGGCCTCCAATTTGAAAGTGTTCTTAGCCCACTGTTGGAAGTTTCGAACGCACGCCTTGTCTTTGGGGAATTGCCAAATTTTAATTTTCCGAATGTTGCGCACCTCCATCAGGCAGGATAACTGCGATCGCGCCTGAACCCCGCAGCCGACAAATCCTGCGACTGTCGAATCTTCGCGGCTCAGGTATTTTGCCGCCAGCGCTCCGCCCGCGCCGGTTCGAATGCTTGTAAGATAGGTGCCGTCCATGATGGCCAGCGGAAAGCCCGTCTGTGGATCATTCAGAATGATGACAGCCATGACCGCCGGCAAATGGCTGGCGGCGTTTTGAGGATGAACAGTGACGCTTTTGATTCCGGCGATATCAAAACCTTCACCGGATATATAAGCCGGCATGGATCGCAGATCTCCTTTCGGGAAATATAAATAACTCTTGGGCGGCATTTTGGCACCGCCCAGACTGTATGCCCGAAAAGCCTTCTCGACCGTTTCATTCGCCAAAGCGGGAGTCAGTATTTTTTCAACATCATGTTTTGTCAGAATCAGGGTTTTCATGAATAATCAAGGCTCGTGGGCTTTTTTACCATAGACCTTTTCGTAGGCCGTGCAGTAGGGGCAGATGCCGTTTTCAATGTTTTTAACAAACCAGAAAGCGAATCCGCTTTGTTGTTTCCGGGCCTGTTTGCATACCGGACATTCGACACAACGCTGCGCTTTTTTTCTATCCTCATCGGTAATGGGTTTTGTGGCCATTTTAAACCTCCTGAAGTAAAATGATTACGATTACATTGCTTTGCTGACGGGACTTTTATATTGTTGAACTTACACTTCTCATAATTTTAAAGAGGGACTTGGTAAATGATACTCTTTTGAAGAGTCAATGCAAGCAAAATAATTATTGTAGTATTAGATTGGAGGATGAAGAATTTTCCTTTCGTCAGCCATTAAGTCGATTGTTTTCAGTATCGGGAAATGTTATAATTTACAAAAGAAAATTGCCCGGGAATAAGAAATTGTAAATTTTCAATTTGATGAAAATTTTACGTTTATTGCTTTTGCTTTTATCGGGATAAATTATGTCGGATATGGATTTACAACGAAAGGCTGTTAATTCGCTTGTTCTTATACACGCGGCAATAAAGAATGATCAATTATATTCTTCCCTCAGTGGAATGATTACTGATTTCATAGAAACTCTTTACCTTTATATTGTGGAAAATATACGGCAGGAATCGCCTTCGGTTTTTGCTCAATTGGAAACAACAACCTCCCCCGCTCAGAATATTTCAAATCAAAAAGACGAAAAAACGATTCCCGTTTCAGCCCTGCTTGAAATTCTTCATGTTTTAAATCTCAAGAATTTTTCTTTTGAAAAAAATTTGGAAAAAGAAGAACTTAGTATTTTAGTAAACTTTATTGCGCAAAAACCAACTCCTGCTCAAGTTGAAGCTGAGTCGCCAAAAATCATCATGGAAGAAAAGGCAGAACCGATTCTCCCTGATGATAAGGTAGTCATGGAAATCGAGATGCCTCCGGAAATCACGGCCGGTCAGGAGACATCTGAAGAAAAATTTTATAAGAACATGGCAGAGGCAGAAATAGTTTTCACCCGTTTGAACGCAATGGACGGCGCCATTGAATCCATTCCTTCCGCAGAAAAAATAGAAATGATTAATCATTTGTCAGTACAGGCGGCGCAGTGGTTGGAAACGGAGACAAAGTTTACTCCTGAATTCAAGGAAACATGCCTGCGCTTGCAGAAACTTCTTCAGGGCTTCATCCAGAATGGATTTATGGCCGAAGCGAATCCGATTATAAATGTTTTCAGCAGAATTAACGAAGGAAAGTTGATAAAACATGATAAAATAAGGGCGTTGTCATTGGAGATTATTAAAAATCTAGCGTCAGATAGCAACTTTAACATCCTTTTTAAAGAAATTAACACTAACGAAAAAAACAAGAAGTATGAAGCCCTGAAATTATTTGCCGGATTTGGCGATGTTGTATTAAAGAAATTGCTCAGTGTTCTCAAAAATGCCGGCGACAGCAAAGTGCGTATCAGCATTCTTCATACTATTGAAGCAATGGGGTCGGTGGCAATTCCGGCCATTAAGTCAAGCATTAACATGTATGAGCCATGGTATTACCTCCGTAATCTTGCCTATATCCTAGGCCATATCGGCAATGATACCAGCATAGAAGCATTAAAACCACTATTGCTCCATAAGGAAAAACGGGTTCGTATGGAGGCCTTCAAGAGCATTAATCAGACAGGAGGAGACAAGCGGGGGCCGTTGCTTTTGTCTGTTTTACCTGAAGTCGATCAGGAATTACGGGTCAATATTATTGAAATACTCGGTAAAGTTAAATGCAAAGAAGCCGTGACAGATTTACACGATATGCTTAAAAGCAAGTCCTCAATGTCTAAGGATGATCTGATATCCATGCAGGAAAAAATATGCAAGGCGCTGGGGTCTATAGGCTCTCCCGAAGCCATAAAGACTCTTTCAGAAGTTGTTGAGTCAAAATCCATTTTAGGCATCGGGTCCTATGCTAAAGAGGTTAAATATGCCGCGGAAAGAGCTCTGGAATACATCAGAAAAAAATAGAAAACAACATATCAATAATTTCCCGATCCCTTGTTATCGGAGAATTAAGGAGGGACTCTGCTATTGATTTCGATTTACAAGTTCGAGCATTTTTTGCGGGTCGTTGGTCGGCAGGACGCAGGTATAATTGGTGCAGACGTAGGCGGTTGCCTTTCCGTTAATGCCGGAATGCGACTTCACGAACGGTGCGATGTTTTCAATATCCGGCTTCGCTGATTTTTCAGGCCGGAGGATGACGACCTTATTGGGCGCAAAATGTTTTCTTAAAGCAGAGAGCAACGCTTTTGTGTCCGGTTTATTCATCTCTCCGGCAATGATAACTTCGCTTGAAGGGCCAATCACAAAATCAAGACCGCAAAGAAATTGTGTGAAAGCCGTCGGCATCGCGTCTGCATGCGCGCGGAAGGCCCTGTAAATTTCATTCGCCTGTTTTTCCGTTTCGGCACTGCCTGTGATTCGGAATATTCTGAGCGTATTGATGTACGCAACAGAATTGCCGGATGGAATGGCCCCATCGTAGAGTTCTTTCGGTCGCGTTAAAAGTGATTCCGCTTTGCTTGAGGTAAAAAAGAGTCCGCCGTTTTCATCATCAAGAAAATGACTGAATAAGCGGGAATGATATTCAAGGGCTTTTCGCAAATACTTTGTCTGAAATGTTGCCTCGTAGAGTTCCAGAAGCGCCCAGACTACAAAAGAATAGTCGTCAACATGCCCTTCAATAGCGGCCTCACCTTTACGGTAGCGGTGAAAAAGTGTGCCGTCTTTGGCGCGCATGGATTCAAGAATAAAATCCATCGCTCGACAGGCGGCCTTTTTATAATCCGGTTCATCAAAAACCTGCGCGCCGCGAGCCAGCGCCGCAATCATCAGGCCATTCCAGTCGGTGAGAATTTTATCGTCCTTGTGTGGATGAACCCGCTTTTCACGGTGGGAGAAAAGTTTTTTCCGGATACTTTCAATTTTAGGGAGTATTTCTGTAAAATCAATCTCGTTTCCGGTCGAAGGTTTTAAATGCAAGATGAAATTGCCGGCTGGAATTTCGTGCATGCCCGGCAACTCAATGTCGGAGCTGTGCCGGTAAAGAGACAGGAGCAAGTCAGCTTCTTTTTGGGTAAGAATTCTACGGATTTCCTCTTCCGTCCAGAGGTAAAATTTCCCTTCTGCGCCTTCACTGTCGGCATCTTCAGCAGAAAAGAAGCCACCCTGCTCGTCCGTCATATCGCGCAAAACATAGGTAAATATTTCGCGAACAATGATTTCATATTCTTTTTTGCCGGTTGCCTGATAAAGTTCGATATAAGCCATCGCCATGAGCGCCTGATCGTAGAGCATTTTTTCAAAATGCGGGACAATCCAGCGCTTGTCGGTCGAATAACGATGAAAGCCGAAGCCGACCTGATCGAAAATTCCGCCGCGCCGCATGTTTTTAAGCGTTTGCTCAACCATATGCAGAGACTGCGCGTCACCGGTGCGCTTCCAGTAGCGCAGCAGAAAAAAGAAATGATGTGGAGAAGGAAACTTCGGCGCCTGTCCGAACCCACCGAATGTCTTGTCAAAACTCATCACGAGCGAACGATACGCCCGATGCAGGGTCTCTGCGGACAGCTCATTTCCTTTTTCGGTTGAAGTTTGGCGCAGGGCATCGGTAATTTCCGTCGCGGCAGACAGAACATCGACGCGTCGTGTCTGCCAGAGGGATTTTATTTTCGGTATCAATTCCAGCATTCCGGCACGGCCGTACCGGGTTTCTCTTGGAATGAAAGTTGCGGCAAAGAAAGGTTTTTTATCCGGTGTCATCACAATGGTCAAAGGCCATCCGCCGCTTTGCGTCATGAGCTGGCAGACCCTCATATAAACCGCGTCAATATCAGGACGCTCTTCCCGGTCAACCTTGATGTTTACAAATGTGTCATTGAGTAGCGCGGCGACTTCTTCATCTTCAAAAGATTCCCGCTCCATGACGTGACACCAGTGACAGGTGGAATAACCGATCGAAAGAAAAACAGGTTTGTTTTCTTGTTTGGCTTTGGCAAATGCTTCGTCACCCCAGGGATACCAGTCCACAGGATTGCGGGCATGCTGAAGGAGGTAAGGGCTCTTTTCGTTAATCAGACGATTCGCTTTCATTACATCAAATATAATTATTCAGATGATTTTTACAAAGCCCTGGCAAAGACTTTTTCGATTGCTTCTTTGGAAGGAACACCTTCCATCATCTTTTCGCTTCCCACGTAAAATGTCGGGACGAAATAATAATCGTATTGATTCGCGATTTCCGGATTTTCCTTTTCGTCTATGACGGTCATGGGAATTTTGGCATATTCCGGATGCTCGGCAAAAATCTCAAAGATCATCTCTCTGGCTCTTTTACAGTGAGGACAGCCTTTGAACATAAACATTATCACTTGTTTCATGTATTATCCTGCGGGCTGGAGGTTCATTTATGCTTTGATTTTACATTCGGAGTTACGCAAATTTTATCGTATAATTTTTCTGTCGGGGAACCGGGAGCGATTTTTATCCTTTCCTCGTTTTTATAGGTATATTTGTTTATAATTTTCCATCGATCATCGTAATCTATTCTCTCTTTAATTCTAAACAATTTCTTCTCGCAATCGAATCCCCACAACGTGACGAAGTGGTCAAATTTTTTATATCG
Organism: uncultured Smithella sp.; assembly: GCA_964400795.1. Lineage (GTDB taxonomy): Bacteria > Desulfobacterota > Syntrophia > Syntrophales > Smithellaceae > Smithella. The sequence goes on from CAYNWA010000003.1 coordinate 131,885, forward strand.
TTCCGATAGATCCGGATCATGTTTTTTTGATACCTCAACCGTCTGTTTTTTATAATCGTCCGTCACCGTGTTATAAGTCCATACAGCTACATACTGAGATGATTTAGTGACATTTGTTTTATTGTAATACATATTATCCGAAAAAGACTCCCACACTTTACTATCCGGTTCAGAAAAACAGATGGATGGTAATGAAATGACGAGGAGAAACAGAACAATAAATGACAAAGAAATAACCGAGCTGATTTTTTTCATAATTATTACTTTCCAAGTGTATTTTGAATATTCACAATACTAAATTGGATGGCTGAAATAAACAATTTTTTTAAATATCAAATATATAGCGATTTACAAGGTAAAAATTTCATCTTGTTGACGAAAGTAAATATTAAATATATACAAAATAAAAATGAATATTAAGGTTATGGGTTGTCCCGAGAATTAGGTGAAAATAACGATTTTGAGATGGAATTTCTTCTTACAAATTTTTTACTATCGTTTTTGAAATATCAGCAAACTCAAAGCCCCTGTAGCTCAGCAGGATAGAGCAACGGATTCCTAATCCGTGTGCCGCGCGTTCGACTCGCGCCAGGGGCACCAATCAATTACTTACAAATTCACTATAGACTCTTAATTTCTCCTTCGCTCCCCTAGGGCTCCTCTTTGGTTGAACTGGAAAGGCAGAAAGGGGCTCCTCCGCTTGCCGGCAGACCTTCCTGTCATTGATCAATTTTTCGTTATAATAGGTATATTAACCGTTCTGTCAGAATTTAAGGTAAAATACTTATCGCTAATTATCCGTTCTTTGAATTCATGTTGCACCCTTACATTGAAATTATATTCCGATTCCGTAATCATGATATCATCTGCAGTTATTTCTGTAACGCCTTTAAGAATCAAACGCTCCAGTAAATGTGCTTGTATTGTTTGTGGTGTGACTCTCAAAGAATCTTGTTTTTTTAATATATCGTCTCCCAGTTTATTCATTTCGGAGTGAATCTTCATATCCTTGATATATATCGGTATAATTTTTATTGACGGTATTGCGACGACAATGATCAATGCTATCGTTATTAACCAGCCAACCAATGACATCCCGTTTTGCTTTTTCAGAAGGTTCATGTTTTTCTCCTTGTAAAGACTTTTTTCTTCCTGAATTCTTTTGATATTCAGGTTCTGCCTTTTTTATCATAGATTCGCTTATAGAATCAAAAGCAAATTTGTTCATAATGCGATGAACCGTTTCCGGTGGACTTAGCAAATACTTACATTTCTTATCGTCAGATTTTTATTGTAAAATATTTGTAAACATAAAATCACTTCTTTTTCATTTTTCTTTTTATTTCCCTTATGATATAAATAATTATTTAATGAATGAGACATTTTAATAAACAGATTCGTTTTCGTTCATTCAATATCCACAATTCGATAAATGTGATATTTGAAGATCAAGAAATAAATGGCTTCTGTCAGCACGTGTAAATTCAATTTTCTGTAATGCATAGAATAGAAAACAAGCCAATTTAGAGGAAAATGCATGAGCGTTTTGGGTGGAAAAGATAAGCATAAATTAGCTGCTCCTCCTAAAGATGTTTTAGACCTTACCCTATTAACCTTCAAACGAGGGGAAAAGGCAATAGAGGTATCAATTCACCGAAGGAAAAAAAGTTTATTAAGAATCATTAAGAAGATTTTTAATCTGTAAACAGAGAAATAAGTCTCGATAGGAATTTTTACAGATATACGGCAGGTCAGAAGTGAGAGGTGTCCCGGAAGCTTGCATGACTGATTTTGACAAAACGTTTCATTAACGTGAATTTGACACCGGGTAAATTGTATCTTGTAAATAATTGGAAATATGATAATCTTAAAAATCGTTAAGTTGATTTGTGCCGTAAATTATTAAATCTATAAACAATTTTCAATGTTATATCCGGTAAAGAGGATTTATGAAAAATAAAATTCAGCTGATGATCATACTTTTAGTGATTATAATCATTGCATTTCCTTCCATCGGGTTTTCGGAATCAAAAGAAATGATGAGTGAATATTGTGACGTATATAAAGGGGATGTGAAAAATAAGAAAAATCTTGAGGAATTTAAGAAATCCGTGAGTGTGAAAGCAAGAGAAAGTGTTCTAAAAAAGTTGGTTAAGGGATCTCAATTATCGAATACGACTCCGAATTGTATTAAGCATGCGATAAATAATTATTATGAAAAAATAGAGGTTCTTCGTCGTATAGACAGAGCGGACGAAAACGGCAGAAAGATTTGTGAGAAGGTAAGAATAACTTTAAATCCGGACGTTATCATAAAATATCTTAATCAGGAAACTTGTTTAAGAGGCTGGGGATCCGGTGCAGAGTATGCCGACTGGTGTCATGATATTGACAAGGTTATGCCGGAGAAGACAGGAAAACTCGAGGTGGGCTTGATTGTTGAAGTCAAAGTTCCCAATATCGATGCGCATCAAAAAGAAATCATGGAGAATGAGGAAGAAAAACAATTTCTGGCCATGACGGGCAACAGCCCGGATAAATACACGGTGCTGGACAAGAACTCTTTTGTGAAGGTTGCAGGAGAGCATAAAATATCATTATATGGAATATCAGATAAAGATATTTTACAATTAGGAAAACTTCTTCGTCTGGACGTTATCGTTCACAGATTGATCTATAAAGATAGTAAAGTGACAAAAGTCCGGAAGATCAGTACGGGGAAAGTTTTACTGTCGAATGCTTATCAAACAGAACCCATGAGTGAAATCTCCGAACCCGAGGCGTCTGAGTGGGTTAAATATGGAAAAGATAAAAGAGGTACGCTTCATTATTATAAGAAGGGCAAAGTTGATAAAGATAGCGATATCGTAAAGGTTTTGAATAAATGGGTTTTTTCGAAAAAAGAAATATCTGAAGCCATTCAGTATAGAAGAGAAAACAGATTATCAACCAGGGGATATGACAAGTTATCGTATATGGTTTATTTGTCTGAAATAGGTTGTGCAAACCAGAGCGAACGGACCTTATATTTATTCTTATATGATCAAAATGGGAAAGCATTGTTTTCTCATACATACAAAAATCCCGAATGGCTGATGATACAACCGGAATCTAACGGGGAAACCATTCTGAAAGCGGTGTGCAAATAAACACTGACAGATAGGGTCTTATAAATTAAAGGGGCTCCGAATCAGACAAAATTTAAAAGGGCGACTCGTGACAAAGATCGAATTTCATTAAGCGGGATAACAGTCATTTCATGTTAAGCTTGAAGCGTTCTGTGAGATTGATGATTTTATAAAAAATGATTGGAAACAGAAGGTTTCTCTTGGTATGTTGCTTTTGAACTGCTGATCCCCGCGTGTTTTTTATGAAATCACCTGAAAAAATTCTGTTGATAATAAGAAGATCGCTTGGCGATGTTCTGTTGCTATCTCCGGTAATACATATTTTAAAGTGCCGATTCCCGAATGTATCGATCGATCTTTTGGTCAACGAAGATACCGTTGCGGCCGCGAAACTCCTGGATGGAATAAACAACATCATCCCCTTGGACAATCATTTGCTGGCTAAGGATGGTTTGTCCGGCATTGCGATGCAAATAAAATTGATTCGAAGAATATTTCATCAATATGATTTGGCGATTGCCTTTACCACAAACGAACGAAGCAATATATACGCGTACCTGGCCGGCAGAACATCTATCGGGACCAGGGAACCAGCCATTTCGAAAAACTGGTGGCATCGGATGTTGCTGAATGATGGTTATCAGTTTAATCCGCAACGTCATATTGTTGAAAACAATGTCGAAGCGTTACGCAGGCTGGGAATATCCATCGATAGAATTGTCTTGTCTGCCCGTTATTCGGATGGTGCGAAACAAAAGGTGCAGGGTATATTGAAGGATATGGCCATTGACCGGTTTATCATTTTTCATCCCTGCGGCAAGTTTTTGTGCAGATTGTATCCGGAAAAACCAAGAAATATTCTCCTGCAATTACTGAACTCCCTCGGCATCCCGATTATCGTGACCGGCGGGAAAGGGGAAATCGACCGTCAGGTTGACGCCGAAATGCCGGTTTTGAAAAATGTACATTCGCTGATTGGTAAATTATCTCTGGAGGAATGTTCCGCCTTGACCGACATGTCGATGGCCATCGTGGGTGTTGATACATTAAATTGTCATTTGGCAGCGGCTTTCAACAAACCGATTTTTGTCATTTTCGGTCCTAATATTCCGGAAATCTGGTCGCCATGGTCGAACGCGTTGCAAAGAGCTGGAAGCCAGTCAACACCTGTCCAGACTTACGGAGACATTACGCTCTTTCAGTCGTCCCTCGAATGCGTTCCCTGCGGGCACTCTGCCAGATGTGGAGAACGGGACCGTCTTTCTCCTTGCATGGCGGATATAGATCCGCATGTCGTATTTAATGAAGTCAAACGTTGGCTTTCTAAATATCATTCCAAAAGTTAAGAAAATGAAAAAGCAACAATTCTATCAACACAAGGATTTTTTCAAGCATATTGTCTGCGATCAAAATTTAATGTCCGCCGAAATGCGTGATCTTCTTGGTAATCCAGATGATTATATTCGTCAGCGCCATGCTAAAATAATCCAGAATAATTTTAAGAACAAAATAGTTTACCTGGAAATCGATAAAATTCCGGCGATAATCAAAATTCATAACTACAAATCCATATGGCATAAAATAAAACGTTTTTTTAGAAGAACACGGGCCAGCCGGTCATGGTATTACTCTTTTTTGTTTAACCAGAACGGGATACTGACACCACGGCCAATGGCTTATAAAGAAACAAGAATAGGGCCTCTTCGCGGCAATTCCTATTTCATATATGAATGGGTTGAGGGCATCAACGGGGAAGAGTATTTTATGAATAATAAAAGCAATACAGAAAAAATTCAAAAAGCCATTAATGCCATTGTGGAAATGACAAGAAAAATAAATAATCTTGGCTTAATCCATGGAGATATTCGTTTGAAAAACACGGTATTTCGAGGCGACGAAATGTTTTTGACTGATTTTGATGATACAAAAAAAAAGAAATGGTACAAAACAAAATCTATGAACAATCGTGATTTCAGAGGCTTGATTAAAGATATCCATTACCATGTTCCATCTGAGATTCAGCCGCTATTTTTGTACCGGCTGGAATCGATCTCCGAGGACGTCAAACGCCTCGTAAAATCTTACATCCATAAACCATAATAAAAATTAGGATCGCCGTTTCATACAAAGCATCAAAATGAGAGTCAGCGAGGCAATACAGAACATTTGGTAAATTTGTCATTTAAACTCTATCCAATCTTTCCTTGACAGTCATACATCGCTTCTCTAAAATCCTTTTTTAAATAATTGTTTTTTAAAAGGCATTCTTATCAAAATAAAATCCGCAGAAAAAAATATGAGACCGGTTATTTTGTTGCGTCCTGCGGAAGGACTTTATTCTAAAGTTTTTCGTCCATGGGTTCCTTTGTCATTGTTGGGGGCAGCGGCTAAACTTGATGAAGCCGGCTATCCGATCATCTTGATTGATCAGCGATCTTCCGCTGATTGGAAAGACGACCTTCGCAATGCTCTGATGCAAAACCCGATTTGCATTGGTGTGACTTCCATGACAGGTTCTCAAATTACCTGTGCGCTGGACATGTCGGCCTTTGTGAAGCAACAATCATCCGCACCGGTTGTTTGGGGAGGCGTCCACGCCACTTTGTTTCCTTTGCAGACGGTGGAAAATCCTCTGATTGATGTCGTGATCAAAGGAGAAGGCGAAGAGAGTTTCCTTGAACTCGTTTTGCGCATGGAACGGGGAGAATCACTGCGTGGTCTTGAAGGTGTCGTGTATAAAGATCGTGGCGAAATTGTGAACAATCCGGACCGTCCTTTTCTGGATTTGGATACTCTGCCTCCGGTGCCATACCATCTTATTGACATTGATAAGTACCTACACCGTTATTTTGATGAAGAGCGCGTATTGGAGTTTGAGACATCGCGGGGATGCCCGTTTAATTGCACTTTCTGCTATAACCCCTTGTACTCCCGGCGTCGCTGGCGGGCGTTGAGCGCATCTCGTGTGCTGAATTTATTGACGCCTCTTGTTGAATCGTATGGCGTTAGAGCTTTTCATTTTGTCGACGACGGTTTTTTTATCGATCAAAAGCGCACGCGGGAAATCATGAAAGGGGTTCTGAAGCGTCAATGGTTAATAAAAATGGGATTTCAGGGCTCCCGCATTGATACCTTTGATCAGATGAGTGACGCTGATCTGAAACTTATTATCGAAGCCGGAGGCGCTTATCTGCAGGTTGGCGTTGAATCCGGATCGCCTCGCATCCTGGAAATTCTCAACAAAAAAATTCATCCTGAACACGTGCTGGCTTTCAACCGCCGTTTGACCCGCTATCCTCAGCTGAAAGTCTATTATAATTTCATGTGCGGATTTCCCACGGAAACCCGGGAGGATGTTCTTCAGTCCACGACATTGGCCTGGGCGCTCCTGCGCGACAATCCTCAGGCTTTGATCAGTGCTTTTCATTTTTATAAACCATATCCCGGCACCAACCTTCGAGAGCGGATCGTTCATATGAATGATGTGACGCCGAAAACATTGGAGGGCTGGGGAAACTTCAACTGGACACAGTATGTTGGTCGAGATCAAGATAAGGAAACGCGAAAACTGATGGAACGAATTGAAATTGTAAGCGTATTAGCCGATCGAAAAATGAGTTATCAGTCCGATTCCGCGGCCTTGAGACTTCTGGCTGCCATGTACCGCCCTCTGGCGCGTTTTCGCTTAAAACACAATTGGTATTCGTGGATGCCTGAACACTGGTTGCGCAAGTGGATGGGGGAATGATTTTAAAGACGAGATTATTATGATCTAACCGATATAAACCATCAAACAGCAGGATTTGACCTAAAACGTCAGTGTGTTTTTTACTCTGCATATTTCGACCTTAATATTTATTGACATAAAGACATCGCTTATCTACAATTCTTTCCAAAGAAGGCAGATTTTTTTATCAGATAAAAATTCTGGGAAAATAAGCTGTAAAATTTAATTATAAGGATAGCACCGTGTCGAAAGATATAGCGCCTGAGAAAATCCCTGTGGTTCTTTTGTATAATGTTAATCGGGAATGGACGCAAGAGGAAAAGGACGAGGTGATCAGGCAGTCGGTGGAACTGGGCGATGCGCTTCGAACAACGGGATATCCTGTGACGCTCGTTAAAGTGGAGCATGAAGATATTGCCGCTTACCTCAGGCTATTCGATCCCGGGAAATGTATAATTTTTAATTGGTGCGAAGGTCTTCCGGGAGTACAACACAGTGAATGGATGGTTGCAGAAAAGCTGGAAACTCTCGGGTACACCTTTACCGGTGCTGATTCTGTTGCTCTGGCGCTATCGCAGGACAAACAGAGGGTCAAAGTGATTTTGGACAAAGCATCTATTCCGACACCGGCCTGGAGAATCTGCAATTCTTCCGATATAGGGGACTGGCAAATATTTCCGGCGATTGTCAAACCGCAAAATGAACATTGCTCTGCCGGCATCACTCCCGAATCCGTGGTGATGGATCTGTCTGACTTGAGAAAACGAATATTATTCGTCCTGGAAAAATATTCCCAGCCGGCGCTCGTGGAGGATTTTATTGACGGGCGCGAGTTTCACGTAGCAGTTTGGGGCAACAAAAAAATATCCGTGCTTCCCGCGGCGGAAATGGATTTTTCCTGTTTCGGCAACATAACTGATCGGCTGTGTACCTATGAAGCGAAATTTATTCCCGGTTCACAACACTATGAAGAAATTAAAACCCTGCTGCCCGCTCCTCTTACGAATGTTGAAAAAAATGCCATGGAGAAGATCTGCCGCGACGCTTACAAAGTAACAGGGTGCAGGGATTACGCTCGCATGGATATCAGGCTGCGGGATAATATCTTTTATGTTCTGGATGTTAATCCCAACGCGGATATCAGCTCTGATGCCAGCATGGCCTGCGCCGCGGAAACCGATGGAATAACCTATGCTCAAATGGGCAGCTCAATTGTGCAAATGGCCGCTAAAAGACATCCGATTTTTAGAAAAAACGCCGAATCATAATGTCGATTACCGGACGTTGACTTTTAACGGTCGATGATTTAAAAATATTCATAAAATAAACAGATAATCAAGGGGAGTCAGGATTTGATGAAAAAGAAAGATTTACTAAAGAAAAAAATTGAACATATTGACATAAAAAGAATCAACGCGGTGGACATCATCAACTCGATGAAAAAAATGTCGTTCTCCGCCCGCGATTTGGCGAATGCCGCTGATATTTATGACCGCATGCTTAAAGAGAAAAGATGTGTAGTGATATTGACACTGGCGGGTTCCACGTCTGCTGCCGGATGTATGCAGGTCTATGTTGATCTGGTTAAGAATAATATGATTGATGCGATCGTGGCAACAGGCGCTTCGATTGTTGATATGGATTTCTTTGAGGCCCTGGGATTCAATCATTATCAGGGGACCCCTTTTGTTGACGACAAATTATTGCGCTCACTATATATAGACCGCATTTACGACACGTTTATCAGCGAGAACGATTTGCAGGCCTGCGATCAGACAATCAAAAAAATCGCGGATGGACTTGAAGCTCGCCCTTATTCGTCGCGCGAATTCATTGCCGAAATGGGCAAATATTTGGTTAAAAATGCCAAAAAGAAAAATTCTCTTGTTCAGGCAGCTTACGAAAATAATGTGCCGATTTTCTGCCCTGCTTTTTCCGACAGTTCCGCGGGATTCGGTCTTGTTCTGCATCAGTATCAGCGTCCTGGGAATCATGTGTCCATCGATTCGGTAAAAGATTTTCTGGAGCTGACCGAGATTAAAATTAAAGCGGGAACAACCGGCTTGTTAATGATTGGCGGCGGTGTGCCGAAAAATTTCGCTCAGGATACCGTTGTCTGTGCCGAAATTCTGGGGAAAAATGTATCCATGCATAAATACGCGGTGCAGATTACCGTGGCTGATGTACGTGATGGCGCCTGCTCCAGTTCCACGCTCAAAGAAGCCAATTCATGGGGCAAAGTGGATTCTTCCTGCGAGCAAATGGTCTATGCCGAAGCCACTACCGTTGTGCCTTTGCTGGCCAGCTATGCGTATCATAAAGGTAACTGGAAGAAGCGAAAAAAATGGGACTTATCTAAAATATTCCCCACAAATAAATGACGTAAACGGAATATACGAATAATATATTTTAAAATATAGAAGGGTTGTCTGATTTGCGGCCGATATAACCTTGTTATGGTGAAAATCACCGTTTATGGGATAAAAAATATATAAATATTTTGGCTTGACAGATTTCAACCTGATATTAATGCATGATTTTATTGTAATTATTATTTGCTCTAATTATTTGTTTTATTAATATGTATTTAGAAGAATTGGGCATGTAAATTGCTGGAAGCTTTATAATAACATCATTTCAATTTGATTAATTTCGAGAAATATTGCTGAATATTTCCTAATGATTTTTTTCAGAAGCTAAAAAATTGGATAATAATGGCAAACAAAAATAAGAAAACAAACACATCAAAGAATAAATCCCTCCCCGCAGATGATGATATTTCTCTTCTTGCAAAAGATATTATAGCAAACGCCGGTGTCGGAATATATATAGTCCAGAACAGTAAATTTGTTTATGTCAGTGAACTGTATCAGAAAATTACCGGCTATTCCGACAAAGATCTTTTGGGAGAGTACTCGCTTAACTATATTTTTCCCGACGACAGAGAAAAAGTCAGAAATCAGGCGATAAAATGCCTCAAGAGAGAGAGCTTTGAACCTTATGAATACAGGTTTATCAGGAAAGGTAATGAATTAAGGTATATTTTGGAAACAGTCACCTCCATTATGTATAAAGGCAATCTTGCCACGCTGGGCAGTTTTATGGATATTACAGAACGCAAGATCATGGAGGAAAAATACAGCAGTATTCTTGAAAACATTCAGGAAGGTTATTTTGAAGTCGATCTGGCCGGCAATTTTACTTTTTTTAACGATTCAGTATGCCGTGTTCTCGGCTATTCCCGGGAAGAATTAACGGGAATGAATAACCGGCAATATACCGATCAGGAAAACGCAAAAAAAGTTTTTCAGGCTTATAACCAGGTTTATAAATCAGGGATTCCCCTCAAGGAACTTGGCTGGCATATCACGAGAAAAGACGGTCAGAAAAGATACATCGAAGGCTCCATATCCTTGCTTAAAGATTCCGCGGAAAAAATAATAGGGTTTCGAGGGATTACGCATGATGTTAGCGAGCGTAAGAGGGCGGAAGAAGCTTTGCGTCAGAGCGAGGAAAAGTACAGAAACATTTTAGAAAATATACAGGAAGCCTATTTTGAGGTTGATCTGGCCGGCAACTTTACATTTTTCAACGATTCATTATGTCGAATAACGGGATGCTCCAGAGGAGAGTTGACCGGTGCAAATTATAAGCAATTTTCGGATATAGAAAATTCGAAAAATGTTTTTCAGGTGTTTAATAAAGTATACAACACGGGGGAGGCCAAGGAAGGATTCGATTGGCTGATTATTAGAAAAGACAATACCAAGAGATATATTGAAGCATCTGTCTCCCTAAAAAAAGATTTACAAGGCAATCCTTCAGGTTTCAAGGGGATCATTCGAGATATCTCCGAGCGCAAACGGATTGAGCAGGAGCTCAACCATTTGGCAACTCACGATGCGCTAACCGGATTGCCGAACCGTATGATGTTCAGTCAGCTATTGGATCATGCCATTCAGTCCGCTCACCGCAACAAAAAACAATTGGCTGTTTTGTTTGTCGATTTGGATCGCTTCAAAGTCATCAATGACTCTCTTGGACACGAAGCCGGAGACAAACTTCTGAAAGAAATGGCTCAGCGTTTCAAACAATCGTTGCGCACTGTTGATGTCGTGGGCCGTTTGGGAGGCGATGAATTTATTATTCTTGTGGAAGATTTTAATGATTTGAAACAATTGGAAATCCTTGCGCATAAAATACTTGCCACCGTTATTCATCCATTCAACATCGCGGGGGAGGAATGTCGCGTGACGGCAAGCATCGGCATCAGTGTGTTTCCCAAGGATGGACAGGATGAACAATCGTTGATGAAAAACGCTGACATTGCCATGTATTTTGCCAAAGAAGAAGGAAAAAACAACTTCCAGTTCTATTCTGAAAGTATTCGCTCCATGTCTAATGAACGTCTGACCATCGAATCCAATCTGCGTCACGCCATTGAGCGCAATGAATTTTATTTGGATTATCAGGCTAAGCTGGATTTAAAAACAAGAGAAATTACGGGCGTTGAAGCTCTGCTGCGCTGGAATAATCCCTATCTGGGCATGGTAACACCCACACAATTCATTCCCATAGCCGAAGAGACGGGAATGATTATTCCCATCGGCAGATGGGTCATCAAAACAGCCTGCGCTCAGAATGTCGCCTGGCAGAAACAGGGACTGCCTCCGGTCTGTATGTCGGTTAACTTGTCTCTTCGTCAACTGATGAATGAAAACTTGGTCCGGGATATTAAAAACATATTAAATGAAACACTCATGTCGCCGGATCTTCTCGAACTGGAACTAACAGAAAGCATGATCATGAATAAACCGGAGCGCCTTGTTCCCGTATTGACGAAATTAAAAGAGTTGGGTGTCCGGATGGCTATTGATGATTTTGGCACAGGTTATTCTTCTCTGGCGCGGATCAAAAACTTTCCTATTAACACCCTTAAGGTGGACCGGTCATTCATCCGCAATATTCCCCAGGATATGGATAATAAAGCAATCACCGAAGCGGTTATCGTCATGGGGAAATCTTTAAAACTGACGGTTGTGGCCGAAGGGGTGGAAACAAAAGAACAGGAAAAATTTCTGCAGGATCAGGTCTGCGATGAGATGCAGGGTTTCTATTTCAGCAAACCAATCAGTCCCGATCGCTTTGCAATACTCTTGCGTAAAAACAATGTCGTTCCCAAAAGGCCTGTCAATAAAATTTAAAATTATATTTTTCTCAAAAGACAAATCAGCTCAGCACAAAGATTTCTTCCAACGTCGAAATATCAACAGATCCTCTATCATTGACATTCGTTTTGAATTGTTTGATCCCTCCGGAAACGTCCTGGAGATGGGAAGCGGACGTTACCAGGCAGGCTTTCATGTTGGAAAGTTTATCTATATCGGATGACAGAAAATCAAAAATTCCCGTAACAACCGCTTCCGTGATGTCTGAAGTTGCAAGATTTAAGCGTCCTTGTCCGTACAGGTCAAAAGCACAGCTGTCCAGAGCCATTTTGTCAACCGTTTGTGTTATCAGATAAGCAGCATTATAAATTTTATCGTAATTGATATCAGAAACTTTACCTAAGCCGAACAGAAGCAATATCTCCGAACCGATTCTAGGCAAAAAAGGCATAATGATTTTTTCTTCATATTCGCCGCGAATTCTTTCCTGCTTGATCTCTCTGGAAATCATCCCGTTGAGGCGCCAGTCAATGAGACCGCCAATTCCTCGTGGCGGCTTTTCGTCTGAGAAAATGCCCACGGCCAGGCACTTATGTTTTGGAAGATCAGGACTTTCTGTCGATAGGTTTAATTGCATTTTTCTTATTTATCTTAAGGTTAAGAGCGTCCAATATTCCGTTGATAAAAGAGCCGGAATTTTCCGAGCCAAAAGTTTTGCCCAGATCAACGGCTTCATTTAACGTAACTTTAGAGGGAATATCATCACAGTAAAGAAATTCAAATACAGCCAGACGTAAAATATTGATATCAACCCTGGACATTCGTCCCAATGACCAGTTGTCTGAACAATCGGCAATAAGTTTATCCAGCTCTTCCTTGTGTTTGCACGTGCCCTGCACCAGAAAGGATGCAAACTCTTTAGCTGCCTTAGGGGCGACAAAATTACCCCAGAAAAGTTCCAAAGCTTCCTGCGCATCAACATCCACATAATTAAGACTGTAAAGAACCTGTAAGGCAATTTCCCTTGCCTTTCTCCGCCCGCGCATTTAATTATTCAACCTCAAAGAACTATTGATCAGGCTGTCTTATCTTGATACGTCTGCCTGAATATCGGCGATTTGGTTTTAAATCTTCTTAAACAAATCTACCATTTCTATTGCTGTCATTGCTGCGTCGGCGCCTTTGTTTCCCGATTTCGTTCCGGCGCGTTCAATCGCCTGTTCAATGGTATCCGTTGTCAAAACGCCGAAAACAACGGGTACTTCCGTCTCGAGACCGACAACGGCAATCCCCTTGGAGACTTCGGCGCTGATATATTCAAAATGCGGTGTGGCACCGCGGATAATGGCGCCCAGACAGATGACGGCGTCAAATCGCCCGCTCTTGGCCAGTTTTTTGGCTGTCAGCGGCAACTCGAAAGAACCGGGAACCTTGTAAATCACGACGTCTTTTTCTTCCGCTCCGGCCCTCATGAGCGCGTCAATGGTTCCTTCGATCAATCTACCGCAAATAAAATCATTAAAACGGCTGGCTACGATGCCAAACTTCATCCCTTTCGCGACAATTTTTCCTTCAATTATTTTCGGCATAGTTCATTACCATCCTCATGTTTAGTTTTCGTAACTACAAATAAAAAATTATATTTTTAAAAGATGTCCCATCTTCTTTTTTTTCGTTTTCATATAGTGCAAGTTGTTTTCGTTAGGATCTATTTCAATGGGAACTCTCTTGATAACTTCAATACCATATCCTTCCAGCCCGACAATCTTTTTCGGATTATTCGTCAGCAGCCGCATTTTACGCACACCGAGATCTGCGAGAATCTGCGCGCCGATTCCGTAATCCCTCAAATCCGGCTTAAAACCCAGCTCTATGTTGGCCTCAACCGTATCCTTCCCCTCCTCCTGCAAGGCATAGGCTTTTATTTTGTTAACCAGTCCAATCCCCCTGCCTTCCTGGCGCATGTACACAATGATACCTTTGCCTTCTTTTTGCACCATGCTCATCGCGCGATGGAGCTGATCGCCGCAATCACAACGTAACGATCCGAAAAGATCACCGGTCAGGCATTCGGAATGAACCCGAACCAAAACTTCGTCATCTTCTTTAATGTCGCCTTTCACCAGGGCGATGTGCTGCCAGTCGTCAACATCATTTTCATAAACGATCATTTTGAAATTGCCGCCAAAACTGGTTGGCACGGTCGCTTCCGCCATGCGTCTGATAAGCGATTCATTCTGCATCCGGTAATCAATAAGATCGGCAATCGTGACAATTTTTAACTTGTGTTCTTTGGCAAAAATTTCCAGATCCGGCATCCTGGCCATGGTGCCATCATCTTTCATAACCTCACAAATGACACCGGCTGGTGTCAAACCGGCCAGACGGCATAAATCAACAGAACCTTCCGTTTGACCTGTTCGTACCAAAACGCCGCCTTTTTTGGCGCGAATGGGGAATACATGTCCGGGACTGACCAGATCTTCCGGTTTTGCCTCTGGATTGACAGCCGCCTGAATCGTGGTTGCTCTGTCCGCTGCGGAAATACCGGTGGTGACGCCGTGGCGCGCCTCGATGGAAATGGTAAAAGCGGTGCCGAAACGGCACTGATTATCTTGAACCATTTGTTTCAAATTAAGTTTATCCGCCGTTTCTTCATTGAGTGTTAAACATATTAAACCGCGACCGTAGCGGGCCATGAAATTGATCGTTTTGGCTGTGGCAAATTGCGCCGCCATGCAAAGATCGCCTTCATTTTCGCGGTCTTCATCATCGACGAGGATAATCATTTTCCCGTTTTTGATGTCTTCAATGGCTTCCTGAATCGTGCTGATTGTCATTTTACTTTCCTTAATTGTATTAAAAACCGTGTTTGGACAGGAAATCTTTATCGATTCCCTTATTGGTTTGCAATAATTTTTCCACATACTTGCCCAGGATATCCGTTTCAATATTGACCAGATCCCCTTCTTTCCTGATGACCAATGTGGTGTTGGCCACCGTGTGCGGGATAATATTAACATAAAACCGGCTTTTTTCAAGTTTGTTCACCGTCAGACTGATGCCGTCAATGGCCACCGAACCTTTTTCCACAATATAACGGGAAATATTTGCATTCATCTCGACAGCGAGAATCAGGGAGCCGGATTTCTGCGCTTGCGACAAAATTCTTGTTGTCGCATCAACATGACCTAATACAAAGTGGCCGCCTAAAAAGCCGCCGACGCGCAATGATTTTTCCAGATTAACCCTATGTCCCGTCTGCAACAATTTAAGCGTTGTCCTGGAAAGCGTCTCCGCGGAAACATCCAACTGAAAATTATTTTGATTTCTGGAGGTGACGGTCAGACAGGCCCCGTTGACCGCAATACTGTCGCCAAGCGAAACGTCTTGCAGACCGATGCCGGCTTCAATTTCCAGAACCGCATCCGCGCCCTTCATGGTCAAACGCTTTACTTTGCCCAGTCCTTCTATGATTCCGGTAAACATGATTATTTTTTACCTTTGCTTAAAAGATCCTTCAACTCAGACATGAATTCGCCGACGTCGCGAAATTGTCGGTATACAGACGCAAATCGGACATAGGCGACGCCGTCGAAATTTTTCAATTCGTTCATGATCTTTTCTCCAATGACCGTGGACGAAATTTCTTCCGACTGCATTTCCTGGCAGGCCTGTTCGACATTTTCAACAAGTTTGTCAATCGCCTCCATGCTGATCGGCCGTTTCTCACAGGCTTTTTTTAAACCGTTTAATATCTTCTGCCGGTCAAACTGCTCGCGGCGGCCATCTTTTTTCACCACCATGGGCAGAACGTCTTCCACGTATTCATAGGTAGTGAAACGCTTGGTGCAGCCCAGACATTCGCGGCGGCGACGGACGGCTTTCCCGTCCTTGCTGATTCGGGAATCAATTACCTTGTTTTCCGCGTGACCACAAAAAGGACATTTCATGATAATCTCACCTTAAGGTTGTGAAAGTTGCTCTACGCTGATTCCTGCTTCTTTGAGCATCTCCGCTGCCAGCTGATCGTGATAGCCGTCACGAATGACAACACGGCTTATCCCTGCATTAATGATCATTTTGGCACAAATGACACAGGGGTGATTGGTGCAATACAGCGTCGATCCTTTTGTACTGACCCCGTGCAGCGCCGCCTGAATAATCGCGTTTTGCTCCGCGTGCAGTCCGCGGCATAATTCATGACGTTCACCGGAAGGAACCTTCATCTGTTCCCGAAGACAGCCGATATCGAGACAGTGCTGAAGCTTGGAGGGCGCGCCGTTGTATCCGGTGGCCAGAATACGGCTGTCCCGAACCAGTCCGGCTCCTACCGATCTCCGGCAACACGTACTGCGCCTGGAAACCAGGTCAACAATATCCAGAAAGTAACTGTCCCAGTCCGGTCGTTTTTTTTTCTTCACCCGCAAACCGGCTGCCGATGATTTTTTTCCCGTCATAATCGTTTTCTATCACAAATAAATAATGGTTTGTATTTTACTTTTTCAGCCGCTCTTTGTACAATGAAAAATGATCGCAAAGTTCCTTAACCTTTTGTGCAACCGATGTGATTGCCTGGTCGTTATCGATGTTCTTAATCACATCCGCAATATACGATGCGATCATGCGCATTTCGCTTTCCTTCATGCCCCTCGTGGTCACGGCGGGCGTTCCGATTCTGATGCCGCTCGTTACCTGTGGTCCTTTCGTATCAAAGGGAATGCCGTTTTTGTTGACGGTGATGGAGGCGCGATCAAGGGCTTCCTGCGCGTCTTTTCCGGTGACATTCTTGTCCGTCAAATCGACCAGCATGAGATGATTGTCGGTTCCGCCGGAAACAAGCCGGAAGCCCTGAACCTTCAGTTCATCAGCCATCGCCTGTGCGTTTTTAATGATCTGTTTCTGATATTCCTTAAATTCCGGCTGAAGCGCTTCCTTAAAGGCAACGGCCTTGGCGGCAATAACATGCATCAACGGTCCGCCCTGCATGCCCGGGAAAACCCTGCTGTTCAGCGTTTTGGCGTAAGCGTCCTTGCACATGACCACACCACCGCGCGGTCCGCGCAAGGTTTTATGCGTGGTGGTCGTCACATACTCACAAACGGGAACGGGAGATGGATGAAGTCCCGTGCAAATGAGACCGGCGATATGAGCAATATCGGCCATGATCACGGCGCCGACTTCATCGGCGATTTTGCGAAATTTGTCAAAATCGATTGTTCGCGGATAAGCACTGGCGCCGACGATAATCATTTTGGGTTTGTGTTCTTTGGCCAGTTTCTCCACTTCATCAAAATCAATGGTTTCTGTCTCCCTGTTGACG
Source organism: uncultured Smithella sp. (assembly GCA_964400795.1). Classification (GTDB taxonomy): domain Bacteria; phylum Desulfobacterota; class Syntrophia; order Syntrophales; family Smithellaceae; genus Smithella. The sequence continues at coordinate 149,231 of CAYNWA010000003.1, forward strand.
CCGTAGGGCACAATTTTATAAAATTTGCCGGAGAAGTTGGCCGGACTGCCGTGAGAAAGATGTCCGCCATGGGACAGATTCATGCCCAGAATCGTATCGCCAGGCTGCGCAACGGCAAAGTAGACGGCCATGTTGGCTTGTGTTCCGGAATGAGGCTGAACATTGACATGATCCGCGCCAAAGAGCTCTTTGCAGCGGTCAATGGCCAGTTGTTCCACGATATCCACATATTCACAACCGCCGTAATATCGTTTCCCCGGGTAACCTTCCGCATACTTATTGGTCATCACACAACCCTGCGCTTCCAGCACCGATTCACTGACAAAATTTTCCGAGGCGATCAGTTCAATCTTACCCGCTTGCCGGCGTGTTTCCAAGTCAATGGCATGACTCACTTCTGGATCGATTTTTTTTAAAACAGACATCAAAAACATTTCTCCTTCGCTTTTAAATTCCTAAAAGATTGTAACCTTAATCTCACCATCCCCATTCGCGTCGCTCAGGGGATAGTTTCCAATCCCGACATTCGGGATTGGATAGTTCGACTTACAAATTTTATTACGCCAGGCTTATAAAATTTGAGTCTCACTACGACTTACGCTTCGAACTTCGCTTCGCTTGTTCTCAACGAGTCTCACTAAACTTTCTAAATAATAAAACAGCGTTGGCACCGCCGAAACCAAACGTGTTGGACAAAGCCGTATTGATATCCTTGTGTCGCGCTATCTTGGGAACATAGTCCAAATCGCATTCTTCACTAGGGTTATCCAGATTAATAGTCGGGGGAATAATGCCCTCCTGCAAAGCTTTGATAGAAAAAATAGCTTCCACGCCTCCCGTTCCTCCCAGCAGGTGACCGGTCATGGATTTTGTGGAACTTACCATCAGCTTTTTGGCGTGTTCGCCAAAGAGAGACTTGATGGCCTGGGTTTCATATAAATCGTTAAGCGGCGTTGATGTACCGTGAGCATTAATGTAATCAATATTTTCCGGAGACAGACCGGCGTCTTTTATCGCAATGTGCATACTGCGAGCAGCGCCTTCGTGACCGGGCGGCGGAGCCGCCATATGAAAAGCGTCAGAGGTACAACCGTAACCGCCCAGTTCCGCATAAATATGCGCTCCTCTATTTAATGCGAACGATAATTCTTCCAAAACAATAATGCCACAACCCTCGCCGATAATAAAACCATCGCGGTCTTTATCGAACGGTCTGCTGGCTTTTTGCGGTTCGTCGTTTCTTACCGACAGCGCCCGCATGGATCCGAAACCGGCGACAGCCATTTGTGTAACAGCTGCTTCCGTACCTCCGGCAATCATCACATCGGCATTTCCATAGGTGATTGTTTTGTAAGCGTCTCCAATGGCTGATGTTCCCGCTGCGCAAGCCGTGACGGCGCAATTGATGGGTCCCTTCGCTCCAAATCTGATGGAAACATGACCGGATGCGAGATTGGCCAAGATGGCCGGAACGGCAAATGGAGAGATTTTTCGGGGACCGGCATTCAACAGATTCTTATATTCTTCCTCCAGCGTGGCCAGTCCCCCGATAGCCGAACCGATGATGACGCCGGTTCGTTCGGAAAATTCAGCGCCAATCCTCAGGTTTGCGTCGGTCAGTGCCATTTCCGAGGCGGCAAGAGCGTAAAGAATGAAATCGTCGTAACGACGAACTTCCTGTTTGCTGACATATTGAAGGGGATCGAAATTTTTTATTTCTCCGGCAATTCTTGTTTTAAAAGAACTACTGTCAAATTTTGTAATCGGTCCGATACCTGATTGACCCGCTTTCGCACTTTCCCATGATTCATCAACTGAATTTCCCAAGGGAGTCAATGCACCAAGACCCGTTACAACGACACGCCTTTTCATTGGCAAAAATCCTGTCAGGCTTTTTATTTAACGCCTTTCTGCTTAAGAAAATCAACTACGTCTTGTATGGTGGCAATCTTTTCAAGTTCTTCATCAGCGATCTCTATATCAAAAGCTTCTTCCATTTCCATGAGAAGCTCTACAATATCCAGGGAGTCAGCTCCCAAATCGTCAATAAAAGATGCGTCCAAAACGCATTCTTCCTTTGTGACGTCGAGCTGCTCGACAATAATATTAATGACTTTTTCTTCTAACGTCATGAAAATCCTCCTCAAATCGTGGATTGATCCATTTTTAGATCAATTTATCTCTGTGATAATCTATCGTAAAGACAGATGGCGGTATCGTCGGTTCATTTTAATGTTCGAAGATACTTCCTAATTCTAATGAACAAATGCAGAATTCAAAAAAATTTTAATCTAGTCATTCTTTTCCGCTTTTCTGTATTCCCTGCCGCGGTAGGTTTCGCATGTGGGACAAATGCGATGAGGCATTTTGGGCTCATTACACTGCGGGCACAGGGACATAGAAGGAGCTTTTAGAAAATCGTTTGCTCTTCTCTGATTACGTCTGGTTTTAGAATGTCTTTTTACTGGATTTGGCATAATATATCCTTCTCTATAATTAATTTTTTATTACAAAATTTTTTAACACGGCCATACGGCTGTCAAAAGAACGTGAACTGCAATTACATACAGAGATATTCAAATTGGCGCCGCATTGCTGACATAGACCTTTGCATTCTTCCTTACAAAGCACTTTTATTGGTACCTGCAAAATGATCTGTTCACAGATAATAGGTGTAAGGTCAATAAAATCGCCCTGGTAATAACTGATTTCCAATTCTTCCGGTTTAAGCTCCAAATCTTCAATTGTCTCCATTTTAGCTGGCACGAGAGTATAAGCAAAATCACTGCCGATTGACTGCTTTGTCTTTTCCAAACAACGGCTACAGCAAATATCAATCGAGGCGGAAAATGACCCTTGAATGAAAACGGTGCCTGAGGTTTTTGTTATCAAGCAGTTTACATCTACCTTCTCCAGAGAAAAATCAGGGGTTTCACTTTCTTTAAAACATCCTTTAAACCAAGCATCTCCCTCGGAGAAAACGTAGCGTTTTCCCTCTTCCGGAATCAAAAAAACGTTAATTTTCAAAGAATTAGCCATAACAAGCCTGTTGTCAAAAAAACTACTATATATTTAACCTTGCGAGTAAATTATAAAATCTTTTTATTGTCAAGTACAATTTATTTATTTGTATCTCCAGTTAACCACCTGAATTTTAAATTGATTTTTACTGTTTAACCGGACTATGAATAAACAAATATTATGGAACTTGACAAAAAGTGGATCTCAACTCTATAAGATTGTAAAAAACACAGGAAATCAATAATGGAAAAAATAAGAACTCGTTTTGCTCCGTCTCCGACAGGATTTTTGCATATCGGTGGAGCGAGAACCGCTCTTTTTAACTGGCTCTTCGCTCGCCATAGCGGGGGAGACTTTGTTTTGCGTATTGAAGATACAGATCAACAGCGTTCAACTGAAGAATCAACCAAGGCAATCCTTGATGCCATGACTTGGCTGGAATTGAATTGGGATGAAGGTCCGTATTTTCAGGCACAACGGGTTGACCTGCATAGAGAAATGGTTCAAAAATTAATCAAAGAAGGTCGTGCCTACTATTGCACCTGCACGCCTGAAGAGTTGGAAGAAAAAAGAAAAAAGGCTCTGGCAACCGGTAAAAAACCAAAATATGACGGAACATGCCGTGATAAGAAATTAATAAAATCTGCTAATAGTGTTGTGCGTTTTCATTCCAGACAGGATGGAGCCACAATCGTGAAAGACCTTATAAAAGGCAACATCATTTTCAACAATGAAGAACTGGACGATTTGATTATCGAGCGGAGTGATGGTTATCCCACGTATAATTTTGCCGTAGTCGTTGATGACGCTCTGATGAATATAACACATGTCATTCGAGGAGATGACCATGTTAATAATACTCCACGACAGATTCTCCTGTATGAAGCTTTGGGATTTAATGTGCCAAAATTCGCGCATGTCCCCATGATTCTGGGAAGCGACAAAACGCGTTTGAGCAAACGTCATGGCGCTACTTCGGTTATGGCCTATAAGGAAATGGGTTATTTGCCGGAGGCCCTGGTAAATTATCTGGTGCGCCTGGGGTGGGCTCACGGTGATCAGGAAATATTTTCTCTTGCGCAACTTGTTGAGCTTTTCAACATGGATGCTGTTGGGAAATCACCAGCTGTATTCAATCCAGAAAAGCTTCTTTGGCTCAACGCTCATTATATCAAAGAATCATCTTCTGAGCGGCTGATGGAAGAAATGAAGCCACTGTGGCCTGCCGGTACGAATACGAGAGATGTCGGCTTTACAAAACATGTTATCGCTGATTTACAACCACGGGTTAAAACGCTTTTAGAATTGGCTAATATGGCTGATTTCTATTTTGCCGAGGAGATTCATTATGAAGAACAGGCAGCCCGGAAATTTTTAACACCGGAAATTTCCAAGTATTTAAAGGCTATGGTTGTCGGGATTTCCGCAGTACAGGATTTCAGCAAGGAACGTATCGAAGAATTCCTCAAGAGCTTCATAGAGAAACATGATATCAAGTTTAAGATAATCGCACAGCCGTTGCGCGTGGCCCTTACCGGAAAAACAGTAAGCCCCGGCATTGACGAAGTCATGGTTACATTTGGTAAAGATCGTGTGATAAAAAAAATTAATAATGCGATAGCCTATATTGAATCGCATAACTGAAATTTAATTTTTATAATGGATTTATATATTCACGGTTATTCCAATTTTACCTTGACTTTTACAGTATGATTAAATAGATACTCAACCCTCTACTTTGCTGGGAAATCGTCTGACTGCAGGAGTTCTATCACTAAAATTGTCAGTCAGTTTTGAATACCGTCCCACCAGAATGGTCCCATCGTCTAGTGGTTAGGACGCTGGCCTCTCACGCCGGAAACCGGGGTTCAAGTCCCCGTGGGACTACCAGAATAAACACAAACGTATTAATATAGAAAAATATATCGGCATATGCTATTTGTAAAATTCAAATACTAAACACACTCTCTATGCCATTAAATCGGTTTGGTTTTAATTCAGAAGGTAGAATATGGAGAAGACTATGAAAAAATCTTTTCGCGTGTGTTGTGGAATTGTCCTATTGTTGATAAGTGTTATGCTTCCTAATTGTTCTAGTTCGTCCGGTTCAGACTCACAGGATTTTTCCACGACAGTTGTCGGGCAAACTGCTGCCCAGCAGCAACCGTATGAAACGATCAAGAACAATCCATCCCACTACTATGTTTCGCAGGAATCGGGCCTGTGCGGCGCGACAAGTTTTTACATGGCCATGAAATACTATGGGGATCACCTGAAAAATATAAAAACCGGGATTGTCGACGAAGATTGTCCGGCGGAAATTACGGATAAAATTGATTATCCGACTGAACTTTCAGCGACATCTCAAATAGCGGTATATATTCAATATATAGATGATACATTAAATAGTCTGGCCGGCATTCACCTTTCATCATTGGTAAAGGCGGCGGAAGGTCTTCTGGAAGAGTCAGGTAACAACCCTTTATATAGCACGGTGATGGCGGGGAATTACGGTGATGACCTCACCGGAGCGGAGGATGGCATTTCCGATCAAAAAAGAAATATTTTTCTTAATAGCATTGTTACGTTTTTGAATACCGGTGCCCCTGTGCTGTTACACCTTTGGAGATCGCCGGTTCTGGGGATCCCTTCTTCGGGCCATTATGTGCTGGTGATCGGATACGATGATTCTGAAAATGTGGTTTACTTTATGGATCCGAATGATCTGAATCACCGGGGGAACCAGTGCGATTGCGTAGCGATAGACAGCAGTAACCCGGATATATGTTTCATTCAAAAGGTGGATTTCGACTTCTTCATAGAAGATTACTGGTATAGATCCGACAATCCCTTCGTCCTCAATGCACGATGGGATGGAAACTGGGTCGGGTTCCGTCATTAATACCGTGTCGGCATGATTAGTAAATGAGCATCATCCGCCGGCAGATAATCCTGGCAAAAGGATTATCTGCGTTTAAGTTCCCGTGGAACTACCAAAATACAAACAATTTTAATAGAAGTGATAGCCGGATACTTTCCATCGGCCATTTTTGTCAAGCATGGTGACAACTTCTTCAGTGGCTGACTTTTTGTTCTGAAAAGATGTTGAATATTGGACGATAATGTACTGGCCTTGCGGCTCACCAGGCGATGGTTTTTTATCAATCTTATTTTTAAGTTTTCTTGAAATCATTTTTCCTGTAGTTCTTCTGACTGAACGGACAGTATTTTCCCATTGATCCTGTTTGACTGATTTTTTGAAATACTCGTTTGCGCCTCGCCAGCTATCCGAATATTTTCCTGTATCGATAAGAGCTAGCCACTTTCCCGCCACGGTCACGGCTGCTTTTTCTTTTTCATTAGTGGACGCCCAAGATACAGCGGCGAAGAATAAAATGGCCATGGTCACTACAAATACGATTATCTTTTTCATCTCAGCTGTCTCCTTTTCGTAAACGGCTTTTATGACTGAACGATTTTTTTAATATAGCATAAAGCACATCATGGAAAAACAAAAATTATATTCATGGGTATAAATAACAAAAAAGCCATAAAACGTTTAAAAAATTCAAAGACCAAACTCAGAGAATTATTGCATCATTTTCTTTTGAACGGGAAAAGATTGCTGCATTATGTAATTCCATATTTTAAAATGAATATTTGATTGACATCCCTGACCTAAATTTTTATATATTGCCATCATTGATGAGGCATGTCTTATCATAGATTCATCAGGTTCTCGCTGGTTGGGCAGAAATTCCATGTAAACATTATTGGAAGGAAGATTAACCCGTTATGGATGTGGTTCTCATCTGGTTAAAGCGCCACAAGATTGAATTCATAATATTTGCCATACTTTTTTTTGCTGGCTCGGCTTTCTATCATCCCATTGAATACGATAACACGACAAGCCGGTACCTGCTTCTTAGCGCGATTGTTGATCATGGGACGCTGAGCATAGATGATTATAAGACGATGACCATCGATAGGTCGGAATGGGACGGCCATTATTATTCCAATAAAGCGCCTGGCGCATCATTTCTGGGAGCACCCGTTTATTGGATGATGCGCAATCTTACATCACTTAAAGAATCCACAGCGATGACCGGGGTGGAAAAGTATATCATCCGGGTTATCACCACGACGTTACTTTTCGCTCTGCTCGGGGTGGCAATGTATCGTTTGGCTCAATTTTGCGGCGCTGCTTCAAGACCGGCTGTGCTGATGGTGATCGCCTATGGATTCGGAACGATAGCTCTCCTTCATGCCACAATGTTCAGTGGCCACCAGATTGCAGCAAGTCTAAGTTTTTTTTCATTCGCTCTGCTTGTCCGTGCTTCTTCCGATGAACGAACGTCGGTAACAAAAAACTGGAGTTACGGTGTTTTAGCAAGTCTGTTCGCAGGATTCGCCGTCATCACCGACTACACCGCTGTGGTTATTTCCATTTGTCTCGCTTCATACGTTATGGCATCACGTTCGAATAGACGCCTTAAAGCAGGTTTTATATTCGGCGCGTGTATCTGTGCATTTATTCTATCAGCATATAACATGGCTTGTTTCGGAACCCCCTTCTCTTTTTCATATGAACATCAGGTCTTTGAAGTATTTAGGAAAGGAGCAGCTCAAGGTTTTTGCGGCATAAGTGTTCCTAAAATTGAAGCAATAGTTAACCTTTTGTTTTTTCCCGCGCGCGGAGTTTTTTTTATTATGCCGGTCTTGCTCCTTTCTTTCTGGGGGATTGCCGCCATGTTCAGGCGAGTACAGTATAGGCGGGAAGCGATTTTCATTATAGCGACTGCCGCAGGCTCTCTGCTGTTTGTTGCCGGATATTATTTCTGGCATGGCTCAACCACTTTTGGCCCCCGCTTTCTTGTTCCCATGTTGCCTTTTTTCGCTTTTCCCCTGGCATTTTTAAACTGGCGGCCTTATATTTTTTGGGTATTGTTTATTCTTTCCGGCCTGCAGGTCGGTTTGTCCGTTTGGGGTATGCCACACGTTCCGCATTTAATAAAGAATCCGATTGTGGAACTGATCCTTCCCAGTATCAGCTCCGGCTATACGGCTCTGAACGCCGGAATGTTGCTGGGTTTAGAATGGCCGTGGTCAGTGATTATAATCATCGCGCTTATTGGCTTATTGGGATCCTGGGCTCTTCATTGCATCGATGCAAGAGAACCGTCAAAGGGTTACGATAATATCTCCGTTTTAAGTAAAACCATCCTGCTTGTCTGGATTGTTGCAATCATTGTTATGCTAGCGGTCATACGGTCCGATTCGCCGGACACAGTTCATTTCTTCAAATCAAAAGTGTTTGAGGATGCCTCGGATTATTTTAATAATAGAGGAATGACTTATGGTGAACAAGGTCAGTATCAGCGGGCTATTGATGATTTTAACAGAGCCATCCGCCTGACGCCGGATGATGCAGCTGCCTACAATAACAGGGGGGCTACGTACTTGTTTCAGGGTTATAATGAGCTGGGTTGTAAGGATGTGCAAAAAGCGTGTGACGAGGGAATATGTACGGCATTGACAACAGCAAAGGGCAATGGGTTATGTCGTTGATCCGGGAACGTTATATTATAAGTGATTGAAAACAACAAAATCCTGATATTCTGAACAGTCATAAAACAGCAATTGGAAAGTTAATATCAGTCAAGTTCATTTTATTAAAAGCTTTGTTTTTTGCAGTATCACATTTAATGTTATATTATTTCAAAAAAGAGTTGGAAAAAATATCATTATGCATTAACATAAATCACGTTTACAAGGGCACATCCGTTCTGGTTCGCATACTAACGAAGAATATACGAGGAGGATTTGTAATGATAAATATTAAGAAGGTACTCGTGGTAATATTCGGTTTTATTTCCCTTTTTATTTTTTCTGCATGTGAGAATAACAGCATTTCAAATCTAAAGGAAAAACTTTTTTCAGTGAACGGCGATGAAATCATATCTTTCCCTGTTAAAAAAGGAGATGGATGGGGATATATCAACAAGACCGGTAAATATGTAATCAAACCACAGTTTGACGGCGCGGGAAGATTTTCTGATGGCTTTGCCGCAGTGAAAATTGGAGGCAGGTGGGGATTTATTGACAAGACGGGCGAGTATGTCATCAACCCGCAATTTGATATTGCATTTTTGTTTCACGATGGTCTTGCTCCTGTTGGCATTGCCGGCGACAAAATCAAAGTTGGTTATATCGATAAAAGCGGCAAGTATGTGATCAATCCACAGTTTGAAGAGGCGGGATGGTTTTCAGACGGTCTGACAGCTGTCGCGCATAAGGACGGAAAGACCAGAGTTGGTTTTATAGATAAGGCTGGGAAATATATTATTAAACCACAATTTGATGATGCCGGATGGTTTTCTGAAGGACTTGCAGCCGTGAAAATGGGGGATAAATATGGTTATATCGACAAGACTGGCAAGTTCGTCATCAACCCGCAGTTTGATGGAGCATTTTGGTTCTCAGAAGGTCTTGCCGTTGTTAAAAATGGAGGCAAGTTTGGTTTTATTGACAAAACCGGAAAGTATGTCATCAATCCTCAATTTGACTTTGCCTTTTGGTTTTCCGAAGGACTTGCGTCTGTTAAGAAAGACGGCGAATTTGGTTTTATCGATAAAAATGGCAAATATGTCATCCATCCGCAGTTTGACATTGCCTTTTGGTTTGAAAATGGTCTTGCGCCTGTTGGAATAGGACACGGTAAAGTCAAAGTCGGTTTTGTAGACAAAGCTGGGAAATATGTCATTAACCCGCAGTTCGATAGTGTGAATGTTTTTTAATTGGAATCCACGAAAAGTCAGACGAGGCTTTTGATCCTGCCGCATTCATCTGGAATGGATTCATTTATTTGACAATTTTGAAAAACTCTTTGGCTTTCGGATCGGCGGCGGTTCGCAGCAGTTCAAACAAAACCATTTCCGTGGATGTCACGTGAGCTCCGGCGCTCTTCATGGCGTCAATGCCGATCTGACGATTCTCCGGTGTCCGCGAAGAAACAGCATCGGCAACCAGATGCACGTTATAGCCGTTGGTGATTAAATCCAACGCTGTTTGATAGACGCAAACATGCGTTTCAATTCCCAACAGAACAACATGCCTGCGGCTTAAGTTTTCCAGTTTTTCTTTGAAATTACTTTCACCCCAGCAACTGAAAGATTCCTTGGCGATCGGATTAAAGCCTTCTATTTCATCAGCTATCTGAGGCAATGTTTTGCCCAATTTCTGCGGAATTTGTTCGGTGACAATCATTGGCAGATTCAAAGCTTTGAACCCTTTAATCAATTTTATGGTATTGGCAAAGAGATTTTCCTTGTCAAACATAGCCTGAGCCAGATTGCCCTGAATATCAACGATGACCAGGACCGCTGCCGTTCGACTGATCATGAATTCCTCCTGTCAGGATAAATGAATGCCCAGCAGTACGCCGCCGTCAATCACCATTTCCGTGCCTGTGGTGTAACTGGAGGCGTCGGAGGCCAGATAGAGTGCGGCGCCCGCTATTTCATCAGGATCACCAATGCGGCCCGATGGCAGAGCTTTTTCCACCAGTTCTTTCACTTTTTGAGCGTCTTCCGGCGGGAGAAATTCCCAATTGGATCTCAACATCTTTGTGCTGATTGGTCCCGGAGAGATGGTGTTTACCTGAATGTTATTACGGATCAATTCGCTGGCAAAGGCCTTGGTCAGCATTCTGATTCCGGCTTTGGAAATAGCGTAGATACTCAGGCCTGTTTCCGGATTATGACCGTCTATGGAGGCGATATTGATGATTTTACCGCCGCCCTGCTTAACCATAATATTGGCCGCCGCCTGACTGACAAAATAAGCGCCTTTCAGATTGATGTCCATCAATTTATCCCAGAGACGTTCGTCGCATTCGAGGACAGACCCTTTGGCGGGACTCGCTCCGGCATTGTTGACCAGAATGTCAATACGACCGTATTTGGCCATAACGGCATCAATCATTTTTTTAATTTCCTCCGATTTGCCCAGATGAGCAGGCAGTGGATAGGCTTCCCCGCCGAAGGCTTTGATTTCGTTTGCCGTCGCTTCCAGATCCGGCGCCTTGCGGCTTGTTATAACAACCTTCGCGCCCGCTTTGGCAAATGCAAAAGCGATGGCCTGACCGATGCCGCGCCCCCCGCCGGTAATCACCGCCACTTTATCTTTTAACGAAAACCGGGATATGTCGAACATTTTATTTCTCCTTGAAAAATATGATGCCCTCCTTATTGAGGAAAAGGAGGTAAAAAAATCTTTATTACATTATTGTATTTGTTGCCAGAGAAAACAGAGGGCGCATTACTTTTTCCCTTCTCTTATTTTCTGGGCTAAAACTTCATGGTCTCCACCGCTCATGCCCGCGATGTGTTTGACCAGTTTTTTCCGTGACTCGATATCGTACTGGGTCGTGATGGCAATCTGCTCCATAATCGGCGAGCCGCCGCCGTGATAATTACCGAGGTTCATAATGCCGCCGGTTGCCGAGCAGAGTACATCGCCCAAATATCTCCAGAAGTTGGCCTGATCTTCCACCGGCATTTTCGGATTACGCTTGGTGTATTTGAGTAGCTGTTTTCCCGTTTCCGGATTTTGAAAATCCTTTTCGTGGGGAAACGTGGCGACCACACCGCCGGCAAGATCGCACAGAATTTCCGCTTCTCGATAGACAGCCTCTCCCGTAAGACACCGGCCGACATTACAATAAATCGAATGGGGAATATAGGAACCGGGACCGAAAGGCACAGAACCCATACCCGGAATATAAAGTTCCGGTTTGCCCAGATCGGACGCCGTATAGCCCGCGGCATAACCCAATTCGGAGGTCATAATAATTTCGGCAAGTTTTTCCCGGACATGGTGTTCTTTGTGAATGTTATTGACCTCGGCGGCCAAAGCGGCTGTTCCAAGAATGACATCGCCAATGGCGGGCTTACATCCCGAATAGGAATGGCGATGGAAAAGAGCAAACAACAGCGCGCATACTCCTCCCATCAGGTGCTCTCCCGCCAGGAAAACTCTTTCCCAGGGTATAAAGCAGTTGTCGAAGATCAAATAGGAATCGGTATAGCCCGGCATAAATCCGCGTTTGTAATGTTCCCGCGGCCGGAAGTTATGAATGGTCACGACCTGTTTCATACCCTCCCAGTCTCCCGGAACGGCAAAGGCCACGGCGTAGTCTTTATCATCAGCCCGTAGCGCCCGCGTGGGAACGACCAGTACTTCATCGGCAACAGAAGCTTCCGAGATGTGCAGCTTGCAGCCTTCAACGACAATACCGTCTTTCAGTCTTTCCTTGATTCGCAAATAGGCGCCCGGATTGGGCTGTTCTGCCGGACGAAGTAACCGGTCGCCCTTGGTATCCGTCTGGGCACAACAACCGATCATGTCTTCTTTCTGAAAACGGATCAGCCACTTCTTGAAGTTTTCATGATACTGCGTGGCGCCATTGTTGGTTTTATCCGCTTCATAAGAGACATTGTAGATGGCGTTGGTGCCGTCGATGCCCATGCAACGCTGGATGCAGCCGCCGACTTTTTGGCAGAGCATTCTGGTCATGTCCTGTTTGTTGTGTAGGTCTTTTGTGCTTTGATGAATATGGTTAAAACGATTGATGCGTTCGCCGGTGAGGTGAGAAATGGCCGTGCACAATTCCTGATTTTCCGGTTTGGCCGCTTCCTCATAGGTGACGCCGATGGTATTGATGCATTCCATCTGTCTCTCATCCGTCCGGTCGATCAACTGGCCGTCGTAGTAAATGTTGCGCTTCATTTTGGCCAGAGCTTTGATGTAATCTTCTTTTGTTCTCATGATGACACCTCTTTTTTTTCTTAAAACGTTGCTATTTAGTTTTATCTTTTGAGGATATTCCTCCGTCTTTCTTTTTTATAATTTTTTCCAGAATATCGGTATCTTCGAGTTTCAGATAAAGCGTTGTTCCGGAAGATTCTTTTTTCGCGCGGATGCCGTCAAAAACAATTTCGAGCAGAGGATCAAGCATATCCACGATACTTGGTTTTCGTTTGGGCATTCCCTGCATGTGCCAGTGAATGAACATATGTTCGATCGCGCCCATAAACAGGGAGCGAATAAGATAGGGGCTGAAATCTTTTCTAAACGTGCCGCAGGCGATTCCTTCTTTAATGCAATCCAAGAGGCCATGGGACGATTTGCGGATTGCCGCATGGGCAGGCGTCTGGCGGAATCGTTTGTTGGACATGAGTTGCAGAAGAACAAGAGCGGAGTAGTTGGGATTGGATTGATAAAGCTGCACATAAAAAAGGAGGATGGCTCTGATCTTTTCTTCCACGCCTTTAATATAGGGAATAACTTTTGCTGATTCCTCATAGGTGTCGTTGGAAATTTTTTCGGGAATGGAGAAGAGCAAATCTTCCTTGGTGCCGAAGTATTCATAGACGGTGGCTTCCGACACTCCGGCTTCTTTGCTGATTTCTGTGATGGTGGCGTTCTGAAAACCTTTTTCGGCAAAGATGCGCAACGCGGCATCCATAATACGGTCTTTTCTGGTCTTGGGTCTGTGCTTATCCGTCATGATTATATCCTCCGTCAAGGTCGGTTATAATATACATTATCATAGTCACACTGTCAAGAATTATTTTATTTTCATAGTTATACTATGAAATAGTATAATTTTTTCAAAGTAACTCACAATAATGATAGTTGGTAAAAATGGTCACAATATGGAAAAGTTTAAGAGCATTCGATTATTACAAGCACGAATATTTTTACTTCTTAATTCCTTCTCCCATTGGTGGGAAAAGATGATGATGAGGAGGGTAAAATAGTTTCATCGAGTCTTTTTGACTCGAAGAATAGGAGACATCAGAAATCGATTATTTTATAGTTTTAATTTTCTGAGAACAATATCGGCTAATTCCTTTTCCGATACAGAGCTATGATCAACAGAGTTACCAGCGACGATAATCCATTTTTGTGCAAGGTTTTTAAAATCTGGCTTATCCGCGCAAGCGGTTAGGCAGCCACAGACAAGAATACCAATGTCCCATTGATCATGAGTGTGGTTTTCTGCCAGCATAAATTCCGGGGGAAGAGATTTTTTGATTTCCTGAACAAGCTTTTCTCTGTCAACAACAGGATTGCACCCGCCGCAGTATTTTATGCCTATCAATTTCATTTATTGTCTGGATTCAAATTAAATTATTCTTTATCCCAAGTCGCTTCGCTTCTGGGATAATTTCCAATCCCGATATATCGAGATTGGATAGTTCGATTTGCTCTTCGCTAAAGCTCAGAGAATCTCACTACGACTAGCGCTTCCTATAGTCAGCGAGTCTCATTAATTCCCGCGATTTCCTTGGCCAGTTTCTTTTTCTGTTCCAGATTGCCCTGGCGGGAAATCATGATGCGTTGCGCCTGCGGCGAGCCGGCGCCGTGCAAAGATTCCGTGCGGTAACCGACGGCAGCCGTGCCCAGCGTTATATTTTCTATCAATCTTAAAACACGACAGCGGTTTTCGGTCGGTATGGAGGCAATACCCTTGAAATATTTTTCGACGATTTTTCCGATTTCCGGATGACGTAAATCCTTTTCCGACGCCATGGTTACCATGAGTCCGCCTGCTATGTCTTCCGCAAGTCGCGCAATCTCATACGGGAATCGGGTGATGTTTTGTTTGCACACATTGGCCAGCAGTAAATCAATCAGGTAAGTTCCGGAAGCGGTCTTGTGTCCCTGCGCCGAGCAGGCAATTCCGCATGAGAATAAGGTCTCGTTCAGATGAATCATTTCAATAAGCTTGTCTTTGATATGCGATGCTTTAGCGGCGCCGTTGTAATCGGCAGCAAGAGCCGCCGCTCCTATCAGCACATCACCGACACCAACCTTGCAACCGCCGTAGCTCTGGCGATGATAACCAGCAAAGCGCTCCACCAGCAGGCCGCTGAAATCGTATTCCCCGCACATGAAAACATTTTCCCAGGGAACGAATAAATTATCAAAAACCATCAAGGCTTCGTGGCCGCCGAATTGATGATTGCCTACGTCTATTTCTCCGCCTTCGAGTTTGCGCGTATCGCAGGACTGTCTTCCATAGATATACGAGATTCCTTCCGCGTCGGCAGGCGCGACAAAAGAAAGAGCATAATCGGCGTCATCTTTGGTCATGGAGATGGTCGGCATAACTAAAATCCAATGGGAATTTATGGCGCCGGTCTGGTGGGCTTTAGCCCCACGCACCACTATGCCGTCTTTTCTTTTTTCTGCAACGCGTGTGTACAGATCAGGATCAGCCTGCTTGCTAGGCGGCAGGCCGCGGTCTCCTTTGGGATCAGTCATGGCGCCGTCCACGGTCAAATCATTTTCCTGCACCATTTTCAAAAATTTAATAAATCGTTCATGGTATTGCGTGCCCAGTTTTTTATCCATTTCAAACGTCACGCTGTCCACGGCATTGATGGCGTCCATTCCGACGCAACGCTGGAAGCAGGAAGCTGTTTTTTGTCCAAGAAGCCGCTGCATCTTTACTTTTTTGATAAGGTCTTCAGTGCTTTGATGCAGATGACAGAAACGGTTGATCTTCTCTCCCGTCAAATGGGATTTAGCCGTCACAAGGTCTTCGTGTTCAGGATATTGAGCCAGAGCGTAAGTCATCTTTACAGAATTCATAGAAGGTCTGATGATGGGATGATCCACGGGGCTTTTTACCAGCTCTCCCAGCAGATAAACTTTTAAGTTCATTTTGCGCAGACTTTCTTCATACTGCTCACCGGTTTTTAATGGCATATTTAAAACCTCCTGTTAATGTTCACAGAGAAAATTCCAACTTCCGTTTGAATTAACGTAATACTTTGTCCGATAAATTTCAAGGTCATTCAAGGCGATTATATTCTTGACATCCCCGAGGGTACTCCTTATACTCGCAAAGCTGATTTCATCATTTTGGCAGATGAAAGACATTTTTATGTTATTGAAATAGTTGAAAATATGGCCCTAGGGCTGTTATATTACATTTTGTAAAAAAAGAGAGGTAAAGCGTATGTCTATCATGAAATGGACCAAAGATGAAACCGTGGCAATGATAACCCTCACCAATGGTGAAAACAGGCAGAATCTGGTGTTTGCCAAAACCTTAAACGCGATGCTTGACGAAATCATTGCGGATAAAACAGTCACTGCTCTGATTATTACGTCCAGTGACGCGAAAAATTTTTCTCAGGGTATCGACGTGGAATGGATTATGGGGCAGATGAATAAAAATGAACATCAACCGGTCTGTGATTTCATCAATGAAATGGATGTGGTTTTTAAGAAACTGCTTCTGTATCCTGTGCCGGTGATTGCGGCCATCAACGGCCATGCTTTCGGGAATGGTTCGATCTTGTCCTGCGCCTGTGATTTTCGTTTTATGCGTTCGGACAGAGGATTCTTCTGTTTTCCGGAAGTCAATATCGGCATTCCTTTTCGCTGGGGCATGAACGCTTTTGTCAAGAAAGCTATTTCTCCGCACATATTATCGCAAATGCAGCTGACCGGAAATCGTTACACCGCACCCGAGTTGGAGAAGCACAACATTATTGTGAAGGCCTGCGCCAATCAGGAAGAATTGATGGCTTCTGCGTTGGCTTTTGCCAAAACATTCCAGAAGAAACGAGGAATTTTCGGCGAGTTGAAAAAAAGACTGTACGCGGACATAATTAAAGTTCTGGATGATGACTTTATGCCGCCAACAGCCAAAATTAATTCTCTCGTCATGATGGATTAGCATTACGATCAAATTTATTACAACGATTGAAAATAAAAAAGGTTACAACAGATGAAAACAGCCATTACCGAAATGTTCGGAATCAAATATCCGATTATATGCGGGGCCATGATGTGGCTTTGCAAACCAAAACTCTGTGCCGCCGTATCCAACGCGGGAGGGATGGGAAACCTGACGGCCGGAAATTATTCCACGGAGGAAGAGCTGCGTGAAGCCATCAAACAGACAAGAAAACTGACCGATAAACCTTTTATGGTGAATGTTACTATTCTGCCTTCAGTGCATATCACAGCGGAACATCACAAGATGTATCTGAAGGTATGTGCAGAAGAAAAAGTTGCCGGTCTGGAAATATCCGGCACGCCGCTGGACAAGGCGGTGGGGAAAGAATTTATAGACGTTCTTAAAAAAGCCGGTGTGAAATTATTCCACAAAGTCGGATCGGTGCGTCACGCCGTACATGCGGAAAAAACCGGTTACGATGGTATTTATGCCGCCGGAATCGAAGAGGGTGGCCACCCTCTCAATGATGACGTAACCACAATGTTGCTTACACCGCGTATTGCTGAAACCGTGAAAATTCCAGTGGTAACTGTTGGAGGGGTTGCCGACGGACGGACCTTTGCGGCAGCGCTGGCTCTTGGTGCCCAAGGTGTGATGATGGCGACTCGTTTCGTTGCCACCAAAGAGTGTGAGGTGCACGACAATATTAAGTACGAAATAATCAAACGTCAGGAATTCGAAACAACGCTTATCTGTAAATCTATCGGTCTTCAGGGACGGGCTATCAAAAATAAGCTGGCAGAAGAGGTTCTGGCTGTGGAATCGACAGGCGGCGGACTCGAAAAACTCATTCCGCTGATTGCCGGAGAAAGGATAAAGCAGGCCTGGGAATTTGGCGACGTGGACAGCGCTCCCATGATGATGGGTCAATCGGTCGGGTTGGTGAAGGATATTCCCACGTGTCAGGAACTTATCGAGAGAATCGTTTCCGAAGCCAAATCCCATATTGATCGCGTTAAAAATATTTTCTGAAACGTCGGAAAAAAACATTAGCATTAATCCAGGCATCGTCCCGGCGAAGGCCGGGGACCAGGTAATAATTGACAAGACGGGATGCACCCTAAATACCGTGAAGGGCACTATAGGGGTGCCATGGCCGGCATGCGAGACCGTGTCACAATATATAAATATTGTCATTTCATGTCCTCCGCCGGCGGAGGTGTCCCGATGTAAATCGGGACGGAGGTGGATATTTATTGAAGGGGCTGCTGACCGAACAGTCTGAATTGCGGCGCATTCGGGGAATGCGCTCAATTTAAAGTCTCCTTCGCTGATCTGATAAAATAGATGGATTGATCTTGTTGTATAAAGATCTCTATACAAATCCGGTGTATCTTCAATGTCCAGTGTCAAAAAGAAAAAAACCGGACGAAGCTTGAAGTCCTGCAGACCCGATTCTCAAAAATCAGTTGAGAAAATCATCAACGCTTACAGTCGTTTTGTGCCCGGAGAAATCATAACCCTTTTAGGAAAAGACAGCATTGATAAGGTTTTTTTGGGCGATCATATTG
>CAYNWA010000003.1:167594-180639 GCA_964400795.1 uncultured Smithella sp.
GACCATTCTTTTTTCCGATATTCGTGATTTTACGTCTATATCGGAAGCAATGCCCCCAAAAGACAACTTTTCTTTTATTAATTCATACATGGAATTTATGAATCCCGTGATCGCAAGTCACGGCGGAATTATTGATAAATACATCGGTGATGCCATTATGGCACTTTTCCCCACCAATGCGAATGACGCTTTACACTGTGCGATTGATATGCTCGTGCAGCTTCGTGCATACAACGGGAATCTGAAGAAATCAGGACAGGCGCCGTTAAGGATCGGTGTGGGATTGAATACCGGCCTGATGATGCTCGGCATCATCGGCGGGAAAAATTTCATGGAAACAACGGTTATCAGCGATGCGGTCAATCTGGCTTCCCGTATTGAATCCATGACAAAAGATTATAATACGCCGTTGCTGATTAGCGAGCATACTTACTATAGCCTGAAAGACGCCCTGCATTTTAATATACGATTTGTGGATCGGGTTAAAGTGAAAGGGAAGTCACAGTGCCAGTCGGTCTATGAGGTTTTTGATGCTGATCCCAAAGCCCTGCGGGAGGCTAAGCGAAAAACAAAAGTATTTTTTGAAGAAGCGCTGGCGTACTATCATTTTAAGGATGTGTCCAAAGCAATGAGCATGCTTTCCAAGCATTTGAGGCAGGTCCCCGAAGATACCGTGGCGCGTATTTATCATGATCGATGTAATCGTTTTCTAAAAACCGGAATTCACGAAGGTAGCGGAGAATTTGATCTGGCCATCTCATGGAGCAAATCACTGGCCATGAATCATTCGGTCATTGACCATCAACATCGTAATCTGTTTAACCACGCACGCGACTTTGTTGATGCAATTACGCAAAGCAAAAGTTATTCACGCGTCGATGCCATAATGGAATTTCTGGATGAATACATCCATGTGCATTTTGAAACCGAAGAGCGTCTTATGGCAGAGAAACATTATCCGTTTCTTCAAATGCAGATAGATCAGCACAGACGTTTTTCACGGCACTTCAATGGTTTAAAGGATCAAATAGAAAAAAAATTTATAACGAACAAAGTCTTTATTCTTTTCCGCGTCCAATTACTGATCATAGATTGGTTGATTAATCATACAAGCAAACTCGACACACATTTCGGAAAATTCCTGCGCCGTCAGGATGGTGGATATGGAGACAGCAATCGGTTAATGAAAAGTAAAGCTAAATGAAGAAATTTCCTTTGTGGCATCTGTAAGAATAAAACAAAACTCGTTACTGGAATTTGCATCGGCGGGTACGAGAAAGAATCCCTTTGAACAATTGCCCGTCTTGATAGTGAGCGACTGCTTTATTCTGACTCCTTTTTCTCCTTTTTCCTGATTTGATTGGAAATCAGGTACCATGTCTGTACGTTGTTTTCGAGCCGGAAGTAGTGGATGATATAAGCAATTGATAAACCAAGAAGAATGACAAAAAGAATAATAAACGGCACAGACGTCCTTGCGACAGCGAATCCGAAAATAATCATTGTGAAAAGAAAAACAAACAGCATAACAATTAAATGTATCTGTCTTTCATGTTGCATCCATTGAATCTGTTTATCATGATAAACCAAAAGCTCCCGTAATTTTTCAACATCAGAGTTATTTTCAAGAGTTTCACGCACATATCTTTCATGTTTTTTCATATAATCGATCATGATATATTCCTTAAACAGGATTATATTTTTAAATTTCTATCATATTTCCAATAAAATATATATATCATTTTACGGAAGTAATCCGAATGACTTATAAAATTAGTTTGCTACAAATACATTGTAATGTTATGTTCCGCAAAACAAGGACAGATCAAAAGGAGGAAATCACATGGTGAATAAGGTCATTTTGATTGGAAGATTGGGCAAAGACCCTGAAGTACGTTATACGCCGGACGGCACAATGGTCACAAATTTTAATTTGGCCACGGATGAACAATGGAAAGATAAAAATGGAGAAAAAGTTCAAAAAACAGAATGGCATAAAATAGTTACCTACCGAAAGCTTGCTGAAATATGCGGCAATTATTTGGTAAAAGGTAAACTCGTGTTTATTGAAGGGCGTATTCAGACCCGTTCTTGGGAAGATAAGGAAGGCGTCAAACGTTATACCACGGAAATCATTGCTTCTAACATGCAAATGCTAGACTCCAAGGGGCAAACTAAAACGACCGACACGTCTTCTAGCAGCGAAGCTGAGAATATTAATGATGGCAGTGTTCCGATAGATGATGTTCCATTTTAAATTTTGAGATTTGCCGGGCTATCTTAAATGAATCAGCATAGCCTAATATAGACGATCAAAGGATTTTTTAAAATTTTACAGGACTATAAATCGAGCGTTATCGGCGCTTGATCAGGCAAATAATTGGTGGAAAGGAAATGAAGGGGGAGCCAAATGTTTAGAAACGAAAAATTCTGGTATTGCTGTGTCATGCCCGTCGCGGTGGCCGGTTGGATTTTTATTCTGTACGGATTATTTTTCCCCATTCAGGATGAAACCATAAAAATGTTATGGTTGGCTATATCCTTCCTCTGGATCGTCGGTCATATATTTGAACTGGGCGCTTCCATCCCCATTGGAAAATCAAAAGGCATTCCTTTAAGAACCATTATTATCAAAACACTGGTGTTCGGTATTACCTGGTGGCTGCCGCTCACTTTTGGATTTGTTAAAAAGTAATTATTGATTTAATCGTTCTATTTTATTTGTGTTACATCCAATAAAAAAGGCAGGTTCATATCGAACCGGCCTTTTTTAATCGATATTCTTTTTTAGGCAATTAAATAGCTTCAATAGTTGATGTCGGTTTGGAAGTGATATTATATGTAACGCTGACCACTTCCGGTATATCCTTGGTTATTTTCGCGGCAATTCCTTCCAGGACATCAAACGAAAGCCTGGTCGGGCGGGCTGTGCGCGCGTCAAGACTGTTCCAGCAGCGGATTTCAATCTGATTACCAAAAACACGCTTGTTGTTGCGCATGCCGGTTACACGGTCTTCGTGAAGAATGGCCAGGTATTGAAAAGCTTTGATATCTTTCAGGGCCGCTTCGGTAATGGCAGTTGCCTTTCTAACCAGGGCAATTTTCGCAGGCGTAACTTCTCCGATGACGCGGGCCACCAGCGCCGGTCCGGGGAAGGGTATCCGGTTGAACATGCTTTCAGGCAGGCCGAGTCCGCGCCCGACTTTTCTTACGCCGTCCTTGCGCAATTCAATGAGGGGTTCGAGAATTTTGTAACCGAATGCTTTTTGCGGATCAATGCCCAGTTGTTCGAAGACATTATGCTGTCTTTTGATGCCAGCTACGGTTTCATCCACATCGGTCAGGATGGTTCCCTGTAAAAGATATTTCGCTTTGCTTTTGACAACCAGTTTACCAAAAACATTTTTATAGAAAGTCTGCGTGATGGCTTCTCTTTTTTCTTCGGGATCGGTCAATCCCTTTAGGGCGGAAAAGAACGCTTTCGAAGCATCAAGAACTTCAACATGAATACCGAGTTTCTTAAAAGCCGCAGCGACTCTGGCCGGTTCGCCTTCGCGCATGATACCATTATCAATGAAATAGGTTTTTAACCTTTTCCCCAGTGCTTTGTGTCCCAGAGCGGTGACAACAGATGAGTCCACACCGCCGGAAAGGGCATTAATGGCCAACCCGTCTCCTACAGTGAGCTGAATATCCCTTACTTTGTCGGCAATAAATTTTCCCACATTCATATTTTTGGCTTTTATTTCTTTAATTTTGATCATAGCGGCTCCTTTAAGATAAAATATGAAAAATTATCTAATCGAAATCGCTTCGGGTTTCAAGTAATAAAGAATAAAGCTGCAAAAAAATTATTTACAAAGATGATTCGTCAATCGTTTGTTTTCCTGAAAAAACTCTCCATGCATGAAAAATGATCATAAAAGACCAGGCGATCAATGGAAATTTAAACCACAGGTATTGAGGATATAAATCGAAATTAATAAAAATTAAAAATGCGTTAATTATCAGATATGAGACCAGATGATGATAAAATTCTTTATGATTGTTTTTTGAAGACGAGAAAACACTGTACGCGTGAAACAATATGGCGACCAGCCATCCGGTAAGAGGCCATTTCGCCCAGAAATATTCCGGCGATGTATCGAGGTTTATCCATATCATGACGGCATTTGCCGCAAGATATGCCGTTAAATGGTACGCAAAGCCAATTTGATTTGCTCTTCTGTTTATCATGAGACAATCTTGCCTTATTTATAATTAAAAATATTACATGCCATGAGCGGCGACGTTTCGGGCCTCCATGTCTTCACGGATCAAAGCATTATCACTCTGATCTGTTTCGGGCATTTAAGTTAAACTTTCTCTCAACTCTGCGACCATGACATTTGCCTTAGTAACCTTCTTCATCGTGTTATGAACGTGTTTTTGTTTACCACCTTTCCGAAAGCCGCTTATAGAATTACCTTCTACTTTTTCGACGGTGCTCCTGTGATAATTTTCAATAGGGTAGCCTACCTCTTCAACAGGAATCGTTCTCCAGATTTCAGCTATGCGTCTGAAAATCAACTTGATGATCGATACATTCTTTTTCATAATAAATCCTCCTTTAAAAAGCTTTATAAATTTGCTGGTTAAGGGCGATGTAAATTCATCTTCTTAACCTTCGAGTGTAATATATACATAGCAATTTATTTTGTCAATAAAATAAGCAAAAAAAATAGCAATTATTTTTAGCAATAAATTATGGCTATAATTATTGACAAAAATGTTTTGTTATATTATGGTGATACACATATACGGGCAGGGTAGTGAGGAGGGGAATATGGCTATTATAAAAAAAGAGCAAAAAGAAAAAACACGTAATGTCTTGCTAAGGGTCAGTGTGCCGACAACGCTTATTGATGAAATCAAAAAGGTCAAAAAGATCTGCAAGGATAATGGCTTTTATTTTGACATCAAACCCGATGTCATTGCTGCGGTTCAAAAGGCTCTGGAAGAAGCAAGAATCCAACTTCAGATGGAAAAAAACAAATATTGATTAAATAAACGGAACAGAAGTTGAATTTATCACTTGAAACAATTAGATAACCATATGACGTTTTCTCATGGTATAGTTTTAACGGAATTCAAGAAAAGAAAATCCTGCTGTCTACAATTGAAATCCCCTTGCCTTCTTCATGAACCATGAGAGGATTCAGATCTATTTCCGCAATGTCCGGTGCTGCCGCCAGAAGATTTGATACGTGGCAAATTACATCAGTAAAAGATTCAATATCCGCCTTCATTTTTCCTCTTGCTCCCATCAGAACCGGATAGGCACGAAGTTGTTTGAGCATATCCATGGCTTCGCTTTTCGTTACAGGAGCAAGACGAATGGCCGTATCCTTGAATATTTCCAGAAAAATCCCACCCAGACCAGCAATAACAATCGGTCCGAAGACGGGGTCCTGGCGTCCGCCGACAAAACATTCAACGCCTTCATCCGCCATTTTCTGAATTAAAAAACCATCAATCGTCGGTTTGGGTGAAAGATTACGCAGAGACTTTTTCATGCCGGAAATAGCCTTGACGAGTTGTTTATGATTCTGAATTTTCAATTGCACACCGCCGACATCGGATTTATGAGACGCGTCGCGGGACAGAAGTTTGACGGCAATAGGAAAATCAATTTCTACATGACTCGCTTCCTTTGCCGACTTGACAGTTGCACCGGCAACGCACTTCAAACCGGCGGCTGCGGTCATTTGCAGGGCTTCATCGGTTAGAGGGGCCCTCTTTTTCTCCTGACATCTCTCCCTGATTTTATCGATAGCGGCCAGATCAACGGATATTTGAACGTTGCTTCCTCTTGCGTCCCGCGCTGTTTTTTCTTCGTAATAGGTGGCCGACATATACAGTGCCTTAGCGGCCATCAGGGGCGTGGTAAAAATAGGATATTCCTGGCTACCCGCAATATTCGCCAATTCATGAGCATCGCTGACCAGAGTCATGGCGACCGGTTTTTGATATTGTTTTACAAGTTTGCCGACACTGCTTAAGAAATCACGCGACATTTTTGATTCATAACTGGACACATAAAGATGATTGAACAGAACGCCGTCAACATCCTGGAGTTTCAACGCTTCTTCCAGAATTCCGGTAAAGATGGTGTAGTCGAATATTTCTCCCAGGTCGAGGGGATTCTGATGGGCAATGACCCGTGTGTTGTAGATGTTTTTCAAATTTTCAATGAAGGTCTGAGGAAAATCAACCAGAGAGAATCCGAATTTGGCGCAGGCGTCAACGGTCATGACCGCATGTCCGCCGGAACGGGACAGCACGGCGACCCGTCTGCTTTTCATGAGTGGAAGCCGGATGATTTTTACTGCGTTGATAAAATCAATATCGTCCTCGGCGCGAATAATCGCCGCCTGTCGAAACGCTCCGTCGACAACCGCATCATCGGCGGAAAGGGCTGTTGTGTGGGACTGCGCAATCCTGGCGGTGAGATCGCTGCGGTTGGATTTTTGAACAATGATGGGTTTGGAAGATTTCATCGCGAGATCAAAAAATTCTCTGCCACGCTTGAATCCTTCCAGATACATCGTGATAATATCTGTTTTTTCATCCTTGAGCAGATAATCCAGAACATTCACCTCATCGATCTGCAACTTATTGCCGATGGCGGCAAATTTCCCGGGAATGATAACGTTGTCCCCGAATGCTCTCAGGTAGGAACTGCCGACGCCTCCGCTCTGGACGATCATGGCCACACGTCCGCCCGGGACGGATATCGGGAAGAAGCCGAACGGCATCATCATATTAATGTCGAAATTTACCGTTCCAATACAGTTGGGGCCGATGAAACGGATTCCGTAGCGATCGGCAATTTCCAGCACCTTTTTTTCCAAGGTGTTTTGTCCTCCCGAATATTCGCTGAATCCACCGGACTCGATGACAATTCGCTTGATGCCTTTTTTACCGCAGTCTTCCATAAAATCCGGCACGGTCTGCGCGGGAGAAATAATAATGGCCACATCGGGCACTTCCGGAATTTTTTCAACGCTGTCATAAACAGGAGCGCCGGCGATATCTCCTTCCTCTCTGCCTACACCATAGATATTGCCTTTATATTCTTTCTGGCGATTATTCAGAACGATAATATGTCCCAGGTTCATTCTCTTGACGGACACACCGATGACCACCAGACTTCGCGGATAGAAAAACTTTTCCATTTTGTTCAATAACTCCTTATCATTTCAGAAACAATAATTTATATCATTTATAAGATCATTTTCCAATTTTAGACTGAATCCTGTTTTGATATTCCAGAATTTCATTGCGCAGAACATTAAGATCGGTAATACGATCATCGAGCCTTTGCAAATGATTGTTCAGGAGTTCCAGCAGTCGTTTGAGAACCTTTTCATTGGATTTCTCAATCGTCCACATGGCCTCCAGTTCCTGCATTTCCGATAACGTCATCCCCATGATTTTGAGACGTTTGATTAATTTCAGACGGCGTAAATCCGCGTCGGTATAAATTCTGCGTCCACCTTCCACACGCTTGATGGAATTCAGCAGTCCGATTTCTTCATAATAGCGAATCGTGCGCTGGCTCATGTCCAGTTTCTGCGCTATTTCTCCAATCGAAGTGAAGGTTTCATTTTTTTCTTCCATACCGGGCGCTCCTGTGATTACCGGCTTAACTGTTCCTTGAGTTCACGTTTTAAAATTTTTCCTGATGGATTTTTCGGCAGTTTGTCGGCGACGAAAACTTTCTTGGGACATTTAAATCCCGCCAGATGCTGTTTACAGTAGTCGATAATTTCCTTCTCACTTAATGCCACATCTTTTTTCGGCACAGCCACCACCGCTACAATTTCTATCCATTTGGGATCGGGCAGGCCGATAACCGCCACCTCTTCGATGCCGGGATACCGGTACAGCACTTCCTCGACTTCGCGCGACGCAACATTTTCTCCGCCGGTTTTGATCATGTCCTTTTTCCGGTCGACAACGTAAAGATATCCGTCACTGTCGAAACGCCCCAGATCGCCGCTGTGAAACCAGCCGAACTGGAAAGCTTCCGCTGTCTTTTCCGCGTCGTTCAGATAGCCGGTCATCACATGGCCGGAACGATGAACGATTTCTCCCACGTCTCCCACAGGCACGAATTTCCCGTCATCGTCCATGAGCCTGGTTTCCACATTGAGAACAGGCTTGCCGGCCGATCCCGGTTTTAAAAGCTGATCTTCAGGTTTTAGAATAGTAGCCACCGGTCCCATTTCCGTCTGACCGTAATAATTCCATAGTTTGAGACCTTTAAAAGTGACGGACAACTGCTTGATAATTTCCACCGGCATGATACTCGCGCCGTAGGCCGCCTTCTTCAGGCTGGAGTGATTGTAGTTTTTGAATTGCGGATGATTTAGAATGCCAATCCATACCGTGGGGGGCGCGAACATATGGGTGATCTGATATCTCTCAATGAGCCTGATCATTTCCGCGGCGTCCGCCTTGTGCATAATCACATTCGTTGCCCCAATGTACAAATAGGGCATAAGAAAACAGTGAAGCTGGGCGCAGTGGAAAAGAGGCAGGGCGTGCAGGCTGACATCATCCGTTTCGTACTGGCCGTCGAAAATGCAGCTGTGATACTGCGACATGAGCGCCCGGTGCGAAAGCATGGCGCCTTTGGGCTTTGATTCCGTCCCGCTGGTGTAAGGAATCTGCACAACATCTTCCGCGCTGACTTCCACCTGCGGTTCATCATAGGTCATTTTTGCCGTTTCCGTTATCAGGTTGAAGAAGCCTTCAGGAAGGTCATGACCCTCCAAAGGAATAAAGCCCCATTTTTCAACGGACGGAAATTTATCCTTGCGGTTGGCAATGGTCGAATAAAGCGTATCTTCCACGATGAATATCTTCGATCCGGAATGATTGATGATAAACGCTATTTCTTCGGCGTTGAGCATGTAGTTGATGGGAACCTGAATAGCGCCGATTTTAGCCAGTCCCATCATGCTGATCGGATAGTAGTGGGAATTATAGGCGTAAACCGCCACCCGGTCGCCTTTCTTGATTCCGTAGCTGGTCATCAGATTGGCGAAACGTCTTGCTTCCCTTTCCAGATCATAAAAAGACAATTTTACATCACGAAAAATAATGGCGGTCTTGTCGCCGTATTTCGTGGCTGCCCGACGGGCCATGTCGCCGATCGTATCACGATTGATAATATTGCTCATTTTTCATTACCTCTTATCTTTTGTCATATTAAGAATCTTCCCCGACCCTGGCGGGCGGGAATTGAGGGGAGGGGACTTCCTTGATTTTTCACCCTCTCCCTGGCCCTTTCCCATCAAGGGACAGGCAATTTTATTGTGAGACTCAAATTTCAAAAACGAATACCCTAAAGGGCACTATAGGTGCATTGAAATTTGTAAGTCGAACAATCCCGCTAAAAGCGGAGGGTATAATACC
The DNA here is from genome assembly GCA_964400795.1 of uncultured Smithella sp. Classification (GTDB taxonomy): domain Bacteria; phylum Desulfobacterota; class Syntrophia; order Syntrophales; family Smithellaceae; genus Smithella. The sequence continues at coordinate 177,060 of CAYNWA010000003.1, forward strand.
CCGCCCCTTGGGGCGGAATTAGGGTCCAGTCCCGATAGCAATCGGGATTACCCTGGGGTTCATACCCGTGATTCCTGATATTTTTTTTCGTATAGTTCCTTCATTTTAAACTTCTGAATCTTGCCGCTGGCTGTTGTCGGATAGCCTTCTACGAATTCCCAGTATCTGGGAATCTTGTGGCGCGCGATTTTCCCCTGGCAAAACTCGGTAAATTCTTCCGGTGTGGCCGTTTGTCCGGTTTTCAGCTGGATCGCGGCCAGCACCTGCTCGCCGTATTTTTTATCCGCGATGCCGATAACCTGCACATTGACTACTTTGGGATGCGTGAATAGAAATTCCTCCAGTTCGCGAGGATAAATATTTTCGCCGCCGCGGATAATCATGTCTTTAATACGGCCGGTCACTTTAAAATAGCCTTTTTCGTCTACTTCTCCCAGATCGCCGGTATGCAGCCAATTATATCTGTCGATGGCGTCGGCCGTGGCCTCAGGCATTTTGTAATAGCCCTTCATCACACATTCGCTGCGGGTGACGATTTCGCCCTGCGTATCGGGAGGCAAATCAATACCGAGATCCGGATCGACAATTTTACCTTCGATATCCGGCAAAAGCCTTCCCACGGTGGAAACCCGCAATTCAACCGGATCGTCACGTCTGGTCATAGTCATGACCGGAGCCGATTCGGTCTGACCGAAAGCAATGACGATTTCGGAACAGTGCATTTTCGTGCGCACCTGATTCATCGTTTCAATGGGACAGGGCGCTCCGGCCATGATGCCCGTGCGCAGGGAATTCATATCGTATTTATCAAAGTCGGGATGATTGAGAATGGCGATGAACATTGTCGGGACGCCGTTGACCGCTGAGCATTTCTCCGCGGCGATAATTTGAAGCGCTTTGAGGGGATCAAAAAATTCCACCACGACCATGGTCGAGCCGTGATAAACGCAATTGAGGGAACTCATCACGCAGCCGAAACAATGAAACAGCGGAACCTGAATCAGCAGGCTGTCTTTCTCGGTCATACCCATGACATCACCGACCATGCGGGCATTGTTGACAACATTGTGATGCGTCAGCATGACCCCTTTGGGGAATCCTGTTGTTCCGGAGGTGTACTGCATGTTGATGACATCTTCGTCATCCAGACTATTTAACCTATCGTCAAGTTTTTTATCTGTAATATCCTTTCCAAGATTAATCAAATCGCTGAAACGAATCATGCCCGGAGTATTTTCTCGTTTCCCGATATAGATGACTTTTTTTAAAGCAGGCAGTTTTTCCGACAACGCGGATCCGTTTTGACGGTTGTCCAGATCGGGCAATATTTTATGGACTGTTTCGTAGAAATTTATTTCGCGGTAGGATTCCATGAGAAACAGCGTGGTGGAATCCGATTGTTTGAGAATATATTCCAGTTCGTGAGTCTGATAATTGGTGTTGACGGTCACCAGAATGCCGCCGGTCATTCCCAGTGCGAACTGCAGGTAGATCCATTCGGGGATATTGGTCGTCCAGACAGCGATATTATCACCGCGTTTAATACCGAGAGCTATTAGCCCCTTGGCGATATCCCGGCACGTTTGATAAAATTCACTGTATGTTTGGCGGACGCCGAAATCCGGACAAACCAGCGCCAGGTTTTCCGGATAACGCGCGGCTGTTTCTTTAATCAACTGGCCGAGAGTTGTTTTGACAAAATCTGACATTTTTACACCCCCCAAGGCGTTTGAGTTTATTTTTAAAATGCTTTTATCTAACCGGAAGATTGTTTTTCATTAAGCATTCAATATTAAAGATGTTATTACATTTAAATCCACCTTACGTTAACTGGAATGATATAACCGAAAAACGCTGATGTCAAGATATATTTTTCACCTCGTTCTCAGAAATTTATAAGGCTAAGGTCCTAAAAAAATTATTGCCGAGATAGTTTATCTCTTGACCCCGAAATATGATTATGTAATTTACAATTACTTTTTATAGTGAGTATTTTAATGGAAAAGACTCTCTTAATTTTATTTTTGGTTTTATTTCTGGGACGGATCATCTGGCGGTTTATTTTACAGCAATTCAACATCAGGCATTTGCGCAGTCACGACAAAGAGGTTCCTGCTGTTTTTCAGGGCATGATTGACGAAACAACTCTGTCTAAAATGGTGGACTACACATGCGACAATTCGCGTCTCGGAAATAAGGAAGATTTAACAGATGATGTTCTGGAACTTGCCATCATTTTTCTTTTGCTGCCGTTGCTCGTCGGGAAAATCGTCGGGTTGCAGTGGCACTTAATCTGGCAGGCGCTTGTTTTTTTCGGAACGCTGGCGATCATCGGCGGCGTTATTGGTATCCCCTTTGATCTTTACCACACGTTTGTTTTGGAAAAAAAATACGGTTTTTCCACCATTACCTGGAAACTCTGGCTCACCGACCTTGTCAAGTCCATACTTATTTCTGCCGTCCTCATGGGAATTTTACTATCCGCTTTCATGGCGTTTATTCTTTACCTGCCGAAAAGCTGGTGGTTCTGGGCCTGGGTATTTTTTACGTCATTTGAAATATTATTGCTCTGGCTTTATCCCGTGGTCATCGCGCCGCTCTTTAATAAATACGAACCGATCAAGGACGAAGAACTGAAAGAAAAAATTACGTCATTGCTTTCCAAAGTCGGACTAAAGGCTAAAGGGATTTTTCAGGTTGACGAAGGCAAACGCTCCAAACACACCAACGCCTACTTTACCGGCATCGGCAGGACCAAGCGCATTGTTCTGTATGACACCTTGCTTGCTTCTCATTCACATGATGAAATACTGGCGGTGCTCGCGCATGAAATCGGCCACTGGAAAAAGAAACACATTTTGAAGCAATTGATATTCATGATTGCCGCATCTTTTGTCGGATTCTATCTAATCTATCTGTTGGTAAACTGGCCGCCGATTTATAAGGCATTCGGATTGCAACAGACACCGGTTTACGCCGGCTTGCTGCTGGTTTCGGTTTATTTCAGTTGCATCGGATTTTTCTTCAGTCCCATCGGTGCGTGGATCTCGCGCCGCTACGAGCGTGAAGCGGATACCATGGCGCATGAGTTAACAGGCACATCCGAACCGATGATCAACGCCCTGAAGCGACTGGCCAAAGATAATCTGTCTAATCTGCATCCCCATCCGTTGTATGTCCGGTTTTATTATTCCCACCCTCCGCTTATAGAACGAATAGAATATTTGCAGAAAATGGATAAAGAAATTAATAAAGTTTAAGCTGATAAGATATGCCCGATTAAGTCTTGTCTCGATCATTGAATCTGTCTACAAAGTCACTTCGGCGGACTGTTATTTAAACTGAGGATAACACCTACATAATCCACGTTTTTTGAAATTTATAAATTTGAAGATTACGACTCGAAACGTTAAATAGTTTGGACATAAATTAAAAATTATTTTGACTGAACCGGCAAAAAGCTTCTATGTTTTTTAATAGTATTTATTCGTTGAAGATTGTTTCTTAATATAGTAGGAACACCAAGCGTGGGCGATTAGCTCAGTTGGATAGAGTACTGGCCTCCGAAGCCAGGTGCCGT
>CAYNWA010000004.1:0-18765 GCA_964400795.1 uncultured Smithella sp.
ATCCCATCATGTCCTCTGTTTATCTATCGTGGTGCACTTGTAAGTAGAATGCACCAGCAGTCAAGGTAATTAAGTGTTATGTCCCCCGAATTCCCAGAATCATTGGGCAGGGTCCGTTTGATTCTTCTTCCCAGGGCATCGTAAGTGAAGGTATAGGTTCCGGTGGTATCGGAGATAATCTTCGTCATCTGGTTGTTGGCATTATATTCGTAGGTGATGACCTTGGGAGTAGAGGTTCCTTCTTTAAATGTCATGGCTTTTCTGTTGCCCATGATGTCGTACTGATACTCGATATTGAAGATCTGGGCGAGATTGTAGCTGGTGACTCCGGTCATATTTTCTTAATTAAGTATACTGTCCCTATTCATCACCTTTCCGTGTGTAATCATTTTGAATAAGCTCTTTATATTCTTTTATCTCATATGATGACACAGAATCCGACCTGTTATAATCAACAATATACCAATTATCTTTTACAAATATCCAGTAGTCATAAGTTATATACTTTTCATTTAGCAGAGAAGAATCAATCAATACTTCTGCTGTATTGTCATCTCTAAATTTTATGGCCTTGATTTTGTAATAATCAATTATGCCTTTAGTCTCTTTCCAGCTGGAAAAATCACCTTTATATGCCTGCTCCGGTTTATTTTGCCATTGAGGAATGTAGTAGTTTCTTGTTTGTCTAAACTTGCCTTCTTCCATTATATGACAAAATTCCTGAACACGTTCTTTCAGTAATCTTTCTTTATCCGTCATATTAATATTCTTCCCATTGCATGAAATTGTGACCATTGTAATAAAGAGCACCAGGGAAAATATCTCGAAGCCTTTTATTATTTTTTTCATATTCTTACTCCTAGAATATTTCATCACAATGTCTTGATATTAGCTCTAGATCATTCTTAGTATAATAATAAGTTAATTGTGCTTCATATGGCCGCTTTATTGCATCGTCAATCCATGGCAGATGTCCATATGAATAACTTGCATGTGCTATGCCATCTTGCGCAACGTGAAGCGCTCCACCTACATCGTACGCTTTACATGATCCACATGCTATATTTAATAAATGTGTTATATTACCAAGTTTAGGAAAATGCCATATAGAATTCCATGGACGATACTTGGGAAAATCCCAGATGGCTCTTTCATCTTCATCCACTAATTGATCATTACGCGCAATCGCATACGCATAGCATTCAAGATTGGGTATTTGTGATGCTATTCGAAACGTCATAAGAAAATGAACATCCCACCCCCACATACCAGATGAATCCAGATATCGTAGAGGATTATTATTTGCGTAAATATATTGATTTATACCTCCTCTAAATTTTATCGGGTCTCTGGTCATAAACCTGCCTGCCTGGGGATCATAATACCTTGCTCGGTAATAGTAAAGATTTGTGTCGTAATCAAATTCTCTGCCGGTGTAGGTGTAAGGCTGTTTAATCCAGAAGGGCGTGGATTTGATGTTGCCGAAGGAATCGTAATCATATTGCTGCACCTTGTGTCCCATGTGGTTGGTTAAGGTGGTGATGCTTCCCAGTCCATCGGCATGATAATAAATCCTTGTATTGTTGATATCCGCGCTTAAGGGTTCGTCAATATTCGGGCCGTAAATGTAACTGGCTGTTTGTGTGTTGTTCTGATCGTACTCGGCAATGATGTTCTGGTTGTCATAGATGTAGAAAGTCGTTTTCGGATAATCGTTATGACCGTGTTTGCCGTGGTGATGGTTTTTGTCGTTGCCATGATGCCCGTCGTTGTCGTGCCCATGGCGCATGTCGTTATCATCATCTGTAAACTCTTCTTTTTCAATGGTCTTAGAGATTCTCCTTCCGAAGGGATCATAGGCAAAACTGATTTCCTTTGTCTTGTCTCCTTTCTGGATGGCGATAGTGATTAATCTGTTTTCATCGTCATAGATGTAGGAAGTAATCATTTTCCATTTGCCGATGGTTTCCGTCTTCTTAATCAGATTTCCATTAACGTCATATTCATTTTGCGTATTCTGATGAGGATGTGCTGTGGATGTTAGCAGTTCATTGGCATTATCGTAAGTGTAGCTGTCAAATTTATCCGGGCCGGTCTGACGATTGTCTGCCGGATCATAGCTGTAACTTTCGGTGTGATGACTGACAATGTCGTCCAAAAGCTTTTCCAGTTTATTCCTGCTGTAGGGTGAGGCTTTGGTTGAAAGGTTAATCAGATCATGTATAAATATTTCTTTATCAAAGATCGCTAATTAAGCGTTATATTTAAATATTACAGTTAATTTATTTTCTCGGAACTCCAGTTACCAATTTGTTAGAATAGACCATAATGTATCATGAGGTCTTTCTTCTTTTAACACTTCAAACTGAAAGTATATTTCCTGTTGACCTAACGCATTTTTTTGTTTGACGGTTCCACCACCGCCAAGTTTGTAAGGTGACATACGTATCCTTTTTTCACCTGAATAAAACCAATATTCATCGTGGAGTTTACCGGGAATCAGATCAGACGATGTTTTTGCAACGCCACTTTCAGGTATGACAATGAGTCGATAACCATCTTCCATTTTTAATGGTGGGGCACCAGGCACTTGGAAGTAAACGTAAACTGTTCCGGTAAATTTCTCTGGTATTAAAAAGCGATCTCTTTTTGGATTATACAAAAGGGAAAATCCAGACAACATTAAGATTACAACTGCAATAATGCAATATTTAAGCAATGTAGTTAATAAGCGCATATACTACCTCCATTGAGATTTGCATGACTTATATGTATCATCTGCCCATTCCTGACAATTCGTGCCGGGACCAAGTAAGCCGTAATAAGGTCTGTCTGATGATAAAAGTTTTGGTATTAAACATTGTTCTAAACATTCGTTGTCTGGATCAGTCTGTGTGCAATACTTCTGTGAGTAAGAATCTCTGCTCGGCGTTCCAGAACTCCAAGCCCCACCCCTTCTGTCTTGACCACCACAGATTTCTCTACCATTAGATGTTATGACGCATATGTATTGGTGATATAATGGATTGCCCCAAATATCTGGGCCTGATCTTTGGCCATTACCACCCAAAGCATCAAGTGGCTTTTTGCACATAAAAGTTTTTAATCCCTCTGGGTCTGTTGCATTAATTGGATTTGCTTTTGCATACACATATTGATTTATGCCTCCTCTGAATTTAATCGGGTCCTTTGTAATAAACCTCCCGACTTGAGGATCATAATACCTTGCTCTGTAATAGTAAAGACCTGTGTCGTAATCAAACTCTCTGCCGGTATATGTGTAAGGCTGCTTAATCCAGAACGGCGTGGATTTGATGTTGCCGAAGGAATCGTAATCGTATTGCTGCACCTTGTGTCCCATGTGGTTGGTCAGTGTGGTGATGCTGCCCAGGCCATCCGCATGATAATAAACCCTCGTGTTGTTGATATCAGCAGATAAGGGTTCGTCAATGTTCGGGCCGTAAATGTAACCGGCTGTTTGTGTGTTGTTCTGATCATACTCGGCAATGATGTTCTGGTTGTCATAGATGTAGAAGGTGGTTATCGGATAATCGTTATGCCCGTGTCTGCCGTGATGGTTTTTGTCGTTGCCATGATGTCCGTCTTTATCGTTTCCATGGCGCATGTTGTTATCATCATCTGTAAACTCTTCCTTTTCAATGGTCTTGGAAATTCTTCTGCCGAAAGGATCATAGGCATAACTGATTTCCTTGGTCTTGGCTCCTTTGGTAATGATGACAGTGATTAATCTGTTTTCGTCATCATAGGTGTAGGAGGTAATCATTTTCCATTTGCCGATGGTTTCCGTCTTCTTAATCAGATTACCGTTAACGTCATATTCATTTTGCGTATTCTGATGAGGATGTGCTGTTGATGTTAGCAGTTCATTGGCATTATCGTAAGTGTAGCTGTCGAATTTATTCGGGCCGGTCTGACGATTGCCTACCGGATCGTAGCTGTAGGCTTCGGTGTGGTGATGGACAATGTCATCCGCCAGGCCGTGTTCGTGTTTGTTGGGTCTGGGAGAGGCCTTCGTCAGCCGATAGACTTGGTCATAGCTGTAGTTAGTAACCATTCCGGGATGGTGCGTCAGTGGTGCGCCATCTGTCTTGGTTAATCTGTTGCCGACGTTGTCATGGGTATAGCTGAAACTATCGATGGTGTGATTGAAAGCGTTCTTGTGCGTAATGTTGGTTAGTCTACTTAATGCATCGTAGGTATAAGTCGTATAAGAATCGTTGGGCAGGGTCCGTTTGATTCTTCTGCCCAGGTTATCATAGGCAAAGGTATATGTGCCGGTGGTATCGGAGATGATCTTTGTCATCTGGTTGCTGGCGTTGTATTCGTAGTTGATGACCTTGGGTGTGCCTGTGCCTTCCTTCATTGTCATCTTCGTTCTGTTGCCCATGATGTCATACTGGTACTCGATATTGAAGAGCTGCGCCAGATTGTAACTGGTCACACCGGTCATGCGGTTGTTGGCATCGTAGCTGTAGTAGTAGGCGACATTGGCATTGGTGGTTCCCGCCAGATTGCCCGCCGCGTCGTACTGGAAGACATCGGATGTGCCGTCGGGATAGCTTCGTTCCGAAAGTCTGTTCAAAGCGTCATAAACATAATTGATGGTCCTGCCATCGGGCTTGGTTTTGGAAGCCATGTTGCCTTTGGCGTCATATGTATAGGTTGTGGAGTTACCCAGCGGATCGGTTTCTTTGATCAGCCTTCCCAACTGGTCGTACTGATACGTGGTGGTATGATTTTTGGCGTCGGTGACGGCGATGAGTTTGTCCGTGCCGCCGCCGCAGGAGGAACATCCGCCCGACCCATAGGCAAATGATGTTATGTCGCCCAGGGCGTCCGTTGTTTTAACGAGCTGGTTTTTATAATTGTACTCATACGTGGTCGTGTTGCCGTTGGCATCGGTCACGGACAGTCTGTTACCGTTGGCATCATACGTGTATCTGCTGGTTTGTCCCGCGGAATCGGTAACGGCGATCAGTTGGTTGAGGCTGTTGTACTGGAATGTTGTTTGGTTACCTGCCGCGTCGGTTTGACTGGTCATGTTGCCCAGGTTGTCATACGTCTGCGATGTGGTCTGACCGGTGGGGCTGGTGATGGAAATCAGGTTATTGTTGGTGTCATAAGCCATTTGGGTAACACCGCCAGCGGGGTCCGTAATGGCGATGATGTTGCCTTTGCTGTCGTAGGTGTATTGGGTTGTCGCGCCGGAGGGCTCGGTGGTGGAAAGAATGTTGCCGTTGGCATCGTAGGTATAGGACGTTTGCCTGCCTGCTGCGTCGGTAATGCTCGTAACAAGATTCTGATCGTTGTAGGTATAGGTTGTGGTGTTGTTCAGCGCGTCGGTGACGGAGAGCATGTTGCCGCTCTGGTCATAGGTGTAGTTTGTCGAGGTGCCGTCGGGTTCTGTTTTGCCGATCAAATTGCGGTTGGAGTCGTATTCATAATTCGTTATGCCGCCGGACGGGTCGGTTTTGGACGTTAATGCGCCCAGAACGGGATCGTATTTATAAGTCCAGACGCCGCCGTCCTTTTCAGTTACGGTTGTTGTCATATTTTCGGGGTCGTACTGAATGTTGCGGGCATAACCCTGCGGGTCGATGGTCTGGCTGACGCGGTGTTCGGTATCGTAGGAATACTGGACAAGATTTTCCTGCGGGTCGGTTTTGGTGAGCATAAATGCTTTGTCGTCGTAAGTATAGTTCCATGTTTGCGTGCCCAGCGAGTTATAAGACGACACAGAGACGAGGGTATTCCCGCTGTAAGTGAAAGAGTGATTGTTATTGTTGGGATCGGTGATGGCGCTGATTCTGTTGTTTGCGTCATAACTGAGATAAATTACTTTACCCGCCGGGTCGGTAATGTTCACCAGATTGCCGCCGGAACTATAAGTGAGATGAACCGTGTTGCCGTTCTTATCCGTAATCGCTGATAATTTGCCATTGGCATTAAAGGTGTAAAGCGTGCCGTTTTTATAAGTGAGCGTGAAGGTGCTGTCGGCATTCACCTGTAGTATGGGATAAACAGAAATATCGGAGGTATAGTAATCGCCGTTTTTGTAAAGGGAAATCATGTAGCCCCGGCCATCGGAAAGGATATAAGCGTCATCCGTGGGATCGGTCGAAATGAAGATATTGTAAGTATGTGTCCAGCCTGTGCCCAATACACCATCGTAGCCGTCCATGCTGTTGTAATACAGGGTAAAGTCGGACATTGAGGCGGAGTTGGGCACGGTGAACAAATTTTGTGAATGACTCAAGTTGCCGCTGGCGATGTTTAAAGATGAATCAAAAGAGACATCCAGTTTGCAGTCTTTTTCTCTGGCGGTAATTTTGATAATTATTTCTTTAGTATCACTGCATGTAGAATTACCTATTTCTTTAACAGAAAACGTGGCTTTATATGTAGCTGGAGCCACAATATTGGCAAACTCATTTTTAATAGTCCAGGAGATTTTTTCTACATTGGTAGAACCGTTGGTGATACCGGTAAAATCGCCGCCGCTTATTGACAGAGTCCATGTAAATGGTTTGGATGAAGTTACGTCGGCTTCGAAAGTTATTGTACCGCCACTAGATTTATCAATGACTGTGTTTAATCCTTCAAATTTGTTAATCTGCAGATCACAGTAATCAACAACAGTAACGGAAGTACTTATAGATTTGCTGCATGCTGGATTATTAGCTTCGTAAACTGACAAAGTGGCTGTATAAGTGCCGGGCACTACAATATTGCCTGCGGAGTTTGTCCCATCCCATGTTACGGAAACTGAATTTCCCGTGCCGTTGTAAGTTCTGTCGGCTACGGTTAAAATCCAACTAAAAGGAGAGCTCGCATTAATATCGCCGGTAAATTTTGTAACTCCGCCTCCTGCATTAAAGCTTGAAGGTGTGGCTGTAAAATCCGTTATTTGAAGATCGCACGTTGTACAACTTGTAACAGTTACAGGCGGCGGTGGCGAAGGCAACGATTGTGGAGGACAACAACCGGCAGCCTTCATAGCTTGAGTTCTTACATCAAGCCATCTTGGCAAAAGAGAGCATTCAAAATTGGTCGGGCCATAACAAACAGAACCACCATGTACCTGTGCTCCAGAGCACCAACTGTTATGATTAACGTCATAAAAAATTGTTCCATCGCAATTATATTTTTTTTCTGCATACCAATACTGTCCATTAGATGACCATGCCAGATTGCATGTATATTCACGTAATTCTTGATATTTATAAGCAGTTGCATTCTGCACAGGATATTTATTAATCGCAATCTGCTTATAGACGATTTGACCTGCTGTATCGGTTACACTGATAAGGGGGGTTAGATCACAATTGGGATTGCTGGAAGGCGACGTGTAATTTACGGAAGTCCCTGTTGTAGAGGAAAGACTTCCTCCTCCGCTATTAATCTCCCAGGTATAAGGTCCGCCACAGCCTCCGGAAACCGTCAACGCAGCCGTTTGATTTATGGACATCTGGCTGGGACCATTAATAACAAATGGAGCGGGAGCGTCAGCATTGCCGTTGCCAAGAAATAATAAGTTGAGAAAAATGAAAATGAATAGAAAAGAAACAATACAAAAACGTTTACTTCCGGACACGAGTACACCTCCTGTGCAAAAGAAATAACTGCTATGCTGCTTTTGATTTTTAATAAGAACTAACTTTGAAGCTATAGATTGATAATATTTGTTATTTGGAATGTCAAGAAAAAGTTGACTGATTTAAAAATTCGGATGCCGGTTTTCGAAATTGTGATGTAAATAAAGATAAATCTCGTTCCGAGTTCCGACTGGTCGGGACGATGAGAAATCTAAGATTCCTCATCCCGATTCATCGGGATTTACCCTAAAGGGCACTCCGCGGAATGACAATCGGGGTTAAGATCTCTTTCCAGCATAGCTGGACGAAATCAGAGAAATAAGTAATTAATGTAGGGACTGTTCCCCGAACAGTCCGAAGAAACGGCGCATTCGGGGAATGCGCCCTACGTTTAGGTGTTTCACCCGGATTTATCGCGATTTTTCCTGAGGACACTTTGCGGAATGACTTTTTTTGTTATTATTACAACGCTCTCCTTCGCCGGCAGGACGGTTTTTATTGTGAGACTCAAATTTCAAAAGCGTAGCGCATTGAAATTTGTCAGTCGAACAATCACGCACAGCGGAGGGTATAATACCCCTCCCATTGGGACGGAATTAGGGTCTAGGGCTCGCACCGGGGTTCATACCCGTGATTGTATAAATTATCTACCCTTGCACTCCGATTTGCCCTTGCCGCGGCCTTCGGTGTTCTCACCTATTAAGATATTGTTTTCAAAGGACAGGGCGTAAATGAAATCGCTGTCGCCGCAGTTGTAATACCAGACCTCGACTTTTTTATCGCATTTCTTTTTCTTCGTTGTCCATGTTTCGATACATTTCTTTTCAGTTGACGAAGGTTTGCCACATGTCATCTGCACTTTTGCTTTTGTGTCGCCTGTGCTGACCAGGCCATCGCCGCAGCGAAAAGCCAGTGCTTGACCAACTGAAAAAGATAAAAACAAAATGGATGCCATAAAAATAATTGTCATGTTCGTTTTCATGATTCATCTCCTTTGATTAAAATTAAATATTCGTACTTGTAAAGATCGTAAACAAACTGCCGGATGATTTCCTGTTCATCATTAGATGGTACCGTCAACCTCAACGCTGTTTTTACTTTATCGTTTAAATTTAAAGGAAGAAAATCGGCGAAAGAGCCGCGCCGCGTTTTGTACTTTAGCACGCCAGCGATTTTCTGCAAGTAGGAAAATTTAATGGTAAATTCCTTGTGCCCTTTGAGGGAAATCATTTCCGGGATGCCGGGTGATTGGAATGAGAGATAGGATTTCATTCCTTCAGGTACAGCAGCTTCACAACTGTGCTCGCTTAAGTAAATGTATTTGATTCCGGCAAGACATAGTTTTTCAACGATGTCCAAAGCGCCGATGTTGATACGTTCTTTATCGTTTAATCCCAACGGCAAATTATATTTTCTCCGAAAGTACTCCAGTATTTCCAGAATCCGGTCAGCGTCCTGATCCGTTTTATTATCTTTTCCCACCCCGGCAACCAGTGTCGGCAGGTCCCCCAGGTTTTCATTCATGATGGCGAGATCGAAACCGGCAAGATTATTTGACGGAACCGTGAAAATATCGGCAAGTTCGAAATCTACATAATACGTCTTGAGAGCTTCTTTCTGCTTGTCCAGAAGGTAAGGGGAGATGTCAATCATCTTTGCCCGTGTCGAAGAGTTAAAGAAAAGAAAATCACGCATCAGATACCCCATGCCGCCGCCGATTTCCAAAACAGAGTGAATGTCATCAAAAGGAACTAATGATTTTAGAAAATTATAAAGATGTTCGCCGAATGAAAGAGGCGATGAAAGAATTTTGCGACAGGGACTGTTGACCGGTTCCAGGGAATTGCAAACGGTGAGTTCCCATCCCAGGGAATTTAAATCATGCTGATGATAATCTGCCGTGGAATTAATAAAATATTTCATATTTGAATGAATATAGAAAAATTATTTTTCTGCTTGTTACCATATTTTGAAAATTATGCTATTAAAAATTCCTACTAAGTATCAACCTTAAAGAAAATGGAGAGATGTAAATGTCGCAATATTCGGAAAAGTTGATTGAGATTCTTCGCCATGACTATCCCGATCTTTCCGGTTGGACAATCATTTGTGCCAATGATAGGGCTGTTGATCCTGTGCAGCACTTTATTCACAGCGAACTGGGCGGGATACTTCCCCGCGTCGAGGGCCTTAAATCCTACATCACCGGAAAAAGCAGTGAAAAACTGAATCGTGAGCCAGTTCCCGGTGATGAACGGTTGCTTTATTTTATCCGGTTCATTGCCGAAAAATATCCGGATGAGCCATACCCGGCCCGGCGCGCCGTCAGTCTTCTGCCCGTTATCGTAAAACTCGCGGAATATAAAATCAGCAAAAATACAATTTACGGGGCTGAGCGTTTTACCGACGACGAATGGTCGAGGCTTGAAGAATATCTGGAAACCGCGCAGGCTTTCCGGAAGTGGCTGGCGAAGTTGAATTTCTTCATGCCGGAGCTGGAAATGGCGACGCTTGAAGATATCACGCCCGGCGAAAAGGAAATATTTATTGGTCTTCCCGAAATAACGCCGGTCGCCGAGCGGTTCTACCGTAAGATCAAAAAAGAAAGGTTGTTTATCGATCAGCCGCTGTTCGGAGCCGCTTTATCAGGATCGGAAAAACTGCCGTTCGATTCGGCAAGGAATCTGGTCCTGTCCTTCGACGGTGGGATTACGGACTCGGATGGGGCGGGGCTTGAATTGGTTTCGCTTGCCGGTCTTCACGCTCTTGTCGATTTGGTCACCCTAGAAGTTTCCACGTTTCTCAAAGAGCGAAAGGGCAGCGAGCAACTGATGATGTTTCTGCTGGATGAATCGCTCACGCCGATGCTTTGGAACCGGTCGCTCAGGTTTTTCGGCAATGCCGTCAATCTGGCCGTCTGGCTGCCTTTTTCGACAACCTCGGCCGGAAGAAGGCTGCTTGCGGAAATAGAAAAAGCTGGCCGATCGCACCATATGCCTGACTTTAAAAAATTTGCCACAGCCTGCGCTGCGGAATTATCCAAAAATCGGGAAAATTACGTGCGAGAGGAATGCGAGGCGCTGGAGACCGCCATATCTTTTGCAACGCTGCTTGATTTCTGGAAAGAGCGGCTGGGACACAATCTGACTGATGCCGCGCGTATGCTGATTGAAACGAGAAAATTCCGCGTCACAGGTAGCAGATCGGCGCCGGTGCAGGTGGTCGGTTTCGGCCATATTTCGGGAGAAAAATTCAGCAGGGGGTTGATTCTTTCCGTCGATGCAGGCATCATGCCTTCGCAGCCCTTCGAGGGACCGTTCATCAATCCGGTACATGTTCCGCAGTTGCGTAAAAGCATGTTTGAATATGAGGATCTGATTTTCCGGCAGATTCTGGCGCAGGGTGAAAAAATCAAAATCGTCGGCGTCAACGATCAAATCAGGGAACGGACGCCGAGCTATTACATGAGCCTGCTGGCGCAGGAATTCGGGAAGCCAATTACATCCGTTGCGTTCAAGGAATCCGTGACGGCGAAACCGGGCATAGTAAAGACAGCCATAACCCTTGACGATAACCTGAGAAACAAGCTTCGGGATTTTACCTATTCCTATTCGAGCCTGACCAGAATATTGGCTTGTCCGTTTTTATTCTATCATCAATATATCCTCGGGATTCAGCCGCCTTCATTCATGGAGGATGATGAAAAAATAAACATGCGCATGGGAGATTTTATTCATCGATTCCTGCAGCGGCTCTCGACCGGCCCGAAGGAAAAATTCGGCAATTGGGAAAAACTTTTTGACGAACTTTGGGAAAGTGATGAGAACGCGGAGGTGCGGGACATCGATGGCATTAATATCTACATGCTCAACGCGAAAATTTTGTTACAGGAGATATACGCCGATGAAAATGAATCCGGCGATGGTCTGGTATTTGCCGACAATGCTTTGTGCTGCGAGAAGAAATTCGAGGGGATGATTGACGGATGTTATAAGATAACCGGCCGATCGGACAGAATCGCCAGCATCGCGGGACGAACCGAGGTGATTGATTTCAAATATTCAAAAAAAAGCAAGTACAACCTTTCGGGAAGAACATCAGTATTGGAACGTTTTAAAGAAAAAGGTATTCTGCATCCGGCCGCGCAGCTGATTATTTATCAGCACTTCAATAAAGAGGCTCAAGGCGCGCGCTTTTATTATTTGAAGGAACCGACAAGCGGTCGGCAAATAGAAATTCCGGAGAAGGAAATCGCGCAGGCCGGGGAACTGATGAAGGCCATCAAGATCCGTTTGGACAACATCATCGGCGGCAGCGAACTTGCGCCGGATCATGACTGTTCGGAATGCGAATACTGTCAGTTTCAGGCATTATGCGGCAGGGAAGCTTACTACAAAACCGTCCGGGGGAATGTGTCATGAAAAGCATTTTATTGAAAGCCTCGGCAGGTTCGGGAAAAACAACACGGCTCACCGAAGAAGTGTTTGAACGGATATTTATCGGCGGTAAATTCATATCGGCGCTGACCTTCACCCGCGCCGCAACGACCGAAATGCGCGCCAGGATCATGGAAAAAATATCTGAGCAAGAGGAAAAGCCGCTCCTGGAGCGGCTGCGGCTGGTTATGGAAGCGGGACGTGTCGGCTACTCCACCATCGATTCGTTCTTTTACCGGCTATTTGCCGCGGCGGGTTTCGCGCCGAAACTCGCGGACGAGAAAGAGCAAATGGAATTATCGCGTGAGATTGAAATTCTCTTTCGCGATGATGTCATTCAAAAGGGCAAGGCCGACAAGTTGCTCATGGCGGCAAGAATTCTAAGAACGGATATCGACACGCTTTGGGAGGCTCTGACGGATGAACGGACGCATGAGCGCTGTCTGCTGGACATGGAAAGGCTTACCGATCTTGACGATATCATGAAACAAAACGGCGTGTTGAGAAACAGGCTGAAATCTCTTTATGAAAAAGCCGATGCTCTGGCAGGGCAGGTGACACCTAATACTACAAGACTCGTTATGAATGCTTTGAAAGATTACGACAGTTTTATTTCCAAATCAGCGGCAAAATATACCAATCTGAAAGATTATAAAAGCATCGGAAAAAGTATAAACTGGCATGAGAAACCGTATTCGGAACTCAATAAAATATTCCGGGATTACCGGGAAACTGCCGAACATCTGGCCGTCAACAAAGCCCTGTTGCGGGAACTGGCCGTGGCCTTTCTTTGCGGGATTTATCTGGAAGCGGCGGACGCCGTAAAAAACGAAAAAGGATTAATCTTTTTCCACGATGTGCGCCGGGGTCTTCTCGAACTGGACGGTCTGACGTCGTCCGAGCGCCCGAGGCTCATGAGTAATTATTTTTCACTGGGTCTTGACCGGACGGAACATCTGCTGATTGATGAATTTCAGGATACGTCAAAGGGCGACATCGAAATATTGATGCCGCTGATTGACGAGATTTTATCCGGCCGGGGCGAGCGCGGCGAAAGGTCGTTTTTTGCCGTGGGCGACTGGAAACAAATGATCTATGGCTGGCGTGGCGCGGATCGCGATGCCCTGGAAAATGCCATAGGCTTTTACATCCAGAACGGGGAAATCACGGAAAGCTCTCTGGAATACAATTATCGCAGCACGCCGCTGCTGATTTCGTTTTTCAATGAACTCGTTGCCCATCTCTTTGCCCATATCATTGAAGGAAAAGAAAAAACCGAAATGCAGAAACCGCCGGAAAAATTAAAATCTTTTAACGGCATCACCGAGGTGAATCGTGTCTTGCTGGAAAAAGAAGGCACATCGGAAGCTCCTTTTTATCCCGCCATTGTTGAATATCTGAAAAAGAAAAAAAGAGAGTACGACTGTTCGTGGGGAGATATGGCGGTGCTGGCTTTGACCAACAATCATGTGCAGAAAATTGAAGCCGAACTTTTAGTCAACGGTATTGGCGTGGCGGCGGTGAAAGGAAGACAGCTTCTTTCGACGCCTGAAGGTGTGGCGGTCATGTTTTTCATCGCAGCTGTTTTGGGGAAAGAGGATAAAAAAGGATTTGTTGCCGCTACGGCAGCATCGCCTTTGTGGATAGATCTGTATGGAAATATAGAAGAGATACGGGCGGAATTTGCGCAAAAGTATCCCCGACCTTTCGGATTGATGGCCGTCAGTTCCGCCACTGAACTATTACGAGGGAAGGTCGCTGCGACGATACTGGATATCTGGCAGGAGGAGGCACAGGCGTTTTTCAGCGAAAGAAATGCCAATGTGGATGATTTTCTGATGAGGATGTTCGACGTCCGGTTTAATGTAAAGGTGCCGGAGGCGGAGGACAGCGACAATATCAAGGTCGATACCATTCACGGAACAAAGGGGCTCCAGTTCAACCATGTTTTTGTGTTTTGGAATGAGGAGGAAAGGGAGTCGCCTTTTTATCTGGAATCGGAAAAATGCCATGTGCAGTTTTCGAGTAAGGAGATAGAATTCTTAAACGCGAGCGAATCGTCAATGGCCGGAGAAATCATGGCCGCCCGCGAAACCAGTCTGGCGCGACTGCGTCGCGAAAAGGCTAATGTGTTTTATGTTGGCGCGACACGGGCTGTCCGGACACTGACGGTTTTTCTGCCGAAGAAAAGCAATGAAAACTACAGGCCTGTTCATCAGGCTGTCCTCAACACCTTCGACAAATATGCGCCTGAAGGCAGCAGAAAAGAAATCTGTACGTCGTCCGGTGAGACGGAAACTCCTCCGTCTGTGACAATATTCAAGGTGCCGGAGAAGCATCATGATGAGCCGGAAAAATACGGAGAGATCGATCCGGCGATGGTTTCTGACAATATCAGGACCGGTATCATGAGAGGCGACCGACTGCACCGGTGGCTGGCCAAAGTTGTTCATCAGAACACATTGCCGCAGGCTGGAGAACTGAACAACGAAGAATATGAAACAGCCGTTCGCTTTGTGCAGAGAAACGATATCTCCCCGATCATGTTCAGGCCGGGCAAACTCTATATTGAGCAGCAGATATCAGATAAGGAAAGTTCCGGTATCGTGGACAGAATGATTGTGTCGGATAACCTCGTGACTATCATGGATTACAAGTCCGGTTCGATGCGGGGGCTCAGGCAGAAATACGAAGAACAGATCAGGCGTTACACCAAGATTATGAAAACACTCTATCCAAAGAAAGAAGTGGAATATTTTATCTTATCCATAGATACATAACGGCCAAAATATTTTGTTCATCCTGCTGCTGTTATTGCGTGTTTCAGGTATGATTTCCAGCTGGACGAATAAAAAGCCCCTTCGGCTTTTAGCTGAAAGGGCTTTTATTTGTTCGAAAGAAAAAACTTGGTTTACGTTCTTCGCTTTTTATCTTTTTAAGCTATGCCTTTTGAGGCGGTTTTGAAATCAAGGTAATGGCTGCTCCGAGCAGACAGGCAACGCCCGCAATGATAAAGGGTGTTATCCAGACGGATGGATCTCCACTGCCTTTGGCGGCATCTTTGAAGTATCCGGCAATTTGCGGCCCGATAACGCCGGCTATACCGTAGGATACAAATACGAAGCCGTAATTCAATCCTACGTTTTTATTTCCGAAATAATCAGCTGTAATAGCCGGGAAGAGGGCGAAGTTTCCGCCGAAGTTGAAGCCGATGATGCAGGCGCCGACGGTCAACAACATGGGCGTGCTTCCCATTTTGTAAAAGAGGAGCATAATGATGCCCTGGAAGAGACACATGAGGAAAATGGACATTTTGCGTCCAAGTTTGTCGGAGACTGTTCCCCATACGATTCGACCGAGGCCGTTGAAGATCGCATATAAAGCCATGGCGGTTCCAGCGGCTGCCGATGCGTCGGCGACAGTCATTCCAGTGGACTTGAGAGCGTCAATACCGAAAAGTTTAATGCAGTATATAACCATGAGACCGGCGATTGCCGAGAACAGAAAAGTCGTCCATGTCATATAAAATTGAGGGGTTTTAAGCATCTCTCCCGATTCGAAATTGACCATTCCGAGAGCAGAAGTACTCTGATTAGCTCCGCCTGCGGCGGGTTGGGGAGGAGTCCATCCTTCAGGAACGTAACCTGCGGGGGGGTCAATCATTACGATGCTCCCCAAGAGTACGGCGACAAGAAAAATAATTCCGTAGAGAAGGAAAACACTCTGCACTCCGCCAAGACCGAAGAAATTCAGATTATCAATTAAACCGAACCAGGAACCGGCCGATTTAACCCATATGGTGGCGCCAAAGCCGAAACCTGCAACAGCCAGGCCGGTTACCATTCCTTTTTTGTCGGGGAACCACTTAACACCCACGGCAATGGGAACAACGTAAGCAAGTCCGATACCGGCGCCGCCGATGACCCCGATAAAGAACAATTGAGTGAAGAAAGAGTTTCCAAAAAGACCGCCCAGAATGTATCCAATGCCGAGAACGATACCGCCCAGAGCGGCGAGCTTTCGGGGACCGGTTTTACTTATCATACGTCCGGAAATAATCATGACGACGGAAAAAACGAGAAGGCCGACTGAAAATATCCATGCGGCCTGGGTGGCGCTAAATCCATATGTTCCGCCATCTGCCAGCGGCATAGTAAGTTTTGGCGTAAAAACAGACCACGCGTATATGGCTCCCAGACACAACTGGATGAGCACCGCTCCGATAACTACGTACCAACGATTCATAACCTTATCTTTTGACATGTATTCCTCCTTTATATATAAAACAGCAAGATTCAGAAAGAGCAACTAAAGCGAGCGTTGCAAATTGTTGCATGAATTATCCAAAATTCGTATAAAAGTCAAACAAAATTATCAAAATTTATGGAGTAGAAATGACTGTGTTGAATAACACTGTATGGCAATGATTTGCTTTCTATCGAGTCGTGTGCAAGCAAAAAGATTTCATGAATTTTGTTTAAATGGGTTGGCGGAGGCACTTGTTATTGTTTCCCTTTTTACCGGAGGAATAGTTTTAATACTACAGGGATTGACAGCATGCAGAAATGGAATGAAGAGGAAAATTTCAAATAAAAAAATATAGGGAGATCAGCGACGTATTACGCCGCTGATCTCCTTGGTGAAGATCTTTCTAAATAAATGCTGAGGTAACAGAAATGAGCAAGCCCCCGGCAAAAACAATCATTCCCAAACCTGCTCCTCCTGCTGTGGCCAAGATGGGAGCCAGTCCGAGTAAAATAAATCCAAATGCGCATCTTCCTTCTCTTCCGTCCATAATAATCTCCTTAATTTTAAATTCTTTTAATATTGACGGCCGATATGGCGAGTCCTGTTTTCTTCAACGGGAATTTCATAACAACGCCAATCGCTTCAACTTTGTTTCCGACAACCACTTTGTTGGAGGGAGCGGTAAACATAATGACGCGTATCTGATCCGTCGCGTCTTTAATATGAAAATGAGGTCTGTTTAGCCATTGAAAACTAATTTTTTGGACCTCACCGGATATCTTCACAACTTTTCCAATCATTGCCGGTACTATTTCACCGATGTCATATTTACGAATATTCTTCGTGTCCAGTTGTTCATGAGCCTGCGAAAAACTTTTGCGGCTCATCCAAGCCAAGGTCATCGGGATGACCAGCAACATAATCAGTCCGGGGATGGCATACAACAAGAAACGCGAATCACCGGTGGTGTTATAATGAAAAGCCACCGCCGCCGCGCAGATGATGAATGCTATCCACGAAAGTACTGACATCCGTTATCCTATTCAGAAGGCAGATCCTTTCTGAACATCAGGAAATACGTAACCCCGATGAATAGAAAACCACCGACTATATTTCCTATGGTGACGGGAATGAGATTCCAGAGCCAGACATCAGACCATGACAACCCTCCATTGGCCAGGAGAGCTCCACCCTTTTGTGTTACAACGGCCGGATACCAGTCCGTGAGGAATTTTCCCGCGGGCAGGAAGTACATATTGGCCACGCAATGCTCGAAACCGGACGACACGAAAGCCATGATGGGGAACCAAATACCGAAAAATTTTCCAATGACATCGTCTGCTGTAATAGCGAGCAGGATGGCGATGTTGACCAGAAAGTTACAGCCGATGGCTTTTATAAAGCAGGACCAGAGGCCGGCGGTGCCAACCGCTTTGTATCCTAAGATTTTTCCGGCCGCAATGCCGACTGCGCTCATGCCAAAAGCATTTACCGTCATGGTGCCGTCGGGCTGTCCGCTTACGAAAGGACCTATAACCATAACATAAGCATACGCCAACGAGCCAAGCAGATTACCAACATAAACCCAAACCCAGTTTCTCATGACGGCACCCCAGGTAACTTTTTTCATCATGGCAGCCATGGGGACAATCATACAATCACCCGTAAAAAGTTCCATACCGGTTAAGACTATTGCAATCAGGCCGACGGGGAACACCGCTCCGCCAACGAGTTTCGCAATTCCCGCGGGTTCTACGCCTGTGACGCATACGGTGCAAAGCGCTCCTCCTATGGCGATGTAAGCACCTGCCATAAATCCTCTGAGAAGCAGATTGAAAATTGAAAGTTTTGCTTTACCGACTCCCGCATTGCCAACGAGAGCCACCATTTTTGCAGGGGGGTTAAAAGCCATTGATCGATACCTCCTAAATATTTAATAATTTTTTGATGTAAAGGGTCCATCCCTGAAGGACCGCAGTTTCATCATTATATAACTAACAATACACCATCGTATTTTCTCAGTCTTTCATAAACATGAGATTGAAAAGAAATGCGTTGGAATACAAATATATGAAAGAACGTGTCTTAACTTGCAAAAGCCTCTTTGACTTCTTTTTTCCAGATACAAAGGAGTTTCCCTCCGTGGTGTTGGCATTGAATCAACTCCCACTCACTTTCACCCTCCTTGTCCAGGATACCATTAAAATAATCCTGACTGCCCGGTATGCCGTCAATCACACAAGTGCCTTTGTCGTTACAGGCAATAGCTTCGGGTGGAATGATGTGGTCTATGTCAATAATACTTGTTTTGTACTTCCATCTTGCCATGATAATTACCTCCTTAAAAAAAGTTGTCCATCCAGCCGGTCATTTCGTTTATCCGTCCGGGATAGAACCAGCCACCTATTTGATTTTTATGATCCTATACCGTGGCGGTAAAGACAATACAGGTTTTGGTGCATATC
>CAYNWA010000004.1:18775-38878 GCA_964400795.1 uncultured Smithella sp.
GTTTATGCTCAATGTATCAGGCAAATAAAAAAATCATAGATCATACCTGACGGATTAACTGCCAAATTGGCCGATATTTGACACCGGCTTATACCCGTAATAGGTGAATTTGTCAAACATAAAGTCGCGTTTTTTTTAATATATTAAGAGAACCACAAGTCATTAATAAGTTCACTAACTTATACTAATAGTCAGGAAGTATCAGGCATATATTTTATAAAATTTAATGTACAATACCATTGTATTGTAAGTTCGGATGGCTTCCTATGGAAAAGTTAATCGTACATCCAAGAGAATGAATGTTGGCAATAAGCATCAGCGGGAGCCTTCAACTCGCCAAGAAAATGCTTTTCCCGTCTTGTATTGAATGTTGTCATGAAATTATCTCTATAATGAAAAAGAGGTCTGTTCCCTACAATGAAACAAACCCCTTTTAATGAACTTCTATCGTGAAAAGTTAAGTATTTATTTTTGTGATAAATCAGTTCCTCATAACTTTCTAAATTCTAAAGTTCAGCGTCACAACGCAGGCAACGGCATGCTTCTTTAATCGCGTCTTCCGGTTTGAAGCCCAGTTCCACTTCCGCAAAATTTGTCTTACGCGCATCGTGATGCATTTCCGGCATGGCCATCTGCGGTGTTTCGATTGTTTCTTCGTCAATCACCAGAGGCACATCAATCTTTTCTTTCGCCGGTTTTTCGTAAGCCGGTTCATTATTGGTCTTGCGGATGGCTGAGTCAATATCATCGGCTGCCTGATGTCCGGCCGCAATCGCTCCGATAACGGTATCCGGCCCGGTTACGGCGTCGCCGCCGGCAAAGTAACGGGGATTGGCCGTGCCGGATTTATAAACCTTGCCGACATCGAAGCAATCCCATTTGTTGATTTCCACGCCTCGCTTGGCATCCATGAAACTCATATCAGGGGCCTGACCAATGGCAGCGACAACGGCATCAACCTTTAATGTAAATTCGGACCCTTCGACCGGCACAGGTCTCTTGCGACCGCTCTTGTCGAAATCGCCCAGTTTCATGCGCTGGCAGGTGATGGAGGTAACCTTTCCCTTTGTTCCGTCAATCTTCAACGGGGCAACCAGTAAATCAATCTTGATGCCTTCTTCTTCAGCGGCTTTGATTTCTTCTTCGGCTGCCGGCATATCCTGTTTCAGTCTTCTGTAGAGGATGGTTACTTCGGAACCAAGACGGAGCGCAACGCGGGCTGCGTCAATGGCGGAATTTCCGCCGCCGATCACAACCACTTTTTTGCCCAGAGAATTTTTACCGTTCATCCATTTTTCTTCGTCGGCATTAAAATCTCTCAGGAACTCGACGCCGCCGTAGACATTTTTCAATTCTTCACCTTTCACGCCCATCTTCTGGCTCTTGTGAGCGCCGGTAGCGAGATAGATATAATCAAATTCTTTTTCCAGTTTGGCAAAGGTAATGTTTTTGCCGACACGGGTGTTCAGTTTGATTTCCACACCCAGAGCGCGAATATCGTCAATTTCGCCTTCCAGAATGTTGCGCGGCAAACGGTAAGAAGGAATTCCCCATGCCAGCATTCCACCCGCTTTCGGAAGTTCTTCAAAAATCGTCACTTTATATCCGCGCTGAGCAAGGTCTCGTGCTGCCGTCAGACCGGCAGGTCCTGCTCCGATGACAGCGATCTTTTCCTTACGGGTTACCGGAACAGCCTCTATCTTCGGACGAGGTGCATTGTCGGTAATGAATCTCTTCAAGAACTTGATGGCAATCGGCTCGTCCATATTGCCGCGACGGCATTTGGTCTGACATTTGTGATCACAGACTCTTCCGCAAACGGAGGGGAAGGGATTGGTCTGTAACAGGATCTTGTAGGCGTCTTCAAATCGTCCCGCTCTGACCAGCGCGATGTAGGACGGAATGTCCATTTCAATCGGGCAGGTGTGCTGACAGGGTGATTTGAACATGGCCGAGCAAACCGCAGCGTTACAACGATGGTTCTTAATATGGTCTTCGTACTCCTTACGGAAATAACGGAGGGTGCTCAATACCGGATTGGGAGCGGTCTGTCCCAGACCGCATAATGCCGCGTTCTTGATAACGCCGGCCATTTCTTCCAGAAGTTCAATGTCGCCTTCCTTGCCTTTGCCCTGGGTGATATTGGTCAGAATTTCCAGCATGCGCTTGGTTCCTTCACGACAGGGGGTGCATTTACCGCAGGATTCGTCCTGGCAGAAATCCATGAAGAATCTGGCCATGTCCACAGCGCATTTATCTTCGTTCATAACGATCAAACCGCCGGAACCCATGATGGCGCCAAGTTCAACGACTTTTTCATAATCGACCGGAGCGTTCAAATGTTGAATAGGAATCATGCCGCCGGAGGGACCACCCAACTGTGCTGCTTTGAATTTTTTGCCTTTGGGAATGCCGCCGCCGATATCATAAACAATGGTGCCCAGTTTCGTTCCCATGGGAACTTCAACTAAGCCAACATTGTTCACATCGCCGGTAAGAGCGAAAACTTTTGTCCCTTTGCTCTTTTCTGTTCCGACTGAGGAGTACCATTTTGCACCGCGCAAAATAATCTGGCCAACGTTAGCCAGTGTTTCCACATTATTCAGAATACTGGGCTTCTGCCATAGTCCGGCAACAGCCGGGAAGGGTGGTCTTGGTCGCGGCATACCACGTTTACCTTCAATGGATGTCATCAGGGCTGTTTCTTCACCGCAGACAAACGCGCCGGCGCCCTGATAAATTTCCAGTTCGAAATTAAAGCCGGTACCCAAAATATCTTTTCCCAGCAGACCGGCTTTCTTGGCTTGATCAATGGCGACATTCAAACGATGGATGGCAAGGGGATATTCAGCGCGGCAGTAAATGTAGCCCTGAGACGAACCGATGGCCTTGGCCGCGATAACCATGCCTTCCAGAACAGCGTGAGGATCGGCTTCCAGCACGCTTCTGTCCATGAAAGCACCGGGGTCGCCTTCATCGGCATTGCATAAAACGTATTTGACGTCGCTTTTGGACTGGGAAGCAAATTTCCATTTCAAGCCTGTCGGAAAACCTGCGCCGCCGCGTCCTCGTAATCCTGAATCCAGAATTTCCTGAACAATTTGTTCCGAGGTCATTTCCGTCAGGGCTTTGGCCATGCCCGCATAACCGTCACGAGCGATATATTCTTCAATTTTTTCCGGATCAATTAATCCTCTGTTTTTCAGAACCCTCAATTCCTGATGTGCAAAGAAAGGAATGTCCTGCATGGTGGGGATAACTTCATCCGTAGTTGGCTCTCTGTATAAGAGTCTTTGGACAATTCTTCCCTTGATTAAATGTTCCTCAACCAATTCCGGCATATCAGTCGGTTTTAAATTGATGTAAATTACGCCTTCGGGGTAAACAACCATAATCGGTCCCAAAGCGCAAAATCCGTTACACCCGGTTTCCACAACCTTTATTTCCTCGGTAAGTTTTTTCTTTTCCAACTCTTGTAGTAAAGCTTTTTTTACTGCAGGACTTCCAGAAGCCTGACATCCGGTGCCGCCGCAGATTAACAAATGCGCGCGAAAAACTTTCATTTATCCTACATCCTCCTTAAACAATCATCGTTTTTCCCATCGATATATTATCGGAAAAATTATTTTATTACTTCAGAGCCTTTTGCTAATACAAAGGGAGTCTGAATTTCTCCCTGCAAAATGTGTCGTTTGAAAACCTGTCTCATCTTGTTGGGATTCATATATTCGTATTTGATGGGTTCTTGCTTTATTATTTCGACAGTCACCAGAGGTTCACGGCTGCATAACCCCATACATCCCGATGTGGTCACAAAAACGTCATTGACGCCTGCAGCTTCAATTTCCTGAAGCAGAGTGTCCATAACTTCTTTGGCGCCTGAAGCGATACCACAGGTTCCCATGTGGACAGTAACTTTGACGCGACGTTCGCCGTCACGCAGAGACATTTCCTTGTGAACTTTTTCCTTGATCTTTTTTAAATCATCTATTGTCAATTTCGCCATTTGCGTTTCCTCCCGGCTTTTATATGTATTTTATTATGTGTATTGAGCTAATATTTCCTTAATCTTCGCAGGTTTAACACGGCCATGCACATCTTCGTCAATGACCACTACCGGTCCGAGGCCACAAGCGCCCAGACATCGGACAGATTCCAGTGTAAACATTCTATCCGGTGTCGTTTCGCCTTCCTTGACACCGAATTCCTTCTGCAGTGTTTCGGTAATTGCTTTACCGCCGCGAACATAACATGCCGTTCCAAGACAAACGCGAACCGTATGTTTGCCCCGTGGTGTCATGGTGAAAAATGAGTAGAAAGTAACAACGCCATAAACACGGCTCAAAGGTAAATTTAATTCCTTGGCAATCTTTTTTTGTACGGAGATCGGTAGATATTCCAAACATACCTGCGCTTCTTCCAGCACAGGGATTAAACTTCCCGGCTTGCCTTTATGTTTGCTGATAATTTTGTTGAGTTTGTCAACCTGTTCCGGCGCGAATTCTTTTAAAAGTTCAGTGTCCTCAGCCTTCATGAATTTCCTCCTCAGTCTTTCCGGGTTGGTTATGATTACGACTGAATCCATTCAGATCATTTTCAATAACTGCCCTAATATATTTTAATGTCACTTTGTGATTTATTGGTAAATCACTGATTTATTTATATATTTCTTTAAGTCCTATTGCGAACCGGCGGTCATTATGCCAATGTTTTTTGATAAAATCAACATATTTTATTTAGCATAATCCATCTTCTAAAATTCCCCGAATATACTTTAATATTTCGGGATGATTCATGGGGATATCATCAATTTCCTTGCGTATTTCTCTGGTATCCATTTTGAAATAATTTTGATTTTTTTTGAAGATGAAAAGAAAATCAATATCGCAGTTGCCGGCGATGAGAATCATTAATGTACTGACGATGTCTCCAAGCGGCTGCCTGTCGATGTGGTTTAATTGAAAAGTCACCTTTAGATTCGTTCCCTTGCCTTTTACGGACTCTAAATGAAGATTGCCTCCAGCCCTTTGAGCTGCGTCAGACAGCAAAGGAATTCCCAGTCCTACTCGTCTTACTTTTTTTGTTGTATAGAAAGGATCAAAGACTTTTTCGATTTCCTCTTTCGTCATTCCGCTTCCGTCATCATTGATTTCTATGGAAAACATATTTTCCCCTTCATCTTCAATGATGGTGATTTCTACCAGCGTGGCACCGGCGCGAACCGAGTTTTCGGCAATGTCCAGAATATGCGCGGCAAGTTCCAGCATAAGCTACTCCACAACGCATCGTCCCTTCTGGCGTAAAAAAGCCATTTTCAATTCCGCCAGCGTGGGTTCCGCCAGTATAATTTTAGACATTGTTTGTCCGATGTCTTTCAAAAAATGGGCATCGGAAGACATGATAAATGCATAATGATCCAATTCTCTGTATTGCTCTCTGGCCTTCCGAAATCCTGTCAAAGGTGTTATTTCCAGTGCGTCAAAAACAAAGCTTTCATGGATAAAGCCAAGTTGGCTTAAGACACTGAAACTTTCTCTGTCTATGTGGGAGGCAATAGCCAACCCGTTCTGTTGGTGAACATAGTCCAACAAATCATTGAGTGCAATATCCGTCGCTCCGATGAGTAATTTTTCACTCAACCCCTCAACCTCTCCGATTTCGTTGACGATGGCCTGAACGCCAAAACGTCCTTCATCATTTTTGCCCGGCAGATGATGATAAACAAATTCCTGAAGCTTGTTTAAATCCGATAGAGAATCAAATAAGGCAAGAAAATGCACTTCTTCACTTGTCGTTATTTCCATGCCCGCAAATATTTTTAAATTTTTACCGTGAGCCGCTTTGATGACATAGGGGACGTTTTCAGATGCATTGTGATCGCAGATGGCAATAATATCCAGACCAGCCTTGATGGCTTGATCCACAAGCGCCTGCGGATACATATCCAATTCGGCGCAAGGCGAAAGACATGTGTGAATATGCAGGTCGCAATTAAAAACTTTCAGCATAGGTTTCCTGAAGTATATTCAAATATAGCAGTGCGCCGGAGGGTTTCGAGAAGATTTATTAAATTACTTTGACGAATTTAATAAATTATAAATTCTTCCTGATAATTCAAATGCAGGTAAACTGGAAACAAGTATTACCACATTCTCCTTGATGGCCTTTTCCAGCGTGTCTTTTGCCGGTTCGCAGGAGTTCACCAGCATGATGGCCGAGAGTTCTTTGAGCGTGGCTACGGCAACGATGTTTTGATGAATCTGTCTTGTTATCCAGATATCTCCCTCCCGGGAATTTGCCATGACATCACTTAAAAGATCCCCTGTGTATCCTCCGGTCGCGTTGTTCTTCATCTTGTCCGAACCGGACATTAATTTTAAATTTAATTCCTTTGCTATGATTCCAATTTCCATGCGTCAATCCTTCATGAATCAGGGAGTAAGATTATCATTTTTAAAAAAGTTCCTTTATCGACTTCCGATGAAATATCGAATTTGTCGGAATATGAATTAATATTGTAAAGACCCATGCCGGCTCCGAATCCCATTTCTCGTATCTGCTGACTGGCGGTAGAATAACCTTGTTCCATGGCCTGTTCAATGTCCGGGATGCCCGGTCCCTCATCGTTCACTTCGATCTCAACGGCAATGGGCGTTAATGTGAGGTTAATGATTCCCTTTTTAGCATAAGAGACAACGTTAATTTCCGCTTCGTAGGATACAATGGCGGACCTGCGAACAACATCCGGCGGCAACCCTTTTTCTTTTAGAATGGATTTTACACGAGTCGAAACGGTTCCCGCGGTATCAAAATTTCCGCCTTCAACTTCAAAACTGTATTGATTTAAATTTTTTTCAGATACGTTCACTGCCGGCTTCAACTTTTTCCAAGCAGCCGACTATACCTTTCGCGTAAAGACGACCAGCCGTTTCAAATAAAATATATTTAGTCGTTAAAATGGGGATATGAACATCCCTGGCCAAAGCGATTGCTTCTGCCGGAGGTTTTTTACCTCGCACTAAAATGATTGCGGCAATATCCAGAACGTTGGCTATTCGCACGACCTGTGTATTGGTAAGTCCTGTCAAAAGCATACTGCCGGCTTTGGCAAATGCCAAAACATCACTCATCAAATCAGCCCCAAATGCGGTTTTCACTTCTATGTCCAGTTTGTCTTCACCAACGATAACGTCAGCATTCAGTATTTCTTTTATTTCTCTGAGTTTCAATATTCACTCCTTAGTCAATCTGGTGATATGAGTTAAATATTCAAAAATATTATTTTTCTTCTACCATACGAGTGACTTTACTGTCAATGAAATCGTTTTACAAACAAACATGAGAAACTCTGTTGTGTTATACGGCAATGTTATAAGAAGATTTCAAATGTTTTTTATTTGTAAAAATCACTTTCCACTTTTTTCAGGCAACCCACAATCCCCTTATTGTATAGAATGCCGGCTGTTTCAAACAAAATATACTTTGTCGTTAAAATCGGAATTTGAAGATTTTTCGCCATATCAATCGCTTCGGAAGAAGGTTCTTTCCCTCTGACCAGAATAATCGCTGCAATCTTTCTACTGGCTGCTGTATTAACAACCTGAGGATTGGTCAATCCCGTTAATAAAAGACTGCCGGCTTTGGCAAAGGCCATAACATCGCTCATCAAATCTGCTCCAAATGCCGTTTTGACTTCCATGTCCAGTTTATCCTCACCAACAATGACATTGGCGTCCAGTATTTCTTTAACTTCTCTTAGCTTCAATGAAGACTCCTTGGTTAAGGGATATATAAAAAATGAATTATATTAAAAAATTGTATATTTAAAACACAATCTTTGAGGCGATTCCCTATCATATATTAAATTACAGTGTCAATAGATTATTCCTGAAATCAGAAAAAAATAATTGTTGAAATTCTTCTTTTTATTCGAGAAATTATTTAGAGTTTT
Source organism: uncultured Smithella sp. (assembly GCA_964400795.1). Taxonomy (GTDB): domain Bacteria; phylum Desulfobacterota; class Syntrophia; order Syntrophales; family Smithellaceae; genus Smithella. Next base: position 26,727 of record CAYNWA010000004.1, read on the forward strand.
CAGTTAAAAGAGGTCTGTATTAACCCTTGACAGGGCTGAACTGTAATGGTAATGACCCGTCACTCTACAATGTTTCGGGGCGTGGCGCAGTCTGGTAGCGTATCTGAATGGGGTTCAGAGGGCCGGTGGTTCAAATCCACTCGCCCCGACCATTTAAAAATAAAGAGGTTAGCCAATCGCGGCTACCTCTTTTTTTTGATTTTTTTAGCTTTTATGAAAATTTGTGACGGTTAAATATTCAGGCGATGCTGCGAGAAATCTATGTGGTTCATTATAATAGAACAAATTAAACCATTTTTTCTCAAGAGTGATTTGCTTTACTTGGGAAAATTCTTTTCTTAAGATTTCCATTTTACATCTTTAGCAAACGGCAACCAGACAAAAAGAGTGTTTTTAATCTGGGGCTGTGGTCAAAAATCGAGAGAATGACTTTTCACATGCTGTGCGGCGTATAAAAGACTTACATAATGAAAGACCATGATTCTTAATTAAATAAATATAAGCTTTTTATCCATAATTACAATCTGTCTCTTTATCAGATTCTTCTTGTAAAAAAGACTAATCAATGTGGAATTTATAAAATTGTTTAATTTTAATATATTTGATAATGTTATTAAAATATCAACGCTGACTTCGTTAAAATTAATAAACATGAAATTATATTTAATACATAAGATATTAATGGCATTTGTAGTTAATAAACATTTGACGCCTAAAAAAATATTAAATTTAATAAATGTTGCAATGAACTATTTCTTTATAAAACCGGTCACTGTAAAACATCCTGTCAGACTTGTATTTGATCCCACAAATCATTGTAATCTTCATTGCCCTTTATGTCCAACGGGTCAGGGAAGAATGGAAAGGGAAAGAGGGTTTATGGATGTTGACAAATTTAAATCAATCATTGATGAAAACTATAAATATCTTTTTGAAATTGATTTGTGTAACTGGGGAGAACCTCTGTTGCATAAGGATATTTTCAAAATGATTTCTTACGCAAAACAAAAAAATATTAGAGTAAATTTAACTTCAACCCTCAATGATTTTACAGATATTATGGCTGAGGAAATGGTGAATTCGGGTCTTGAAAGATTGTTTGTTTCACTGGATGGTGCAAATCAGGAAACTTATTCAGCGTATAGGATTGGAGGAAATTTTGATCGCGTAATAGAAAATGTAAAAAAGATAATTGACGTGAAAAGAAAAAAGCAATCGAAATATCCTTTAATTATATGGAAATTTTTAATTTTCAGGCACAACGAAAATAGAATCAGTAGTGCAAAAAAAAAGGCGAAAGAAATCGGATTTGATAAATTTATCTTAAAGTACATCAGATCCGATATGGGCACTGAATTATATCAAAGTGATAAGGACAAGATAATGGGATTAAATAAATGGCTGCCAACAAACGATTCCATGAGCCGATTTGATTACAGAAAATGGAAAAAGAAATTTAAACCGAGAAGCTGCATTTTTTTATGGACTCAAGGGACAATAAACTGGAATGGATCTGTTTCGCCCTGCTGCGCTGTTTACGATGAAGCGTTTGATTTCGGCAATGCTTTTGAAGCTAACAGTTTTTTGAAAATATGGAATAATGATAAATTCAAGGACGCAAGGAACATTATAAAAAATAAGAAATATTATAATGACTGTATATGCTCAAATTGTCTCAATAACGGTTTTATCGAATATTAGCCAACACTGCATTATATATTGAAAAATGAAATATTAATGGTACAGAAAGACCACCAATATGATCCGGTGTTAATTTCTTATGCCACAATTTTTTGATATTGATAAAATGTACACTTCAACATCAAAAAAGTATTTTATTATAAAACAAGCAACATGGAGTTTGGCCTTGATAAATGAACTGAGAATGAAGTTATGAATATTAACTTCTTAAAAAAAAATAAAAATAAGTTGAAATCAGCACTTCCTATTACTTTTTTTTGCTTGATTGCATTTTATTTAATATACCAGTACTCAATAAAGATTCCGTTTTTTGAAGATAGTGTTGATATCTTGTTGCCAGCATTATATCGTCTTTATGGCGGGCAATATCCTACACATTATCCATACAACAAATATCCCCCATTCCCAATCATGTTTTATGAGTTTTTCTTCATTCTAACATCAGTGTTTTTAAAATTAACCACGGTGAAGGACTATTTTCAAATAGGCCGAATTATTAATGTCAGTCTTCTAACTTTCAATATAATGATATTTTACCTATACGTAAGAAGTTATCTCAGTAGGGTTTGGACTTTGCTGGCATGTTTATTATTATTATTAGCACCAGCCGTTTTTTTTTCCGGAACAGTTTTAAAAACAGAATCGTTATTGCTGACCGAAATATTGCTATGTCTGTATAGCATTAATCGAATTCAAAAAGAACCTGACAAAGTAATCTGGCATGTCATCACCGCCGTTTGTTGCGCGCTTTCTGTTACAACAAAGTACAATGTATTAATATTTGTTATTTATTTATCAGGCATTGTCCTGTCAATTCATAATAAACAGAATGATAAAATAGTCGATAAATTTACTGCAGTAATAAAAAATAAAAATATCTTAATTTTTACTGCAGTAGTGATTGTGGTAATTTTGTTAACATGGCCGACAATATGGAGCATAAAGGAAATAATCGAAAATGTACATATGCATTCTGATATATATACAGTACCTTATCCATCATTTTGGCGTGCAGTTGATGAACCTTTTTCATTTCCATACGGCCGTTATAGTTATTCGTTAACAACAATAATCCCCTTTGCACTAGGTGTATGCAATTATTTATTTGCTTTACTTGCATTGGTAAAGAAACTTGTCCCAAAACAAATATTGCTCACTTATGGAATTTATTCTTTAATATATGTTATTATATCCAATAGTCTTACTTTAATTAAAATGCCATATATGTACACGCCAATAGTCCCCTTCATGATCATATGCGCTGTTTTTTTTATGAAATATTTTTTTCACTCTGGTCGAAAAGTGATTTATAAAATTGCTGGTATTGTTCTCATTATATCTTCAATCACCTTCTCCATAATTCAGTATCCATTAATGTATAATTGGCTCAAGGCAGGATTGGATACTCAAAAATATATTTTAACAATCGGAGAAGAAGACAGTAAGGTATTACTTCTTTTTACCAATCAGGCATCATTAAAACAAGGTATTGATGTTAAAGATATCGAGGGTTCAGTAAAGAAGATTAACCCTGATTATATTATGACGCTTAATTCATATTTTCTGAATTTTAGAAAATACAGAAATCCGGATTATAAAAAACAATACGTTTTTTATGAAAAGCTCAAAAATGGCAAAACCAATTATATGTTAATATGGGATGTAGAAGTAGATTTTCCTCTAAAATTTTTATTTATTGATCCGGAGGTGTCGATCAATTACTCTCTTTTTAAATTAAATGATGGTGGTTGCGATTAATTCTTGTCGATAAAAAACATAAAATCGCTATCGATGTATATATAAAATCTAATTTTAAAATTATATAACAAGCCGCCTGCGTTAAAAATATTTCCTGGCCCGATAAGATACCTTAACAAATGCCAGCCAGCCCAGGTCATTGATTTTTTTTACTGACAAAGAATAAAAAAATTTGTGTATAAACTTGAATAAAGAAGTAAAAGGAAGAGAAATAATAATTCTGACAAGGTTGACCGGCATATGAGTAATATTAAAAAAATTCATAAGCATTCCCCGTCTGGCTAAACGTCCATCAAATGACTTACCAGCGCTAGGACTAAAATAACTTTCTTCTTCATGGTCAGGCTTTGCTTTGATTTCTGAAACAGCTTCCTCGTACAGATCAGTTCCTGGGTATGTTCGGAAAAACGATATCCACGTAAAGTCAGTTTTTATTTCCCGGTTGAAACACATAGTGTTCATGACGTGTTCCAATTTTTCACAGGGAATGCCAACCATATTAAAGGTTTGAACCATGATGCCTCTGTCCTTGAGTAAAGCAACCGCATCAACGATCTGCTTGTTTGTAACTTTTTTATTAAGTACTTTTATGCGATTTTCTTCATTTGCTGTTTCAAGTCCCATTTTCACAGATATGCAATTCATTTTCATCAGAAGTTTTACTGTTTCCTCATCCAGAGATTCTGCCGGTGTCTGACATATGAAGGGAAGCTTGATTTTCTGAATATATAAATCTGAAAAACTCTCTGAGCCATGGCTTCGATACGATTAAGGAGTCGTCTTCAAAAACTAATTTTCGAACATGATAATATTGTTTTGCATTTTGCAGTTCTGTAATAACGTTGACCGGGCTTCTGCTTCTAGTATATGTACCTTTGCCGTTGTGCATTTCTCTGAATTTTTTATTGAAGCAAAAGGAACAACTGTGAGGACATCCGCGAGATGTAACGACAGGATAAAACTCCTGAATATACTGCTTAAGAAAAGGGTGTTTCATGTAGAGCTCAACGTCTTGGAACGGCAATGAGTCAAGATCTGAAACCAAGTTCCGCTGTTCAGATATATGCAATTCGCCATTGTTAATAAAACACAGATTTTTTATTTCCTTTAGTTTTTCCAGTGTACTGTCTAGAGATTGAATGAGTTCCAGGAGTGCGTGTTCTGCTTCGCCTCGAATAACGAAGTCAGCGGGAATATCACTAATTACAGATGGAATAAAAGTCGGATGTGATCCACCAATGACCAGCGGAGGTCGTTTGCGATACAGTTCAGTAAACTTTTTAATCCAGTTGACCTCGCCGGTGACACAATAGAATCCGATTAAATCAGCATTTGCAATTGATGCATGCTGGATACTTTGGCTGTCGGAACTAGCAATTAGAACGTCTGTTGTATGCCCGGCTTTTTTCAAAATTGACGATAAGAGCATGTTCCCGACATTTAAAAATGGTAATCTCTGTATGAAGAGTATTTTCAAAGCAACCTTCTTTATTGAGAATAGTTATAAAAAAGTATAATCAAGCATATATTCTGCGTCAATGAAATATTGGTTACATATATTTATTACGTTGACACAGAGTAGTAATTTTTTATACTGTTAAAAATAAATAAATTTTAGTCATCAGGTTATTTATTATAAGGGATTGGAAATGATTAAATCAAAAATACTCAAGCTTATTTTTTCTGTAGTACTAGTTACCTTATTTGAAAATAGTGGATGGCCGGTCGAATGGGTATACTTTGCATCCAGCGCGGCAAGGGATTCTTATTATGATAAAAGCTCTATTCAAAAAGTAGATGACAAAATTATGAGTGTACGGACAAAACAAATTGTAAACGCAAAGGAAAATATAACACCCTTTCCGGGACTCAAAGGAAAAGATAAAATGTCCGATACGCTTAACTTGATAAGTTATATTTTGAAGTCGTCAGAAATTGACTGCCTGAATAAAAAAATCAAAGATTCCTCCGTGTTTTGTTATGATGAAAGAAGCAGCCTGATTTATTCGTCATCCAAGAGTGAAATTAGCAAATGGGATGACATTATTTCGAATTCAGTGGCGGACAAATTAAGCAATATCATTTGTGGAGAGACTGCTTTTAACAATCAGATTGTTCATTTGAAAGAAGCGAAACCTTCAGTGGCAGAGCAGACAGTTGTGGCTTCTCTTGATAATAATGATAAGAAGCCGGATCAAGTTAACATTAAACAAGAAGAAATAAAATCCATTCCTGCAGAAGATGTCAGAAATGTTGTAGATAAGTGGTTAAACAGCTGGAGATCAGGTGACATGGAAACCTATCGCAGTGTCTATGATGAAAGCTTTGAATCAAGAAAGATGAAGCTGAATGATTGGATTACCTATAAAACAAATGTGCGCAATAAGAGTAAAAATATAAGTATTGAAATTGATGATTTAAAAATTTCAACGGGTGAAGATAAAGCCACAGCCGTATTTACCCAGATTTATTCTTCCTCGATAATAAAAGATAAAGGCAAGAAGATATTGGAGCTGAAAAAAACCGGCAATGATTGGAAAATTGTCAGGGAAATTATGTAGACATAAAGATAATATACATCCAATTGGAAATATCTTAAGCGTCGAAATATGAATTAACTATTTAAAATAAATTTATTTTTAGTTGATTTGCCACTTTTCCAGAGGCTCATTGTCGATAAATATAGCATTTTTTCTTGCATAAAAGCTGATAATCAAATACATAATTCACCGTAAAAAGCTTAAGTTAATGATTTTGCTTGTGTTCTTGAAAATAATCTGCGTTGACAATCTTGAGCTTAATGAATATATAGGTAATTAAGAGCGAGAGTGGCGGAATTGGCAGACGCACTGGACTTAGGATCCAGCCCGCTATAGCGGAATAGGGGTTCAACTCCCCTCTCTCGCACCAGCATTTTGCGGGTTATTGCGGTTATAAAAATTATAAAGGAGATAATATAGTGAGTGAGGTTGTTGTTAAAATTGAGGATTTGAGCTCGATAAAGAAAAAAATATCATTGGAAATACCATGGGATGAAGTCAAAAATGAGCTAAACGCAGTTTATCATGATGTAAGTAAGAAAGCTAAAATCAAGGGATTTCGGCCCGGTAAAATTCCACGCAAGATTCTGGAAACATACTTTAAAGATCAGGCGGAAACAGAAGCGGCAACTAACATTGTTAATAAGTATTATTGGCAGACTTTGGAAGAAAGAGGAATCATCCCCATTTCACAACCGGAAATAAAACAGGATGGTATAAAACAAGACGCTGATTATTGTTTTTCTGCCTCTTTTGAAATAGAGCCGGAATTGGAACCCAAAGGTTATAAAGGGCTGGAATTGGAGAAAGAGGAGATTAAAGTAACAGATGATGATGTAAAGAAAAGAATTGACGAAATAAAACAAATGTTTGCCACCATGGAAGAAGTCACGGAGGATCGCCCCGTCATTACGGGCGATTTCGTGGTGATTGATTTTGCGGGTAGTATGAATGGCGAAGAATACGATGAACTGAAGTCGGACAACTATTTTCTGGAAATCGGGTCGGGGAAATTCATTCCCGGCTTTGAAGATCAATTAATTGGAACAAAAAAAGGGGAAACCAGGGAAGTGAAGGTAACGTTTCCCGACAATTACCATGAAAACAAATTTGCCGGCAAGGACGTTATATTTAAAGTGACTGTCAATAACATTCGGGAAAAGAAATTACCCGAAAATGATGAAAATCTTATTAAAAATTTTGAGAAATATAATTCTTTTGAAGATTTTCAAAATGACGTTCGTAAATCTCTGGAGGAAAAGGTCGAGCAGACGGCCAAACTTAACCTTCAAAACAAAATTACCGAAGCGTTAATTAAAGAAAATAATTTTGAAGCGCCTTCGGCACTGGTTGAGAGACAAATTTATTACATGATGGCCGACACTCAACAAAGAATGATTACCGCGGGGATTGATGAGCAAAGTGTCATGGATTTTACTTTGAAAATGCGTGATAAATATAAAGGTGACGCCGAAAAAATCGTCAAGTCTTTCTTGCTGATCAAAAAGATAGCCGAAAAAGAATCATTGATCGCTGAAGAACAAGATGTAGAGCAATATCTTCAGGATTTGGCCGCACAAAGCGGTCGTGATTACGAATCTTTAAAAAAGATGTACGATGATGAAAAGAAAAAAGATTCTCTGACGATGGAATTAATGCAAAAAAAGGTATTTGACTTTATCGAAAAGAATGCAAATATTAAAGTCGTTGAAAAAACCGGAATAAATTTGGAGGCGCGATAGTGAATCTAATTCCCATGGTAGTTGAACAAGACGGTCGGGGTGAACGGGCCTATGATATTTATTCCCGATTGTTAAAAGATCGCATCATTTTTCTTGGAACGGCGATTGATGACAACGTGGCCAATTTGATTGTTGCCCAGATGTTATTTCTCGAGGCGGATAATCCGGACAAGGAAATATTTTTTTATTTGAATTCTCCAGGAGGTAGTGTAAGTGCCGGGATGGCTATTTATGATACCATGCAGTATATTAAGTCACCGATTTCGACGGTTTGCATGGGGCAATCAGCCAGTATGGCTGCGGTTCTTTTGGCGGCGGGAGAAAAAACAAAGCGATTTGCCCTGCCTCACTCGAGGATTTTAATTCATCAGCCCCTGGGAGGCTTTCAGGGGCAGGCAACGGATATTGACATTCAGGCCAAGGAAATATTAAGATTAAAAGATGAATTGAATAAAATACTGTCCGATTTGACAGGACAACCGCTGGCCAAGATCATGAACGATACGGAGCGGGATTATTTTATGACGAGTCAACAGGCTAAGGAATATGGTTTAATTGATGAAATTATTATCCGGAAACAGGATTCCACAGAAAAAAAATAAGGAGAATTAAGTGATCAAGAAAGGTAAAAACAACAGAATGGAAGATGGAATGCTTTTTTGTTCATTTTGCGGGAAAATGCAAAGTGAAGTACGCAAACTGGTTGCCGGTCCTACCGCCTATATTTGTGATGAATGTATTGAGCTGTGCCGTTATATTGTGGAGGAAGAAGATGATAAGCTTGTAGAGAAAGATCCACAGAAAGGGTTGCCCTATCCGAAAGAAATCAAGAAATTCCTGGATCAGTATGTCATCGGTCAGGAGAAAACCAAGAAAATTTTATCGGTTGCGGTTTACAATCACTATAAAAGATTACTTTCCCGCGTTGAATCTGACGGAATAGAAATTCAAAAAAGCAATGTTCTGTTAATTGGACCTACCGGTTCGGGCAAGACATTGCTGGCCAAGACTCTGGCTAAATTTCTCAATGTGCCTTTTACGATAGCCGATGCGACAACGTTGACGGAAGCCGGTTATGTTGGAGAAGATGTAGAAAACATCATTTTAAGTTTATTGCAAAATGCAGATTATGACGTGGCCCGGGCTTCCAAGGGAATCGTCTATATCGATGAGATAGATAAAATTGCTAAGAAATCAGGCAATCCTTCCATCACCCGGGATGTCTCCGGTGAAGGAGTGCAGCAGGCCCTGCTCAAGATTATGGAAGGAACCATGGCCAATATTCCGCCCAAAGGAGGCCGCAAGCATCCCCAGCAGGAATTTATTCAGGTGGACACGACAAATATATTATTCATATGCGGGGGAGCTTTCAATGATTTAGACAGTATTATTTCCAAGAGATTGGGTGTGAACGCAATGGGCTTCGGCGCGGAAATAAAGAGTAAAAAAGAAAAGCGCCTTGGTGAATTATTGACCGAAGTCAGGTCCGAAGATTTATTGAAATTCGGATTGATACCGGAATTTATCGGCAGACTGCCGGTCATCGGCACGCTGGATGAGTTGGATGAAGCAGCCCTGATCAGAATTCTGGTCGAGCCCAAGGATGCTATTATCAAACAGTATAAGAAATTGTTTGCTCTGGAAAACGTGACGCTGAAATTCACGGATGGCGCGTTGAAAGCCGTGGCCAATTTATCAACAGACAGAAAGTCCGGCGCACGCGGCTTACGCTCGATTCTGGAAAACACCATGCTGGAAATTATGTATGACATTCCTTCGCAAAATAACATTAAGGAATGTGTGATCAGCGAAGAAGTGGTTTTAAAGAAAGAAAAACCTATTTTAATTTATGAAAATAAATCGGAATCGGCCTAAAGGGTTAAAAGAAAAATATGTTGGATGATAAGTTAGACGATAATCTGGATAAGACAACAATCATTCCTCTGTTACCGCTCAGAGATGTTGTCATGTTTCCTCATATGATCGTTCCTTTGTTTGTGGGGCGCGAAAAATCGATTGCCGCACTGGAATCGGCGATGAAATTCGAGAAAAGTATTTTCATGGTTGCGCAGAAAAATGCCAAAGATGATGATCCGAAAAAGGAAGATATTTATCAAATCGGTACCATAGGCATTATCATTCAGCTTTTGCGTTTGCCTGACGGAACGGTCAAGGTTCTTGTAGAGGGAAAAACACGCGGCCTTATAAAAGAATATCTACCTAATAATGATTTCTTCTTGGTTAAAGTTAATGAAATAGACGATATTGAAGACGGCAATGATGTTAAAAAACAAGCCTTGATGCGCAGCATTAAAGAATCATTTGAACTGTATTTAAAGCTCAGCAAAAAAATTCATGTGGAAATGCTGGGAACGGTTGTGGCTATTGAAGACGCTTCAAAACTTGCCGATGTTGTTATTACTCACCTTAATGTTAAGCTGGAAGACAAGCAAAAGATCATCGAAATATTTGATATCAGCGAAAGACTGGAAGCGATATATTCTCTGATGCTCTCTGAAATAGAAATCCTGCAAGTAGAAGAAAAAATAAAGCGACGTGTTAAAAAGCAAATGGAAAAAACGCAGAAGGATTATTATCTCAACGAACAGATGCGCGCCATTCAGAAGGAAATGGGAGATAAAGATGATTTCCGTAATGAAATCAATGAACTGGAAAAACGTCTGAAGCAAAAGAAGATGTCCGAAGAAGCGGTGAAGAAGGTTAAGCAGGAAATCAAAAAATTACAGATGATGACTCCCATGTCCGCGGAAGCGACAGTCGTCAGAAATTATATTGACTGGGTGCTTGATATGCCCTGGTCGGAAAAGACTGAGAATAAGTACACGCTAAAAGAGTCTGAAACCATTCTTGACGAAGATCATTTTGGATTAAAAAAAGTCAAGGAACGAATTATAGAATATCTTGCCGTGCAATCGCTGGTCAAGAAAAATAAAGGATCGATTTTGTGCCTGGTCGGCCCTCCCGGTGTCGGAAAGACATCCATCGCCAAATCGGTGGCCAGAGCCACGAACAGAAAATTTATTCGAATATCTCTGGGCGGTGTTCACGATGAAGCGGAAATACGCGGACATCGTCGGACGTATATTGGAGCCATGCCCGGGAAAATTATTCAATTGTTAAAAAAAGCGGGTTCCAATAATCCGGTATTTTGTCTGGACGAAGTGGATAAATTAAGTTCTGATTTCAGGGGGGATCCTTCGGCCGCATTGCTGGAAGTTCTTGATCCGGAGCAGAACGTCGCCTTTAACGACAATTATCTGGATCTTGATTACGACTTGTCGGAAATCATGTTTATTACAACGGCCAATGTTTTACAAACCATTCCTGCTCCTCTGCAGGATAGAATGGAAGTCATCAGGATTGCCGGCTATACTGAACCGGAGAAGATGCAAATCGCCAGAAGATATCTCATTGCCAAGCAAATAGAAGCCAATGGTCTGGTCAAGGAAAATATAGAATTCACCAAAGGGGCGTTGTTGAAAATTATCCGGCAATACACACGAGAAGCCGGTGTGCGTAATCTGGACCGGGAAATCGCGTCGATTTGCCGCAAAGTGGCCAAAGAGATAGTGAACAATGGCAATCAGAAAAAAGTTATTATTACCTCAAAATCCTTATCCAAGTATTTGGGTGTTCCCAAATATCATCATGGTGAGATCGAGGAGAAAAATAAAATAGGCCTGACGATTGGTTTGGCATGGACTGAAGTCGGGGGGGAACTTCTATCCATTGAAGCGACCATTATGGAAGGCACCGGTAAGATGATCATGACCGGCAAACTCGGCGATGTCATGCAGGAGTCTGTTCAGGCGGCTTTGAGTTACATTCGTGCCCGCGCCGAGCAATTTGGGTTGACAAAGAATTTTTACAAGAAAATTGATATTCACGTTCATGTTCCCGAAGGAGCCATTCCCAAAGACGGTCCTTCCGCCGGTGTAGCCATGACGACTTCTATTGCTTCGGTTCTCTTACAAAAGAAAGTTCGCGCCGATTTGGCGATGACCGGTGAAATTACGTTAAGAGGCAGAATTTTGCCTGTTGGCGGAATTAAGGAAAAAGTTCTGGCCGCGCATCGGGGCAATATCAAGACAGTGATTATTCCCAAAGAGAATGAAAGAGATCTCGTGGAAGTTCCTCAGAACGTACAAAAAGCGTTGAAAATTATTTTTGCAGAGCATATCGACGATGTTCTGAAAATAGCTTTTGTTCAGGATGACGATGACATCAGACCAACCGTTGTTTCTGATGTTCCAATAACTTCTCCATCGGTCAATTAAAAGTTTTTTAGTGTGCTTTTAGGCTTGACAAGGAATATCAATGTTGTTAGAAGCCTCACAGCGTTTTTGATGGCTTAGGGGCGGGTAGCTCAGCCGGGAGAGCGCCACGCTTA
>CAYNWA010000004.1:38888-47412 GCA_964400795.1 uncultured Smithella sp.
GCCTGTCACGCCGGAGGGCGTGGGTTCAAGTCCCATCGGCCCCGCCAGAAAATCTAAAAAGGAGTCGGCTACGTATAGCGGCTCCTTTTTTTATTGAACTAAAAAGTTGTTTCTTGACTTACAATTTACGACAGAATTTCCAGCTTCAATGTAGAAACTCTTATGATTGTTTTTCAGGAAAACACATGACAGGGGGCGATTTAATCAGTTGGTTTGTAGAAACTCGCATTTGTTTCTATTAGCCTGTTCCGCCTTTCATAACTTTAAATTTTTTTCCTGTTACAGTAAATTTTTTTATTTTTAATTGCTTAAGCCTGACTTCTTTGTTTTTCAATAATTTTTCGTAGAATGTTAGAGCTTCTTTATCTTTTTTTATAAATCCCTCAATGATATTAATGTACCACTCAGAAAGATTGTTAGCTTTAAATTGTTTTAATGTATCTTTATTCTTCCTAAGCGATTTCTTATATTTCTTTATTAATTCTTTATTGCTTTTGATTCGTTCTTCATAATCAACAATGCAAGACTCAATATGATTTATTTTATCAAACATAAATTTGTTATGCCTTCGCTTCCAAATGTAGATTAAGCATGTTTGAATTTTCGACGTATTCAATTTATCATATTTTGTGAGACAAATACAAGTTGATAGAAATTCTCCATCCTTACTCTTCTTTTGGTGACATTTATTTATGAGGCAACAGGCGCAAGGAATTATCTCCTTTTTTATTTTCTATCCGCTTTAAACATTTAAACCGCGTTTTTTATGTCATTTCCTGATAGATAATGCATATTTAAATTTTTTATGATTTTGTAGATTTATCATTTACTTTTGTTTTTTTATTATATATATGAAAAAACATTAAGGAGCATAAATAATATTTTTCTTGAAAGGAGAATTTCTTATGAAAAGATCTTCCTTGTTTTTCATGAAATTGATTTTAGCCGTATTTTTTCTTGTAATGTTTTCATCGTATTCGTTAGCAGAGCCGATCTACGCAACGCAAGAACCCGTGGAGATTTATCATCCGTTCTATGTTGGTGGTTTTGGCGGATTTATTGTTCCGGACAATCTTGTCGTGCATGGTGGAACGGATTTTCAGCTGGATGACAGTTGGGCCCTGGGAGCCAAAGCCGGTTATATTTTACCGTTCAAATGGTTGGCTGCCGAGTTGGAATATGCCTATCTGGCAGATCATGATATCGATGAACCTGGAACCGGTCATTTTAGAGCACATAACCTGATGGGCAATCTTTTGTTCAGGTATCCGTTGGGAATGATTCGTCCTTATATCGGAGCCGGGATTGGTTGGTCGATGAGCGAACTGGATTCTTCCATCTGGGGGGATGAAGATGCGAATGCTTTCGGATGGCAGGGATTAGCCGGGATCAACCTGGAAATCATCCCCAACCTATCGGTAGATTTTGGATACCGCTACTTCAGCAGTAAGTATGGATTAGATCATGCAGACACCGAAATCAGAGACCACATTATTTCGGTCGGCTTTAATTACCATTTTGGCGGTAAAGCACCAGCTCCACCTCCACCTCCGCCCCCGCCTGAGCCGACGAAGAAGAAATGTCCCGATACACCTTCGTGCTGTATCGTTGATCATGAAGGTTGCCCCATCGATTCTGATAAGGATGGTGTGTGTGATGGATGCGACAAGTGTCCCGATACGCCGACATGTTGTGTCGTGGATGAAAATGGATGTCCCATTGATTCCGATAAGGATGGCGTGTGCGACGGATGCGACAAGTGTCCCGATACGCCGACATGTTGTGTGGTTGATGAAAACGGTTGTCCGAAAGATTCCGACAAGGATGGCGTGTGCGACGGATGCGACAAGTGTCCGGATACGCCGGAAATTGCCAAAGTGGACAAAGACGGTTGTCCCTATATGGCCATTATCCGTCTGACGGTTCAATTCGATTACGATAAGGCAATCGTTAAACCGCAGTATTACGCCAATATCAAGGAACTGGCTGATTTCTTGAAGAAATATCCGAACCTTAAAGCAACGATCGAGGGACATACCTGTAACATAGCATCGGCAGGATACAACCAGAAACTTTCCGAGAGACGCGCTGAAGCCGTCAAGAAGGTTCTGATCGAAAGGGAAGGTATCGATCCGAAACGTCTTAAGTCTGTTGGATACGGCCTCACCAAACCCATCGCTTCCAATAGTACAGAAGAAGGAAGAGTGAAGAACCGCCGTGTGCAGGCACTTTTGGAAACTATGGAGTTGAAGAAGTAATGGACTGAAAAGTTAATAACAGAGTCAACAAAAAGGGCGTCTTATCAAGACGCCCTTTTTAATGACACTCGCTGAGAACGAGCGGAGCGAAGTTAGAAGAGAAAATCGAACTATCCAAATCCGATTTATCAGGATTTGGAAACTATCCCCGAAGCGAAGCGGGATCTCGGACTTGAAATTCAGAAATCCGGGATAATAACTTTATCTTTATTGAATGGGTTTCGATTGATCAATAATATATCCCTGAATGGCATCGATATTGAGTTCTCTTAAAAGCTGTATTTGATTTTCCGTTTCGACGCCTTCAGCGATGACAATCACATCAATACTGTGGGCGACGCTGCAAATAGAACTGATGAAGAAACGGCTGTCACTTTCTTCGTCTTTTAACTCACTGGTATATGCCCGGTCGATTTTTACATAATCCGGTCGCAGGGACTGAAGGTATTTCAGATTCCCGCAGCTCTGGCCATAATGATCCAGTCCCAGCTTGTGCCCGTACGCGCGAACGATCGCAGCAAATGATTTGATAAGATTTTCATTTTGAACCGCGCCGAATTCTGAAAACTCAAAAATAATTTTAGGAGCATTTTCCGGCAATTTCATCAAATGATCGCTCATCCATTCCATAAAGGATTCATCCTGCAGGGAGGAGGGCGACAAATTGACTGCAATCGTATCAGCGCCCAGCATACTGCGATCAAGTTTTACCACTTCTTCGATAATGAGACGGTCCAGAGAAGAAGTCAGTTTCAATCGCTCGGCGATGGGAATAAATACGCCGGCATTGATAATTTCACCTTCTTCAATAATGATTCTGGTGAAAATCTCCTGATGCAGCAGACTGGTTCTGTCTTCGGCTTTGACCACGGGTTGGCTGTAAAGAACGATTCGGCGTTCTTTCAGGACCTTTTCCAGTGCATCTCTCCATTGTCGTTGACCAAAAGCCTTGGCGGTGCTTTCGATCATTGTGCGAACGTGCCATTTATTGGCTCCGGTCTGGATGGCAGCGGCCAGCGCCATATCGGCTTCCGCAAGCAGTTGGCCAAGCGTAACAGACTGGTCGAAAGCGCAGGCGCCAACGTTTAAAACATTTTCCGAAGCTGTGATATTTGCAGCGGCCAGTCCGCTCAACGAATTAGCGACTTCACCGGAGATTCGCTCTGCCTCGGATGATGGATAGTTGGGCAGGAATAAAACAAAATCGCTTCCGGAAAGCCTGGAAAGAACTGAACCGGCCAGCTTTATCGAAATGTCCTGCAATGACGAGGCAACTCTTTTCAATAATTCATCGGCAACCTGAAAACCTCTTTGCTCGTTGAGAATCTCCAGTCCATGAATACGAATGAGCAACAAAATTCCTTTGATGTCGATGTCTTTGTTATCGAGATAGGCTGTGACCTGACTTTCGAAATAGCGACGATTGCCGATACCCGTTAACGTATCATTATAGGCACGCACACGAAGAGCTTCCGCCTGAATGACCTGTTCAGAAAACATTTCTTTGACCTTTTCAGTCATGCGGTTCATCACATGAACGACACGACGCAATTCTCTTGTTCTGGGTATCTTCGTTTGGATTTCATATTCCTTTCTGCACAATGCCTCTGCCTGCTGTTCAACAAGGACCAGAGGCCGCAAAAGCATCCGCAATCCGAAGCCACCCGCGATCAATATAATAATCCCACAAACCGCAAAAAGTAATGTCGTGTTTTTAATATCCTGCCAGAGGCTATTGTATGCATACCCGGCGTGGCTTTTTACGTACACGACTCCGGCCTGACGCCAGCCAGCCGTGACATAAGCATTTGCCTCTGGTACTTTTAAAGGAACAAGATTGATGAACCAGGAGGGAACGCCCTCAATGACGACCTTCAGGTTTCTTTCCAGTAAGGTTTTTCCATGGGGATCAATAAATCTGATCGTTTCGTAATATCCCCTGTCGAAAATGGCGTTGATCATTGTTTCGACACTGACCATATCGTCCGGATACTGGGAGATGGCAAGACCGAGAGAACTCGCCGTATCCTGCGCGTGCGATTCAAGCTGATCGGTCAGGAATGATCGCGTGCTCTCGAACTTGGCGAACCATGTTCCCACGAAAAGAATTAAAAACAATGATACCGTAAAAATAACAAGTTGCCTGTAAAGAGTCATTTGGTGCCTCCTATGACGATTAAATTCCTGTTTCCGCCATTCGTTGCATAAGATCATTCCATGCTGTCAAACGGCTGCTTTTGCCGGCCAGTTTACCCTGTCCACGGTCATGCGCCAGCCATAGCCCGGCGCCGTTAAAAGTAAATATCGGCATCAGATCACGTCTCTCTGATGCCGGTGTGATGGAATCAACAAGATTGTCGAGAATTAAAGGATCCGCTCCGGGATTGCTGTAATATAACATCACCATGTGAAAAATATTGTATTGCAGCGCCTTGACATAGGCGATACGTATCTTTTCTTCGGAAACGCCCATGATCTTAAGACTGAAATATTTGGCGATGGCAAAATCCTCACAATCGCCGGCTCCCCGGGAAATGAACTCAACCGGAGTCGCCCAGTAATCCTTGACGCCGTAAAGATCCGCATCATTTACGAAAGCGATTTTTTTGTTGAGAAAAGAATTAATTTTTTCGAGTTTTTCCCTGTCCGTTATACCATCATGGTTCAACAGGTCTTCCCAGGAATTAAGGCGATTCCGGGCTTCCTGCCCGTATTTTTCCTGTGCCTTTTGCAGAACTTTTTCATCAAGATGAAAATTTCGTCCCGTAAATACCGACCCGGTGACGACCAAACCTATGCCGACGGCGATAAAAAACAATATAATCGTTAATTTATTTGAGTTTACGGTGGATTTAAGGGGCGCCAAAATTCGTAATTCCTTTTAAAAATAACGAGATAGGCTTGTTGATTCCAGTTCGTTGACAAACAATACTATGAAATCATTCATGTTTTAATAACCATAGATTATATATCTTGTCAAGATAATTGATTTTTATCGTGAGACTCAAATTTCAAAAGCGAAGTGTATTGAAATTTGTAAGTCGAACAATCCCGCGTAGCGGAGGGTATAAAATACCCGTGAATCGATCCGGTAACTGCTATTAAGCAAAAAAAAGGGGGAAAATTAGCGAATTTCTTTGGAAATTATCTTTTTGAAACATTGTACCAAGGTACAATAGATTAACCCGTAAGAATATGTAAGATAAAATCAAGTAAAAATATAAACATAATTATAAATTAAAACAAATTTAGGAGAATATTTAAAATGGCCGAGATCAAAAAGTCATCCACGAGTGAATCGGGACATCAAGTAATAGGGAAGGTTGCGATTCTTTACGGAAACGTGAAAGCCATATCACCTGATGGAACAGTTAGGGTTCTAAAATTAAACAGTCCGGTTTATGCGGACGAGCGTATCATCACAGGGGATGATGGAAGCCTCTCGATTGTTTTTAATACATATCCACCGACTCAATTGGATCTCGGCCGAGTGTCCGATATAGTCATCGATGAGGATGTGTACGGGGCAGTTTCTCCTGATGTTACGGCTGATGCTTCAGCCGAGCAGCAAGCGATCCAGCAGGCACTGCTGGCGGGCGATCAGCCGATAGAACTGGATGCGACGGCTGCCGGTGTAGAACAAAGTTCCGGCGGAGGTCATCCTGTTTTTGTTGTAACACCTGACTGGGTGCATGTTACTCCCGATAGCGGAGCTGAAACAACCGGCATAACATGGGGCTATCCGGAGATTCAGGACTATTCTGCCATTCAGGAAAATTTGCCTCCGGCAATCACGGTTGATCCGGGCAATCCGAACGGTGGTCCCGATACGGTTTACGAATCCAGTTTACCCGCCGGTTCCAATGCTGCCGCCAGTAACGAGTTTGCCACCGGCACGTTCACTGTATCCGATCCGGACGGATTGAGCGATATCCAAAGCGTCACCATCAATGGTGTCAACATTCCCATTTCAAGTTTGGCGGGTGCAGAAATCAACACAGCCGTAGGCACCATGACCATCCTGAGTTATAATCCTGAGACAGGTGTAGCTAATTACAGATATGAACTTAAATCTCCGACGACCGATAATCCGGGTCCGGAAACGGACATTTTCACCCTGACCGTATCAGACGGTTCGAGTACCTCCACCCCGGTGACAATCACCATCAACATAGCGGATGATGTGCCGACGGCGGTGATTGATAACAACGAAATTCCGGAACATGCCACAAGTCCCATCACGGGTGATGTTCTGGCAAACGACCAGTCGGGTGCGGACGAACCGAAAAGCTTCGTCAGCTGGGAAAGTACAGATGCTCATTACGGCACCTTCACTGATAACGGAAACGGCACATACAGTTATACCCTGGACAACGAGAATCCTGATGTTAAGGGCCTGGACGATGGTGAGACCCTGACAGAGACTTTCAACTACACGATGAAAGATGCTGATGGCGATACCGATACCTCTACATTGACCATTACCATCAATGGCACGAATGATGTGCCGGGCATTACCGTATATACGGGCGAACCGGGCGATCCGGGAGTTCCAGGAGAACCGGGAGTCCCCGGAGAGCCGGGAGAACCTGGAGAACCGGGACAACCTGGTGAGCCTGGTGGAAGTACCGGTAACGTAATCGGTGGTAATGATATTGTCTATGAGTCAGGTTTGGCTGCCGGTTCCAATGCCGCCGCTAACACCGAGTTTGCATATGGCACGTTTGTCGTATCGGATCCGGACGGATTGGATGATATTAAGAGTGTGACAATAAATGGTGTTACCATTCCGATTGAAAATTTGGCTGGTACAGCAATCAACAGCACCATAGGCACTCTGACTATCACGGGTTATGATCCTGCAACAGGAACAGGCAGCTATCAATATGAGCTCACGAAACCGACGACTGACCTTGCGGGAACGGAGACAGACGTCTTTACCCTGACTGTATTCGATGGCACGGCCACCTCCGGTCCGGCCACAATTACTTTTGAGATAGTTGACGACTTACCGACAGCGCTTGTTGATAATAATACCATTGCGGAAGACACGACCACAGCGATTATGGGCAATGTCCTGACAAACGACCAGTCGGGAGCAGACGAACCGAAGAGTTTTGTCAACTGGGATAGTCCGGCAGCTTCCCATGGTACTTTTATTGATACCGGTAATGGCACATACAGCTATACGTTAAACAATGCGGATGCCGCAGTTCAGGCTTTAGAAGAAGGCGAGACCCTGACAGAGACCTTCAATTACACGATGAAAGATGCGGATGGAGATACATCTACATCCACATTAACCATTACCATCACAGGTACGAATGACACGCCGCGCATTACCAATGACCCGGGGAACATGGAAGGTGGCAATGATGTCGTTTATGAATCCGGTCTCCCCTCAGGTTCCAGTCCGGCAGCCGATACCGAGTTTGCTTATGGCACTTTCACTGTGTCTGATCCGGACGGCCTGGACAATATTGCCAGTGTTACCATCAACGGCAAGACGATACCGATAACAGAATTGGCTGGCACAGTTATAGCTGGTAGTAATTTGACAATCACGTCCTACGATCCATCGACAGGAGTGGCCAGTTACAAATATCAGCTTACTGATCCGACAACGGATATTCCTGGTGTACCGGAGACAGAAGTTTATACGTTGACCACTACAGATAAGGCTGGTGAAACTTCAGCTCCTGCAACAATTACTATAGAGATTATAGATGACGTTCCGACCGTTAAAATCAACTTTACAGAGGCAGGTTCGGTCGGCAGCGACGAGTCGACGGATCTCGGCATTACGAAGACGGCGAGCGGTGCGGTAATGAACATTGATAAAGTCATCGGCGCAGACCAGGACGGCGCGACGACCGACGTCAGCTTGAATATCACGTCAGCGGCTTCGGGTTTGACGACCACAGACGGTCATCCGATCACGCTGGTTGCGGGCGCGACGAACAACGATGTGTTAGGTCAGTACGACAGCGACGGAAACGGGACGCTGGATGCGACCGCGTTTAAAGTGACGATCAGCGAGACAGGCGTCTTGTCCGTCACGCAGTATGAATCTTTGGCTCATCCGGACGTGACGAATCCAAATGACGTATTGGATTTAACGGGGAAGATCGACGCAGTGGCGACGGTAACGGACGGCGATGGCGATGTGGCGATGGACAACGTGGCCATTGGTCAACTGGTATCGTTTAGCGATGACGGCCCGAGCATCGTGCTTAATGAAGGCGACGAGACGAAGATCATATTAA
>CAYNWA010000004.1:47512-58031 GCA_964400795.1 uncultured Smithella sp.
TCGACCCAACAGATTGATTTAGGCGGCAACGTCAAGTTTGCGGATGACGGCCCGAGCATCGTGCTTAATGAAGGCGACGAGACGAAGATCATATTAACGACGCAGGATGCGGAGACGATCGGCGCGGCGTCCGACACGGCGACCTCGACGGCGGACTTCGGCGGCGTCTTTACGGTGGGTGCAAGCTCCTACGGCGCGGACGGCGCGGGGAGCACGTCGGATATCACATACGATCTGTCTTTGGCGGTAGCGGACGGGAGCGATTCCGGATTGGACAGCGACGGCGCGAATATTTACCTGTACGAGATCGGCGGCGAGATCGTGGGATCGACCGCGGCCAGCAGTGGTGCCGTGACTGACGGCAACACCGTGTTCTCGCTGGCGGTAGACGGCGACGGGAAAGTCACCCTGACGCAGGATCAGGAGATCGATCATGCGGCACCCGGCGACACGGCAGCGCCGTATGACGGTCAGCTGGCGGGTTTGAACACCGGCCTGGTGAACCTGAACGCCTCGGTCACGATCACGGATGGTGACGGCGACACGGCGACCTCGACCCAACAGATTGATTTAGGCGGCAACGTCAAGTTTGCGGATGACGGCCCGATGGCTGTGAATGACGGCCCGTTCACGGTAACGGTAAACACATTATCGGTCAGCGGCAATATTTTGACGGATGGACCGGTGGATGACAACTATGGTGCGGATGGTCCAGCGGCTGTAGATCCAGTTATATGGATGGGACCGTCAGCAGATGATCCAGGCTCCGTGTACGGTACACTAACCACCATAGGAGCAGGTTATACTTATGATCTTAATACGGGTAATGAAGCGGTCAAGAGTCTGGATACGGGTGAGTTCATAGACGTTCATTATAATTACATGATCAAAGATGCTGACGGCGATATCAGCCAGGCGACATTAACGATTAGGATTACAGGTACGAATGACGGGCCTACGATCAGCATTAATCCGACAGACGACACGGTATATGAATCCGGTCTGGCTGCAGGTTCCGATGCGAGTGCGAACACCGAATTTGCTTATGGCACTTTCACCATAGCAGATTCGGACGGACTGGACGACATCCAGAACGTGACCATCAACAGCACAACCGTGTCAATCAGCACCTTGGATGCAGCGACAGCAGGATCTCCTGTTATCATTCATGGGACGAGCGGTGATTTAAGTATAACGGACTACAACAGCTCCACAGGCGTAGCGACCTACACCTATGAATTAAAGACCCCGACGACGGACGTTAACGGCGTTGATGAGACGGATGTCTTTACGTTGACTGTATCCGATGGAACAGCAACCTCTTCTCCAGCCACGCTCACGATAGGCATTATTGACGATGTACCGAATGTAACGGTAACAGCGGCCGGCGAGGAAGGTGTTGTTCTAACAACCCACGATGCTCTGACGGACGGTGTACCGACAGACAGCGACACGGATTCTTCGACGGCTAATTTTGACGGTGTATTCGGACATACCTCTGCATATGGAGCTGACGGCGCGGGCACCACGGTGATGAATTACACATTGGATCTGGTCGGGAGCAATGGTACGGATTCAGGCTTGAACAGCGGCGGCGCAAATATTTATCTGTACGAAATCAGCGGTGCGGTGGTTGGATCGACATCGTCGACATTAGGCGGTGTGACGTCAGGTAATACGGTCTTCTCGCTGGCTGTGGACAGCAGCAGTGGCGTTGTAACGCTGACTCAGTATGAGGCGATCGATCATGCCCTGCCGGGGGATACAGCAGCACCGTATGACGATCAGTTGACGTCCCTGAGTGATGGATTGGTGAAGCTAAATGCGACGGCAACGATTACCGATTCTGACGGCGATACAGCGACGAGCAGTAATTTTATAGATTTAGGCAACAACATCCGGTTTGCGGATGACGGCCCGACAGCGGGCGATCAAAGCGTAACAGTCGGGGAGGGCGCCAGTGTCGGGACAAATCTGCTGCTTATTCTCGATTGCTCATCATCGATGAATCAAGATCCAGGAGTTGCCGGATATACGACGCGTCTGGCTTTGGAGAAGGCCGCACTCGGACAGTTAATCGATAAGTATGCAGAAAATGGCGATGTTACCGTAACCGTGGTGAAATTCAATTCATCAGGCACCATTGTAGGTTCATACATGACTGCCGATGCGGCTAAAACTGCCATTAACGCATTGACAACGGCTACCGGTACCAACTATGATGCGGCTGTTGCTTCAGCGCAGACAGCCTTTAACGGTGCCAGTTTGTCACATGGAATAATTGGAGGTCAAAATGTTTCCTACTTCCTCTCCGATGGTGAGCCAAACAATATAGGCGGCGGCACTGCCGGTATTACTGGTAGTGAAGTAACTGCATGGGAGACGTTTCTGACGAATAACGATACCACGTCATTTGCTCTGGGTGTCGGGTCGGGGGTTACATCCTCCACTCTCGAACCTCTCGCTTATGACGGGCTTAATACTGTGCAGATTGATCCGATTGTTGTAACGGATCTATCCCAGTTGCAGGATGTTCTGTTAGACACGGTTATCGTTCCGAGCACGATCGCGGGCAATCTCATTACCGGTGCTGTTCCCGCATCCTTCGGTGCCGACGGTCCGGCTGCTCTCGAGATCGTTTCCATTGCCCATGACGTAGACGGTGATGGTATTGATGAGGTTTTCAATACTTCTTCATCCGATCCGGCTACGGGCATATACGATCCCGTCACGAATACCCTTACCCTCAAAACGCATGAGGGCGGCATATTAACCGTGGATTTTGCGGACGGAGATTACACATACACAGGGCCGACTTCATCGCTGGTAGCACAGGAAGTTTTCAAGTATACCATTATAGATTATGATGGTGATACGGCTTCGGCTACTTTAACGGTCAACCTGCCGGTGGAAAATGTACTGGTTGTCGGTACCAACGTTGATGACCAGACAGGTCAAACCACTGATCATTATATCGATCCTTATGCGCCTTTGGATGGACCGATTACCGGAGGCGCCGGAAGCGATGTACTGGTGGGCGATATCGGCGGCGTAAATAACATTGTCCAGCCCGGTCAAAATTACAATATTTCACTGATTGTCGACAGTTCAGGCAGTATGGATAACGATTCAGGTACTCCGGGCATGACTCGTATGGAGTTGGCTAAGGATGCCTTAAAGAACCTTGCCAATGACCTGGTTGACCATGACGGTGTCATCAATTTGCAGATTATTGATTTTGACAGCAACGTAGTTGCGAATATCAGCTGGTCAAATATTACGAGTGCCAATTTAAGTGCCATATATACGGCGATAGATAACATGGTCGCATCCGGCGCTACGAACTATGAGGCTGCTTTTAACGCGTCCAAAGCGTGGCTAAGTTCCCAGACTAATGGTTACGAAAATATGACCTTCTTTCTTACGGACGGTAATCCGACGTATTACATTAATTCTTCCGGTAGTGTAGCAGGACCTGGAAATGTAACAGACTATATCACAATGTTAAACTCGGTGGAGGCGTTTGCCCTGCTGTCACCGATTACCCATGTGGAGGCTATTGGTATCGGTACAACTATCAATGAGAATTATTTGAAATTCTTCGATAATACTGATGTTACAGGGACGGGCAGTGTAAGTTTTTGGAATGGGACAGTAACAGGGCCGGTGGGTCAAGTGGAAATTGTCAACACTGCTGAAGAATTGACCGCTGCTTTGCAACATGGATCTTCGGAATATACGCTCCTTGGAGTCGGTGACGATCAACTTGTCAGCGGAGACGGTGATGATGTCATTTTCGGTGATTCAGTCCATACAGACGCTCTTGCGGACGCTAATGCTCTTACGACCCCGGACGGCGCCGGTTGGGAAGTATTCGAGAAGCTGGGCTGGACTGAACAGGAGATTGTTGATTACATTAAAGCTCATCATTTGGAACTTTCTGCTGAAAGCGGACGCACCGGTGGTAACGATACGATTAGCGGCGGTGCCGGTAATGACGTTATTTATGGCCAGGAAGGTAATGACATCCTCAGCGGTGGAACCGGCGATAATATCCTCAAGGGTGGTACAGGTGCCGATACATTTGTTGTCTCCGAAGGTGGAAATGACACTGTTCTGGATTACAACAAGACTGTAGATGGAGACAAAGTTGATATCTCTTCCATCGTCAAGGTTGATGATGTAGCGGTTGCAAAGACTTATCTCAATGTTCGTGAAGTTGATGGAAAAGCGGTATTGGATATTTATGATGGTGCAGACCACTCTTCCGGTCATTTGAAAGCCAGTGTTACATTCGATAATATTAATTATTCAGATCTGGGTTCTTCTGATCAATTGGATCATTTGCTGGGTCAAGTGGATATCGATCATCATTCATAATGAGTAACAGTAATTATTGCACCAAGGTACAATGGATAAACGAAAAATAATGTATAAAATATAAATAACATTAGTTTTATAAGGAGAAATTATCATGGCCGAGATCAAAAATAGTCCTACGAGTGAAGTAGGACATAAAGCAATCGGGAAGGTTGCGATCCTGTATGGGAACGTAAAAGCCATATCTCCTGATGGTATAGTGCGGATACTTAAAGTGAATAGTATGATTTTTGCGGACGACCGCATTATCACAGGGGATGATGGAAGTTTATCCATCGTTATGAATACATTTCCTCCGACTCAATTAGATCTTGGCCGGGTCTCTGATATAGTCGTCGATGAGGATGTTTACGGAGCCATTTCTCCTGCGGTTACCGCCGAAGCTTCAGCTGAACAAAAAGCGATTCAGGATGCCCTGCTGGCAGGTGATCAGCCCATAGAACTCGAAGCGACAGCCGCCGGCGTGGAACAAAGCGCGGGTGGTGGCCATCCTGTTTATGTCGTAACGCCTGACTGGGTACATATAACCCCGGGAAGCGGTGCCGAAACAACAGGGATAACATGGGGAATTCCGGAACCTGTTGAATATGCTGCTATACAGGAAGAGCCAGTACCGGCAATAACGGTCAATCCGGAAGCTAACCCCGATGCCAACGCAACGCAGGAAGGCTTGGAAGGCAGCGGTACTGCGACCGAAGGCAATGTTCTGATTAATGATCTGTCCGGCGATGCAAGCATTACTGTGACCGCCGTCAACGGCAGCGCTGCCAATGTTGGCGTAATCATGGCGACACCCTTGGGCGGTACGATCGTTATCAACGCGGACGGCTCATACAGCTATACCCCTCCGCCGCAAGCTGATCACAGCCAGGGACCGGTTTATGAAGTATTTCCCTACGAGATCACCAACAGTGATGGCAACAGTTCCTCTTCAACGTTAACGATTGAAGTGCTCGATACGGTTCCGACGGCAGTAGATGATATCAACACGGCAACGGAAGGAGGGACGCTTAATGTCGCCCTGCTGAATGGCATTTTATCTAATGATGTAATGAGCGCTGACATTCCGGGGAAGGTTCTGAGCATAACGTCTGGTTCGGTAACGGTAGATCCGGGCACGGCGATTGCCGGTCAGTATGGAACATTAATCATTGCCGAGGATGGCAGTTACACTTATCAGGCGAACAGTTCTGTCCCTGCAGGCAGTCAGGATGTATTCATTTACAAAATGGAGGATTCCGACGGTGACACCTCACAGGCGAAATTGACCATCACCTTCGCAGGAGACAACAATGTTCCGACAGCCCAGGATGGTGCAGCAGTCCAGAGCGATGATGCTCTATATGCAGGAACACAGGTGGCATCCGAAGGTACATTAGCCTTCAGTATGGGTGGCGATGTACCGGGCACTGTATCAATGGATTACGATGGTGGTCTGGGTGCGGCTGTGAAGTCCAGTGCGGCAGGTGTCACTACGTTTACAGCTTCGAACTGGACATTAACGATCAATGAAAGTACGGGTACCTACAAATTTACCCAGACTGGCGCCTACACTCACGATTTAGGTGCCGACAGTGACAGCGGCAAGGTAACCGTGACACTTACCGACAGCGATGGCAGTACGCATAACGCGATACTGAATCTGACGATTATGGACGACGTGCCGGTGGCGGTAGCTGATATTGCCGGACCAGTCCAGTCCGGGGCGACATTGGTGGTTGATGCGGCTAGCGGTATGCTGTCCAATGATAACCTGGGCGCCGATGGTGCAACTATTACGGCCTTGGATGCCACAGGGACACAAGGTACGCTGGTGTGGAATGCCAATGGCAGTTACACCTATACGGCGGTTAAAGATGCCACTTACACGGACGTGTATAAATATACCCTTACCGATGGCGATGGTGACGTCAATCAGGCGACACTGACCATTGCCGTCAAAGATGGTTCGCCGACGGCTCCGGATGCCAATGCGGTGGTCAACGAAGCAGCCCTTGATCTTAATCAGGACGGTTCTGATTTGGCAGCGGGCATTGTGACCGGTACCAATCCAAGCAGCGTAGCGGAGACAGTGAAAGGTAATTTGGCGGCCACTGATCCCAACGGTGACGTCTTGACCTATACAGCTGGAACAGTAAACGGCGCTTATGGGAAAATTCAGATCAACGCCGACGGCAGCTACATTTACACACTGACCAAACCCTTTGATACCACGCCGCATGCGAATGATGGGGTTACCACTATCGATAATGCCGAAACTTTCACCTATACAGTGACCGATGCTTACGGCAACAGCAGCCAGGGCCACATTACCATTGATATCATCGACGACATTCCGGTATTGAGTGTAGAGGCTGATTCTTTGACAGTAGACGAGGACGGTTTGGCAGGGGCAAACGTGGATGCGGGTCGTCCGGGCGAAGTCACGGGTACCGATTCGGTTACAGCAAACGGCAATCTGGCGGACAACTTCAACTTTGGCGCTGACGGTGCAGCTGCTCAGGCCATTTACAGTGTGAATGGACAGACAGCGGTAGGCGGTCATATCATCATTAACGGAACGGGTTATACACTGGATGTTGTCGCCGCGACTGGCGCATATACCTTTACCTTAACCGATAATCTGATTCATGATCCGGTTCAGGGCGAAAACCTGCAGGCACTTCTGGCAGAAGGCATTGAGCTTGACGTTGTTGCTCAGGATGCCGATGGCGACCGGGTAAGCGGTACGGTCACGCTCGACCTGGATGTCCTGGATGATATACCAATACTAAAGGTTGCGGCAGATTACCTTACGGTAGACGAAGACGGTTTGTCGGGAGCGAATGCAGATGCCGGCCGTCCCGGCGAAGTTACGGGGACTGGTTCGGCCAGTGCCACGGGGAACCTGGCGGACAATTTCAATTTTGGTGCTGATGGTCCTGCCGCTCAACCCATTTATAGTGTGAACGGAGTTACAGCAAATGGAAGCGGTCATATAATTATCAGCAACGCATCCTACACATTGGATGTAACTGCTGCTACGGGTTCTTATAAATTTACGTTAAACGACAATATGCTCCATGATCCGGTTCAGGGCGAGAACCTGCAGGCACTTCTGGCAGAGGGTATTGAGCTTGACGTTGTGGCACAGGATGCGGACGGTGATCAGGTCAGTGGCGTAGTCATGCTCAACGTGAATGTGCTGGACGACATCCCGATTGTCACCGTAGGATTGGCGGAAGAGCCGCGGCCGGTAAGCCTGACGACCCAGGATGCAGATACGATTGGTCCCGCAACCGATACGGACAGTGGTTCCTTTGCGAACCTGTTCACCCTGACCTCTAACATGGGCGCGGACGATGACGGCACCGCACCGACTCTGGGATACAGTTTGTCGGTAGCGACGGCGGCCACCGGTCTGACTAGCGACGGTCTGGCCATCAGCGTGGCGAAAGTCGGCGACGACATCGTCGGCAGTACGACAACAGGTGATATTTTCAAGATCAGCGTGGATGCATCGGGTACAGTTACCCTGACGCAGTATGCCGAGATCGACCATCTGCCTGAGGACGTGGACGGTGTCAACGACAATGCCAACCTTGCCCTGGCGGCAGGCAATGTAAGATTGACGGCATCGGCGACGATCATCGATGGCGACAACGACAGCGCGACGAGTTCTCAGTATGTTGACATCGGTACGCACTTCAGCTTTGACGACGACGTGCCGACGGTAACGGTGGGTTTGTCAGAGCAGCCGGCGATAGACAATTTGGTCACCCAGGATGCAGATACGATTGGTCCCGCAACCGATACGGACAGTGGTTCCTTTGCGAACCTGTTCACCCTGACCTCTAACATGGGCGCGGACGATGACGGCACCGCACCGACTCTGGGATACAGTTTGTCGGTAGCGACGGCGGCCACCGGTCTGACTAGCGACGGTCTGGCCATCAGCGTGGCGAAAGTCGGCGACGACATCGTCGGCAGTACGACAACAGGTGATATTTTCAAGATCAGCGTGGATGCATCGGGTACAGTTACCCTGACGCAGTATGCCGAGATCGACCATCTGCCTGAGGACGTGGACGGTGTCAACGACAATGCCAACCTTGCCCTGGCGGCAGGCAATGTAAGATTGACGGCATCGGCGACGATCATCGATGGCGACAACGACAGCGCGACGAGTTCTCAGTATGTTGACATCGGTACGCACTTCAGCTTCGATGACGACATACCGACGGTATCTGCGAACAGTCTGGTACAGCTTGACGACGACGCTCTGGCGGGCGGCATTGCGGGCGGTACGGGTGATGACGCGGATGCGGTTAACACGACGGGCACACTGGCTCACAGTTACGGGGCTGACGGAGCGGGCACGACCCTGCTGACGGCGGCCGGAGCGGTATTACCGGCAGGCTTTACGGCGGCGGTGAACCCAGCGGGTACCGTTTTGACGATTACGCAGGGCACGACGGACGTATTGCAGGTGACGCTGACGGATACGACATCCGGCGCATACACGGTGACGCAGCTTCATGCGATCGATCATCCGGCGGGCGGCGATGAAAACAACGTGGACTTTACGGTCAAATACGTAACGACCGACCATGACGGTGATACGGCCACCGGATCGTTGGCGATCAATGTGGACGACGACACGCCAGTATTTATCTCTGCACAACACGGCGGAATGACGAATGAGGTTGGTAATTCTTTAACAGGGGCATTTAATTTCGGCTATGGTGCGGATGGGCCGGGAACCATTTCGGTTGCCATGACTTCACCACTAATCGCAACAAACGGATTGCCAATCAATCTGCATGATAACCTGGATGGCACATGGACCGGTTATACCGGCACTTATGGAGGCAGTGATTCGACTGACATCAACATTTTTACATTGTCCCTGGACACCAGTGCCCAGACCTATACAGTTACTCTGCTTGGACCAGAATTGATCGCAGCTCAAGAATGGAAGACGGCTGGAGAAGGTTCGTCTTTCGGTTCCGGACCCGCGAGTTACTACATCATTGGTGATGCCGCCTACGAAGCTTACAAAGACAAAAATGACCCCAATGACCAGTATGATCAACATGATTTGGTTCTTATTAGTGGCTATTATGATGCTGGTAATCACTTTGACCCAACTGCTGACTTTGGTAGTTTTTCAGGTTTCCTGAGTAACGCAGAAGTAAACCTCAACAACAATGCGTATGGCATTGCCAATCCTCTTGTAAACGATAACGAACTCCTTATGCTCGATTTTACGAGTGATAATTTTGGCAAAATAATCACCCCCAATGACGGATCCGCTCAAGCTTTATTTAGTGCTCCGCTCGTGAACGGTGTGTCTATTCAGGCAGATCATTCTGGTTCTGAAATTACCTGGGTGGCTTACAATGATGCGGGAAATCCGATTGGGACCGATACGCTTACTACGGTAAAAGATGCTCCTATAGAAATTACAGGCGACAACAATGAACTGATTTCTTACATTGCGGTTTATGGTGAAGAAGGCTCTAACACTGGAATTGTCGTGACGTCAGTTTCAACACTGTCCAATACCGGACAAGCCGATATCGTTTTCGAGGTTACCGGCACTGATGCAGACGGTGATACCTCTGCTCCAGGTACCATTACTGTGACGGTTGATGGAAGCGGCAATCTGACTGGAACTTCCTCAGATGATGTCTTGTCAGGAGGCACGGGCGACAACCTCATCAGTGGAGGGGAAGGCAATGATATTCTCATAGGCAATTCCGGCGACGATACCTTAACCGGCGGGTCTGGTGCAGATACCTTCAAGACTGGCCAAGGGAACGATACTATCATAGACTATAGCAAGTTGATCGATGGTGATAAAGTCGATATTACCGCCGTTCTAAATTCGCCAGAGGCTGACCACTCTAATCTGGGCTTCCATACCACAACCGGCGACTCCAGTGGTAAAGCTGTTCTGGATGTATATACCGACAACACTCATACAAGTTTGGTCGGCAGCGTAACGTTCGATAACATCACGGGCATCGATCCCAGTGATCCTACTGCAGCATTGAACGCACTACTCAGTCAGGTCGATGTTGATCACACAATATAAGTAAAATAGCAGCAAAACGCCGCGAGAGAAAATTCCTTTCGCGGCGTTTTTTTTTTATTT
>CAYNWA010000004.1:58041-66869 GCA_964400795.1 uncultured Smithella sp.
AAGTCTGGTGTAAATTATAGAATCAAAAGAGAAGTCTAATATTCAACCCTGTGGGCTTTTCCCCAGGTTAATCAGGAGGGCGAGGTTCAGCCGGTTGCCGGTTTTTGTCTTTTCATAAATGGACGTCAGATGGGCCTTGACAGTACGTTCCGTTATTTTGAGATTCGCCGCGATTTCCAGGTTGGTTTGTCCGCGGGCAATCAGCTCGGCGATCTGGCGCTCCGCCTTGGTCAATTTTGCCAAAGCCACCATCACGCTGTCTTTATTGTTGTCTGTTTTCACATTACTCACATTATCGGTAATCAGCCGCTGGATGACTTTCTGTCCGAGCCAGACTCCTCCGTTGATGACGACGCGCAAGGCCTCCGTCAGACGTGGAGACGAGATGTAAGTATTGCCGTATCCCACGATGCCCAGCTTGAGAAATAACAGAGCCTCGTCTTCATCAGGACGGTCCGAAAGAAGAAAATATTTTGCTCCTTCCGACAACTTGTATAATCCCTGAAAGGTCGGCACGTCGATGAGCATTCTGTGCAAAAGAATTGCATCAAATTTTTTATTGCCGCACAACTTCTTCAATTCTTCAAGAGACTGGGCTGTTTGAATTTGATAGAATCCTTTCAAATGGTCTGCCCATCTTATGATCACTGTGCTGTTGGCGCTGCTCAACAGTATAGACATGTCATGATTCCCTTACTCGATTAATAAACAATAAGACAATTCCGACAAAATGAATACATCCTTTACTAACGTTCCCTCAACGCGACGCTACGCGCCTTCAGGACAGGTTTAAGAATGTAAGAAAGGACGGTTTTCTTGCCGGTGAGAATCTCCACTGTTGTAATCATGCCCGGCATGATAGGCAGTGGACGCTCCTTGGTGCCTAAATAACTTTTATCTGTCACTAACCTGACGAGAAAGTAACTATTCCCATCCTCGTCGGTGATACTGTCAGCGCCCACATGTTCCAATTTTGCTTTCAGTGATCCATAGATCGTGTAATCATAGGCTGTAAATTTTATCGTTGCTTTTTGGCCCGGCCGGAGAAAGGCAATATCCGCCGGTTTGATTTTTGCTTCAATCACCAGAGTGCCTACCTGTGGTACGATTTCGACAATATCCATGCCCGGCTGGACGACACCACCCACCGTCCTCACCATTAAACGGTTTACGATTCCATCCACGGGAGAACGTACATCCGTTCTATCCAGTCTGTCTTTCAAGGCAAGAGAAGAGCTTGCGCTTTCATCAAGTTCCTTCAGCACTTCACTGGATTCCGTACTGGATTTGCTGCGGTAACTAAGATTCAACTCCCGAAGCGCGACCTGGCTCTCCTGCAGCTTGGCCTGGGCCGCGGGTATTGCGTGTTTGACACGATCAATTTCTCCCTCCAGCTGGCTTGCCTGACGTTCAAGCTGAAGAACTTCCACATCGGAAGCGGCACCTTTGCCGACGAGGGGTTTAATCATGCTGATTTCTTTTTGCAGAAGCGAGTATGTTCTGTTAAGTTCGACCAGTTTTGCCTCCAGTTCTTTTAACTCCTGGCTGCGCTGGCTGATTTGCTGACGCTTGATTTCAGTGCTCGATCCCAGTTCCATCCTTCGGGTTTCAAACAGTTGGCGTTCACGGGCGGCAATATCCGGCCTTTCTTTCATGACATCTTCAGGAATGACCAAGGCGGTTCCGGTGGCCTCGGCTTTCAGACGGGCAGCCTTTGCCTTATCGGAAAGATACTTGGCGCGATTTTCCTCAAACGATGAAGAGAACCTGGTGGGATCCAGTTTCAAAAGCAATTGATCCTTTTTAACCTTATCGCCGACATTAACCAGAATTTTTTTGACGATTCCGCCTTCAAGATTTTGAATAATTTGAACATGACCGGACGGAACAACTTTACCATCGCCACGGGTGACCTCTTCCAATTCCGAGAAAGATGCCCAGACTAAAAAGATCAACAGCAGTATCAGGGTTGTCCAAATAATCATTCTACCGCCCTGAGGTGTTTGGGAGAGAATGGTTGTCCGGATATCCGTGGTGAAGTCTACATCCTCTTCAGGCAGTCTGCGGAAAAGCTGATTGATCTTAAAATTCTTCTTCATTTGCTTAAAATCAATCTTATCCGTATCGGGTAAATCCCTGAACGCTTTGCAAACTTCGCTATTTTTAAAAGACTCAAACAGTTTTTTCAAGCCAAGTTCTCCCTGTTACAAATTCAGTTGTCCTTTTCTCATGGCTTCAAGGACAAAATCTTTCGGGCCATCAGCAATAATAGTTCCGTTATCAATCACAATCAATCGATTGACCATGTCTAAAAGAGAGGCCCGATGCGTGATCAATATCACGGTTTTTTCTTTTACGGCCTGTGCGAGATACTCCTTTAATCTGAGTTCAGACCGATTGTCCATATTACTTGTCGGTTCATCCAGCACCAGCACGGGCGGATCAAGTAAAAGAGCGCGAGCCATGGCAACGCTTTGTCTTTGGCCGCCGGAAAGTCCGCGGCCGAATTCCTCCACCATCATATCAAATCCGGAGGGATGTTTCTGTACGAATTCATTTACACCGGCCATTTCTGCGGCCTGCATAACATTTTGATCGTCAATTTCTGGCACGCCCATTGTTATATTGTCCCGCACCGTACCCCGAAAAAGAGTGATGTCCTGAGGGACGTATCCAAGAAAGTGTCGCAATTCCGCGGGATCAATCTGCCGTATGTCGGTGCCATCCATGGTGACCATGCCGCTTATGGGTTCATATAAACCCAGTATTAATTTGCCCAGGGTTGTTTTTCCGGAGCCCACCGGTCCGATAACGCCCACTTTCTCACCCGCTTTGATTTGCAGCGTAATATTGTTGAGGACTTTGGTGGCCTGGTCGGGATAGGAAAAGACGAGATTTTTCACTCCGATGACGCCATCAAAACGTTTCCTGGGTAAAAATGTTTTGCCGGCAGGCCGCTCGACAGGAAGTTTCATGATGTCATCGAGTGTTTTTAAAGCTTCCCTGGCATGATGATATCGCGTGGCGAGGTTTACAACCTGTGCCATGGGGGCGATGACCTGCCGCGATAAAATGACCAGGGCAACCAGTCCCCCTGAGGTAAGATCGCCCGCAGTGATCATATAGACACCGACAATAACGACAGCCACCGTCATAAGGTTGGACACGAAATAGGTAACATCCTGTACCGAAGATGAAAGTATACGTGACTTGTTGCCCCATTTCGAAATATAGCTGACGGCTTCTTCCCAGGCTCTTTGAACCTGGCCTTCGGCTCCCAGCATCTTGATTGTTTCAAGGCCGGCTACGCCTTCAATGAGAATGGCATTCTTCTGCGCGGAGGCTTTGATTGTTTTTTCGACAACCCTTTGCAATGGAGCCTGTATGAAATAAGCGTAGGCAATCAGGATCGCAATCGTTATCACGTGAACCAGAACCATATAACCACCGATCCACCAGACAACGAACAGACCAATCAGTGTGAAAGGGAGGTCAATAACGGCGGTAATGGAGAATGATGTGATGAAATCACGGATACCTTCAAATTCCTGTAGATTTTTCGTAAAAGAGCCTATGGATTGCGGACGGGCTTCCATTTTCAGGTCGAGAACTTTTTGAAGCAGCATGGCGGAAATTTTCAGATTGGTTTTCTTGGCCGCTTCATCAATAAAATAACTTCTCAATGCCCTCATGATTACAGCAAAAAGATATATGACCAGCACGCCGATGGACAAAACCCAGAGCGTTTCAGTGGCGTTATTGGGGATGACCCGGTCGTAAACATTAAGCACATAAAATATGCCGACCAGACCAAATACATTGATGAGAAATGCGGCTAATAAGACATCCCGATAGACACGCCATGATTCCAGGAGGGTTCCCCAAAACCAGTGTTTTGATTTACTCATGGGTTGTATATCGACAACGGATTGCTTGTCTGCCATGTATTTTGGACGGACAAATATTGCGTAGCCTGTGTAAAGCTTTGCCAACTCACTTTTGGTAATTGCTCTTTCTCCGGTGCCGCTTTGAGGCACAATAATGTTATATTGATTACGCGCTATGTCCTGTTTAACGACAATGCATGCCTGTCTGTCATGAAGTAATAATATGGCGGGCAGTTGTATGGGATTGATCTCGTCAAGCGGTTTTAAAAGTGTCCGTGAAGAAAGATCGGCTCGATTGGCGGCCCGGTTGAACAGTTCAACGGTAAGGCGATTCTGGACCAGAGGTAATCCGGCGCTCAAACTTGCTCTTGAAATATTGCGGCCATAGAATTTGGCCAGCGTGACCAGACAATCCAGAAGAGGATCTTCATGCATATCTTTGCTATCCGTAACATTCCAATTATTATTAATGTTTGTATCGTTACTGGTTGGCATAAATTATTCTAAAATATTTGATGTGTATTTTTTTAATCAAGCTATTTTAATATAATCGCACAATTTTTAAAAAAAATATATAAATTTTTCAACTTGCAATTCCCCGCAGCTTGTTGCGGGGAGAGTTCATTAAAATTTTACTAAATATCTAATATAAAAAAGATTTGTAAAAAAAAGCGATCAGTGATAACTTAAATAAATATTAAGACACAAAAATGTCGTTCTGCAATGCGTGAAGAAGCAAGATTTTCAAAAAATATATCAACGGTTTCATAAATTCAGTCTTTCAGGATGATATGCCATGCCTTACATTGAACGAAATGCTGACGGGAAAATCATTGGATTGCGGACGATTGCCGGACCCAATTCAACAGAACAAAAATCCATTAATGATGAAGAGGTCCTTGATTTCCTCAAGGATAATCTTGACAACAAATTCCTGAAAAGTCTGCTGGCTCACTCAGATGCTGGTCTCATTCGGCTTCTTGAAGATTTGATTGATTTACTGACGAAAAAAAATATTATCCTTTTCACCGAGCTTCCGGAGAAAGCACAGGAAAAAATAATTGAGCGCGAACAAATAAGGGAAAAAATATCCAAAGACAATATCATTGTCGAAGATATTCTATAATGAGACTCAGATATTACAAACGCAGTGCGGTAATATCTATTAGTTGAATTAGTGAAACTCAAATATTACAAACATAGTGCAGTAATATTTGTAAGTTGAACTATCCCGCGTTAGCGGAGGATATCGAAAATATCCGTGGTATCCCGCAAGCGAAGCTTAGCGGGACAAAAACAATCCCGCACAGCGGCGGGTCTAATACACCGCCCCGGGGGGGCGGAATTAGGTTCTAGGGCTTGTCCTGGGGTTCATACCCGTGCTGTCAGGCGTTAAACGTGATCGTTGACGGATGATAAATGTCTTGAAAATATTCTTGACAATAGTTAAAATGTTAATTAAATCATCACATTATTTTTTGCGAGGTGCAGAAATCCAAAGCCCATCTAATTATAGTTCAAATGTGATGGATTAAATCTGTGAACTATACTTACCTAAATGTGGATTTTTAAAATTAATTTTACCGGACAAGTGAATTGGTAAAGCATTTATAATTTTAAGGAATGTTTTATTTTTAGTTTCATTCTCATTATTTATTTAGGGAGGATCATATGAAACATTGCATAAAAGTTTTCTTAATTTTTATTTTTATTGTTGTGGGTGTGGTCGATGTCAGCGCGGAAACACTTCAGGAGGCTGTTAAAGCAGTATTGCAGAGAAATCCGGAAATAACAGCTGTGGCTTATAATCGACTGGCGAGAGAACAGGAAGTGCGTCAGGCCATGGCGGACTTTTTTCCCAAAATAGACACCGCTTTGTCAACCGGCTGGATTGATCAGCATCATCCCTATTGGACTGAGGATGAATTCCAGCCCAGGTCGGCGACGGTAAGACTCCGGCAGAATTTATTCCGGGGAGGCGCTACATTTTCAGAAATGAATCGTCAGAAGTCGCGCGTCGCTTCGCAGGCCTATCTTTTACAGGGCACCGCGGAAAATACAGCATTGCTCACCAGCAAGGTTTATCTGAACTATCTGCGCGCAGTCGAACAACACGCCCTGGCGAAAGAAAATCTTCTCATTCATCAGCGATTTTTTGATCAAATCAAATTAAGAAGTCAGGCCGGCGTCGATCGCGGCGTGGATCTTGAACAGATTACAGCCCGTCTGGCATTGGCACAATCCAATATTATCGTAACCTTGGCGAATGTAGAAAATGCCAGGACGGATTATCAGGCCGTCATCGGATATTTGCCGGTAGGTCCGGTCAGACCTGATCCGGTCGATGCTGAAATTCCCGCGACGTTGGAGGACGCGGAAAGGATGGCCCTGGAAAATCACCCCACCTTAAAGTCGGCAAAGGCGGATATCGCAGCAAGAATGTATCAGCATAAAACAGCCAGGGCACTGGCCTATCCCAGTGTTGATGTGGGGGCAGATTATACCTGGGGAGAAGATTTAAACAGACCCGTAGCGTCCTATGATTACGAGGATTATTTCCAGGTCAATGCAACCCTCACGTTCAATATATTTAACGGATTTATTAATCAGGCGAGAATAAAAGAAACAACATATTTGATCAATGAAGCGGAAGAAATAGCGAAACACACGGAGTTGCAAACCATTCAATCCATTCGCCTGTCCTATGCATCGTATATGGCGGATAAAAACAGAGTCCGGGAGCTTGAACAATACGTTCTTTCTACGAGAAAGACAGCGGACGCGTACGTTTCACAATGGTCCATTGGCAGACGCACCCTGTTTGACGTGCTGGATTCATCCGCTGAAATGATTACGGCTAAGAGAGATTTGATTAATGCGCAATATGACAAGATGTACAGTTCTTATCGAATATTGAGTGGTATGGGTAAAATGGTTCATACTCTGGGATTGCAGTGGCCGGAGGAAAGCCGTACGGATAAAGGTGTGAATGTCATTGACCTGAGCTTCCTTGAAAAACAAAGATAGAATTAATAAACTTACCGATCAACCTTAATTTGAACGCCCTGTATGATGATAGCAGGGCGTTCAAATTTTAAGATACCAACAGCGCATCTTCGAGGGATGAACATTTCATTGACAGATAAAGTCGTTCTTCTTATAATCTGGCAAATTAAATTATTATGAAGAAATAGATTATGAGTGATTCAGATAAAAAAGAAAATCAGACTGAAGCCCCGACATCATCAACTGAAAATTCTTTATCGGATGCCTCAGGAATAAATCGTCCCCAAAAAAAATCTTCGCCGAAGTGGGGTAAGCCTGTCGTTGTATATGCTCCTAAAAAAAAAACAGCTAAAAAATTTAATCCAAAATGGGGTAACCCTGTCATTACCTATGCTCCTAAAAAAGAAGCCAAACAGGAATTGAATCGTAAGATAGATAAATCTGTAAACATAAAAATTCCTCTGCCTGAAACAAAAACATCCAAAATGACTTCCACGACGGATATGCCAAGACCTGAAAATCAAATGGAAGGCATCAATCGGCGGGCTGCGGTGGATGCGCCTACATTGGACAAACAAACGCATGCAACGATATCTTCTGAATCTCCGGTGAAGGAATATGAAAACATTCAGATGGTAGAGGGAAGCAATAACAAAAAGTTTCTTGGCGTTGTGATCGCGGGAGTTGTCCTGTTGTGCGCCGTCATAGGTTATTGGGTTTATAACATGCAAAAGCCGGAAAAAATAGCGGAAGATATTGCTCCTCCTCCGGCAGTTGTTGCCGTCGCCGTTGATCACAAAGAAGAAGTCCGGAATTTTATCAATAAATGGTTGGCCAGCTGGAAATCAGGCGATATAAAAACGTACAGCAGTCTTTATGCGTCGGATTTTCAGTCAAAAGGAAAGAACCTAGATGCCTGGATAGCGCATAAAACCAATGTTTTCAGGAAAAGTAAAAATATCAATATAACGATTGAAAATTTACAAATCACCGCGGATGAAAATAAAGCGACGGCAGTGTTTACCCAACATTACAGTTCTTCCATTACCAGGGATTCAGGCAAGAAAACATTGGAACTCAGAAATATCAACAACGAATGGAAGATATATGGAGAAATGATGTAACCCATTTGATGTAAAAAAATTAATTACAGACAAGATTTCATCCCGGCCTCTTACATGACGCAATAATCTTTACAAAAGAATAATATGAAAAAAAACGGGATACTAATATTTGTAATATTATTGACAACCGTTGCCATATCAACAAAGGCAGAAGTTACAGAAATCGGCCTTGAAAAAACTGTTGCTCCGGCGCAAATAGTTACTGATGCCAAAACTAAAAATCCTGTTGTTCAAACCGAAGTCGTTCCCGCACCTGCCGCACCTGTTGCAGCTCCTGTAATCAGTCAACAGAGCGAAGCACAAAAAACAATCAAAGAAGATATCAGAAAATTTGTAAATCAATGGCTGACCAGTTGGCAATCGGGTGATATGGAAACTTATCGTCATTGTTATACATCGGATTTTCGGACAAAAGGAATGGACTTAAATGCTTGGATAACGTACAAAACCAATGTCCGTCAAAAAAGTAAAAACATCAACATCAAAATTGAAGATTTACAAATATCGGTCGATGAAAAGACAGCTTTGGCAACAGCAGTGTTCATGCAACATTACAGTTCCTCCATATTCAAGGGGACTATAAAAAAGAAGTTGAGTATTAAAAAAATCAACAACGAGTGGACAATAAACAAAGAGAGTATTTCGCCCGTAAAATAAAAATTTCTAATAGTACTTTAATGTAATTTCCCAGACGTATAAAAAGCCACTTGTAAATCAAATTCAAAATATCGGAAATATTTAGATGAAAATTCCGGATGGAATGTTGTAAAAGTGGTAAAGCGGCAGTGCTCTACAAGAGAAAAAACAAGCT
>CAYNWA010000004.1:66879-69458 GCA_964400795.1 uncultured Smithella sp.
TAGTGAAGCAGGGATGTATTAATATGGAAGAAAAGTCTTTGAGCCTTCGACAAAGTATTATATTTTTTTCCATTTTGGCTTCACTTTGGCTTCTCAAACATCCCTATAATGGAATTTGGCATGATGGCGTTATCTATACATTCATGGCGCTCAAGGATTTGTATCCTGAAAACTTTGCCGGTGACCTTTTTATAAAATACGGTTCGCAGGATAATTACACCATTTTCCCTCAAATCTATGCCGTATTGATTAAATATTTCGGCATATATAAGAGCGCGCTGATTTTGACTGTTTTCGGTCAGATTCTTTGGATTTCTTCGTCTATTCTGCTGTTTAGACTATTCTTCAAGAGCAAGGAACTTTATGTATGTTTAGCTATACTTTTTTTTATGAGAGCTCATTATGGTGGTTTTAATTGTTTTCAGTATGCTGAACCATTTATTAATCCCCGAATCTATTCTGAAGCTCTTTGCATCTTGGGTGTACGCTGTATTCTCACAAGAAAGTATGTTGTGGCCACCATTTTAGTTTTGTTATCTTTTTTTATACATCCAATAATAACATTTAGCGCATGTCTTGTTTTTTATACTTATCTTATAATTACAAGGCCACGATTCTTATTTTTAGCGCCGATACTTGCTGTAATCATCTTGTTACTAGGTTATTCTAAAATAGAACCGTTGGCGGGATTATTTCGTTTCATTTCTCCTGATTGGCAACAAATTATCAAGATTAGGTCCAGCTTCATGTTCTTAGCGTTGTGGCCATTAAGTTCATGGACAGAGATCTTCTTTACTGTTGCCATAGTATTTATTGCTATCTTGTTTTCGAAAGATTCAATCCGTCATCTTTTCTTAGCTTCTATTATAGGAGCGTGTTGCGGTATGTTGATTAATATTATTGGCGGGGAGATTTTAAAAATTGAACTAATAATGCAGATACAAGCATGGCGAGCCCTGTGGTTCGTTCAATTTATTTCTGCTCTCGGTGTAACGGTGCTTATTGTTAATTTTCTTGAGATTGAGAATCGGGAAAACAGATTGCTGCTCTGCTCTTTTTTTGTATTGACGTGGTACTGCATTTCTTTAGGTGCAATAAGTTTTGGCATTACACTTATATTTGTCTATCTGTCTGTGCAAGCATCAAGGAATGATTTTACTCCGATGAAATCATTAAGACCGACTGTTCTTATGATCATGGCTATCATTATAATTATTAATATTATGCTGCCATATATCATACCCCTTATTAAGCTATTCATAAAAAACGATTTCAATATTACAGCAACGGCACCGTTGCTAGAGTATATTTTTTTATACCTATCTATTCCATTGATATTATCTCTGGTTATCTTTTTTTTCTATAATCATTGGGATAAATCTCCTAGTTTTATGATTTATCTATTGTGCTTCCTTTTGTTAATATTTTCCAGTGTCTTATGGAATCGTCAATCTCCATGGTCTAAGATGCTTGAGCGTAACGAAGATAGTAACGCATTTTTTCGGAATGTATTGCCTAAAGATGCCACCGTTTTATGGGATGGATCATCTGAGATTCCCTGGCTTGGATCAAGAAAACCTTCTTATGTATCAGCGTCTCAAGGCTCAGGTGTCGTATTTTATAAAAAGACTGCATTGGAATATGCAAAAAGGGTCAACATTATACTCCCTT
Organism: uncultured Smithella sp.; assembly: GCA_964400795.1. GTDB lineage: Bacteria > Desulfobacterota > Syntrophia > Syntrophales > Smithellaceae > Smithella. Next base: position 68,551 of record CAYNWA010000004.1, read on the forward strand.
TAATGGATAAAAATCCTATGAAATCAAAAGAAATAAGCTACAGGCTGGGGTGGAGGCTTGATAAAACGAAATTTAAACAAAACTATGCTAATGTGTGCCAGAATGCGGAAGAATTGGATTACATTATCGCTACCGAAAATATTGCTGGAAAACCAATCGCCCATTGGCGCTCTGCTGTTCCTATTGTAGAAACCCGTATTTTAGAAGACGGGGCATTTGAAGAACTCAAAAATTATGATTTTTATCTCCACGATTGCGATAAATATAGAAAAAAATATTTATAAATATTGTAACAACTGTCCAATGCAGCTAAACGCAAGATAAGTCAATTTTTTGAATATTAGAAACTGACATACATTGTTGCGAAAAGAGAACTACTGTAAAGAGAAACGAAATAGCATTTTAATATCATGGGAAAGAACCGGCTGTGCTAAAAATATTACAAGAGAATTCCATATTTTTGTTGGTGATGATCCTTCTGGTTATGACTTTTTTTGTTTTATTTCCATTTGGAGCACACGTGGATGGCGATACGGGATACTATTTTGCAATGGCCGCTCAGATGGCATCAGGTAGATTCACTGAAATAAGGGAAACACTTGCCCCCGGTGGATATCCGTTACTTTTAAATTTTGCTAGAATAATCTTCAATGGTGACTTTCTGAAAAGTGCTTTGTTGATAAATGCGCTTTCCTTTTCTATAGTATTTATTATTCTGATAAAGACTTTGAAGGATTCGGAAGTCGAAAAATATCTTCAGTTAAGTCATTTTTATATAATATCGCTTCTTTTTCTGATACTTTTTAAACAATATTTTAGTTCAAGAATTCTCTATTCAGCATGGGTCGAGGCTGTCTTTATCACTTTTTCTTCTTTAGGATTATATTTTTTAGGAAGATCAAGAAGAG
>CAYNWA010000004.1:69468-90661 GCA_964400795.1 uncultured Smithella sp.
AATGAAAAAAATACTTTTAATGTCTCCGCATTTGTTTCTCTCACCTTTTTTGTTGCCGCGTGGTATTGCAAATATGTCGGTGTCATAGGTGTTCTTGTATTTTTTTTCATTTATGGGTTGTCCATGATTCTCAAAGAAAATTCTTTTCGTACCGCAGCGTTTAAGTATTCATCGTTATTAGGGATATTTATAATTTTGATTTCACCCGGCGCAATTCTCAACTATTTGAGAGAAGGAAACATACTTGGCGCTATGTCAAGTCAAGGCCAGCCCACATCAATCTTTTTCGAATTGGTAATTATGAATCACTATTTTGAACGGGTTATAGGATTTTTCAACAATGTTTTCGCTCATCTCATATCATTGGTTTACTTGTCGAATTACCCATATTTCATAGTCGGTATTTTTTTGTTTATAGCGGCACTGATGTCTTTTTTTGTTTTTAGGGTAGATTTGCGATCCATCAATGCGCCAACTAGTATGGTTGGAAGAATTCTTAATATCAAATATTTTGAATGGTATTTTTGGGGCTGTGCTTATACAAGTGCAATTTTATTTAAATTACTTTCACATAGTTTTTCGCCTCAGGCAATTAGTCGTTATGCATCGATTTTGATACCAGTGGTAAGTCTGTTTATAGTTGATTTCACTTGTAAATGTAACTCAAAGAAGAGCCGTTTGCTGCTTTTCTTTCTGCTGTCATTCTTTACGACCTATAATTTAATTTTAATATATATTAATTTACCGGATTATACCCGGGCAGTAGATAAAGTGGAAATTAATAATTATCATAATATTAAAGGTTATCCCCAGTTCAAAAAAATTCAGCAGGAACTTGATAAAGTTCACTCAATATATTTTCTACCGCAAAAAAATAAATGGCCTTTAGGTGACAAGTTTTACGCTTTATTTCCTTGCAAGGAATTTTATGTGGCTCGAAATTGGGGCAATGGTGCTTTGTATGACAAAACAATCTATCCGATTCCGGATTTCAAAAATTCCTATGCTGTGGTTAGTGATTACGACATGGACTATATTTTAGATTTCATAAAAGGAAAAGGGAGGATACTAAGAAGTGAAAATATATTAGGATTCAGTATAGTTTTAGTTGAGCCTGCTGTTAGAAAAAAGAATCAACCTTTTCTGAATAACATGGAGCGCAATCAATATATTGGGCACGGTTTTATTGCTCATGGGTGTCAATAAAGTCATAGCTTATAAAATGAAAAAAGATAAGAACTGGATCAATAGAAGCAACGAGGTCATTGGTACATTAAATTTTATGATGCCGCAGCAAGGATTGCCGGATTTTTTTGAGGACATAAGGCAAATGTAGTAATCCAAGAGGCATTAAAAAAGTATACATTAACCCCCAATATATATTAAACGACCGACCGACAATCGAAAAAGCGAGCACGTATATGCCTACTGTGCAAGCAACTCTTATTCCTATATAACCACACCACCCTGTAAAGCCAAGGAGGGACAGGGGTAAAATGATTGCGGCGACCCACGGTGGGGCAAATATGAGAAACGGATGCATCTGAGAAGTGTTCAGCACAAAAGGCCAACCGCCAAAAACTATCCATCCTCCTTTTAGAACGATATCATTTTCTGTAATAAGTTTATTCACAATAGACCAATGCAGAAGCATTACCAAACCAAACACGACAATACCCAAAAACCAAAGGAGAGCTTCTTTTTTCTGTCCTTCAATACAAGCTAGGCTCATCATGATAAAAAGAAAAGGCAAAGAAAGTTCCCTTAAAAGAAGAGCCAAAACTCCCATCGTCACAGCAGTATAACGCCAACCCAAAGAATGTAGAGCCAAAGAAATCGCAATTAGCGTTCCAGCCCAGTATTCATGGGATAGAAAAGGCAATGGTATAATGCCATAAATTACAGGACCGGATAAAATCAGTCCACCCAGAAAAACCTGCCATACTTTATACTTGTGTTGGTGGAAAACCATCATCCACAACAGGAGTGTTATTAGTGCAAGAATAAATGCAATACAATGGCCTGCTTTAAGAGAAGGCAGGTGCCCTAAAAACAAGGCTAGTGTTGGCAAACGCCAATTAAAAACGCTACCCGTCGTATAACCAAAGGAGCGAAGTTCTTTGCCTGCGGCAGAATAATAGTTTTCGCCTACCTGAATCCTTTTCACAATGTTTTGGTAACATTGTAAATCCGCCGGTTTAGGAATTCCACCGGAGGAAATCTGTAGAGGGCGACAGACAGAAACTCCATATAATATTGAGGCCGCAAAGACGGCTATGATAAAAGCTGCTCGGAAAGGTGTCAAATTAGAAATATTATTATTGCTTAAGCTGAAATATTTATTCATTATTTTATTAATTCAATTTAATGATTTCAGATATTTTCACTTATAATTTAGTATCATATAATACTTTAAAGGTCAGTAGATAAATCAATTTATTTGCGTAAATTTTCTATAGTAAAAGTACTATTTATCAGAGAATATTGAAACCTTTATAATAATTGTAAAAAACTGTGATTTAAAAAAGATAGTACCAAGGTACAATAGACCTGTAAATTAAAATGTATAAAAATGTAAGACATTAAATTAATTTAATTTGTCCTAAAAAAGATATTGACAAGACTAAAAATAGTAATAGAATTATTTCTAATCTTCAAAGGGGAGGGGAATAAGAAATCCAAAGCCCATCTAACTATAGTTTAGAGATTTAATTATATGCGCGACTTTTATTTAAATCTTTGAACTATTCTTACCTAAATGTGGATTTACAAAAGAAAATTGAATAACGATTAAATATTATTTCAAAATAAAGAATTATTTTGAATATCGGGTCAGAATTTTTTTGTATTGAAGCACGATCAATAACAATTTATTAGCTTTTGGTTTAATAAAATAATGTTCAAAAACCCCTCTTTAGGGGGATTGCTTTTTTTTATTAATGTTTAACAAAATGAATCGCTTAGCCGGAGAGTACCGGAAATTTTAATAAATTTTCCAAAGGGAGGGAAAAATGAAAGCTTTAAAAAGATTTTTTAAAGGTGAAGAAGGTGTGACAGCCATCGAGTACGCACTAATTGCGGTGGGCATCGCATTGGCAATTGCTGCTGTTGTGTTTTTCGTAGGTGAGAAGATTGACGAAAAGTTTGATTCTGTTCTTGCTTGTTTAAGCAAGTCATAATCAAAACCTAACGCCAATAAACGGCGTGATTAAATTTTGTGAACGGCAACCACTAATCGGAGTGGTTGCCGTGCCTTATAATGCTCTAAATGCTTTTTGAGAAAGGTGTCCGACTTTCTCACGAAATAAATAAATTTGAGGGACAGCAAATTTGGAGGTACATGTATTTAACACGGGAAATATAGTGTTGTTGTGCGTTTTGATGATTGCCTCAATAATGGACATTCGTAGTAATAGAATCCCAAACTGGCTGACTTTTTCGGCTGTGATCCTCGGACTGGGCCTTAATTTTATTTTAGGCGGCGTTTCCGGTTTGCTTTATTCCGCGGCAGGGCTGTTTACAGGCGTGTCGCTACTGATTTTGCTGTACGCATTTGGCGGTATGGGTGCCGGAGACGTAAAACTCATGGGTGCAGTGGGAGCTATGATTGGTCCACAAATGGTGCTATGGGCGGCATTATACACGGCTTTAATAGGCGGTATATATGCAATTGTTTTAATGATTATTCATCCCCGACTAAAAGCCAAAAGAGCTGCAGTTGTGCAAACCTTAAAAGGATTAATTTTTTTTCGAACTTTTAATTATAATAAACCGATTGAGACACAAAATGCTCCTAAGCTCTGTTATGGTGTGGCAATAGCAATAGGGACTATTGCAGCAGTGATCATAAAATCTGTTTAGCAGATTTGTCCACCCCCTTGATCCCCCGCCAGCGGGGGGACAAAAAGGCACGGGAATGACAAAATGTAATTAAGAGCGTCACAAGTGAGATAAAGTCTATGTTTATAAGGGAGGGTAAAAGTACACAGCGATGAATAAGAACATATCTTTGGTGTTACTTATCGCGGGCATAATCGTGGCTTTACTGGTGGGTGTCGGGACATACACCTGGCTTCAAAAGCGAACCGCCGTCAAGCCTGAAAATGTTTTAACCCAACCGGTCGTTGTCGCAGCGGTTGATCTGTCATGGGGAAAGGTGTTGGATACAGCACAGGTAAAAACATCTCCATTTCTTAAAAGCAGTTTGCCGCAGGGGTATTTTACCAATCCATCGCAAGTGGTGGGGAGAACTCTTCTCTATCCTGTGAAGGCCGGAGAGCCTCTGTTTGAGACGCAGCTTGCACCGACCTCGGTAAAGACAGGTGGAGTCAGTGCCATCATCTCACCGAATAAACGAGCTATGGCGGTTAAGGTGGACAAAGTCATCGGTGTGTCGGGATTTATTAATCCCGGGAACCATGTTGATGTTCTGGTGACCATGGAAGGTCTTACAAAAACAGTTCTGGAAAACGTTCTCGTTCTCACGGTGGGACCGCAGATGGATATGACCGGCAAACAGGAAAAGCCCACACCTGTTGACGTGATCACGATGGAACTAACAACCGTTGAGGCGGAAAAGCTGGCACTGGCAGCAGCAGCAGGCAGGGTTATGCTTGCACTGCGCAATCCGACCGATACGAGCTCAATAACGACGCGGGGCGTAACTGTACCGGTACTGCTTGCTTCTCTAACTGGTTCCGCGGTTCCATCGGCAAGTGTTTCTCAACCAGCGCGTAAGGCAGTAACAGTCATTAAAAAAACAAAGCCGGTAATCGTTCAGGCTATTATAGGGGGAGAAGTAACAGAATATCAATTTGAAGGGAGGGCGAAATGATGTCAACCATGAGAAGAGGAAGTAAAAACATTCTTTGGATAATCCTTGCCTTCTTTTTGCTCCTTCCTGTTGCCGCTCTGGCTGCTGAAAAGGACGATTGTAAAAATGAAATCTGTGAAGATGTCGATGGTGTGAGCATCGTAAACCAGAAAACGCATACCGTCATGATCGGCAAGGCGATGATCCTCAGGATTAATAAAGATATAAGCAAATTCGAAATTCCGGAAAAAGATATTGTGAAGGCTGAAATCCTGTCGCCCAAGAAAATATATCTTATAGGAGAAAATCCGGGAATAGCACATATTAAATTATTCAAAAATGAGGATACCTATCCCTTCACAATCTATCGCGTAGAAGTGAAATCGGATGTCGTGCCTCTTGTCGTATCCCTGAAAGATGATCTTCATAAAATTTTCCCTAATGAAAAAAATATCCAGGTTTTAAACTCGGGGAACAGCATTATTCTTTCGGGGACCGTTTCGAACGCGGCAACTCTCTCGAAAATGCTTACATTGGCAGAGTCATATTCCGGTAAAGATAAGAAATTAATCAATCTCCTTGAAGTGGGAGGTGTCCAGCAGGTGATGCTGGAAGTCAGAATCTCTGAGATGTCAAAATCTCTCGGCCGCAAATTAGGCATCAATTTCAATGCGATAGGCCGTATGGGAGCAGATGGAACCATTCGTTTTCTAAGCTTGCTTGATGCTCCGGCCGCCCTTTCGAGTCAACTTTATGGCCAGTATATAAGAGGAGATGTTACATGGACAACATTAATAGATGCCATGAAGCAACGTGGTCTTATCAAGGTACTGGCGGAACCGACACTTATTACTATGACGGGTAAACAAGCCAATTTTCTCGCGGGAGGCGAATATCCTTATCCTGTAATAGATAATGATGGAAAAGCAAATGTAAATTTCAAAAACTATGGCGTTGGTCTGAATTTCACTCCCACTGTTTTGGGTAACGGAAGAATCAGCATGGCAGTTGCGCCGGAAGTTTCTGAGTTGGACTTTACAAACGCAATGTATATTAGTGGTTACTTTGTGCCGGCTCTCCAGACAAGGAGAGTTTCTACAACAGTGGAACTTGCCGATGGTCAGAGCTTTGCCGTTGCCGGTCTGCTCAGAGACGATGTTAGAGAGGCAATAAGGAAAGTACCTCTTCTCGGTGATATTCCTATCCTTGGAAATCTATTTAAGAGTTCCGAGTTCCAGAAGAATGAAACGGAACTGGTCATTATCGTAACACCACATCTTGTTAAACCGTTGGATTTGGCGAAACAGACACTGCCGACAGACCAGTTTGTGGAACCGAATGATCTGGAATTCTATGTGTTAGGATTGGATGAGGGGCTTATAGGCGGCCGGTCAAACACGGGTATTAGTAGTTCTCAGCCTTCGGTAAGTGGAGGTGGGGGACTTGATGGCGACTTCGGTCATATTGTACCTTAAAGGAGGCATGCATGAGACGTTTACTATTTTTGTTGATTTGCGCTATATCGGTCGTTACTCTTTTGAGCGCTTGCTATAGCAGGATTGATGCGGATTACGGCACATCGCACAAACTGGTAAAGATTAATCAGATACATAACCCCGATGCAGAAGGAAACCTGGAGCCTGTTGAAGGCGTGAATGGAGTGGTGGCTAAAAATGTGGTGAATAAATATGAAACTGGTTTTAAAGAGAAAGAATCAACACCAACTTTCACCCTTTCGGTTGGTGGCGGTAAATAAAGAGCGGTAATAGCAGGCAGGTTTTATCGTATGAAAAAGTCGAATGAACACGGTGTTTCCGCCGTCGAGTTTGCACTGTTACTGCCGGTATTGGTGCTTATAATTTTCGTGATTTTGGAAGGCGGCCTGGTTCTTTATAATCAGGCGGTGATTACAAATGCTAGCAGAGAAGGAGCTAGGGCAGGGGTGTTTCTGCAATCGACAAGACCTTCTGTATCCGAAATCAATACAGTGATTATAAACTATACATCAGGCCTTCTTATTACATTTGGGAATGGTACGGTTACTCCCGAAGTATTTAGAAACAATACAAAGGTTACTTCTGGTTCAGCCTGTAGCGCTTTTGGTGATTTTCTTAGGGTAACCGTCAGTTACCCATATGACTATCTAGTGATCGGAAATTTCGGGTTTGGAAGTCTTACATTAAAAGCTAGCGCGACCATGAGATGCGAGTGAAGAGGAGGTAAATATGAAAAATAATCTCTTCAGACTTTTGAATGATAAGGGCGTAACGGCTATTGTCGTGGCTATTTTGCTGACGGTGTTTCTCGGAATTACCGCTCTTGCTGTGGATCTTGGGTATATATATGTAGCTAAAAATGAACTCCAGAATGCCGCTGATGCAGCAGCCCTTGCGGGGGTAAATCAGCTTGCTAAAATTTATAAAGATTTGGGAACATCAGAGGGTCCATTGTCAGAGGATAATCGAAACACAGTAGTAAACGTGGCAATCAACACTGCTGCAGCCAACAAAGCAGCAGGGGAGAATGTAACCATTACCGACAACGTCACTGACATCACATTCGGAAAATGGACAAATGCACATCATTACGTTGCCTGCAGTGATCAGGCGGTTTGCGTGGCTCCCGATGCAGTTTACGTAAATGCCCGAAGGAACGAGGCGAATAATGGCTTGAATGGCCGCATCAATACCTTTTTCGCCAATATCTTTGGACAGGATAAGGTTGGTGTATCGGCATCTGCCGTTGCGGCGCTAACTGGCGTTTGCGAATTTGGGGCGGATATACCTTTAGCTGTGGCCTCTGGCAGGTTGCTGGATCGGAACGATTGTAATGGGACTGTTTCATTGGGTAGTATAACCAATCAATGTATGGGATGGACCAATTTTACAGAAGACGCGACAGTGAACTATACTAATGGTAATAATCCGGGCAACATAAAACCTTTTATTGATGATCCCGCCAATATACCCGATGACATAGGCAGTCATCCTATTAAAGTGACTAACGGGACTATAGAAGTTGCTTTACAAGCTCTCATTGATAAATATGGTGAATATCCAAATAGAGAGTTCAAAGTTCCTGTTTTCGATGGTGAATGCGGTGTAGGTTACGATAAACATCCGGTTTTAGGCTGGGCTGTCATCAAGATCACCCGCATAGTATTGACCACCTCTATTAAAGGTATCGAAGGCGAGATGAAATGCGAAATCATGGATAAAAGAGGTGAAGGATGCGATGCTTTTTGGAGCCCCAGTAGTTATGGATCACTTGTACAACAATGATTGATTCAATAGTAATTATCCATGGCGAAGATTTAAGCCAAAGTGATTTTTGTAGGTTCATTTCATTCTATAAAAATGCGCGAAGAAAGAAAAACTGATTTGTTAGAAAGGAAAATAAATAAAAATGGGTAGTATGTCTTTAACCGTGCGGTTGGAGAATGTCAATGCCCGGGCGAAAGAAGCTTTTGCGGAAATTTTTCGTTCGGTGAAGGGTATTGAGCTGGTTGATTCAACTGCGCGCTGTAATTTGTTGATTCTTGAAATCGGCCATGACCCGGAAAAAAGTTTCCAGCGCATCAATGAAATTCAGGAATCACGGGAAGCCAAGACGATTTTTCTCACGGCGCTTGAGGCGGATGCCGATATTTTGATCCGCGCGCTTCGCATGGGCGTGAAAGAATTTTTCCCGCAGCCTCTCAAAAGAGAGGATGTGACGGAAGCGCTCCTGAAATATATTCGGAAAAATCTGGAAGAGAAGGAAGCCCTGGCCAAAAAGGCCGTAAAGGGAAAGATCTTTACGGTTTTTGGAGCCAAGGGAGGTGTGGGAACGACGACGATTGCTGTCAATCTCGCGACGGCGATGGCGCAGTTTAAAGGCAATCCCTCCGTTGCGCTGGTGGATATGAATCTCCATTCAGGAGATGTTCCGCTCTTTCTCAACATGAAATCCGTTTTCAACTGGGTGGAGGTCGCGCGCAACATCTCGCGGCTGGACGCCACGTATCTGATGACCATCCTTCAGAAGCATGCCAGCGATGTCCATGTGTTGCCGGCGCCGGTTGTCGTGGGGGAAGATGCGGGCATGGATCACGAGTTTTTAACCAAGGTGGAAAGAGTCCTTGATCTGATGAGGTCCATATTTGATTATGTTGTCATTGACGGCGGCCAACTACTCGGTCACATATCAACGTACCTCATCGGTATATCGGATAAAGTATTGCTTGTTACTATACCCAGCCTTCCGGGAATCATCAACTCCAAAAGGTTGCTTGATGCCTTCCGCGATCTCGGTTATCCGTCATTAAACACTCTGGTGATAATGAACCGCTACAATCAGAAAGCAGGTGTCTCCATCGATGAAGTTCGCAAGATGATCAAAAAGGATATACGCTGGAGCATCCCCAACGACTACCGGAGCACCATGAATGCCATCAATACAGGCGTGCCTCTTACGAAAAGTGCCATGAACACAGATATAACAAAAAGAATTTTAGAACTGGCAGCCGAAATTTCGAGCGGAAAAATCAATACGAATAAAACAAAGAGATCTTTTTTTGATAGATTCTAAGCTCTAATGCTATCAGTACCACAGGAGAAAAAAATTGATTAAGAAACGAACACCACTGCAGGAAGCTTTTACGCAGACCAATGAATATAATGAATTGAAGGTGAGGCTTCATGAAAAGTTGCTGGATATCCTTGATCTCTCTCTCATTGATTCCCTGGACAAACCCACCCTGCAGCGGGAAATAAGAAAAGCTATCGAATATCTCTTCAATCAGGGAGAGGTTTCCATTCCCTTGAATGCCAGCGAGAAGGAGTATCTCTATAAAGAAATACAGGATGAAGTTGTCGGCCTTGGTCCCATAGAACCCTTCATGCACGACCCGACGATTACGGATGTCCTGGTGAATACCTACAAGCAGATATACATTGAACGTTCGGGAAAACTGCATCTGACCAGTGCCCGTTTCAAGGATGACGCGCACCTCAAAAAAATAATTGACCGGATTGTATCGGCTGTCGGACGCCGAATTGATGAGTCCTCTCCCATGGTTGATGCCCGACTGCCGGATGGCTCCCGGGTGAATGCCATTGTGCCTCCTTTGGCCATTGACGGTCCGATTCTTTCCATCAGACGTTTCGCGGCGGACCCGCTCGAGATAGAAGATTTAATTACCCTGGAATCAGTCAACCAGGAAATAACAGAATTGCTTATAGGCATCGTCAAGGCAAGGCTTAACGTACTTATATCCGGCGGAACAGGCACGGGCAAAACAACATTACTTAACGTATTGTCGCGTTTTATTCCCAGTAATGAGCGTATTGTGACCATTGAAGATTCGGCAGAACTTCAACTTAAACAGGAGCATGTGGTGCGCCTGGAAACAAGACCGCCTAATATTGAAGGGGCCGGCGAGATTACTCAGCGGGATCTTGTACGAAACTCCCTCCGTATGAGGCCGGACAGAATCATTGTGGGTGAGGTGCGGGGAGACGAGGTGCTGGACATGCTGCAGGCGATGAACACCGGCCATGATGGTTCATTGACAACGATTCATGCCAATTCAACCCGTGATGCCCTGCTGAGGTTGGAAACTCTGGTGGCCATGTCGGGCCTCAGCATTCCCAATGAAGCCGTGCGAAAATACATAAGTTCAGCGATAGATGTTGTCATTCAGGTGGCTCGTTTGATGGATGGAACGAGAAAGGTTATTTCTTTTCAGGAAATCATCGGGATGGAGGAGAATGTTATTACGATGCAGGAGATATTCTGTTTCGAACAAACCGGTGTGGACGATAAGGGCAATATTCAAGGACGTTTCCGTATGAAAAATGTCATGCCTAAGTTTTTTGAAAAATTTAAGATACATGGCGTCCCTGTTCCGTATGATTTGTTCCGGAATAAGGAAGATTATTTCAAACTGGGGAGGCGGTAATGGTTTTTTTCATAGCAGCCGCTGTTTCTATTTCTGTATTCTGCATTATTGAGGGTGGATTTCTTTATCTGAAGGGCAGATCAAACCCTGAACTGAAGCGTATCAAGAAACAGCTCAAAGAACTTGAAGAGCAAAACAAAGAATCTAAATCCAGTGTTTCTTTGATGGGTCATTTGCGTCCTTTAAGTGACATTCCCTGGTTGAACAAGGTGCTCCTGCGTTTTCCCCTTGCCAAAAAAATGGATCTTACTCTTATACAGGCCGATGTTTCCTATCCACTGGGAGTTTTTTTGATTCTCTCCGTTGTTCTGGCGCTTACAGGATTTCTTCTGATTTTAATCATAACGCGTAGCTACTGGATTGCGCTGCTGGGATTCGCACTGGGATATCTGCCTTTTTTTATTTTAAATATTATAAAAAAGAAGAGAGTGAAAAAATTCGAAGAACAACTTCCCGACGCATTGGATATGATTGCCCGTGCTTTAAGAGCCGGGCATGCTCTGGGTGGCGGCCTCGACATGGTTGGCCAGGAGTTTTCCGAACCACTTGGGCCGGAATTTACAAGAACAGTTACTCAAATTACTTTCGGTGTGGGACTAGAGCAGGCTTTGCGAAATATGGCTAAAAGAATTGACTGTCCTGATCTCAAGTTTCTGGTGGTCTCTGTTATGATCCAGAGGGAAAGCGGTGGTAACCTTGGGGAGATCATGGAAAACATTGCCAGGATCATTCGTGAGCGTTTTGTGTTGCGGGGTAAAATTCAGACGCTTGCTGCGGAAGGAAAATTTTCAGCCATCATTCTTTTTGTGTTGCCCTTTCTCGTTGCATTAGCCCTTTTCTTTATCAATCCGGAATACATGAAAGAATTAATTTACGACCCCAGGGGTAAAATTATTATTGCTATTTCCGTGGGAATGATGCTTTTGGGTTTGGCAATTATCAGGCGGATTATTAATATAAAAATATAAAGGGGGCGGAGATATGGCTTTCTTAATAGCGGTCATTACCTTTATTTCGATATTGCTGATTGTGCTGAGCATGTTCGTGTTTTTGCGCCAAATGGAAGAACGGATGGCTATTGAAAATAAAGTTGCAAACTTTTCCGGTGGGGAAGAAGTTCCGTCAATGATGGATGATAGCCCGAAGCTACCGGAGCAACCGCTGGCAAAAATGTTTGTTCGTGTTATCCGATATTTTGGCAACCTTTTAAAACCTCAAAAAAAAGAAGAATTATCTCTTATTCAGAAAAGATTCTGGAGAGCGGGATTTCGTAAAAGAAACGCGCTCGTTTTATTTTTCGGTTCCAAAGCTTTATGCGCCATCTGTCTTTCCGTGGGGTTTATTGCCGCTATTTTGCTGTTTCATGTAAAAATCTCGATTCCCTTAGCCATCTTACTCGTTGTTCTGTGTAGTCTTTATGGATTTTTCCTGCCCAATCTTTGGCTTGCCTGGAAAACGTCCCGCAGAAAGGATGATATCATGAGAGGATTTCCGGATGCTCTTGATCTTCTTGCCGTTTGTGTGGAAGCCGGTATGGGTTTGGATGGGGGGATAAAAAGAGTCGGCGAAGAAATGCGGTTCAGCAACAGATCAATCAGCGAAGAATTCAGAATTCTCAACCTGGAGATGCGGGCAGGCAAGGAACGCAAGGATGCGATGAGAAGTATGGCTGACAGAATTGATCTCGAGGATGTCAGCAGTTGGGTGACGCTGCTGATCCAGACCGATAAATTAGGAACAAGCATTGCTCAAGCCTTGAGAGTGCAATCTGATTCGCTGCGCATAAAACGTACGCAAAGACTGGAGGAGCTTGCCGCCAAGGTTCCCGTAAAGTTGCTGTTCCCTACTATTTTTCTTATATTCCCGTCAATTTTTGTTGCTATTTTAGGACCAGCGGTAATTCGTATTTTAAAAGTAATGTCTCAACATTAGAAACCAATGGAGAAATTACAATGAAAATAAGAATATTCAGTTTTTTTATTTGCTGCATCATTGTTTTTATTCTTTTTGCCTGCATGGATATGAGAGAGGATATGACAAGAAGAAATTATTCGACCTTTGCCAAAACGATGCGTCCGACAAAAGGCACGTTTGATTCACATTACTATCTGGCAACCTATTATCAGGAAAGAGGCAAACATCAGGATGCGATTATCGAGTTTGAAAAGACTCTTGCGATTGATCCGGATAATCCACGGGTGCACAACGCTATGGGCGTGTCGTACGATTTTCTCAAGGAATTCGATAAAGCTTCCCAGTGCTATGAAACCGCGTTGAGGCTTAATCCGGAATCTGCCAATGTTTATTTCAATAATATGGGACAGTCTTTGTTTGAACAGGGCAAATACGATCAGGCCATTGAAGTTTTCAAGAAGGCGGCTTCTTATGATGAAGATTATCCGGATTCCCGCATTCATAACAACCTTGGCAGAGCTTATACCATGATTGGACGATATGATCTTGCCATGACTGAATTTGAAAAAGGCAGCGGCAAGGCATCCGCGGAGTCGGTGCTTAATCGAGTCCTGGATATTGCGGGAGAAAAATTCCCGGGGACTGAGACAGTTGCATCAGTTAGGGAAGATGAAATAAAAGTATTTGAAGAAATGGTTAAGAAATTTAATCGAGACTCACGTGTGAACGAAAAGCAATTGCTGGCAACGGGGACAGTGGATATTAATGTGGTTGATAAAACAAAAGCTCTTCCGGTGATGGCTGCAAAAGCAGGCCCTGTGTTTAACGAAAAAACAAAAACGCTTCCGGCATCCGGCAATATGGATTTAAGTAAAGCGGATGAGAACAAAGCCTTTAGCGCAAGGGTTTCTGACTTTTTGCATGACAGAAATGCTGCAAAAAATAATATACACAACGAATATTTGGCGTCGGTTGAACCTCAAAAAGCACAAAAGGCTTCAGGAAATGCGGCCAATGTTTGCGTTGAAGTCCTCAACGGTAACGGCGTAAAATTTTCAGCCAGCAATATGAGAGATTCCCTGATCAGACAAGGTTTTCGTGTGACCAGAATCAGTGATGGGATTAATGTAATGAAGACATATATCTATTACGAGAAAGGTTATGATGAAGAAGCGAAAATGCTGGCTAAAGAAATACCGGTTGACGTGACATTGAAGGAAGTCGCCAGTCTTGAAGTGCCCAAGATAAAGTTAAGGTTACTCCTGGGGAAGAACATGGTGAAACATACCAGGGCTCCTTTGCAAAATCCATCCACTCTTAGTTCCTGGATTGGAGCCTGATCAGAATATTGAGAGCTTTGCATAACTGCATAACTTCTCATTATGTCATTTCGAGGAACAAAGCGACGAGAAATCTTTCTTTAATATTATTACTTTATAAGATTTCTCCCCAGCAGAGCTGGACTATAGCCTTCGGTCGAAATGACAATTTGATCATTATGCAAAGGTTTCATATTAATGTTTTTCTATTTTCAATCGTCTGAAGTCGACCATTTCGCCCAACTTGCGGGGTGGTTAACTTAACTTCCCCCCTTTAAAAAAGGGGGATAAGAGGGGGATTTTAATTTTATACCGCTTAACAGTTGGAAGAATTTCCAGGGGTCTCAGAAAATAACTTTAGGAAAGACATCTAAAATGAATGATAAAAAACGCTTTGTATTAAATCTTTTGCTTATGATGGCGTTAACGATTTTCTGCAGTTGTGCTTCAGGCAGCAATCAGCAGGTGGCTTCGGAAAATTACAAAAAAATGATTGACTTGCAACAGCGGAAAGCCGCGGCAATCCAGGCTGAAGAGCCGGAAATACCCGCAGCTTATGAAGCGACGGCAGAAACACACGAGAAATTAGGCGACGCGTATATCAGGAATGGGGATTACGCAGCCGCGGTGACAGAATATCAAAAGAGTCTGGAAAAAGAACCGGGCAGAACAACGATCCGTCATAAAATCGGGATGCTTTTGCTGGGACGGGGATTGCCCGCAGAAGCCATTACGGAATTTGAACAGATTATTGCGAAAGATTCAAAAAATGCTTCGGCTTATTACGGCCGGGGGAAAGCCCGATTTCTTCAGAAGAAGCTGGACCTGGCAAAAAAAGATATCAGTGAAGCTTTGACGCTGAATGATAAAATCTGGCAGGCCCATGCTTTAATGGGAGTAATTTTAGATACCGAAAAAAAACACTCCGAAGCGGAAAAGGAATATCTGAAAGCGCTGGAGATTCAACCGGATTCGGCCGCGGTTTATAATGACCTTGGCGTTTCTCTTTATCTGGATGGAAAATTTGATAAAGCGGCTGAAGCTTTTCTGAAAGCCTTCAATATTAATCCCGAGAACCATCGCATCTGCAACAATCTTGGATTGGCTCTCTTTCGGCTTGGAAATTCCGGGGACGCGCTGGAAGCATTTAAAAGAGGAGGCCATGAAGCCGCTGCATACAATAACCTGGGTTATTTGCAGATGAAAGATAAGCAGTATGACAAGGCGGTTGCCGCCCTGGAAAAAGCGATAGAGACGAACCCTTCTTATTATACAAAGGCGCAGAAAAATCTCGACAAAGTCAAAGCGGCGCTGAAAAAGACCGCGGATAACCAGGTTCAACTTGAATAAGATAGCAATAAATTAAATTGGGGTAGATGAATTAAGAATTTTTGTTGCAATATATCTTGATATAAATATCTCAATATCTGTTATCCATTCTATCAGGCTTATATCTTGCTTTTTTTTTACGCTCTGATATAAAAACATCGTTGAATAAATTAAATAATAGTGAATTTATCGTTTGAGTTCGACCATTCCGCCCTGCTTGCGGGACGGTCACTTTTACATGATTTGTAATTCAGGGAGAATTTTTTTGAATATCAAGAAAAGTATTTTCAAGCTATTTTTCTGGCGTGACCAAAAATATATTAAAAATAAAATCGATACCGTGCTGGATGGAGCGCAAAAAAACGGTCTGGTGGACGCTTCATCCCGGGAAATGATTGAAAACATTTTGGAATTTACCCATACGCTGGTTCGCGAAATCATGATTCCCCGGACTGACATTGTCGCTTTGAGCACGGAGGCGCCGATCGATGAAATGATCAGTGAAGTCATCGCGTCAGGACACACACGCATTCCTGTTTACAGGGATACCATCGACAACATCATGGGTATTTTAAATGTCAAGGATATTCTTAAATTCTGGCCAAACCCGATTACCAAGGAAGATATCTTGTCTTGTTTGAGTACGCCTTATTATATTCCCGAAACAAAAAATACCCATTTGTTATTTTATGAATTAAAAGAAAATAAAAAACACATGGCGATAGTCATTGACGAATATGGCGGGACGGCCGGTTTGGTTACGTTGGAAGACATGCTGGAAGAAATTGTCGGCGAAATCCGTGATGAACATGAAGTGAATGTCGCGGATGATGGAGTCCTAAAGTCGCCGGATGGCTCATTCATCTTTGATGGACGAATGGAAATCGAAAAAATCGAAGAGCACCTTGATATTGAATTAAAAAAAGGCAGGTATGAGACGCTGGGCGGTCTAATTCTGGATTCAATAAAAAGGATTCCTCTGTCCGGAGAGAAATTTCAGATAGAAGGAATGGAAGTTATGATCGAACATGCTGATGAACGAAGCATAAAGAAAGTTAAAATTAAAAAAATTAAAACTGATGAACGTACTGAAAAACGCTCAGGTAACAACCCATATTCTGAAACACTATTCAACAACTTACTTTTCGATTAATTATATTTTCCCGGCATGCTTGTGCGGTTGTTTGTTGTTCTTATCTTTTCCCAAATACGGGTCGGGTGTGTTTGCCTGGATAGCTTTCATTCCTCTTTTCTTCGCCCTGAAGAAAAATGTCACGATATTCCAGGGATTGCTTTTAGGCTTTATTACAGGAATCGTCAGTTATATCGGTATCATTTACTGGATTGCCTATGTCATTGTAAATTACGGTTATCTGCCTTTGTATATAGGCATCGGTCTGATGTTGCTTCTTGCCTGCTATCTGGGCATTTATATATCATTGTTTGCCGGTGGTCTTGTTTACTTCAGGGATAAAATACCGCTATATTTGAGCGCTCCGGTTCTATGGGTATGTTTAGAGTATGGGAAATCTTTTATCATGACAGGTTTCCCCTGGGAGAATCTCGGCTATTCCCAGTATCTTAATATTTATCTCATTCAGTTTGCGGATGTATCAGGTGTTTTCGGTTTATCTTTTTTAATCGTTTTGGTGAATGCGACCGTTTTTGAAGTAATCGTTAAACGATCCCCCAGACAATATATTCTGGCCGGCATTGTTTTTTTGTTGATTGTCGCAATTTATGTTTACGGTTTTATGCGCCTGGAGCAGATTCATAAGGAAGTGCGAAATTCACCGGAGATGGAGGTATCTCTGATACAGGGCAATATTGATCAGTCGATAAAATGGGATATAAATTTAAGAAGAGAAACTCTAAACATATACGAGAGCCTTACGTTAAAAAATTCACCGGGCGAAGACAGTTTAATCATATGGCCGGAAACCGCGGTTCCGTTTAAATTTCAAAATATAAACAGTCTGCACGATCAAATTATCCATTTGGCCACTAAAACAAAAAGCTGGCTGATATTCGGGTCCGTAAGTTCGTCACCGCGAATGGACGGTATGGATGTTTTCAATAGTGCATACCTTCTTTCTCCCACCGGTGAAATCCGGGGCCGGTATGACAAGGTCCATCTTGTGCCCTATGGTGAATATGTGCCTCTCAGGAATTTGATGCCGTTTATTGAGGGCTTTACTGAAGGCATCGGTGATTTCAGCAGGGGAGCAGGATTTTATCCGCTGTCCATGAATGACAAAAAAATAGGAATTTTAATTTGTTACGAAGGTATTCTGCCTTTTGCCGCCAGAGAATATAAAAATAATTCTGCTGAATTGTTGGTGAGTATTACCAATGATGCTTGGTTTGGTGAAACGTCTGCTCCCCTTCAGCATTTTTCCATGACGGTTTTCAGGGCGGTGGAGACTAGGCTCTATGTGGTGCGGTCTGCCAATACCGGTATTTCAGGTATTATTGATCCCACCGGTAGAATAATTGCGGCCACGGACATTTTTAAGGAAGACGCCTTGAAAGGTTACGTAAAATTTGTCAAAATACCGACAATATATGATAAGTGTGGTGATGTGATTGTTCTGATTTGTTTTATTTTGATTGCGTGTTATTTTGTAACAATAATTATATGGAGGAAACGATGCCGATAGAAAATATACCGGAGGCAGTCAGCGATTTGAAAAAAAGAATAAAACACATAGGGGAATGTCTTTGACGTTCCTGAAATGAGATTAAAAATTAAAGATCTTGAGGAATTGTCTGTAAAAAAAGATTTCTGGAATGATCAGGATAAAGCCCGCGATGTTTTGCAGAAAAAAACAAAGTTGACTGAATCTTTGGAAAGATGGGAAAACTTTGACAAGGAAATAAATGACATTGAAAGCCTGGTGGATATCGCCCTTCAGGAAAAGGATGAGCAGGTACTTAACGATGTTTCCCTGGAATTGGAAAAACTGAATCTGTCCGTTGAGCAGGAAGAACTCAAAATGATGCTCAGTAGCGAGCAGGATTCTATGAATGCCATTGTTTCCATCCATGCCGGGGCAGGTGGAACAGAAGCACAGGATTGGACGGAAATGCTTTTGAGAATGTACTTGCGTTGGGCCGAAAAAAAGAAATTTATGACAAAGATCATTGACTACCTCCCCGGGGATGAAGCCGGCGTTAAAAGCGTGTCTTTTACATTAGAGGGAGAGTATGCTTACGGTTACGCGAAAGCGGAAATCGGTATTCACAGATTGGTTCGCATATCTCCTTTTGACGCCGGCGCGCGTCGTCATACGTCTTTTGCTTCTGTTTTTGTTTATCCGGAAGTAGAGGATGATATAAAGATTGAAATCAATGAAGACGATTTGCGGATTGATACGTTTCGCGCAGGAGGAAAGGGGGGGCAGCATGTCAATAAAACCGATTCCGCAGTCCGAATCACCCACCTGCCTACCAATATAGTTGTTCAGTGCCAAAATGAACGGTCTCAATTTCAAAATAAGGCCATGGCTATGAAATTTTTAAAGTCACGGCTGTATGAACGGGAACTCCAGCTGAAAAATGAAAAAATTGACGCGGAAAACAAATTGAAAAAAGATATTGCCTGGGGAAGCCAGATACGATCCTATGTTCTCCATCCCTACAAGATGGTTAAAGATCACAGGACAAATCTGGAAAATGGCAACGCAGCAAAAGTGCTTGACGGTGACATTGATGAATTTATTCAAGCGTATCTCATGAGCACAACAAACCGTTAACCATATATCGAATAAATTATAATGCAGAAATATGTTATGTGGTATTTGTTTTTGGGAAAAATGAAAATCTGTGCTATATAAAGACGTCTTTTAATTTTAAATATAAGATATAGCAAGAGACGTATTTTGCACGTTTGTTGAAAAGAAGGGGTTTTTAATGATTAGAATAAAAAAGAGTTGCATGGCCTATGTAATGATATTCATCTTTATTTTGCTTTTGCCTTTGATCAGTTTTTCTCAAAGTGCAAAAGATTTAGATGATAATGAAGAAAATAGCTTATTTGATTTTGCATCAGAAAATAATGATTCACAAGAAGGTGAAGATAATGAAGAAAAACAGGAAACGATGGAAAATGCTTTGGAATTACTCGAAGAAGCTGATAAGCTTTGGGCTAAAGGAGAATTGGAAGACACACTAGATACGCTTGATGAAGCGTATTCCTTAATTCTTGATGCCAATGGTGATGCTGCCATTGCTCAAGAAAAAGATGACCTGCGACTTTTGATTGCCCAGCGCATTTTATCCGTTTATTCATCCAAAAGGGCGGTTATTAAGGGTAAGAATAGTGAAATACAATTAACAATTAATTCTGATGTTCAGAAAGAAATATATTCTTTCCAGGGTCCGGAGAGAGATAGTTTTATCGCCGCTTATCAGCGCTCCAATATGTATCGACCCGAAATCATCAAAGAAATTAAACAAGCGGGAATTCCTGAGGAGTTTTTTTGGCTTCCACTTGTGGAAAGTCTGTTCAAAATCAATGCATATTCTCCCGCCAGGGCACTGGGATTATGGCAATTTATTCCTTCCACCGGATATAAATATGGCCTGAGTCGCGATGAATGGATCGATGACCGTATGGATGTGCAAAAGTCCACAAAAGCCGCTATAGCTTATTTGAAGGATTTGCATAATATGTTCGGAGATTGGCTTACCGCTCTTGCCGCGTATAATTGCGGAGAGGGAAGGGTATTAAGGGTCATCTCCAGACAGCATATAAATTATTTGGATAGCTTTTGGGATTTATATAGGCAATTGCCTAATGAAACAGCCCGCTATGTTCCACGATTTATTGCTACGCTTCTTATAGTAAACAATCCCCAGAAATACGGATTCGATTTGAGCCATACGGCAAAACCGATTGCTTATGGAGAAGTCAAAGTAAACAAGATTATGAAGATTAAGGACATTGCAGAAAAAATTGAAATATCGGAAGAAGTGCTGAACTTACTTAATCCGGCATTAAGATATAAGATGACTCCTGATCGGGAATATCATTTAAAATTGCCGGAAGGATATTTGGAAAAATTTAATGTGGTGTACAATGATATTCCTGCAAGTGAAAAGCCGAGTCTGGCTTTTGTTCAGAATGGGAATTATGCCGGCAATCATAGAGTCAGCAGACATCGGAGCTCCTATATAAAACATCGTGTTAAAAAAGGGGAAACTCTTTATTCAATTGCCCGAAAATATCAGGTTTCTATAAAAAGTATTCGATCATATAATAGATTGAGTTCTAAGAAAAAATTAATTCAGGGGAGAAGACTTACGATTCCAGTAGCAAGGGGAAATTTCCATGCAGCAGAAATTACCTCTTCCGGGAAATATAAGGTAAAAAGAGGCGACACTCTTTCAATGATATCAAGACGTTTTGGTGTTTCAATAAGTCAACTGAAAAAAATGAATAATATTGAAAACGGTGAAATATTTGTTGGCCAATATTTGGTTATTAAAAAACAAAAATCCAAAAAATCAAAAATAAGAAAGAAGATTTTATCAAAGAAAGACGTAGATAAATTAGGAACGGACAAATATATTGTCACCAAAAATGACAGTTTGCACAGTATCGCGAAGAAGCACAACACAAATTTATCAAAATTACTGGAATTGAATCAAATATCCATGAATGAAAAAATCGTTCCCGGACAGATCTTAATAGTTAAATAATACCATAAAAATAAATATTTACTCTCAATGGAAACAGGGATAAATATTTACTTGACAAGAAAAGTGTAATTTTGTAAGAAAAATTAATTCGCTTGGATCCGAAAGGACTGGGACGAAAGGAAAATTCGGAAGAAATTGCTAGCCTTTCGTCTAAAAAAAGACGAAAGGCTTTTT
>CAYNWA010000004.1:90671-94819 GCA_964400795.1 uncultured Smithella sp.
ATTGTAAAATGAAAATTTTTAAAACAATAAAAAAAATGCAATTATTTTCCGAGAATTTACGCTTACGGGGAAAAACGATCGCTTTTGTTCCGACCATGGGATATTTTCATGAAGGCCATCTCTCGCTCATGAAAAGAGCTAAAAGTATGGCTGATTGTGTTGTTGTCAGCATTTATGTGAATCCTGCCCAATTTGGTCCTAAAGAAGATTTTTCAAAGTATCCACGCGATTTAGACCGTGATTTAAAAATGGCTAAAAGTGTCAATGTTGATGTGATTTTTTATCCGGACGATAGAGAAATGTATCCTGAAAATTATCAGACCTACGTTGATGTGCAGAGGGTAACTCAAAATTTGTGCGGAGTTTCACGTCCTGCGCATTTTCGTGGAGTCACCACGGTGTGTAATAAACTGTTTAATATTGTTAAACCGCATGTCGCGGTTTTCGGGAAAAAGGATTTTCAGCAATATGTCACCATCCAACGCATGGTTGAGGATCTCAATATGGATCTTCAAATTATCGGTTTCCCGACAGTGCGGGAAAAAGACGGACTGGCGATGAGTTCACGTAATAAATATTTGTCTGAGGAAGAAAGATTATCAGCGTTGTCTTTATTTGATTCTTTACAACTGGCACAAGGGTTATATTCAAAAGGGGAAAGAAAATCATCTGTTATCATTAAACAAGTTAAAAAAAAGATTAATAACGTTCCTTTTACAGCCATTGATTACGTTAAAATATGTGATACGAAAACGCTCACAGATGTAAGTCAGATTAATAAAAAGTCCGTTCTGGCCCTGGCTGTAAAAGTAGGTAAAACAAGACTTATTGACAATCATGTTTTCGGCGAAGAGCTGAAAATATAATATTTATTCCCCCAAGGAGATTTAAGTACTATGCAAAGATTTATGTTAAAATCAAAAATCCATCGCGCCACGGTAACGGACGCAGATCTGCATTATGAAGGCAGTATCTCCATTGATGAAAAGCTGATGGAAGAAGCGGCAGTAGCGCCTTATGAAAAAGTCGAGATATACGATGTCGACAATGGCGAGAGATTTTCTACTTACGCCATAAAAGGCAAACGCAATTCCGGGATCATCTGTTTGAACGGAGCCGCCGCCCGTAAAGTTGCCAAGGGGGATTTAATTATTATTGCTTGTTATGTTCTTGCTGACGAAAAAGAAACGAAGAATTGGAAACCCAAATGTGTATTTGTCGACGGTAAAAATAAAATTAAAAAGAGACATTGAAAAATATTAAATTTTCAATTACTTTAAAAAAGTATTATTTTTCTGCAACCATTAGACATCAAACTTGTTTCCCCTGTTCTACAATCATTGATGTTCGGCATTATAAAAGTATTAGACTCATCAATTCAGATATGCTAATCATGCACATCAAAAATAATTATTGTTAATTTTGGAGGAGAAATGGCTTTTTTAGAAATTGATCCGGTTTTAAAATATAAAGTCGCTGATATTTCACTCGCGTCCTGGGGAAGAAAAGAAATAAAATTGGCTGAAAATGAAATGCCCGGGCTGATGGCCGTACGCAAGAAATATGGCAGGAGAAAGCCATTGAAAGGTTTAAAGATCATGGGCAGTCTGCATATGACTATCCAGACGGCAATGCTTATCGAAACGCTCAAGGAGTTGGGAGCTGACATTCGCTGGGCATCGTGCAACATTTTTTCCACGCAAGACCATGCGGCGGCCGCTATAGCGATGAATGGATCAGCGGCAGTTTTTGCGTGGAAGGGTGAATCGCTGGAAGAATACTGGTGGTGCACCGAACAGGCTCTGACCTGGCCGGACGGTTCCGGTCCCAATTTGATTGTCGATGATGGCGGTGATGCGACACTTTTTGTTCATCAGGGTGCAAAAATAGAAAACAATCCAAAATTGCTCAAACAAAAGATTGATAACAAGGAATTTAAAATCATCATGGATCGCCTGGAAAAATCATTCAGGAGAAATCCTAAAAAATGGCGGAAAATAGCCTCAAACATAAAAGGCGTTTCTGAAGAAACGACAACCGGTGTAAATCGTCTGTATCAGATGCAGGCGGCCGGTGAACTATTATTTCCGGCATTTAATGTTAACGATTCGGTCACCAAATCCAAATTCGACAACCTTTATGGGTGCCGGGAGTCGCTGGCTGATGGAATCAAAAGAGCAACTGACATAATGGTTGCGGGTAAAATTGTTGTTATTTGCGGTTATGGAGATGTCGGCAAAGGTTGTGCCCAGTCGATGCGGGGATTTGGAGCGAGAGTTATCATTACGGAAATCGATCCTATTTGTGCTCTTCAGGCAGCCATGGAGGGATATGAAGTCAAAACGATGGAAACGGTGGTTCGGACGGGAGATATTTTTGTTTCAGCGACCGGTTGTTGCGATGTCATTACCGGTAAACATATGGAAATGATGAAAGATGAAGCCATTGTTTGTAACATCGGACATTTCGACAGCGAAATCGATATGCATTATCTGGAGACCAGCAAATTCTGCAGGAAAGAAAGCATCAAACCGCAGGTGGACAAGTGGACACTGAAATCGGGACGTTCCATATTAGTGCTGGCTGAAGGACGTCTTGTCAATCTGGGCTGCGCGACCGGTCATCCCAGCTTTGTCATGAGCAACAGCTTCACCAATCAATGTTTGGCGCAAATAGAATTGGCCACTAAAAAACATAAGATAGGGGTTTATACGCTTCCCAAGAGACTGGATGAGGAAGTTGCTCGTCTGCATCTGGAGAAATTGGATGCGACCTTGACCAAACTTACTCAAAAACAGGCTGATTATCTGGGTGTATCTGTGGAAGGGCCATTCAAAACCGATCATTACAGATATTAATGAGACTCGCTGAAAACGAGCTATGCGAAGTTTGAAGCGTTAGTCGAATTATCCAATGGCTTTGCCATTGGAAATTATCCCGCAAGCGAAGCTTGGCGGGACAAAAACAATTCCGCACAACGGCGGGGCTTTTCATTTCCCGCGGCAACATGCCGGATGAATCACGCAGAGTTGATTTTTGAATTTAAGTTTTGACTTTATAGAAAAGAAACGCCGCGAGGGCACCGAATAATAAATTGGCAGCCCAGGCGGCTAGCAGGGCAGGCAGCATTTCAGACTTTCCCAAGGTCATGCTGAAAGCGTGAATTATCCAATATGAAAATCCTATAAAAATGCCTATGCCAATGCTTTGCATGATTCCGCCGCTCCGTTCCGAGCGCAGGGCGAACGGCACGGCAATCAAAACCATAATCAAAATGACAAAAGGAAAAGCAATTTTACCGTACAGATCGACGATGTATTTTTTTGCATCGTATCTTTCCGCCTGTATCTTTCTGATATATTTTCTGAGTTCAACATAGCCCATTTTTTCAACGTCTTTCTGCATCACCTTAAAGTCATCCGGTTTTTCAGGAATATTGATTCTTTTCTCTTTTGACCATTCCAATACGGGATTATTGTTTTCGTCAAAATGGGTGATAAGCAAATTATAAAAAACCCATTGATTATTCTTCCATTCCGCCCTTTGGGCGTCGATTCGATTGGATAGAGAAAAATCCGGATTTAAGTAGTTGATGGTTACACCCCGCAAGATGTTTTTATCGATATCAAACATTTTAAAATTATAGAGGGCTTTATCGCTGTAATACCAAATTTCATTTTGTTTGAAAAACCCCGGGTTTCTTTGTTTTTTGATTTCAACATTTTTGATATAAGTCGTTTTTTGTATGGCTGCCGGAGTTATCCATTCGCTGAAATAGAAGTAAAAAACGGCCGCAATCGAAGCGAAAATCAGTATCGGCATGGCCATCCTGTATATATGAATGCCATTGGCTTTCATGGCGGTGATTTCATTGAATTTTGAAAAAGAACCGAATGTCATCAATGTGGCGAGAAGTACGGCAGGCGGCAATACATAGGAGATGATGACCGGGATCGAAAAAATAAAATATGATGTCATTTGGGAAGCAGTAGCATTATGGCTCAGAAACATTCTGATTCTTTCGAAAAAATCAACGATTAAAAACAAGGCAATGAGAGCCAGGAAAGTCATGACAAAAAATCTGCAAAATTCCTTAAGAATGTATTTATCTAAGAGTTTCAAAACGCATCCCCTCATTTTTCATTTTT
>CAYNWA010000004.1:94829-101304 GCA_964400795.1 uncultured Smithella sp.
ACGTTTCCAGTTTTTCAAAAAAACATTTACCTTTTGAAGAACAGAGATTTCTCTGAAGGTTATGTAAAAAAAACAAATTCCAATCACAAAAAATAAAATATTTGGAGTCCAGACGCCGAGGGCAACCGGAAGATATCCTGTTTCAGCAAAGGCTTCTCCGCCAAGACGCAAGATATAATAAAAACAGACAATGATCAGTCCCACGGCAAATCCTTTTGATTTTACGGAGCGGTGACTTCTGATTCCCAGCGGCAACGCCAGCAGACCGAAAATGATGCAGGCTACAGGTATGGAAAATTTTTTATGGGCCTCGATATATAATTCCCTGATCTCTTTTTCTTTTAGGCCGATTTTTTTTGCTTTTTCCAGCAGTTCGCCCATCGTCATATCTTTTTCAGATTTAGCAGACTTGTCAAAATTGGCTAAAGCCGTTGATAAATCAAGATTAATATCGTAGCTTTTGAAATCAATCTTACGATAATTCTTTAAGTCTGAACTGACGGTATGAATGGATCCATTTTCCATTTTAAGTTTTACCCTCATGGATTCGGGATCGGAAATTAGAGATGCTTTTTTAGCAAAAATTGTATTTTGTTCGCCAATAATGCGTTTGTCGGAAATAATGACGCCTTCCATATAATTTTTATGAACAGGAATTTTATTTGCGTAAATCAGAAAGTCCTTAAAATCATCATTAAAGACTTTTTCTTTTAATCCGACGTTGGCATTTTCCTGTACGACTTTGAAAAGCAGGCGCCGGGTGGTATAGTTGGTTTGCGGCACGACAAAATAACTCATGATGAGTGTAAAAATAAAAGCAATAAGGGAGGCAATGGCAATGGGATAATAGATTCTTAACAAACTAACACCCGAGGTTTTCAAAGCCGTTATTTCGTTATCGGAAGAAAGCCTGCCCATGGCAATCAATGTGGAGATCAAAAGGGTTATCGGAATGGTAAAAAGCATAAAATAAGGCAGCAGGAAAATAATGATTTTTGCAATAGAAAAAAAACCGACACCTTTATTGACAAACAAATCCATGATTTGCAGCATTTTTCCCATCAGAAGGACAAAAGTCAGCACGAATAAAATAATAACAAAAGAGGAAGCGATTTCTTTGATAATATATCGGTCAATTATTTTATTATTCATTAAATTCATCTTCATTTTCAAACAAAATAACACGTATTATTAAGTTTTCTCAAGTAAAACATGTAAGCTCATAAAAATCATAATTCTCCAAATCCGACATTGTTGATGTACGGCGTTGCATTATTTCAAAAAAAAGTTAGTCTGAAAAGTATTCATTTATTGACAGTTTCAATCATTTTACTTATGTTGTATGCAATTTAATTAGTTCTCTTTAAAATGGTGGGTCTATGAAGGTTGATACAATGCGCCATATAGATTACTACGTTGGCGTTCCTCTTTGTTTCCTGGGCTCTATTTTTTACAAAATTGTCAAAATATTTAGCAGGCAGACGAAAAAAACTCCGAAGAATGTTCTTTTTATTGAATTATCGGAAATGGGCAGCGCCATTTTGGTTGATCCGGCCATGAGAAAACTGCAAAAGGAAGCGGGAGTGGACTTGCACTTCGCTATTTTTAAGAAAAACAAACCGAGCCTGGATTTATTGGGAACGGTTCCACAGGAAAACATTTATACAATCCGTGAAGACAGCCTTCCGTCTTTTATCATGGATACTTTCAAATTTCTTTGGTGGACGAGGAAAAGAAAAATCGACGCTGTCATTGATCTGGAACTATTTTCCCGATTTACCGCACTGCTGACAGGTTTCAGCGGCGCTCCTTATAAAGTGGGATTTCACGCCTATTTTAATGAAGGCCTTTATCGCGGTGATTTTCTTTCGCACAAAGTTGCGTATAACCCTCACATCCACATCGCGAAGAATTTTGTTGCGCTGGTCAATGCTCTCCTTGCACCTGAAAAAGAAATTCCTTATTCCAAGACATTGATCAAGGATGAGGAGATCAGTCTGGTCAAAGTCAAATTCTCCGCGGCTGAACAAAAAAAGATTCTGGATATAGTCCGCGAATGTTATGAAAAATACGATTCTGAAAAACATAAGATCGTTTTAGTCAATCCCAACGCCAGCGAACTGCTTATCCAACGCCGATGGCCGCAGGAAAATTTTGTGAAATTGATCAAGATGATTCTGGAGAAGAGTCAGAGGGCAATCATTTTAATTACAGGTGATCCACGGGAAAGGGAAGAAGCGGAAAGGCTCAAAGAACAGGTTCAGGACGAGAGATGTGTTAATTTTGCGGGGAAGGTGACGTTTGCCGAACTGCCATTGCTTTACAGTGTTTCAGAATTTATGGTGACCAACGATTCCGGACCGCCGCATTTTGCGGCGATCACGGAGATGCCGACTTATGTCATATTCGGTCCGGAAACGCCTGCTCTATACGGATCATTGGGAAAAACAACGCCGATCTATGCCGGTCTGGCCTGCTCACCGTGTGTCAGCGCGTCCAATCATCGTAAAACTGCCTGCAGCGATAATGTCTGTCTGAAAGTGATAAAACCTGTTCAGGTGTTTGAAATTATCAAAGCTGAACTTGATAAAATTAATGCTTAACAATAGCATGTAAAAAAAATATCAGTTCTTCTTGAATAAAGCTTCCAACTTATCTTTGGGATTTGAATCAGACATATCGGAAGATTTGCCTGATTGTTTGAACCGGAAAAAATCGCAGAAATTGGAGCGGGTCTTATCCACCACGCGTTCTGCCTGCGATTCGCGGCAATCGTTGTACGCGCCCAGCTCATAAAAAGAACAGTTCATGCAGCAATGCAAATCCGACCCGCAGGAAGGGCACTGCGCCTGCCTTCCGACAAAAAAGTCATCCTCTATTTCTTTTTTACATTTGTGACAAACTTTCATGGAAAGAAGATATAAGCTGAGAAGGAAATTTGTCAAGAAGCTTTATGTTCGTG
Organism: uncultured Smithella sp.; assembly: GCA_964400795.1. GTDB lineage: Bacteria > Desulfobacterota > Syntrophia > Syntrophales > Smithellaceae > Smithella. Next base: position 97,792 of record CAYNWA010000004.1, read on the forward strand.
TTTATCTTGATAGAGACTTAATACAAAGTTACAGTTTTTGTTGCTTGTAACATTGAGAATTACTGATTGCAAAGTGGTAATAAAACAAGTTAATTTATTATTTTTTTATTTTATTGCCTTACTTTTTGAGCCACTTCCTCGCAGTATCCATATCTGTAAACCACATTAATGATATACCAGCATTTTTTGTTGCAGTATGATAAGAAGCATTTTCTGGAAGGTCAACTATTACGGATTGGATTTCATAAATAATGGAAGAATGAGTTCTTGCAAAACGATAGATTTCTCCAGGCTCTATGCGACCTTTAAGCTCACGAATATCAAATATTGCTTTCTTTGAGTGATTTGTTTTTAGAATAACATCCACTTCATTTATCATCTTGTCAAAGTCGCTGCCTGTTGCATTCCCTGATATAACCACTTCAATAAAACCGTCACTCATAGATGAAGATATTTGATACTCTGCTTTATTTTCCATTTATGAACTCCTTGAGAAAGAAACCCATACTTTTGGTTTTAAAGTCCTGTGAGAGCAAATACCATACGAGGAGAATAGAGAAGTGAACAATATTCCCCTGTTTCGGAGGAGACTCTCACAGGATATTTATATGATATAAAGATTGCATAATGATATCAATCCCCCGAAAGAGGGATTTTTGCTTATTAAGAATATTATTCTCGTTTCATCCAATCTTTCCCGCCGAGCATGCGCGCGACGAGCATGCTGGAGACGTTGTCGCCGACGGCGTTGACCATGGTGGCTGGGGCGTCCACCAACGTGCCGATCATGGTGATAATGGGGAACGCTTCCATCGGCAGGCCATAGAAGGAAATAATCAGCAGCTCGCCGATGGTTCCCCCGCCGGGAATACCGCTCACCACGACGCCGGTGAGCAAGGCGATGCCCAGGGCGGTCAGAATCGTTTCGGCTCCGGAAAAAGGAATGTTGAATATGCCGAAGATAAAGGCAATTTTCAACACGGCGGCCAGGCAGGAGCCTTCCATATGCGTGGTCGCGCCGATGGGGATAATGATTTCGGAGATGTCTCCGGGTACGTCGTTTTTATCGGCGGCCTGTAGATTGGAGGGGATGGTGGCCATGGAACTGCCGGTGGCCAGCGCAATTAGAGACGGCGGAATGATATTTTTCCAGAAACGTCGCGCGCCACCGCTTCCGGCGGCGATAAACGCGTAGAGACTGAAGGCGACGAAAAAATATAAAATCGCCGTGGGATAATAAACAATCATGGCCCGGGCGTAGGAATCCAGAAGTTGCGGGCCGAACACACCGATGAGATAGGCAAAATAGGCGCAAAGTCCGACCGGCGCATAATACATGATAAAGGTGATGACTTTCATCATCACGGCGCTTCCGGAATTTAAAAAAGTCGCGAACGGTTTTCCCCGCTCACCTGCGGCGGAAGTTGCCAGTCCGGTTAAAATCGAAAACACAATCAGCGCCAGCATGTTCTTTTTGGAAATCAGTTCGGTAAAATCGGAAACGGTGAAGGCTTTTACGAGCTGGTCGGATATTTTTATCTGTTCAACATTGACGGCGCTTCCTAGATTCAGGTTCATTCCCAGTGCGGGCGGGTAAAGGATGACGGCGATCATCATGACGATAGAAGCAATCAGACCGGTCACCACAAAAACAAAGAACATCGCGGAAATGATTTTCCCCAGACGACGGATATTTTGCATGCCCGCGACGGCGGAGGAAATGGAAAAGAAGACCAGCGGAACAATGGCGGTAAAGATGAGGTTCAGGAAGATATCGCCCAGCGGTTTGAATTTTGCGGCGTTTTCTTTGTAAGCAAGGCCCAGAAGCGCGCCGATAATAATCGACGAAATCAGGAGAATGGAAAAGCCGTATGCTTTCAGAAAAGAAGACGTTTTTGTTTCCATATTTTTTACTCGATCACAAAATCAAAATACGTGTCGGGATACGGTTCGTTTTGCAAGGTATAATGCCACCACTCCATATCATAATTTTTGAAACCGTGCTTCTCCATTAACGATTTAAGCAGCAGCCGGTTGATTTTTTGCTTGGGGCTGATATTCGAATTGGCCGTGTGCGAAAGTTCATGAAAGCAGTCAAAGCCTGTGCCCATGTCGATGCTGTTGTCACCAAAGCGTTTATCCGCGGGCAGATAGCATTCGAATAATTGCTGGCCCGGGATATATTCGGTCTGTTCTGGAGCTGGCAATGAGACAATGGTTAAATCAACGGTGCTGCCGCGGCTGTGGCTGGACTTTTCAGCAATATAGCCGTCCCTGAATAGATTTCGCTTATCAACCGTGGGGTAGAATTCTTTCATGGTTTTGGTGTTTTTAATTTCTTTAGCCCAGCGAACAAAGTGGTTGACAGCTCTTTGAGGACGATAGCAGTCGTAAATTTTAAGCGTCAGGGAATAGGGTCGCAAATCGTTCTGGACGCCGGAAAGCGCGTGGGCCGCTTCTTGGGTGAGGTAGCATTTTGGCGCCAGATAGCCGTCGACTTTTTCACCGGGAAAATTGTGCGAGCCGTAATATCTGATATCGAGAAGAACGCCGGGAATCACTTTCTCAATGTCCACGAAATCATTTGGCATAGTGTTCATGCCGGAATAATCGACGGCTGGTTTCGTCATGCAAGATACAATAAGCAGCAACACGAACAAAAATCTGAGTTTCACGCAGGAAGTCTCCTTTTATTTTTTAATGCCGGTAATGATCACCGGTGATTTTGCCGGATCAAGCCATTGGAGAATTTTAATCATATCTTCTTCGGAAACCGCCACGCAACCGGCGGTAGGCGTGCCTTTTTCTTTCCAGATATGCAAAAAAATGGCGCTGCCGTTACCCCTGATGACAGGAGCTGTGTTGTGTTCAATGACGATGCCGTATTTATACTGATGATCGTCGCGTTTCATCATTTCATAGGAGGTCGCCTTGGTTTCATTTAATGTTGTCCAGCGGTTGTAATCCTCGGCGTCTGGATCATCCACCCAGATGTCGTCAGGCCGAGCCTGGCGGTAGGGCATTTTTGTGTTGACCGATTCGGGATAGCCGAAGGCGAGTTTTAAAGTGTAAATGCCGATGGGTGTTTTGCCGTCACCTTCTTTTTTTTCTCCCGGAGGTGCGAAACCATTTCTTCCTATTACAGAGTCAAATGGTTCAAACGCCATCGTCCACATATCTCCCTGCCTTTCCATCACGTAAATTTTTGAGCGGGTGAAAAATAGAAAACTTTCGTCTTTGACCAGAAGAATTTGCGATGATTTGCCGATTTTGTCATTTTCGGAAGCCAGATAGTTCCCGGCGTCAAATTTTACTCCCAAAGGTGCGAAAACACATCCTTTCAGAAGTAAAAGTGGCAGAAATATTTGGAATAACAGGATTTTATTTAAAATTTTTTTTATCTGCATAAAATCATTTGTTCTTTTAACGATTTGAGATGCACAATACGGTAATAATATAAAAATATCAAGGAATAACAGATAATCAAGTTATGCTTGACAATAAAAAATTTTT
>CAYNWA010000004.1:101314-115181 GCA_964400795.1 uncultured Smithella sp.
ATGATAAAAAACATCATTGTGTATTATTTAATCGAAAATCAAATAATCAAATTTATGGAAAAAAATAATGTCTGATCGTTTTACATTAATGATTATCCCTAACCGCAAGAGCGGGGTAAAAAAAATATCCGTTCCTAAAATTGCAGTCCGCAATATTTTTATCGCTTTAATTATCGTAATTTTTGTAGCTCTCTTCGTTGTTTATGATTACGCCAGTATCAAAAGGGACAGGGCTGAAATGGCCAGGCTAAGACAACAAACCAAAGAACAAAAACAGCAATTGCGCGAGTTGGGATTAAAAATAGATGAGTTTTCGGATCGCATGGAAGCACTTCGACAGACTGATAAAAAAATCAGATTGCTTGCGTACGAGACAAACAGCAGTAAAAAACTGCCGCTTAGCGTTGGCGGGTCAGATAAAGAAACAAAGATAAAAGACTTGCTGGGAAAGGACCATGCTGCGATAATCGATGGAATGCGTAAAAACATTGAAAAGCTCAAAGAAGAAGCTAGTGAAAGAGAAAATAGCTTTAATGAGCTCATAGGTTTTTTACGTGAGCAAAAATCAATTCTGGCCTCAACTCCTTCCCTCTGGCCGGTACGGGGTTGGGTAACATCGGGTTTCGGTCCGAGAAGATCACCTTTCGGTTCAGGTGTTGAATTTCATAAAGGCATAGACATATCCGCGAGATACGGCAAGGCGATCTTTGCGCCTGCGGACGGTCTTGTCGTTAAAAGCAGTTATGGACCTATGGATGGAAATACCATCAGGATAGAACACGGTCATGGTTTCAGCACGGCTTACCTCCATTTATCCAAGATTGCTGTAAAACGGGGATCGAGGGTCAAGAAGGGAGAAATCATAGGTTATCTCGGTGATTCAGGACGCAGTACGGGACCGCATCTTCACTACAGTGTTTATGTTAATAACGTTCCGGTCAATCCCCGAAAATATTTGAGATAAGGATTGACTGTTTTTTTCTGAAATTGTATATTATTAACAACTTAACTATTCAATCTACCGGTTAATGCACCGGTTTTTTTTTGATAAAAAATATTAAGCTTAAAGGTAACCAATGCTGGAAGATTTAATAAAGAAAGTTTTCGGAACAAAGAATGATCGGGAATTGAAGCGATTGTCGGTGCTCTTAAATGAAGTTAATCATTTTGAATCAACCATGACATCTTTGAGCGATGATGAGTTAAAAGCGAAGACCCCTTACTTCAAAGAAAGATTGAAAAACGGGTTCTCTCTTGATGATATTTTAAGCGAAGCTTTTGCAGTAGCCAGGGAGGCTTCCCGCCGTACACTGGCGATGCGGCCTTTCGACGTTCAGATCATCGGAGGAATAGCTTTACACGAAGGCAGGATTGCGGAAATGAAAACCGGTGAGGGAAAAACGCTTGCTGCCACACTGCCTCTTTACCTGAACGCATTGGAAGGAAAAGGATGTCATGTCGTTACCGTTAACGACTATCTGGCCAGAAGAGATGCGCAGTGGATGGGGCCGATTTATAATTTTTTAGGTTTGAGCGTCGGTGTGATTATTCATGGCATGGATGATCCGGAGCGAAGAGAAGCTTATCATTGCGATATTACATACGGAACAAATAATGAATTTGGTTTTGATTACCTCCGGGACAACATGAAGTTTACTATTGATGATTACGTTCAGCGTGATTTTAATTATGCTATCGTTGACGAGGTTGACAGCATTCTGATCGATGAAGCCAGGACCCCTTTAATTATTTCCGGACCATCGGAAGAATCGACGGATAAATATTATAAAATAAATCAAATCATTCCCCGATTAAAAAAAGATACGGATTACACAATAGAGGAAAAAAGCCGCACAGTCGTTCTTACGGAAGAAGGCGTTTCGCATGTAGAGAAATTGTTGAACGTGCAGAATCTCTACGAGCCTCGCAACATAGAGATCCTTCATCATGTCAATCAGGCTCTTCGCGCTCATACTTTATTTAAAAGGGATGTGGATTATCTGGTCAAAGACGGACAGGTCGTGATTGTAGATGAGTTCACCGGACGGGTGATGCCCGGCCGACGTTACAGCGATGGACTGCATCAGGCTTTGGAAGCCAAAGAAAATGTCAAAATTGAACGTGAAAATCAGACGCTCGCCTCAATCACTTTCCAGAATTATTTTAGAATGTATAACAAATTGGCCGGTATGACGGGAACCGCTGATACGGAAGCGGCTGAATTCAAAAAAATTTATAATCTCGATGTGCTGGTTATTCCGACCAACATGCCGATGATTCGTGAAGATTACAACGACTCAATTTACAAGACGGAAAAGGAAAAAATCAATGCGGTTATCAGAGAAGTCAAGGAACTGAACAAACAAAAAAGACCCGTATTGATTGGAACTATTTCCATAGAGAAGTCTGAGGCCCTCAGCAAACATCTGATGCGTGCCGGCATAAAGCATCATGTGCTGAATGCCAAGAATCATGAAAAAGAAGCGGAGATCGTCGCGCAGGCCGGACAGCCGGGTATGGTGACCATATCCACCAACATGGCCGGACGAGGAACGGATATTAAACTGGGAGAAAGTGTGGCCGATTTGGGAGGCCTGCATATTCTGGGGACCGAACGCCATGAAAGCCGCCGTATCGATAATCAGTTGAGGGGACGATCCGGACGTCAGGGCGATAAGGGATCTTCACGATTTTATCTTTCTCTGGAAGATGATTTGTTGCGTATCTTTGGCGCGGAGAGAATATCGGGAATTATGGACAAAATCGGTATTGAAGAAGATCAACCCATCGAACATAAATATATTTCACGCGCCATAGAAAATGCACAGAAACGGGTTGAAGGACAGAACTTCGATATTCGTAAACATCTTCTGGATTACGATGACGTCATGAACCGGCAGCGGAAGGTTATTTACGAACAGCGCAAAAAAGTTTTACGCGGTGACAACCTGTGGGCGGACATCGAAGAAATGGTTGGAGAAATAGTTGATGATCTCTTGTCGGAGTTTGTCAATGAGAAGGCTAATAAGGATGAATGGAATTTTAAAGGATTGGACGATGCTCTACTGAAGCAATTCAATTTGAAATTTGACCTTGTCAATTCTGATCAGAATGATCTGCAATCCACATCTCTTCGTGAATCCATCATTCAAGGAGTTCAAAAACTTCTGCGTAAAAAGGAAAAGGACTTTGGCAAGGACCTCATGGATTACCTGATAAAAGCCATCATGTTGCAGGCCATTGATATTCAGTGGAAAGATCATTTGCTGGCCATGGATCATTTGCGGGAAGGAATTGGTCTACGGGGATATGCTCAAAAAGATCCCGTAAGGGAATATCAACGCGAAGGGTATGAGATGTTTATGGAATTGATTGCCCGCGTTAAAATGGATGTGCTGGAAAAATTATGTCTGATCAGAATTCAAAAAGAGGAAGAAGTTGAGGCGATCAGACAGAAGCAGAAACAGGATTATGTCATGAGCAGGGGGGAGGATACGCCTGCCAATAGAACCGTCAAACATGAAGGCGAAAAGATTGGAAGGAATGATCCCTGTCCCTGCGGCAGCGGCAAGAAATATAAAAAATGCTGCGGCGCTTAAAAGATTAAAGAGGAACAACGCATGGTCAAAAGTAAAGTAAAAATCAGCGTTCCCGGTTTCCTGGCTAATGGAATATCCGTTGGTATTAAAAAAGCAGATCAAAAAGACCTGGGCTTGATCTATTCCATGGTGCCTGCAAAAGTAGCTGCGGTGTTTACAAAGAATACATTTAAAGCAGCGCCTTTGCTGATCAATGAAGAGCGCGTCAAAAGAGGAATGGCGCAGGCCATCATTACCAATAGCGGTTGTGCCAACGCGGCTACGGGAAAAGCAGGCTACCGAGACGCTTTAATAATTTCCGAAGCGCTTTCCCGGGAATTGAAAATTAAAAATGAATTGGTATTGGTGGGTTCCACGGGGGTTATCGGGAAGAGACTGCCGATAAAAAAAATAGAAAGTGGAATCGGGAAATTGGTTAAGGGGCTCAATGAAACAGGAATTGAAGATGCGGAAACGGCCATGATGACAACGGATAAATATCCTAAAATCGCCATGAGAAAAGGTGTAATAGGAGCAAAGGACGTAACCATTTGCGGTATAGCCAAGGGTGCCGGTATGATCGAACCGGATATGGCCACTCTTTTAACTTATGTTATGACGGACGCATTCATCGATTTCAAAGCGCTTAACACGGTATTCCACCAGGCGATAAACGCAACGTTTAATGCCATCAGCGTTGACGGTTGCATGAGCACCAATGATATGGCGATTATTTTCGCCAATGGTTTAGCGGGAAATAATCCGCTGGAAAAGGTTCAGGCGCGCCTGCAGCGTTTTCGGGATATGCTGACGGATGTTTTAATGGAACTATGTCAGGCGGTTGTTAAGGATGGAGAGGGGGCTACGAAATTTATTTCAATAATGGTTAAAGGAGCTAAAACAAAATCAGATGCGAGATGTGCAGCTTATTCCATAGCCAATTCCAATCTGGTCAAAACGGCTTTCTTCGGGGAAGATCCGAACTGGGGGAGGGTGATCGCCGCTCTGGGTGCTTCAGGGATTTATATTGAAAAAGAAAAAATAAGCTTAAGTATTGGCAATATTTTAGTTTATAAGAAAAATTCGCCCGTTGAAACCAATATCAATAAGTTAAAGGAAGTGTTTCAAAAGGGCCACATTGATATAGAAGTTGATTTAGGAGCCGGCGATAAATCCTATTACGTATATACTTCGGATCTTTCCTATGATTATGTTAAAATAAACGCTGAATACTCAACATAAACCTTATATTAAATTTGTCGGCTGAAAACAAATATTTAAACTTGATTATTCGGTGCGTTTATGTTATTTGCCGCCGGATAAAATTCACACATCCTCGGATTACCGGAATGTTGCTTGTTATTTAAGTTTACCGGGTAAGTTGAAGGGGATGGAGGAAAAAACAAAAGGAGATAAATATGTCAGCAATTTCAATGAAACTTTTACTGGAAGCCGGTGTCCATTTTGGGCATCAGACAAACAAATGGAATCCCAAGATGAAGCCATATATCTTTGGGGCAAGAAACAATATTTACATTATTGATTTACAACAGACGGTGGGTCTTTTTCAGGCGGCTTATAACTATGTCATTGATGTCGTCAGTGAAGGCAGAGAGATTCTTTTTGTTGGAACCAAAAAACAATCTCAGGAAGCCATTAAAGAAGAAGCCATTCGTTGCGGCATGCCTTATGTCAATCAGCGTTGGCTGGGTGGAATGCTAACCAATTTTGTTACCATCAAGAAAAGTATCGATCGTTTGAATACCCTCACGGATATGTTCAATGATGACTCCATCAAAGCTTTTCCCAAAAAGGAAATAACAAAATTACAGAAAGAAAAAGAAAAACTGGAAAATGTTTTAGGCGGGATCAAAAGCATGAAATCCTTGCCGGCCGCTGTGTTTATTGTCGATCCGAGCAAAGAACATATCGCTGTCAACGAAGCAAAGAAATTAAAAATTCCCATAGCGGCTATCGTTGACACCAATTGTAATCCGGACAATATTGATTTTGTTATTCCCGGAAATGATGACGCCATCCGGGCCATTAAGTTATTTACGTCTAAATTTGCCGAGGCGGTTCTAGAAGGGAAGAAACGATTCGAGGAAAAACTGGCAGCGGAATCCAACAAAGAATCTGACGAGGTCGTGGAAACAAAACCGGTTGAGTCGGATGTTCCGGAAAGTCTTGAAATTGATGATAGTATTGATAAGTCGGAAGCATACGCCGAGTAATCAAAACCTGTCCTCTATTTATTAAAGTATTAAGGGAGAAAATTGAACATGGAAATAACTTCAGCAATGGTTAAAGAATTAAGAACAAAAACCGGCGCGGGCATGATGGATTGTAAGGAGGCGCTTTCAGCCGTCGACGGTGATGTCGAAAAAGCGATTGATTTCCTGCGAAAGAAAGGTCTTTCCGCGGCGACGAAAAGATCGTCAAAGGCGGCTAAAGATGGAACCGTCGCATCATACATCCATATGGGCGGTAAAATAGGAGTGATGGTTGAAGTAAATTGTGAAACAGACTTTGTGGCAAAAACCGATGATTTTCAGACGATGGCGAGAGATATCGCTATGCACATTGCCGCGTCCAATCCTTTGTATGTGCGTCCGGAAGAAATTTCAGAAGCTGCTCTGGAAAGAGAAAAGGAAATCTACCGCAGTCAGCTGCGCGAAGAAAAGAAACCGGAGAAAATATGGGATAAGATTATTGACGGGAAACTTAAAAAGTATTACGAAGACGTGTGTCTTACGGAACAAAAATTCATTAAAAATACGGATATAACGGTGGGAACACTGGTCAGCAATATGATCGCCAAGACAGGAGAGAATATTATCCTCCGGCGTTTTGCCCGTTTTCAGCTGGGCGAGGACATCAAGCAATAATGAGCGTGATACAAAAGACGGCATACAAAAGGATTCTTTTAAAACTCAGTGGCGAGGCGCTTTTAGGCAAACAATCCACGGGTGTTGATCCGGAGATTGCCAATTATATTGCAGATGAAATCAAATCTCTTTCGGATATAGGCGTTCAGTTGGGAATTGTTATCGGTGGAGGCAATATTTTTCGTGGCGTAGAGGCGAGTTCGAAAGGAATGGATCGAACAACAGCCGATTACATGGGGATGCTGGCAACCGTTATTAACAGTCTTGCTCTGCAGGCTGCACTGGAAGAAAGGGGATTGCCAACCCGTGTTCAATCTTCAATTGAAATGCGTGAAATTGCCGAACCTTTTATTCAGCGCAGGGCCATGCGTCATTTGGAAAAAGGAAGGATTGTTATATTTGCGGGTGGTACCGGGAATCCTTATTTTTCGACCGATACGGCCGCAGCACTCAGGGCGGTGGAAATACGCGCCGACGTGATTATGAAAGCCACGAAAGTCGATGGCGTTTATAATGCTGATCCGATTAAAGATAAAAAAGCAGTGATGTTTAACAAGGTAAGTTATATTGATGTGTTAACGAAAAACCTTAAAGTAATGGATGCGACGGCAATATCACTTTGCCGCGACAATCTATTGCCCATTATTGTGTTTAATATGCAAAAAAAGGGGAATATAAGAAAAGCAATTTGCGGACAAAAAATTGGTACATATGTAGGAGAATAACATGAAAGAAACCATTTTTCAAAAGTTTAAGGAAGAAATGGAGAATACGATTGCCTCTTTGAGTAAATCTTTCAGCAGAGTCAGAACGGGTCGAGCGTCTATTGCGTTATTGGATGGAATTAAAGTTGATTATTACGGTACGCCCACACCGATTACTCAGGTGGCCAACGTTTCCGTTCCTGAAAGCCGTTTAATTCTGATTGTTCCCTGGGATGTTTCAATTATTGGAGTGATTGAAAAAGCGATCCAAAAATCTGATTTAGGTGTTACGCCTTCCAATGACGGGAAGGCCGTACGCCTTTCCATTCCACAACTGACAGAAGAAAGACGTAAAGAGATTGCCAAGACGGTTAAAAAAATGGCCGAGGAAGGAAAAATAAAGTTACGTAACGCGCGAAGAGACGCGAATGAAGAGTTGAAGACTTTAAAGAAAAATAATAAAATATCAGAAGATGAACTTTTCACCGCTCAGGCCGAAGTTCAGAAATTAACGGATCAGTATATTGACAAAACCGATAAAGTGCTTGCGGCCAAAGAAAAAGAAATCATGGAAATATAAGCCAGAGTTCATATGAAAATAATAATGGGGAGCTCTGGACTCCCCATTTGTTTTTTACAGACTTTTTTTACATTATTACCCGTTGAAAAAAATCTTTCTCTCTATTAAAGTTAATAAAAAATGGAGCCTCGTTCATGATAAAAATCGATACAGAAAATCTGCCCAGGCACATAGCGATCATCATGGACGGTAATGGCAGGTGGGCTGAGCAACACGCGATTGGGAGAATCAGAGGACACAAAAAAGGGGCGCAGGCCGTAAGAACAGTTGTTCGCGCATGCCGGGAAATCGGGATAAAATACCTCACCCTTTATGCTTTTTCTTCGGAAAACTGGGAGCGTCCTGCAAAGGAAGTTCAGGCATTAATGTTCCTGCTTGAGGAATATCTGACGAAAGAATTGAAAGAATTGCAGAAACAGGAGATAAGGCTGACAACCATCGGAGAAATAGAACGATTAAACCCGTCCGTAAGAGAAAAACTTTTACAGGTCAAAGAAAGCACGTTGAAAAATGATAAGATGGTTTTGAATCTGGCCTTAAGTTACGGGGCAAAGGATGAAATTATATATGCGGTTAAGAAAATACTGCAGGATAGCAGGGCAGGTAGAGTCGATATTGATAAATTAACTAAAGAAGATTTCAGCGGTTATTTATATACATCAGACATGCCGGATCCTGATTTGCTGATTCGCACCAGCGGGGAGTGTCGTATCAGTAATTTTTTGCTCTGGCAGTTGGCTTATACAGAACTGTATTTTACAAAAGTTTTGTGGCCGGACTTTACGAGGGAGGATCTTTTTAAAGCGATTGCCAGTTATCAAAAAAGAGAAAGACGTTTTGGTTTGACCAGCGAACAGATAAGAGAAGTGAAGAGTGAAGGGTAAAAGGTAAGGGGTAAGGGTTAAGGGGTAAAGGTTAAAGAGTGAAAAGGAAAAGTTAATGTCCGAACATATGTCTGGGAAAAGTAATTCATTGTTCAAAAGATGGCTGACGGGCATCATCATTGTACCTGTATTATTGATGATCATCGTCTTTGGTTCTGAAGAAATTTTTGCCGCTTTAGTCGTTTTATTTATCCTGGGTGGAGTATGGGAATATAATCACATGGTGTTCGGCAAAGGTTTTCTCAAGGAAAAAATTGAAAGCCTGTTTTTTGCAATCCTAATTCCATTGCTTGTCCTTACCGGTAACGACCAGTACATGCTTGCCGCGTTGGCTTTTTCAATCCTATTGGTGTTCATTGTGTTTGTATTGTCCGTTAAGGAATCGACATTTGATTTTTTAGCTGTTGCCAAAGTACTTTTCGGCATCATGTACATACCGTTTCTGATGTCTTATTTTATTGCATTGCGCCTTATGAGTAACGGAGTCGTATGGATAGTGTTTGTTCTGGTGCTTGCCTTCATCGGTGATATTGTTGCTTTGTATGTGGGCAAGTATTTCGGGAGGCATAAATTAGTTCCCATGGTCAGCCCTGGCAAGACAGTGGAAGGCTTACTGGGTTTAATTTTAGGCAGCACAGCGGCTTGTTTGTTATTCGCATATTTTTTTCTGCCGGACATATCGCCTGTAAAAATAGGAATGCTTGCTTTTGTCGGCAGCATCATCGGGCAACTCGGCGATATTTGTGAATCAGCGATTAAAAGAAGCTATGGCCTCAAGGATGCCAGTTCTATTCTTCCAGGTCACGGCGGCATTCTTGACCGCCTGGACTGTTTGATATTTATAGCTCCTTTTGTCTATTACTATCGGATGTTTGTGATTAATTAGATGAAGAATATAACCATATTAGGTTCGACAGGTTCCATTGGATGCAACGCTCTGAATGTTGTTGAGAAAAATCCGGAACGTTTTCGAGTCGTGACGCTTGCCGCCGGTGAAAATGTAACACGACTTAAAAAACAAATTGAAAAATTCAGGCCTGAAATGGTTGCTGTAAAAACGAAAAACGCGGCTCTCAAACTGCGTGAATCGTTGACACAGAAAATCCGGGTTAAAATTGTTTACGAGATTGAGGGATTAAAGGAAGTCGCTACATTTCCATCCGCCGATATGGTTGTTTCGGCCATTTCCGGATCGGCCGGATTAATTCCCACGCTTGCAGCAATGGATGCCGGCAAAGACATTGCTCTGGCCAACAAAGAGACGATGGTTTTGGCTGGAGAAATCGTTGTAAAGAAGTCTCGTCAAAAAGGAATAAAAATTATTCCTGTGGATAGCGAGCACAGCGCGATATTTCAATGTTTGGAAGGGAATAGAAGGGAAGATCTTCATCGTATCATTCTGACCGCGTCAGGAGGTCCGTTTTTAAATTTTACGGAGAGTCAATTGAAAAAAGTGACCCCTCATCAGGCATTACGTCATCCCAAATGGGAAATGGGGGAAAAAATTACCATAGATTCTGCTTCCATGATGAACAAAGGGTTGGAAGTGATTGAAGCGAAGTGGTTATTCAACATGGATATCCATGCAATAGATGTCATGATTCATCCGCAAAGTATAGTCCACTCGATGGTTGAATTTATTGACGGTGTTTTAATGGCGCAAATGGGAATTCCGGATATGAAGATACCCATCGCTTATGCGTTAACTTATCCGGATAGAATCATCAGTGACCTTCCAAGACTAAACCTCATTAAGGTTAAGAACCTGGAATTTTATAAACCCGATGTAAAAAAATTTCCCTGTCTGAACCTGGCACGGGAAGCTGGAATTTGCGGAGGAACTGCTCCGGCGGTTCTTAATGCTGCTGATGAAGTTGCCGTAGCGGCATTTATACAAAGAAGAAGTTGTTTTACCGATTTGCCTGTAATGATCGAAAAGGTCCTTGGTAAACATCGTGTTGTTCATCATCCGTCCCTCGATGATATTTTACAGGCCGATTTATGGGCGAGAACAGAAACTGAAAAAATAATTGAAAGGATGGCAAAGTGATTACTTTAATTTCTTTTGTGGTTTTATTGGGAGTCCTTATTTTTGTCCATGAATTGGGACATTTCCTGGCAGCCCGGATGACCGGGGTTGGTGTTCTAAAATTCTCCCTTGGGTTTGGACCAAAAATTTTCGGGAAAAAAATAGGAGAGACGGAATATGTGCTTTCATGGATTCCTTTGGGCGGTTACGTGAAACTTCTTGGTGAATCGGGAAACGAAGAATTATCACCCGAAGAAGAGAAGAGATCATTTTGTAAACAATCGGTATGGAAGAGAATTTTAATCGTGTTGGCGGGTCCTGGATTCAATTTTTTGCTGGCAGTCGTCATATTTATTTTTGTTCTTATCTATGGGCTGCCGAGTTTGACATCAGAAATCGGAGAAATCCAGAAGGATTCGGCGGCTTATGAGGCCGGGATGCAAATTGGTGATAAAATCGTTTACATGAATGGAGAGAAAGTCAAATTCTGGGATGATATAAGAGCCATCATCGCTGAAAGCAAAGATAAACAAATTAAGATTGTTGTTGAAAGAAAAGGTGAAGAAAAAAGTTTATTTGTAAAACCAAAATTGTCAAAATCAAAGAATATCTTTGGAGAAGAAGTTCCCGCCTATCTTATAGGGATTTCTCCTTCCGAGAAAACCGTTATAGAAAGAAGAAATCCGTGGGATGCGATTCTTACATCTGTCTTCAAAACATGGGAGATTAGCAAATTAACGGTCATTTCAGTCGTTAAAATCTTTGAAGGTGTTATTTCTCCTAAAACGTTAGGCGGACCGATATTCATTGCCCAGGTAGCGGGAGCCCAGGTGAAAGAAGGCCTTATTCCTTTCATCCTCTTCATGGCTATTCTTTCCATCAACCTGGGAGTCATTAATTTATTCCCGATACCTGTCCTGGATGGTGGACATATTTTCTTTTATCTCATTGAAATTGTGACCCGAAGAGAAATAAGCGTCAAAGTGAGGGAATTATCTCAACAGATAGGATTTGTGATTTTATTGATGCTGATGCTTTTCGTTATTTTTATCGATATTGAACGCTTGAATATAAAAATAGTTAACGACATTCTGAAAATCTTTAAATAGTTATGCTGATCCTGGCTTTTGATACGTCTTCAAAAACTGCTTCTGTGGCTGTATTAAATGATCATATCATTCTATATGAAGTGATGATTAATGCCGGGTTAAATCATTCTGAAGTGTTATTGCCGGCCATTGAACAGGCCTGTATTCAAACAAGAACAAGAATTGCTGAAATAGATTTGTTTGCCTGTACGATCGGTCCGGGATCTTTTACCGGTTTGCGTATTGGCGCCAGTACGCTAAAAGGCTTCATGCTGGCGACAGGAAAGCCTGCCGTTGGTGTGTCATCGCTTGCGGCTATTGCACTCAATGCGGAAAAAAGCTCCAAAAAAATTTGCTCATTAATGGATGCGGGTCGCGGGCAGGTTTACATGGCGTATTTTGAAGTTAAAGAAGATAGATTATTGGAACAGATTGGCCCGGAACAAATTGTGAACCCGTCTAAAATTGAGAATCATCCGGATATCGTCTTTGTCGGTGATGGAGCGGTTCGATATGCTGATAGGATCGGTCATGAAAAAAATAATATTATTTTGGCATCACAGCACTATTGCCGTGCCTCATCGGTGGGTTTATTAGGGAAAGAAAAATTCGATCGAGAGGAATTGCTTGATGCTGATAAATTTCTTCCTTTATATATCCGTTCGGCTGATGCAGAAGCCAGAGCCCCCTTATTTAAAAATTGATAATAATTCCTGAGTTAAGAAACTTTGATCTTGCTCAATAGTTCCCACACTTTTTTGTTGTTTGGATTTTGGGAAAGCACCAGTTGGAGACGTTCAACGATATCATCTATTTTTACTATATTCGGATTGGATAGGAATAACGAAAAGTAGGCATTGGCCAGGTTATAATTAGTGTCTTCGTGAAGAGGATTCACTTTCAGAGCCTTACGATAAGTTGATATGGCTTGTATAAAATTTTTGGTGATTTCATATACGGAACCTAAATCATTCCATGCATCAGTGTTTTGCGGTTCGAGTTTTAAAACATTTTGAAAGTTCCTGAGAGCTTTTGCATAATCGCCATCCTGGAAATAAATTCTTCCTAAATTGTGAAGTGCTTTCGTATGTCGGGGATTGATCTCTATAATGTTTTCATATTCTTCCGCCGCTTCATCATACATATCATGTCTGTCATAAAGAGAGGCTAAACAGAACCGGGGTTCAACAGCGTGAGGATCAGTTTCGATCGCTTTATTATATTGTTCTACCGCATTGTGATAATCTCCCTGCAATTCCAATATATGACCAATTTTCAGCATGGCTTCAATGAAATCATTTTTTATTTCCAATGATTTTTCGTAGGATTTTTTGGCAGAATCCAGCATATCCATTTTTTCATAGATGTACCCGAGGCTGATATACGTTTTAGGATTACTTGGTTCTAATTCGATGATTTTTTGGAAACATTTTAAGGCCTGATCATAATCTTTATTTTCGAGATAAATAATACCCCAATTTTCATAATCTGTGGAAGTATAGGTGTCTTTATTGATATTTTTGGAATTGACGATGCTCATTCGTGATTTTCAAGATAACTTCAACAGAGAATTTATGATATTTACTCCCCAAACTTTTATACGGATCATTTATGATGAAGTCATTTTAGCGTTTGCGTTCGGGGAGGCATTGAATTTCTTTAAAATAACATTTTTAACCTCGAACCACATGGAAACCGGATCAGCAACTGATGCATGAGTTAAATTCGGGTTGCCTTTTAAAATTTGAGCCGACCAATACCCGGCCAATTTGTTTTTATTTTCAGTGCTGGACAATTGCGCTTGCCTGATTACATGAGATGGAATAGCCAGTTTGATTTTCTGCTGGCCGATGGATACTTCTTCATAAACTTCCTGATCAGCTGTCACAGGTTGTTCCACAGAATCTCTTTGAATTGTTTGCGTCGTTCCGGCTTCTTGTTGACGCGGAATATTGGATACAGGAACCCGTGTTGGTGGTATTCCCGTTGGAACATAAGCAGCAGATGGTTTAGATACCGGTACTGTTTGAGGCCTGATCGGAGTCGGCTCTTCCACTGGCGGCGGCGCGGGCCTTGCCGGTGGAGGTTCCGGAACAGCCATTCTGGGTCTGATCGG
>CAYNWA010000004.1:115281-121392 GCA_964400795.1 uncultured Smithella sp.
GGAGGTTCCGGAGCAGCCATTCTGGGCCTGATCGGCGTCGGCTCTTCCACTGGCGGAAGCACGGGCCTTGCCGGTGGAGGTTCCGGAGCAGCCATTGCAGGCTTTATCGGAGCGGGCTCCTCGATGGGTGGGCGTGGAGCAGGCCTTACAGGCGCTTTAGTTTCAACTTCTTCTTTTGGAATTGAAGGTTTTGGCGCTTTAGGTGTTTTTTCAACTTGCGGTTTCTTAATATCCTCTTCAGATGGCCGTGTTTCCGTAATAGCCTTACGTTTCTGCGCCGATGTTTTGCTTAATTTTTGAAAACGGTCTGCAATTTGCTGAGCAACTTCACCTGATATGGATGCGAATTCGTTCGTTTCACCGGCTTTTATACAGAGTTTGCATATCTTGTTGATTAAACGAGGCACGCCATGTTCGGAAAACTCCCAAATAACAGGAATGGCGTCATCATCAAATATTTTTCTATCCGTACCGGCAATCCGGAGTCTTGATTCAATATACGTTTTAACGGCTTCCGGCGAGGGCAGCTTTTCCAAATGACCGTATGTGCCGATTCGTTGAAATA
Source organism: uncultured Smithella sp. (assembly GCA_964400795.1). Taxonomy (GTDB): domain Bacteria; phylum Desulfobacterota; class Syntrophia; order Syntrophales; family Smithellaceae; genus Smithella. The sequence goes on from CAYNWA010000004.1 coordinate 115,847, forward strand.
GGTTGGCACGCTTAGGATGCTCCAGTGTCCTCGCAAATTCCATTTGACCCACAAGGAGCAAGGTAAAAAGATTACGCTCGTCATCCTGCATGTTGGTCAGCAGCCGCAGATCATCAAGATTAGAGGATGATAAAACGTTAGCCTCATCAATAATGATGACAATTTTCTTACCTTGATCGGCTGTTTCAAATAAAAGACGATTAAAAATTTCCTGAAGATCAACTTTGTTTTTTACTTCACATTGTTTGCCGGTGATCTGACCAATGATTTCTCTCAACAATTGCACAAAAGAAAGAGCGGGATTAGTAATTAATGCGACTTTGTATTTTTCGGGTTCCAATGAGTCAATAATGACGCGCAGAGAAAGGGTTTTGCCTAAGCCAACGTCACCCACGATAACCGTGAGACATTCATTGCCTTCTTTGATGGCAAAAATTGTTTCGGAGATGACATTCTCCATAGACTCATGACAGTCAACATACATAGAAGCATCAGGAACATTATCGAAAGGTGGCTTGGTTAAATTCCAGTAATCACAATACATCTTTCTTCTCCTAAGTATACTCTTTTTAAAAACCTTATTCTTCGATATTTAGTAAAAAAATCCACTTCATTTTTCATTGTTCAATTGGGCAAATTCAGCATCATTACTCAAATATTCCAGTATATCTTCAAGCAGAAAGCGTCTCATTCTACCAAGTTTGTAGCTTTTAACCTTATTTTCATGAATGAGTTTTTGTAAAAAGCTTCGGCTTACCTGAAGCATTTGGCAAACTTGGTTTGGAGCAAGCATTCTAATCAGCAATGAATCATTAAAACGGTAATTGAGCGAAAGTCTCCCATCCGGTGTTATTGTGATATCCAATGCGGGATCACTTTTTTTCCCGTTCAATAGTTCTTTGATATATTCCGATTGCTGTAGGAGTTCCGATTGCTCTCGTGTCATCGTTATGGAGATCACCGAGGAAGAATTATCTATAAATTCCTCAACAATTTTTTTATCGGGAGTTTCAATTTTATTTTGTGTTTCATCGCCGCTTACGGTAACTTCCGGCGTAATGGCTTGAATTATTTCCGGGTTCTTCTTCTCGGCAAACACCACATTTTTTTCTATTTTTACGCTGCTGACTACTACTTCTGGAGCAATAGTTTCACTTATTTCCGGCTGAGTAACTGTAACTTTAACTTCCGGTTGAGTGTATTCTCTGCGTCTTTTTACAATACAAATTTTTTCCATATAGCTCCTGGTAATCTATTCTTACGGAAAAATCATTGGAAATAGTGCAAATATTTCCTTTTAAATAATAAAATATTAAAATTTTTTACTTTCATAAATCGTTTTCTAATCGGGAAATTCATGTCATTTTGTGTTTAAAAAAAGCTACATATTTCAAGATTTAGGGCAACAATTTAGAATTTAAATTTATTTTATTTAAAGTTAGCTTATTTATTAAGTAAAATCAAGTCAATTTTGATTTTTCGGTTGTATTTTCATATGTCAAATCTATATTAATGGAATCTTCGGAATCAGAAAAACAAAACTTATTTTACAATTAAATGTTTTTCTCCGAGTTGAATAGGATAGAATATTGCCAGTATGCAAAGTGAAAATGCCAGACCGAATGAAAAAAAACTCCATATGATTTTTGATAGCGAAAGAGTTTGTCCGTGTAAATTAGCCATAAATATTTGATATACAGGTCCAGCCTCCAAAATGATGACAGCAGCAATGAGAGCGAAACTTGTAATCATGAACAATAATCCGCCGAAACTTGTTACGGTATTTGCAGGATTTTCAGATTTAAAATCAGCATAAATAGCTCCAATGCCGGTGGCGAGCCCCAGAACGGCTGGGACAAGGAAAAAAGTGGTGATGATGGACAGCATCATCATAAACGAAGAAACGTTCAGAAGAAGGTTGGAAACAACGATTAAAATTTCAGCCAGGATCATCAGGGGAATGTAATATAAAAAAAATTTAATCCAGAGAAAATTTTTAATTTTAACAGGTGCCGCGAGAACAATCCAAAACGCTTCGCCTTCCATGCTTACAGCGGGAAAAACAAAACGTGCCGATATGGCTGATAGCACGGAAGCGACCAACCCGATATTCAGAAAAGAGAATATATTCTGAAGGTAAATTGTTTTTATCGGTGTTTTGTCAAGAGGTAAAACGGAGAAGTTGTATAAATAAATAACAATCAGGGCTCCCATTAGAAATAATTGTGGCCATTGTGATGAATCTCTGAAGAAAGTTCTTATCTCTTTAATCGCAAAAGTCTTTGATTCGCGTGGCAGAAAGTTAAGAGCATTTTCCCAATCCCATCCTTTATATTTCAGGGGCGAAAAAAGACGTCGGGGGGTTGTTTGTGATTTGGAAAAACCGGCAAAATATATTTTTTGCGAGACAATGCTGTTTAGAAAAACAAGCATGAGGGCAAACGTTACAGAAAGGGCAAAATTGAGGAAATAAGTATAGGGTTCATTACGGAGAGCCGCTATCATCGCATCACTCACCCACGTTGTGGGCAATATTGGTGAGTTGGGTGTTTGCAGAGAATTTAAATAAACGACCACGGATGCAAAACTATCAGGATTAACCAATTGTTCCGGTCGCGTCAGGCGTAAAACTAAAACAAGTGTTATGACCATGATGACACCCAGGAGAATAAGAATCGTTCTGATGCGTCCGGCGGGAAGAATTTTTGCTCCAAATAAGACGAGAATGCCGCTGAGCGCTGAAGCAATAAGACACAAGAAAAGCATATTGATAAAGAATATTATATAATAAACAACGGTGGCTTTATAAATTAATCCATAAGACAGGAAGACCGGAAGACTGAAAGCGACGATCATCCATGAACTGTCAAAAGCGCTTATTGTCCAGCGTGACAGAAATATATCTTTTGACGAAACGGGCAGCGAGTGCAAAAGAGGTAAATCCTGGCTGAGATACAAATGGGCAAGACAATTGATGATATTACTGAACAGTAACAGCACAAAAAATGTCATGATAATCATGGATAAAAGCTTGATGGCCAGGATATCTCCGAAATCCTGCACACTATGGAAATAAGACAATACGCGATAAAAGATAATAAAAGTACCTATCCAGAAAACAATTCCCAATGTGCCGAACATTAAAATGCGAGACCATTTATTTTTTTTATCTCCCCGCTTAAGACTATTGAGGGAAGAAAGAATGCGTGGTCTGAGTAATGACGTAACGGGATTCATCATATAAACGTATTCTCTTTAATGATGGTAAGAAAGACTTCCTCCAGTTTTGCTTCACCCAGTTTTGCGATGCGTTTTAATTCATCAAGATTGCCCTCCGCCAGAAGGGTTCCTTTGTGAATCAGGCCAATGCGATGGCATAGATCCTCGGCCAGACTTAACGTGTGTGTGGAAACAAAAATAGTGGTATGATGATTCGTGGACAAATCTTTCAAAATATCTTTCACCATGTGAACAGCTTCCGGATCAAGACCAACCATCGGTTCATCGATGATGAGTATTTTGGGATCATGTAACAGAGCTGACGCTATAATCAACCTCTGCTTCATACCATGAGAATAAGCTTCTATTAATTCATCGGCCCAATTCCATAGGGCAAACTGCTGCAAAAGAAATTTGGCTTTTTGTTGAAATATTTTATTTTCAACATTATACAAATCGCCGGAAAAGCGTAAAAATTCCATGCCGGTTAATTTCTCATACAAAAATGGTCTATCCGGAACAAAACCGATCATTTTCTTCCCCTGAACAGGATGGGTTGCCATGTCGACGCCCCCAATGACAATTTTACCGGAAGTTGGAGCCAGAATACCTCCCATCATTCGAATGGTGGTGGTTTTGCCGGCGCCGTTCGGACCGATAAACCCATAGATTTCTCCGGCTGCGACATTCAAATTGAGGTTGTTTACGGCAAGAGTCGTTCCGTAATCCTTGGTCAGTGCTGATAACTGAATCATCTTATGATTTCAATGACCTCCAATTTCATTTTGCCGATAACACCGATTAAATTAAGTTGTTTATCGCTGTCTCCACGAACCAGCCTTATGTGTGTAACATCAGCTGGAAATTGATTCAAAACGGAATCAGCGGTTATCCAGTTATCAAGATATAGCACGCACCAGGCATGATAATAAAATCTGCCCCGCAGATAGACCAACCCTGCTTCAAGCTGTGCTGGAATTCCGGCTGCACGCAGTAAAGCAACGGTCAGGACTGAATGCTCATTACAATCTCCTGATCTGTTTTGAAGAACTTCCAGTGCGTTAGGGACAGATAAGGCTGGTTTTTTCTCGATATTACGGTATACCCAGTCAATAATTTTCTTTGCTTTTTGTTCAGCGGCGTCAGTGGGTTTTATAATTTTTTCCAATTGAGTTTTGATGTGCGGATGATTAGACTGTATCAATGGCGAAGGATTGAGAAAGGAAACAAGATAGGATGGTATTTTTAAGCCAGACTTCGAAACCGGCAAAATGTTTTCCTTGACGATGGTCAAGGTATTTTGATGATAGCTTTGCCGGTCACCATTGAGAAATAATGAGTGATCTATTCCGCTAATATTTATTTTAATGACATCAAGTTTTTCGGGATCAGTAATTTCAACATTTGAAGGGATGGAAACAAGTTGAGTAAAATCAACACCTTTTCCATAAGATGATCCTTCCAGAGCTTTTTCTTTACTTGTCCTTTCCATGGAAATGCCTAAAAGTCCTGTTTCTTTTAAAATATTACCTTCTTTATCAAGCCATGCGCAATTTTGGACGCCCATAAATTCGGAACAATATTTTTTTGTGAGTACTCGTTTGCCCATGATGGGAATAATTTCATCTGCCTCCCTGGTCACATGAATTGATCGAATCGACATTGTCGACGGGTCAAATATATTGAAAGCACCGGTTTTCCCTTTTTCTAAATCGGCGTAAAATGCAGCATCGTAAATGCTGCCGCTGATATGAGGAATATCTTTAAGAGGGATTTCACTTTTTTCCTGTGCATCAGGTAATCCGGTAAAGAGGATGAGTTTGTCTTTGACGACTTGACCACGGGCATTGAAACGAAATATGCTGGAACTTAGATTAAAATTGAAGGATGAGAGAGTCATATCATGGTTTAACTCGCCCTCGGTTAGAATATTGATTGCCTGATTTAATCCCATGGTGTTAATGTTCATAAGAACATTTTCGTTAAATAAAAACCGCTCATCTTTTCTTGTAAAAGTTCGATGAACAAAACCAATTTTTTGCTTATTTTGGTATATATTCATCCAAATATCTTGAGGCTGATACGATGTTGAAATTTTTATATCTGAAGCCCCCTTTTTTTGAAAATACAGATTGACAACATTCCGGAGGAGGGGATTCTTCTCTGGAGCAAAGAAGCCGCCGAGACCTATCCCGTTCTGGCCGAAATGGTCGCATCCGGGGAGTGCCGGTTTGAGGGGCCCATTCATGTCTCCCTGCGGGCCAGGCCGGTCCGGGAGATGATCGAAGCGGAAGGCCAAATCGAAACAAACGTCCGCCTGCCCTGCC
>CAYNWA010000004.1:121402-123205 GCA_964400795.1 uncultured Smithella sp.
GAAAAAATTCAAGACGAACCAGCAGCAATAAAAAGAAGGCGCATGTTATTAATATGCCATAAATAATATTCCATTTTATTTTTCGCATAAATTTATAAATACCTAAGAAATTGTAATTATTAATTTAATATATACAGGATACATGCCTTGTGTGCAATAGTTAACCAATACAATACGCTTTCTCAATTATTTTTGTATAAAAATTAAAGATTTATTGACAAGTTGAGTCAATTGATATATCAAAAAAACTCATTTAATATGAAACCCTTTCATAAAAACATCAGTTTTTGCCGTCCGGTTGGGTTTGATATTAAGTGTATAATTATATCAAGAAAAGATAAGTAAATATGAAGCATGACAGTATTATTTCTCCCGAAGGCTACCCTTTTATTGTTTTCTCACTTATTATTACAATTTTTGTCGCGTTTTTGGGCGGATACTGGTGGTTAATATGCATTTTTGCTCTTTTGACAGTATTTATCGTCTGTTTTTTTCGTAATCCGGAAAGATATTTTGAAGATGCAGATAAAATTATCATATCTCCTGCGGATGGCAAAATCATTAAAATTGAAAATGTCGACGTCCATGGCAGCATTTCGGGGAAATTTATCAAAATAAGCATCTTTATGAATATTTTTAACGTTCATGTCAATCGGGCGCCATATGCAGGGGACATAGAGGCGATTAATTATTATGAGGGAAAATTTGTTTCTGCCAATTTGGATAAAGCGTCCCTTGATAATGAGCGTAATGAAATCTTGATCCATACGGAAGATGGACGTCTGATCTGGACCGTGCAAATTGCCGGTCTTATTGCGCGCCGTATCGTATGCTGGATCAGCCCGGGAATGTCTATTCAAAAAGGTGATCGATTAGGATTAATTTGTTTTGGTTCACGAGTGGATGTTTATTTACCGGAAGATTCTAAAATTTCAGTAAACCTCAAAGACAAAGTTAAAGGGGGCCAGACGCCCTTGGGATTCTTGTCATGAACGCAGAAAATTCTCCTCAAAAAATTCGAATAAAAAAAGGAATCTATCTGCTGCCGAATTTGTTTACTTCTGCCAGCTTGTTTTGCGGATTTTATTCCATTATTGCTTCGTTCAAAGAACATTTTGTTCCTTCGGCCATTGCTGTTCTTGTGGCTGTCGTGTTTGACGGATTGGACGGCCGTGTTGCCCGTCTCACCAATACCACCAGTAAATTCGGCGCCGAATATGATTCCCTTGCTGATGTAATATCTTTCGGTATTGCGCCGGCTCTTTTGGCCTACAGTTGGTCTTTATCGATTTATGGGAAATGGGGATGGATAGTAGCTTTTTTATTTGTTCTTTGTGGCGCCTTGAGATTAGCGCGGTATAACATACAGATTGGTATCATTGAAAGCAGCGTTTTTAATGGACTCCCCATTCCAGCGGCGGCTTCTGTGGTGGCAATCACAGTCATATTTTTCAGCAGCGATTATGTGGGTGTCGAGGGGCGGTTCAATAATATCTTTATAATGATATTTGTCATTATTGTATCATTGCTCATGGTTAGTGGGGTCAAGTACTACAGCTTCAAAGACATGAAACTCCTGACCCGCAAGCCTTTCACCATTTTTTTCTGGTCAACGGTTTTAATGATTATCATTGTGGCGGAACCGGAAATAACGTTTTTCGTGATTATTTTAGGATATGCCATATCAGGACCTGTCTGGTGGTTAATAAAATTTGACCGTCAACGATATCTGGCGGCAAAAGGGAAAAAATAATATTAATCAAGAAAAATAGTGAAGACAGCTTGTTCTATAAAAAATTATTT
>CAYNWA010000004.1:123215-140996 GCA_964400795.1 uncultured Smithella sp.
AGGTAAAGCCAGAGGAAGAACCTTGTGTTTCCCATCCGGATCGAGGGAAAGACCGACCTCCGATTTTTTAAGAGAAGCCCTGTTTAATTTGCTTGGTTCATTGGAGGATAAAACCTTTTTAGACCTTTTTGCCGGGTCGGGCAGTGTTGGGATAGAAGCCGCCAGCCGCGGAGCCCGGAGCGTTTATTTAATAGAAAAAAACAAAAAGCTTGCCGGAATTATTGAGAAAAATATTCATGCCTGCGGCTTCGGTCAAAAATGTTTTTTAATTGCAAAAGACGTTGAAAAAGGGTTAAGCGATATTTGTAGAGAAAAAATTAAAATGGATATTATATTTGCGGATCCCCCCTATAACAGGAATTTGATCGAAATGACCATGTCTCTTTTAAATAAATATCAGATTTCTAACGACAATGCTTTAATGGTGCTCCAGCATTCAGTAAAAGAAAATATTGACGAGTTTGCACATAAAAAAACTCATTGGTTTGATCAGAGGAAATACGGTGAAAATATTTTAACTTTTTTGAAATGGAGAAGAGATGATGCAGGATAATTTTACAAAGAGAATAGCAATTTACCCGGGTTCATTTGATCCCATTACCAATGGCCATGTGGATATTATAAAAAGAGCGGCAAGAATGTTTGATGAAATCATTGTTCTGATAGCGTTCAATCCCAATAAATCATACCTTTTTTCCGTAGAAGAAAGAATGGAAATGACCCGGGAAATATTTAAAGAAACAAAAGAAATCAGAGTGGACTGCTATTCCGGACTTTTGGTGGATTACTTGAAAATGAGCGGGGCGAATATCATATTGCGGGGGATGCGTGCTCTTTCTGATTTTGAATATGAATTTCAGATGGCCCTGATGAATCGTCGTCAGACAAAGAATATAGAAACCGTTTTTCTGATGAGCGGTTTTAAATGGTTTTATACAAGTTCGAAATTGATCAAAGAAGTTGCCAGTCTGGGAGGATCCGTAAAAGGTCTGGTCCCGGATAATGTTTATCAGAAATTAATGGAAAAATTTAATGTGAGTAGCGCGAGAGGATAGTTTGTGTAACTGTAAATGAAAATGGCCGGACACGGGTAGGGGAGCTGTTTTTATTTAAGACCAAGGAAAATATCGGGATCCGTTCGATGAATTGATTGAATTCTCGATAAAATCAAAGTGGCAGCTGGCCGCGCACCGGTATTCAACCACTATACTCACATATATGTATCTTGTGCCACTTCGCAGAAAAATGTTGAAGAGGTCATAACGCAAATTAAAAATACTTTTTCTAAATTAGAGAAACAGGAGAAAAAAATAAATGGGCGGCATTTTTGGAGTTGTATCATCGGATAACTGCGCTAAAACACTTTTTTACGGAACGGATTATCATTCTCATCTGGGAACGGAAAATGGCGGCATGGCTGTTTTGGGAGACAAGGGTTTTTATAAAACCGTCCATAGTGTATCCCAGGCTCAATTTAAATCACGATTTGTGGATGATTATAAAAAGCTGGAAGGATATTTCGGCATCGGAGCGATTGATGATGATGCGCCGCAACCGTTGATATTTCGATCAAAATTTGGTGTTTATGCCGTTGCGGCATCCGGGTTGATAAGAAATAAAACTGAACTGGTGAATGAACTTCTTAACGAGGGCGCTTCATTTGGCGAGATGGCCGATGGAGGTGTTAACAATGCTGAAATCGTCGCCTGTCTGATTAATCGAGGAGATAATATTGTTGAAGGCATTGCTTCCATGCGCGGCGCGATTGAGGGATCCATTTGTGCTCTGGTTTTGACCGCTGAAGGCATATACGCAGCCCGGGATAAATTCGGACGGTTTCCTTTGGCCATCGGCAAACCCAAACATCAGAACGACAAGTCTTATGTTGTGGCTACGGAAGCGAGCTCATTTGAAAATCTGGGTTATGAACTGATGCAATTTCTAGGTCCGGGAGAAATCGTATTGCTGAATCCTGATGGAATAAAAACCATGAAACCCGCCGGAGAAGAAAAGAAAATATGTTCTTTCTTATGGATATATACCGGCTATCCCTCCTCTTCTTATGAAGGGATCAGCGTGGAAGGTGCCCGTGAAAGATGCGGCAGATATTTAGCCAAACGGGATGACATCAAAGCAGATTTTGTTTCCGGAATCCCCGATTCAGGAGTTGGTCACGCGATCGGTTACTCGATGGAATCGGGAATTCCCTATCGGCGGGCTTTGGTAAAATACACCCCCGGTTACGGACGCAGTTATACGCCGCCGACACAGGAAATCAGGGACCTCGTCGCGACCATGAAGCTCTGCGCCGTGCGTGAAGTTATTCAGGGCAACAGAATCATTATTTGCGATGATTCCATCGTTCGAGGCACGCAACTGAAGAATTTAACCATCAAAAAATTGTGGGACAACGGCGCCAGGGAAATTCATGTGCGTCCCGCCTGTCCGCCTCTGATGTTTCCCTGCATTTTCGCATCTTCTACAAGATCGACGACAGAACTGGCCGGCCGAAAAGCGATTCGGGCACTGGAAGGAAAGGACATTGAAAATCCATCGGACTATTTGAATCCTGATGCCGGGAAATATGCTGATATGGTAGAGTGGATTCGTCGTGACTTGAATGTCACAACATTAAAATACATGACCATTAACGATATGATCGCGGCCATAGGTCTTCCGGCGAATCAATTATGTCTGCATTGCTGGCAGGGCAAGTAAAATATGTCTATGGATTGACGTGTCAGAAACTGATTTTTAGTTGAAGATATCATCAAACATCAGATTGTCCGTACCATACTCTTTTGAAAGATATTAACGGTGAAACATTTATCTTTAATCAGGAGAAGAAAAACAAAAAAAATAAATCTCGGTAGTGTGCCAATAGGAGGAGACGCTCCGGTTGTTGTCCAGTCGATGACCAATACCAATACGCGTGATGTTAAATCGACGGTCGCTCAAATTAAAAAATTGGAGAAAGCCGGGTGCGAAATCATCCGTATCGCCTTGCCCGATAAAGAAGCCGTATCCGCTATTCCGTTTATAAAAAAGAAAATCAACATTCCCTTGATTGCCGACATTCATTTTAATTATCGTTTCGCTATCGATGCCATAAAAAACGGAGTCGATGGCATACGAATCAACCCCGGGAATATTGCCCGGGATAAAATGAAAGAAATCATCAAGGTGGCTAAAGAACGGGATACTGTGATTCGTATCGGGATTAATTCCGGATCATTACAAAAAGATTTACGGTTAAAATACGGAAGCGCCACTCCCGATGCGCTGGTAGAAAGCGCTCTGCAAAACATAGAATTATTTGAAGGCCATGGATTTGATTTGATCAAATTATCTTTAAAATCATCGGATGTTCCATCCATGATCGAGGCCTACAGGCAGATTGCGGCCAAAACAAATTACCCTTTGCATTTGGGCGTGACCGAAGCGGGATCGTTAGTCAGCTCTGCTATAAAATCGTCAATAGGCATAGGGACGCTTCTTTCCGAAGGGATTGGAGATACCATCAGAGTATCGGTTACAGGTGACCCTCTCTCCGAAATACCGATCGCCTATGGAATTTTACGTGCTTTAAATATGAGAAAAGTCGGCGTGGAAATAATTTCTTGCCCGACGTGCGGTCGTTGTGAAATCAATCTGTTGAGGTTAACCGACAGGATTGAAAAGGCGCTTGCCGGAAAAAAAGACTATATAAAAGTAGCCTTGATGGGCTGCGTTGTCAACGGACCGGGTGAGGCCGCGGATGCCGATATAGGGATTGCCGGCGGAAAGGGACAGGGCACTCTTTTTAAAAAAGGAAAGGTGTGTAAAAAAGTTCAAGAAAAGGATTTTGAGAAGGTTTTACTTGAAGAAATTAGTTTAATGATTGACGAAAGGAAAAAAAATTAATGCGATATTCAGAAATGTTTTTGCCGACGGTAAGAGAAGTGCCTTCCGATGCCGAGGTCATCAGTCATCAATTGATGATCCGGGCGGGCATGATCAGGAAATTGACCAGCGGCATCTATTCCTATCTTCCATTGGGGTACAGGGTGATTCAAAAACTGGAAACCATTATTAGAGAAGAAATGAATAAAGCCGGTGCGCAAGAGGTCCATCTTTCCATGGTGCAGCCCGCGGAGCTCTGGCAGGAATCAGGGCGTTGGGTGCATTATGGCAAGGAACTTTTAAGATTTCGTGACCGACATGATCACGAATATTGTCTGGGACCGACCCATGAGGAAGTCATCACCAGTCTGGTACGTAATGACATCAAAACCTATCGTCAGTTACCGCGCAACCTTTATCAGATTCAGACAAAGTTCCGCGATGAGGTCAGACCCCGTTTTGGCGTGATGCGCTGCCGTGAATTCGGGATGAAGGATGCGTACAGCTTTGATGTAGACGAGGAAGGCGCTGAAAAAAGTTATGAGAAAATGTTTAAGGCTTATAATAATATTTTCCGCCGGTGCGGTTTAAAATTCCGTTCCGTGGAGGCTGATTCCGGAAGTATCGGAGGAAAGTATTCGCACGAGTTCATGGTCATGGCTGATTCCGGAGAAGATGCGATTGTTTTTTGTGATAATTGTTTCTATGCGGCAAATATGGAAAAAGCTGAAGTCGAGTGTCCGGAGAAACAGATTATCTTTGAGGATGACTGGCTTCCTTTGGAGGAAGTCAGTACGCCACGACGAGCGACCATTGAAGAAGTCAGCTCTTTTTTAAAAGTCCACCCCAAAAATATTGTTAAAACGCTGATCTTTAATGCGGACGGGAAGCCATACGCTGTTTTGATACGCGGAGATTTGGAGGTCAACGAAATCAAGGTAAAAAATTATTTAGGCGCCACCGATTTGGAGCTGACTTCGGATGAAATGATAAAAGACGTCACAGGCGCGCCACGAGGATTTGCCGGACCAGTGAATATTAAGACACCCATTCTCATCGATTATTCGGTGATCGATATGGTGAATTTTGTGACGGGTGCCAATAAAGAGGATCATCATTTTAAAAATGTGAATATCGGCAGAGATTTCAAGGTGGAAGCGTTCAGGGATTTACGCTTCGTCGGTCCGGAAGACAAATGTCCCCGATGTGGTGAAACCATTCACATTGCCCGGGGGATAGAAGTTGGTCACGTTTTCAAACTGGGAACAAAATACAGTGAGGCCATGAAAGCGACCTTTCTTGACAAAGACGGCAAGGAAAAAGTTATGATGATGGGATGCTACGGTATCGGGATAGGGAGGACGGTCGCGGCAGCCATTGAACAGAATAACGACGAAAACGGGATCATCTGGCCGATGCCCCTGGCGCCGTATCAGGTCATCATCACACCCGTGAATGTAAATGATGCCAACGTCATGGATGAGGCGGAAGATATTTATGATTCGATGATTGCCGCAAATATCGAAGTTGTTTTTGATGATCGTGATGAAAGAGCCGGTGTAAAATTTAAAGATGCCGATTTGATCGGAATCCCTTTGCGGGTGACCATCGGACCAAAAAATCTTCAACAGGGCAAGGTTGAATTAAAAATAAGAAAAACAGGAGAAAGTCAATTAATCCCTCTTCAGGATCTATTGGAAAAAGTTAAAATGATTATCAAACAAGAATTAAATCAGGATATGCCATAGACCAGAATCATACGATCCGGAGAATGAATGTTACGCATCAGCGACATTATTGATAAAGCTCAAATCTATCTTCCGCAGGAAGATCTGGTCATGATTCAGAAGGCCTATATCTATTCAGCCGCCGTGCATCAGGGGCAAGTGAGATTATCAGGCGAACCCTATTTGACTCATCCCATGGAAGTGGCGGGAATCCTCACGGATATGAAGATGGATGCCGCGACCATCATCAGCGGTTTGCTGCATGATACGATCGAAGATACCCTAACCACAGCAGAACATTTGGAAAGAGAATTTGGCAAGGATGTGGCTTTTTTGGTAAACGGTTTAACGAAATTAAGTCGTATTTCTTTTGGTTCGCAGGAAGAGCGTCAATCGGAAAATTTCCGTAAAATGATTCTGGCCATGTCCGCCGATATTCGTATTCTGTTGGTGCGTCTTGCCGACAGAATTCATAATATGCGGACGTTGCAATATCATCCCAAGGAAAAAAGACTTTATATCGCCAGGGAAACGATGGACATCTACGCGCCACTGGCTAATCGCCTGGGTATTAATTCGATGAGGATGGAATTGGAGGATTTGTCTTTTCAGTATATTGCACCGGACGCATACAAAGAATTAACGGCAAAAATAGCCAAATCCAACGAAGCCCGCCATCGTTATACCGAAGAAGTCAAAAGCATTATTTTTAAGGAATTGGATAAACATTCCATTCAATGTAAAGTTGAAGGCCGGGCGAAGCATCTTTACAGCATTTATAAAAAAATGCACGAGCAGCACATTAATTTTGATGAAGTATACGATTTGATTGCCTTCCGTATCATACTGGATTCGGAGATGGAAAAGACGTGTTATGAAGTATTGAGCATGGTGCACGCACTTTGGAAACCTGTTCCGGGACGATTTAAGGATTACATTGCCATGCCCAAGGCCAATAATTATCAATCCCTCCATACGACAGTCATCGGACCCTATGGAGAACGGGTGGAGATACAAATCAGAACAAAGAATATGCATGAATGGGCGGAGAAAGGGATTGCCGCTCACTGGAGATATAAGGAAGGGAAATCCTATAAAGACAAAGAAGGCGATCAGATAAAAAAATTAAGAGAAGTTCTGGAAATGCAGCAGGATATTAAAAATCCAAAAGAATTCATGTCTGATCTGAAACTGGCTTTGTTCCCGGAAGAAGTTTATGTTTTTACACCGCACGGTGATGTGAAATCTTTTCCCAAAGGAGCCACGCCCATTGATTTCGCCTACAGCATTCACACCGATGTCGGCAATCAATGTATAGGCGCAAAAGTCAATCGCAGCATCGTTCCGTTGAGATACAAGCTGCAAAACGGAGATCGCGTTGAAATCATCACACAGGCCGGTCATCATCCCGGCAAGGACTGGCTGAAAAATGTCGTGACAACCAGGGCCATTTCCAAAATAAGAAATTGGATTAACCTTGAGGAGCGGAAAAACAGCATTGCGTTGGGCCGGGAATTGCTGGAAAAAGAATTTAAGAGACATAATTTGAAATTCAGTAATTATATTAAATCTGATGAAATAAAAAAAGCATTTACGGGAAGTTCAGTTAATCAGCTTGATGATTTGATTGCGCAGGTGGGTTTGGGAAGAATTTCACCCAAAAGAATAGTGAACTATTTTATTACCGGTGAGGAACCCGAAGAAAAAGAACCCGTGTTGGAAAAAATAAAAAGAAAAAAAGCGGTTTCGCCATCCATGGGCGTTTCCATTATCGGTGTTGAAGATCCGGATGATATTATGATTAATTTTGCCAAATGCTGCAATCCGATTCCCGGTGACGAAATATCCGGTTATATTTCCCGGGGACGAGGTGTGATCGTTCATACAAGCAATTGTCCCTATATTAAAAGAATGGGGCAGGAAAGGATCGTCAATGTTCAATGGAGCTCAAGAGAAGAACATACATACCCGGTTCATATAAAAGTTGTTTGTGATGACATCAAGGGGATACTGACGGAAGTCAGTTCCATTATTTCATCTTTTGACGTTAACATCAGTCACGCGCAGATAGACACGGACAATATGGTCGCCACATGCACTTTTGTGATAGACATCAGTAATCTGCAGCAACTCAATCAAATATTGGCTGCAATAAAACAACTGAAATTCGTCAAATCAGTCGAGTGGTTGCATCATTTTTAAATATTACAATCACTTTGATTGTTGACAAAAAAAGCGACTCTGCTATAAGCAAGCGCGATTTCAATGAATCTCCCCGCAGCAAGCTGCGGGGAATTGCGGGTTAAAGGCGAAAAATTTATGTTTCATAAAAGAAAAGTTCTGTTGTATTTGAGCATGGCCGTGCTGGCATTGATTGTTTCTGGAATGTCCGATATCGTGGCTGCTGAAAAAAAGCGCGTGATTGTTATTGATGCCGGTCACGGCGGAAAAGACGCGGGTGTCCGGTTAAACGATAAAATTGCCGAGAAGGATGTTACGCTGACTGTCGCTTTATTCATCCAGAAGGAACTCGCAAAGGAAAAAAATATTGAAGTTGTGTTGACGCGTCATTCAGATAAAAAGATTGATTTGGACGACAGGAGGAAAATGATTGAAAAGATAAAACCGGACTTCCTCATCAGTCTTCATGTTAACGCGGGATTTGGGAAAAATGCTTCAGGCTTTGAAATATATTATCCGGCGTTTCCCGAGATGATAAGTAGCGAAAAAAAGAATGCCAAAAATAAAAAATCAAAATTGCAAAATAAATTTCAGAACGATTCTTTAAGGATGGCTAAAATTGTTCAGGAAGGGTTAAATGCATTATTCCCGCGCAAAGGCAGAGGATTACGCAAGGCCGGTTTGCCGGTAACAGAAGGATTGAACGTTTCCGCCTTGTCTTTGGAAATGAGCTTTGCCACGAATGCTGAAGAACAAAAGAAATTGCTTTCTCCAAAAACGCAGGAAGATATTGCCAAATCCCTGGCCAAAAGCATAAAAATATTTTTCAGGTAATTTGCTGATGGAAAGAAAATCGGGTAGAAAATTCGACGAACTCAGGCCGATTAAAATTACGAATAATTATTTAAAAAAAGTGGCCGGTTCCGTTTTGGTGGAATTTGGCAATACCAGAATAATATGTACGGCTTCCCTGGACGATAAGCCGGCGCCTTTTTTGAGAAATACGGGCAAGGGGTGGTTGACGGCCGAATATTCAATGCTTCCCATGTCCACGGAGACACGAACCGTGCGGGAATCGGCGCGCGGGAAACAGGGCGGACGGACGCACGAAATTCAACGAATGATCGGACGATCTCTTCGCGCCGTGACCGATTTGACTGCTTTTGGCGAGAAGACCATTTATCTGGATTGCGATGTCATTGAGGCGGATGGCGGAACCAGAACGGCTTCGGTCACAGGTGCGTTTGTGGCCCTGGTCGATTTGTTTAAAAAAATGAGAGAGGACGGGGTGATCCAGGAAATTCCTGTTCGTGATTTTTTGTCGGCTGTAAGCGTCGGGATGATTGACAATCACATCATGCTGGATTTGGAATATGAAGAAGACTCACGCGCGGAAGTGGATATGAATTTTGTTATGACGGGCTCCGGATTGTTCATCGAAGTACAGGGAACTGCGGAACGCATGCCTTTCAGCAGGGAACAAATGGCGCAGATGACGGCACTGGCCGAACGTGGCATACAGCAGATTATTGCAAAGCAAAAGGAAATTGTTGGTGATCTGAAAGGATGAAAATTGTTTTTGCTTCCGGCAATGAGGGAAAAGTCAAAGAAATTAAAGAAATGCTTGCCGATATGCGTATTGAATTAGTTTCTTTAAAAGATTATCGTGGAGCGCCGGAGATTGTCGAGGATGGGGAAACGTTTCTGGAAAATGCCCTGAAGAAGGCAAAAATAGTTTCCGAATTTACCGGTGAAACCGTTTTGGCGGATGATTCCGGTTTGCAGGTGGATGAATTAGGCGGAGAACCGGGGATTTATTCGGCGCGTTACGCCGGCGAGAAAGCGACGGACGATGATAATATCAACCTTCTGCTGGCAAGATTAAAAAACATTTCCCCTGAGAAAAGAAAAGCTTCCTTCTGTTGTGCGCTTGTATTGTATCGAAAAGACGGCACGTACGATTGTTTCGAATCGAAATGGCCGGGGATAATTATTGACGAGCGCCGCGGAAACAATGGATTTGGTTATGATCCGGTTTTTTTTGTCCCGGAATTAAATAAGACGGCGGCTGAATTGCCTCCGGAAATAAAAAATAAGGTGAGTCATCGGGGGCAGGCTTTTGCTAAGCTTAAAGATGCCCTGAAAGAAAAATTAAGAGTCGGGGCGTAGCGCAGCCTGGTAGCGCGCCTGGTTTGGGACCAGGATGTCGAGTGTTCAAATCACTCCGCCCCGACCAATCATTATCTGATTTGTTCAATAGATTCTTTCTGTTTAGGTTTTCTCTCGATTTCAATGCAAAAATTTCTGTTTTTTAAAATATAATTTTATATTTCACAAAGAAAAAGAATAGTGATATTATCATATTAAAATCATGGGGAGATAACGACCTCCGGATATGGTTTGCGATAAGCGTCTATTTCTCACGATTCCTTTGTCTTTTTTCCCCGTTTGTTTAAGTATTCGTTTAAGAAAATATTGATAACTCCAATTGTTTGAACCACAGAGCAGGTTTAAATCGCGAGATATGAAAAAGAATAGTTCAAAACCCGACCTGAAGAATAAAAGCTCCGATCCGTTTCTGGCGCTGGAAAGACTGATCGTGAAATTTTCATCCCAGTTTGCCAGTGTGCCGGTTAATGAAATTGATCAGAAAATTGATAAGGCCTTGAAGCAAGTCGTCGAATGTATCGGCATTGACCGTTGTACTTTCTGGAAAGCGTCGGAAAATATGACAGACGTAACCGTGAGTCATCAGTACGTTGTTGCGGGCGTCATGAAACACGAAAACATCAACCATAAGGACTTTCCGTGGGTTTTCGCGAAATCAATGAAGGGCGATCATGTATGCCTGCACAATATCAATGAATTGCCTGAAGAAGCGGCACAAGATAAGGCCTCTTTTTTGAAACGGGGCATAAAATCCTTTTTGAGCATTCCTTATTTTATAGGCGGTCTTCCGGTTGCCGGACTCACCTTTACGTCGGTACGAAAGGAAGTATCGTGTTCCGATGATTTTATTATCCGGTTAAAACTGATTGGAGAAATAATTGCAGGCGCCGTTTATCGCAAAAGGATGGAAGAACGATATCGGGCAAGCATCGGGCTGGAAGACCAGAGTCAAAAGAGTTATTTGCCTTTACGTCCGGAAACGCAGAATGAAATTGATTATAGCGGTATTATTGGAAAATCCGAATCGATGAGAATTGTTTTTTCCCGGGTGGAACAGGTGGCGCCGACGGATTCCGCCGTTTTGATTACGGGCGAAACGGGGACAGGGAAGGGCGTCGTAGCCCGCGCGATTCACGAGCTCAGCCGCAGAAAAAAGAACAGAACCGTGACGGTCAATTGCGCGGCGTTGACGCCGACACTGATAGAAAGCGAATTGTTCGGTCGGGAGAAGGGCGCGTATACCGGTTCCACCGAGATGCAGATCGGCCGATTTGAATTGGCCGATAAGGGCACGCTGATTTTGGATGAAATTACGGAATTGCCCATGGACTTGCAGGCAAAACTTCTCCGGGCGATTCAGGAAGGAGAATTTGAGAGGCTTGGTTCTCCCAGAACCATCAAGGTGGATGTCCGTATTCTCGCTCTGACAGGTAAAAATCTAAAAGAGGAAGTGGCCAAAGGGCGTTTCCGTCAGGATCTTTACTATCGTCTGAATGTTTTTCCGATTAATATACCGCCGTTGAGGGATCGAAAGGAAGACATCCCGCTTTTCGTGGAAAATTTTGTTGTTCAATTCAACCGCAAAATGCAAAAGGAAATTAAAAATATTCCCAAGCAGGTCATCGAAAAACTCCTGTGCTATTCCTGGCCCGGTAATGTGCGGGAACTCGAAAACGTCATAGAGCATGCTGTCATCATTTCTCAGGGATCCACTCTGCAGATTGGAGAAATACTGGAAACGACAGGACCGGAATTATCCGAAGATCACATGATTACGAATCTTAGTGAAGTTGAGAAGCGGCACATCCTTAAGATTCTGGAAAAAGCAAACTGGAGAATCGAAGGGCCGAAAGGCGCCGCCATTCTTCTGGGTTTGCATCCCAATACCTTACGCGGTAGGATGCAGAAACTTGGCATACGTTTGGAAAAAGGTTCAGCCAAATAAGCTAATCCATATTATACCACCGCATTTAGTAGAACTACTATTAATGGTAGTTTATCTAAAATAATCCTACCGCAGCATCGTAAATTATATTCAATTATATCATAATGTTAGCTGTTATTATCATGAAGACAATTTTTGGCATGTATTATGTACATAATACAAGGTAACAATGATTGTTATTTAACAGAAGGTGAATATGACGAAATTACAAAAAAACATTTTAAAAAACGGAATGAAAGTCACACCGCAGCGTCTGGCGGTATTGAAATTTTTAGAAAAAAACAGGATTCATCCTACGGCGGAAAAGGTGCACAGAGCGTTGTTGAAAGATTATCCGTCGATTTCACTGACAACGGTTTATAAAACGCTGGCAAAATTTGTGGAAGAGGGGATGATTAAAGAACTGGATATCGATCACAATAAAATGAGATTCGACATTTGCATGGATGATCATGATCATTTTCACTGTCAGGTATGCGATAATGTTTACGATATATTTTATGATAAAAAGAATTTTGTGGATAATTTGCAGAAAAGCAATGGGGAAGGTCACCGGGTGGATTCGGTTAGTATCAACTTCAAAGGTGTATGTAAATATTGCGAGGGCATTAGCGCCGGAGTATTATAAAAAATATAAAGTATTGAAAAATAAGTTGAAAAATGTCAACAATGGGTTTAAACTAAACACCTTAAGGATATTTTTAGTTGAACGGTTTTAAGTGGCAGCAGAAACCAAAAAAAGGTGACATTATGTATAAGGAAAAATATAAAATAATAAAGACGCTTTTATGGTCGGTAATACTTACGGTTTTTCTCGTACCATCAGGAACGGTATCTGCTCTGGATTCGCGCGCATTACCCACTGGAGGTGAAATAACTTCCGGCAAAGGCAAGATATCCACAATCGGTAATCAGATGACAGTGAAACAGAACACCCCGAAAATGATTGCCGAATGGGATACCTTCAATATCGGGAAAAGAGCTGGTGTAACCTTCAGGCAGCCCAGTTCCGACGCGGTAGCTCTCAACAGAATCAATGACCAGAACCCGAGCCTGATATTAGGTTCGCTCCGTGCCAACGGCAACATCTTTCTCATCAATCCTTCCGGAATTGTTTTTGGAGAAGGTTCACGGATCAATGTGGGTGGTCTGGTGGCTTCGTCTCTGAACATGAGCGATCAGGACTTTCTCACCGGCAGGTACATTTTTACCAATGATGGCAATGCGGGAAACATACTCAACCAGGGTAAAATCAGGGTTAAATCCGGTTCGTTTGCGGCGCTTATCGCACCCGGTGTAACCAATGAAGGAACCATCAAAGCCAAAAAAGGCAGTGTCCTTCTTGGCGCGGGCAATCAGGTTACTTTGGATTTCAATGGCGATGGATTAATCAGCTACACAATTGACAAAGGAGCGGTTGACGCTTTGGCAGCCAACAGCGGTTTGATCGAGGCCGACGGTGGTTTGGTTGTTATGACCGCAAAGGCGGCAAATAGTTTAACACAGGCAGTCGTCAACAACATCGGGATTATCGAAGCGCAGACCCTGAAGAAAAAAGAAGGGCGTATCATATTGATGTCCGATATGGAAAACGGACAGACCCTTGTGGGCGGCACACTGGACGCATCGGCACCCAAGGGCGGCAACGGGGGATTCATCGAGACCTCCGCGGCCCAGGTAATAGTTGCTGATGATGCCAGAGTCACGACCTATGCGCCAAAGGGTTCTTTTGGATTATGGTTAATTGATCCGCAGGACTACAACGTTGCGGCCAGTGGCGGCGATATGACAGGCGCGTTTCTTTCGTCAACTCTTGCCTCGACTTCCGTTTCATTGCAAAGCAGCGTCGGTGGAACAGCCGGTTCGGGGAATGTGAACATCAATGACACAGTATTGTGGAGCGCAAACTCCACGCTGACGCTTACCGCCTCCAATGATGTCAATATCAATTCCGACATTACGGCGACCGGCAATTCGGCCGGGCTGGTGATAAGCTCAAACACCGATAATGGCGGAGAGACAGCCACCGGCACGGGAGTTTTCAATCTCAACAACGGTGCGGTCATTACACTTTCCGGTACGACTCCCAGTCTCACGATTGCCGGTAATGCCTACATGGTGATCAACGAGTTAAACGGCGGCATAACGGCGGTGCAGAACATAAGCAGCGCTCCTGCCGGTTATTACGCTCTGGGCAGTGATATAGATGCTACAGCGACTTCGTCATGGAATGACGGGCTGGGTTTCATTCCCATCGGCAAAAACAACGGCAGCGCTTTTACCGGGCAGTTTGATGGCCTCGGTCACACCATCACCAATCTAACGATAAACAGTCCAACCGGTAAAACGTCAAAAAATGTCGGTCTGTTCGGATACATTACAGGCGCCACTGTGATCAACGTGGGTCTGGTCAATGCAAGCGTTCTTGGCCGGGCAAACGTAGGTGGGCTGGTGGGATATAACAAAGGCGGCAGTATTCATAATTCATATGTCATGGGTACCGTCAGTGGTACCGACGTAGACAATGCGATCAATGTGGGAGGCTTAGTTGGGTACAACACGGGGTCGATCAATAATTCTTATTTCGCCGGAAGTGTGACGGGAAGTATAACGGATACTAGCGAGATCAGTCTTAACAATAATGTCGGTGGTCTGGCCGGATATAACTCGGGGATTGTGGGCAACTCCTATGCAACGGGAAGCGTTGCCGGAAATTTAACTGGAACAGTCACCGTCACCTATAATAATAATGTCGGAGGGCTGGTCGGCGATAATGTAGGCACGATCAGTAATGCTTATGCAGCGGGCGGTGTTACGGGCTCGAGCACGGGCAATGTGGTTAACAATTTCGGCGGGCTGGCTGGTATTAACACCGGAACGGTCAACAGCGGTTACTGGGATATGGAGACCAGTGGGCAGGCAACAAGTGCCGGGGGCACCGGTCTGACCACGGCACAGATGATGACCATGTCGAGCTTTTCCGGATGGAATATAGCCAACACGGGAGGAACAAGCGCGATATGGCGAATCTATGAAGGCTATACCTATCCATTGCTTAAAAACTTTCTTGCCCCGATAACGGTTACACCGGCATTTAACGGGGGAGGCGTTTACACGGACATCGCCGCCTATGCGACCGATAAATCCAGTTTCGACGCGAGCAAAATCAACACGTCTAATATGTCCCTTGTGCTTTCCAGTAGTGCTATACCGGGCGAAGCCATAGCTTCTTTGCAAGGCGGCATCTGGAGTTCACAACATGGCTACGATATCAGCAATGTCGCCCGCACACTGACTGGCACAGGAAGCAATGCTGACGATCTGCGCATAGGAAATTATATTGCGTGGAAATCGAACAAACTTATTTTAAAAGCTGATAAAAATATCGTGATTGACAGCATGCTAGATGGATCAGACACCGCGCAATTGGCTATGCTCTATGGACAGGGCGCTGTAGCTTCAGGTAATACCTCCACATACAACGTCAACGCTCAAGTTAATCTGCCGGAAGGCTATAACTTCGACACGAAACTGGGATCCGACGGCACCACCATAAACTATTATGTCATCACAAGACTTGGCTCTGCCGGCAGCACATCGGCTACCGACTTGCAAGGCATGAACGGTAATCTTGCGGGCAACTTTGCCCTGGGCAGCAACATTGACGCCTCGGCGACATCGAGCTGGAACTCCGGCGCAGGCTTTGTTCCCATCGGCAATGCTAGCATACCCTTTACCGGTAAATTTGAAGGTTTGGGACATACCATAAACAATCTTACTATTAACCGGCCTACTGAAAACTATGTTGGCTTGTTTGGATATATAGGCACGGGCGGTATTGCAAGCAACGTGGGATTGGTGGGCGGCATTGTCAGCGGTTCTGCTGCCATCGGCATATTCGCAGGAGTAAATAGTGGTACTATCGAGAACTCTTATGCTACGGGTAGTGTGACCGGCATAAACTATGTTGGTGGTCTGGCCGGTAACAATTTCGGCAGGGTTGAGAATTCCTACTTCACAGGAAGTGCCAGCGGCAACATGATTGTCAGCGGGCTGGTCGGGTTCAATAGCGGCGCTATAAAGAATTCTTATGCCACGAGCAATCTCACCGGTCTGTTGTACGTAGGTGAACTGGTTGGATACAATTACGGTACAGTTGAGAACTCCTACGCCACGGGTAGCGTTAGCGGCAATACTTGCAGTGGTGGGCTAGTCGGGTTAAATTTAGGTACTATCAGAAATTCTTATGCCACGAATAGTTTTACCGGTATTAACTACGTCGGCGGGCTGGTTGGGGCTAATTACGGTACAGTTGAGAACTCCTACACCACGGGCAGTGCTAGTGGCAACATGATTGTTGGCGGGCTGGTTGGGTTTAACAATAACAATGGTACTATCACGAACTCTTATACCATGGGAAGTGTGACCGGCGCCTTATACGTCGGTGGACTTGTCGGGTACAATTATGGCACGGTTGAGAACTCCTACGCCACAGGCAGTGCTAGTGGCAACATGGCTGTCGGTGGGCTGGTTGGATTAAACTTATCTAACATCAGGAACTCCTATTCCACGTGCAGTGTTACTGGTTCTGCTTATGTTGGTGGTTTAGTGGGTTTTAATTCAGGCGGTTCCGCCACAAACTCCTTCTGGGACACAGAAACATCAGGACAGGCTACAAGTGCTTTAGGAACTGGAAAGACCACGGCGGAGATGAAAGCCTCTGCAACATTTACAGATGCCGGTTGGAGCACGGCTGTTTGGGATATCGAGGACGACAGTTATCCCACTCTGAAAGTCTTCTAGCTCGGTAGACTGATAATCAAGGCAGATCTTTTAAAAAATATGATAGACCAACAGCAGGAAGCTCGATTCTAAAGGTACCAGTTTAAGCAAAGCATATATAAAAAACAATTTAAAAATATCAGAAAATTTGGTATAAAAACTAAAGTGTAGTTGAAAATATAATAAAATAACCACAAACTAGGATAACATTAAATGAAAAAGAAATGGGAAAAGCCATCTGTACAGATAATTGTTCGTTCCACACCTGAAGAAGCAGTCCTTGGTGGTTGCAAAAAAGAAATGACGGGAGGTCCCGTGCTTCTAGGTTGCATTGAACCACCTACATCGTACTGTCGTGAATATCCGGCCAGTTAAGAGAGAAAGTCTTGGAGGAATTCGGGGGACATAACACTTAATTCACCTTTCCAGCATCAATCGCTGGTTTTTTTTGAGGCTGGTTCAATTCATTTGAGTTTGAACCAGCGTTTTTCTTAGAACATCTCATAAACAGTGACGAGCCGGCAACATGCCCGCTCTAGCCCTAAAACTTATTGGATCTAGGACAAGTCATGCAGACAAAGAAATGGATAAAACCGTCACTCATAGTGCTGACGAGATATAATGCCGAAGAAGCTGTTTTAGAGACTTGCAAGAACTCTACGACAAACGGGCCGACGGCCGAAGGCTATTCAACGGCACAATGCAAAAGACAGGGTGTAGCTTGCGCGTATAATACCGGTAGCTAAAGAGGAGACCGCTCTTCGGGCCGGGGGTCAAATCTTTACTCTTGACATTTGCTTAAGCTGGTTTTATCGAAAAACGATTTAACCAGCTTTTTTCTTTTTCGTTTATCCGAACGTTTAAAATATTTCGATGCATAAGTTCGGTCGAGTCTTTTTGACTCGACCGTTCATCAACAGCCAAGTCAAAAAGACTTGGCTGAACATAGATCCCCGACAGGAACGCTCGGGGATGACAAAGAAAGCTGGATCTACCCAGATAACCTAAATACCCTAAAGGGCACCATGGCCAGACAGGATCATTCGAGACCTTATGATAAAAAACACAAAGGCAAGTCTCAACTTTGTATGGTAA
>CAYNWA010000005.1:0-10769 GCA_964400795.1 uncultured Smithella sp.
TTTTTCATCTCCTTCCTCTTCCCGTGAAAGAAAAAATTTTTTTATTTTTACTTTCGCTTCCGGTCATATCGGCTCATAAAATTTAGAGCATTTATATCAGGGTTGGCTTTCTTATTCCATAAATTATTTACAAATGAAACTAAATTTTTAACGGTTTCATCTTGCTCAAAACATAAAAAAAGCATATAAAAACAAACAAATTTAAATCAAGGTATTTTTTCATGAAGATAAAATTTTCTTATTTTATTTTGGCACTCTTTTTAGTCTCCTGTTGTTTAAAATCACCGGATTATCTCAAGGAAGTGAAGGATGTAACCGATTTAAGTCAGAACCACTTGTCTTATCTGCAAGACAAATACGAAAAAAAATTGCTGCTGCAGAAAGAAGCACAGACCAAAATGAATAAAGATTATAATAAAATTTACTTTTCAGTATGGCATAATCTGACGCCGGCACATTCGTCGCAGGAAAAATTATCTTTGATTTTCAACAATTTTTCCATAAGTCCCGGTTATGGCGAAAACAAAAGAAAGCATTCCACGTCCTGGGTAAAAAAACTTCAGCAAAACGCATCCCTGGAAAACTATCCTAACGCCATACAGTATGCCATTACAACCAGGCATACAAATTTGCGTGCAATGCCCACGAACAACCCTCATTTTTACAAACCGGGCGGCGACAGCTCCGGCTGGCCTTTTGACAATCTGCAAATATCTTCTGTGCCGGCAAATACTCCCGTGCTTTTCTGTCATCTCAGCGCCGATAAATCATGGGCGCTGGTGGAAACAAGTTTTGCTTTCGGATGGATTCCTGTTGAAGATTTTGCGCGCGTGGATGAAAATTTTATAAAAACCTGGGAATCCGGACGCTACGCCGTGGTCATCAAGGATAGGATACCCGTTTTCGACACCGAAGGTATTTTCAGTCTCAGAACATATATAGGACAAGTTTTTCCCTTAGTCAAAGAGACGACGGACAACATGGAAATATTCATTGCCGGCGCAAATGAAAAAAACAACGCTATCATAAAAAAAAGTGTCATTTCCCGGCAGGTGATCGTGCCAAAACCGTTACCCTTTACTTATTTGAACGCTGTAACCGTCGCCAACGAATTCATTGACGAACCTTACGGATGGGGAGGTCTTTACAGCAACCGTGACTGTTCTGCGATGACCAGAGATTTCTTCGCCCCGTTTGGTATCTGGCTGCCCAGACATTCCGAAGATCAGGCAAAAAAAATAGGACAGTACATTGATTTGCGGGATTTGGAGCCTGAACACAAGGAAAAAGTTATACTTGAACAGGGGATTCCTTATTTAAGTCTCCTCTGGCGCAAAGGGCATATCATGCTTTACATCGGCAACAAAAACGGGCAGGCATTGATTTTTCATAATGTTTGGGGTCTGCGAACAATAGACTGTGACGGCAAGGAAGGACGGAAAATCATCGGCAAGGCTGTTATTACGACCTTGCAGCCCGGAAAGGAATTAGAATATCTTGATCCGGAAGGATTATTAATAAAACATCTTTCCGCAATGACTATTTTAGCTCCGGACAATTGAAATAATCATATGTGGCTCATCCCTAACCGCCACTGCGGAGGGATAGTTCGCCTTGCAAATCTTACTGCACTACGTTTGTAATAGTTGAGGCTCCCTATTATGCACAAATATAAATTAACGGTGGAATACGACGGAACCAACTACCGTGGCTGGCAGTCGCAGAAAAACGCCCGCAGCGTTCAGGATACTTTAATCAAAGCGGCAGAAAATTTTCTGGGTTCGCCGGTGAAAGTCCAGGGCGCGGGTCGAACCGACGCCGGCGTGCACGCGCTTGCGCAGGTGGCCCACTTGGAATCTCTCAAAAAAGTCCATCCGGAATCGCTGCGCATCGGCATCAATGACAACCTACCAAGTAGCGTCAATGTCCTGAAGGTTGAAAACGCACCAGGGCTTTTTCATGCCCGCCATCATGCAGTCAGTCGCAGCTACCTGTATCTGATTGCCCGAAGACGCACGGCTTTTGGCAAGCGCTATGTCTGGTGGGTCAAAGACAAACTCGACTACGGCAAAATGAAACAGGCACTGGACATTTTTCAGGGCTTCCACGACTTCGCCTCGTTCGCCGACAAAAGAATGGACAAGGAAACTTCCACCAAAGTCAACATTGAAGGAATATGGTTAAAAGAATTTGACGATATCATTGCCGTGCGCATTTTAGGTTCGCATTTCCTCTGGAAAATGGTCAGACGCATTGTGGGCATGACCACTGAGGTGGGCCGCGACAACCTCTCCAGACATGACGTTGAAAAAATGCTCACTTCCTTTTCCGAACTTCCGGCACACTTTACCGCCCCACCCTCCGGCCTTTTTCTGGAAAAGGTATTGTACGAGGGCGACAAGCTTCCACCCATCAAAGTGCCCATTTGCTTGTTTTGATTTTCTTTCTTTTTCGGTTTTAAAACATTTTAATGTTGCGGTGAGCGTCGTGATATTTTTTCCTTTTCTCTTCCGGCAACAGGCAGCCGGCCACGCAAATGTCTTCGCATTCGCCATCGCAAGGCTCAATATGAATATTAATCGCCGACTCGGGAAATTTTTCCCGGATATTTCGTTCCAGTATTTTGGTGATATTGTGCGAATCATTGACGGACATTTGCGGATCAAGCTTGATGTGAAATTCTATAAAACGGATATGTCCTGCCTTGCGCGTGCGCAGCCGGTGAAAACCGCAAATCGCAGATTCACGACGGATGATGCCGTGGATGACGTGCTCTTCTTCCAGCGGGAGCTGAACATCCATTAAATCTCGGATGGAACTGACCGTCAACTCATAAGCTGCACGCAAAATAAGCACGGCAACAAGAATCGCGGCCACCGGATCGATCCACTGAAGATTATAACCCGCATAAAATTTTTCTCCCAGCCAGATGATCCCCAGCGCCGACATAACGGCGAACGATGTGTAAACATCTGTTCTTAAATGCCAGGCATCGGCCTTCAGGGCGATGGAATCAGCCTCTTTACCCACCTTAAAAAGTTTTTGCGAAACAATGAAATTAATGATAGTGGAAAATAACATCACACCAACGCCCCATTCGGCATATTCTATAGTTTGAGGGGTAAATAATTTTTTCAGCGCTTCAAAGATAATCCAAAACGCCGCGACAAAAATCAGCAGGGCTTCTACAAAGCCGGAGATGTTTTCTATTTTGCCGTGACCGAAGGGATGACGTTCGTCGGCGGGCACGCTGGAGGTCTTGACGGAAAGCATGGCAATCATCGCGGCCAGCAAATCCACGGCTGAATGAATCGCCTCGGATATGATGGAAACGGAACCGATGAAAAAACCGATGATCACCTTTAACAAAACCAGAAAAGAATTGGAGGCCACCGATAGCATGGCCACTCTTTCCTTGCGTGTTTGTATATCCGCCACGTCATTTCTCCTGATTGTTCTTATAATGAACATAGCATAGATAAAAAAATTTTTCTTCCCGAACATTTATGGATCCACTAGGCAATCATGCTGTTTTGTGGTACGAAATAAACCTTATTTTAATGAGAAATATTTAATTAAATATGGATAGAAAATCTGTGCTTATTTACCACAATGATGCATCAGCAAAAGACTGGCAGGAATGGCGCTGGCAATTTAAAAACCGCATCACAAAAATAGAAACACTGGAAAAACTGTTTGGGAAAAAAGGCTTGGATCAAGAAAGTTTCAAAGTGGTGACAACGATTTATCCTCTGGCCATTACGCCTTATTATCTATCACTTATCAACAGTTTCAGCGAAAGCGACCCTGTTTTCGCGCAGAGCGTTCCCAACCTCAGAGAAATTTCGTTTGCCAACAAAATGCCGGAAGATCCCTTGGAGGAAGATCAACACATGCCGGTTCCCAAACTTATACATCGTTATCCCGACCGCTGCCTGGCGATTGTCACTGAAACCTGTGCCGTTTACTGCCGACACTGCAATCGTAAGCGATTCTGGTCACGGCCCAATCATATCAGTTTAAAAGCCCGCTTTCAGGACATGGTGCGATACATCGCCGCATCTCCCCAAATCCGCGAAGTGATTATTTCCGGCGGTGACCCGCTTATTTTAGATGATAATGTTTTGGAAAAGCTTCTGTCTTCGTTGAAGGCTATCCCTCATGTTGACGTTTTACGCATCGGCAGCCGAATTCCGGTGGTCATGCCCATGCGTATTACGAAAAATCTCTGCCGGATGCTCAAACGCTACCGGCCGCTGTGGTTTAACATCCAGTTTAATCATCCCGCAGAAATAACTCCCGAGGCCGCCCGCGCCTGTAACATGCTGCAGGAAACCGGGATACCGGTTTCCAATCAATCGGTTTTGCTCAAAGGTATTAATGATTCTGAGCAAGTCATGAAGGATCTGCTGCACGGTCTGCAAAAGATATCCGTCCGTCCCTATTATCTTTTTCATTGCGACCCCGCTAAAGGCTGTGGTCATTTCCGAACCGATCCCCTGGCAGGCATTGTGCTGATGGAGAAAATATGGCAGCAATGTTCGGGACTTTGTCTGCCTCAATACGTTCTGGACGTGCCCGGGAGCGCGGGAAAAATACCCTTAAACGTGATGTCCAAAGCTCTTAAAAACGACTTAAAAAAACATAAACATTTTTTTGACAAGTTTAAATAAATAGATTAGAGAAGCGCCAGAGTCACGGGTATGAATCCCCAGGGCAAGCACTGAACCCTGAAAAACGTGTCAAGGGCGGGGTATTCAACCCTCCGACTACTTCGGGATTGTTCGACTTGCAGATTTCAGTTCGTATAACTCCTGAAATCTGAGTCTCACAAACAAAACGGTTAATTTTGTTACACCAAGCAAGGAGAAATTTTTTATGTACACAGCCAGTGATTTAAGAAAGGGACTGCGGCTCAAAATCGAGGGCGAACCTTATGTCATCATTGAATTCAATTTTGTCAAGCCCGGCAAAGGACAGGCCCTGTATCGCACCAAACTCAAAAACATGATCAACGGCAACCAGTTTGAACGAACATTTCGTTCTGTAGATACCTTCGAACAGGCGGATTTGCGGGAAAAGAAAATGCAATACCTTTACAAGGAAGGTGATAAATTCTGCTTCATGGACAATGAAACCTACGAGCAGGTGTATCTGACGGAAGATCAGGTTGACGACGCCGTGAATTTCATGACCGACAATATCGAGGTAGAAATTCTACTTTTTGAAGACCGGCCTATCGGCATCAGCCTGCCAAACTTTGTCGAGTTGATTGTAACCGAAGCTGAGCCGTGGGCCAAAGGCGACACCGCCGCCGGCTCCACCAAACCGGTCAAGGTACAGACAGGATACACGATTCAGGTGCCGACCTTCGTTACCGAAGGCGAGAAGATTAGAATTGACACGAGAACGGGGGAGTACCTGACTCGCGTTAAAGGTTAAAGAAGTTTTTCAAAAGACAGAGGAAATTTGATACGTAATGCATTTTGCGTGTCCCCCGCCGGCGGGGGATGAAGGGAGTGGACGTATCAAGGCAGGAGTTGTTCATTCAAGGTACAGTTTAAAAATCATTTTCCACCTCCGTCACAACGTGACACCTCCACCAGCGGAGGACAAAGAACAACATATTTTCAAATTCCTAAAACGCAATAACATATAATTCTCTGCTTCAATTTTATAGGTTCTCTGATTTTGAGTGAATTCCATTCTGATAATAATTTTTTTCTAGCGCGCAAGTCTCAAACCTTAGCGATGCGTACCAAACTCACTCAAGGCATTCGCCTCTTTTTCATTAACAACTATTTTCTGGAAGTGGAAACGCCATTGCGGATTCCCTCGCCCGCACCGGAAGAACACATCGAAGCCATCCGCTCGGAGGATTTGTTTTTACAGACCTCGCCGGAACTCTGCATGAAGAGGGTGCTGGCCGCAGGCTACCCGCGTATTTTTCAAATCTGCAAATGTTTCCGCGCCGGTGAGAGAGGTGATTTCCATCTGCCTGAATTTACCATGCTGGAATGGTATGTCGCCGGATTCGATTATCAGCAGTTGATGGATCAGTGCGAAAAATTGACCTGGACGGTGGCAAAAGATTTGGGCGTTACTGAAATCAGCAGACAAAAAAATAAAATCAATCTCACACCGCCCTGGGAAAGGATAACTGTAGCGGAAGCTTTTTTGAAATACGCGCCGCTTACCATGGATGAGGCTCTGGGGCAGGACACGTTCGATGAAATACTTGTTGACTGTATCGAGCCTTGTTTGGGAATCGGCAAACCGACGTTTCTTTATGACTATCCAGCCTCACTGGCGGCGCTGGCAAAACTTAAAGACGACCATCCAACTGTCAGCGAAAGATTCGAGCTATATATCGGCGGTTTGGAAATTGCCAACGGGTTTTCGGAACTGACCGACGCAACTGAACAGCGCCAGCGCTTTGAGGAAGCTTTAAAAAAACGCGCAGACAAAAAATGGGCGCGCTATGCAATGCCGGAAAAATTTTTACAGTCGATGGAAATCCTGACACCCTGTGCCGGCATTGCGCTGGGCATCGACCGGCTGGTCATGTTGATGGCCGGCGCAAACCAAATTGATGATGTGGTTGCGTTTGCTCCGGAAAATCTTTAATGCATCGTTGTTAAAAAATTAATTCATAAAAAAACCCGCCCCAAAATTTCCGGAGCGGGTTTTTACAGTTTATCTGCTTTTCAGTTTTTAATGTGTAATGACATCCAGTGCGAAGAAGGGATTACCATCTAAAGTAATAGTCTCCACACCCACCATGAACGTACCATCAAACGCCAACTGTCCGTGGAACAGAGGAGAAAGTGGCGTTGCCTCCGTGGAAGCAGGATCTTCAATAGTCGCCTGACCGTTAGCCGTAATGTTAATCCTCTCCAGATCAATCAGACCAAGTTTTTGCAGAGGTGTATAACCGAGAGACAATTCCCAATTATAAGAGAGCATCATGTCTAAGGCAAACGTTAGCCCTAATATATCGGGCAGGAATGATGTCTCAAATCTGCTAATATTGACATCGTGATATGCCCAGACAGGCGTTTCGCCATCGGCGACGGCAAGCAGATGATTAAATGATGTTCCCGTCATTGAACTGGCGGTCTGGTTGTCGATAAGCTGAATGACTATCATCTGTAAGTCTCCGGTTGCATCTGTAAAGTTTCCCACGATCGTTCTCTCATCAATGGAAAGGAATCCTTCAAAATTATTGGGGGTTGCGAAAGCATCCGCGATGGTAACAACACCATTAATATCTACCGCAAATGTATAACCGTCAAGAGACAAAGCAGCCGTATCCAAGGGGGCTGTTGGCGTGCTTTCAGTGGCCATGTCAATTGTACTTGTGGAAGTCGTTGCTCCTGCTCCATAGCGCCATTCATTCGTGCCGCCAACTCTCAGGCTATGGAAAACAAAGTTTCTGCTGTTTAGTTCACTGCCTATATATTGGGAAGTCTGAGCTCCTATCGGCACTTCATCTTTCTGTGCAATCACTATTTGATAACTTGTTCCGGACGTTCCGGTTCCCGCCGCAAAATCCTTATCAGAGTTCATGGTCATGTGATTGGTTCCCGCTGCATACGTGCCACTTTGAGTGATAACACCGTCATTATCTCCAGTACCCATTGTCAATGTTAATTCAAAATCTGCCGGACAGGTGGTATCTCCCGCAGAATCACTGGTCTCGTAAGACAAACAGGTTGCCACACCAGTGGCAGCAACTGAAATTCTGGAACGCAGCCATTGATTTTCGGTGCCTCCCCTGAGCATCTTCACTCTCCATATCCCTGTGAGGTCGGATTGACTAAATTCATCAGCTTGAGTTGCCGTAAAGTTTACACCCGTTTGATCAACCCCTGCAATGGTAAGGACCCTGTTTGCTGGCGTGAATGTATAACTCTTCTTGACCGGCGTTATAACGAGAGTATAGTTTTCAAGCAAACCTGCCGGTAGTGTTATGGAGTAATTTCCGTTGGAGTCCGTCATGATCCAGTTGAATAAATCACTGTTGATGGAACCTTCCCATAAATTAACGTTCAGTAATTCCAGCTGATACATGGTTTGCATCATAACGCCGGACACCGGCGTGCCGCCTGCCGTGGTTACGGTTCCGGAAACAGTGATCCAATAATCTACAGCTGGTGCTGCATCATCGTCATCGTCACCGCCGCTGCTGCAACCTCCAACCAGCAAAAACATCAACATAAGAAAATACAACAAATATTGTGTTAAAATCCTTTTTCTTTTCATAGGTCCCCCTTATTAATATGATTACGTTTTTTTAAAATAATTTAAGTTGTTGTTACCTCGACTATCATTTAAAAAAAAATACAAGAAGTGGTTTTAAATTAAAAAGATATATTGACAACGCTACATTTTTCCTTTAGCTTACCAAAAAATTAAAGTCACATTATCTGGAGAAAAATAACGTGAAAGACCTCGGATCTTTAGGCTTAAGCGGCAGTTTTAACGGCAGTCTTTTGAGCATGATTCTCGACGCCGGACTGATGGTTAAGTTTGTTTTGTTGGTGTTATTTATTTTTTCTGTCGTTTCCTGGGCGATTATTTTTATCAAATATCGCTATTACCTTAAAATTAAAAAGGAAAACGAGGCGTTTAACGAAGATTATCTCAGGAGCTCAAAGCTTTCCGATATTTTACCGGCGGCAAAAAAATACTCTTTTTCCACCACGGCGGAAGTATTTCGCGTGGGGTACATGGAGTTGACTCAAACAAACAAGCCCACGGGTGACCTGAAACAGGGACACGATGAAATCAGCCTTTCTTCGCTGGATAATCTGGAACGCTCCATGCACAAGGCCAGTAATACGGAAATGACAAAACTGGAAAGCTCGCTCGGTTTTCTGGCAACAACGGGTTCGGCCAGTCCCTTTATCGGCTTATTCGGCACGGTCTGGGGTATTATGGATACATTTAAGGGAATCGGGGCGCGCGGTACGGCAACCCTTGCCGTTGTCGCTCCCGGCATTTCCGAAGCCCTGGTTGCCACCGCCGCGGGACTTGCTGCGGCGATACCGGCGGTTATTTTCTATAACTACTTTCTCAACCAGTCGAAAGACATGGTTCAGGAAATGGAAAATTTCGCGGCTGAGTTCCTGAACATTGTGGAACGCCATCTACGTAAATAAACGAGGGGTAAGGCATAATATTCCATGAGCGTCTTTCGCAAAAAAAGTCATAACAACAAACCTCTGGCTGAAATCAATGTCACACCTTTAGTGGATGTTATGCTGGTGCTGTTAATCATTTTTATGGTCACGGCCCCCATGCTATCCATGGGCATTGACGTAAATCTGCCCCGGGTCAAGGCAAAAAGCGTTGATGTTGCGGAGGAAAAACTTGTTCTGACCATCAACGAGTCTAGAGAAGTTTTTCTGAATAAAACCAAAATGCCGCTGGGAGAATTAAATTCCAAGCTGGAAGCTATTTTTTCCAACAGGATCGATCGTGAAATTTTCCTTCGCGCCGATAAAAATGTTCCTTACGGTTTTGTGGTGGAAGTCATGTCGGAAGTGCGCAAAGCCGGCGTCGATAAGCTGGGAATGATCACCGAGCCGCCTGAGGAATCAAAATGACTTGCCTGATGCCGATTAGCACATGTCGCGGCAATAACGGCAGTTTTCATAAAGTGATCTTTCTGTCGCTAATCATTCATTTGATCCTGATCGCCATTATTCTGATTTCCATCCCCACAACATCGCGGCATTTGACTTTTGGAACAGCATACTCCGTCCAGTTGGTGGGTTCTGAAGCCGTTCTTTCTTCCAACAACACTTCCTCTTTTCATGATATTTTAGAATCCAAAAAAACGCCTGAATCCATCATTATCAAGCGGAAAATCAGCAGCATTTATTCACCTCCGATAAAAACCCAATCAACCAATAAACGCAACATCGAAAAAGCCGTCAGCTCTATCCGCCAGAAAGAAATGTCCGGATCGAAAACCAGGCGGACCGATGTTGCATCAAGCAGTGCGGCTATGTCTGATACTGAAGCAAACGCACAAGTCAACGACTATATTGAAGCGGTGTGGGCAAGGGTAAAGCAAAACTGGACGATACCGCAATCCTTGCTGCCTGAAAAAAATATCACAACGATTGTGGATGTTAAAATTGCGCGCAACGGCGCTTTGCAGTATGCCGGTTTTGAAAAGCGTTCCGGCAATCGTTATTTTGATGATTCAGCGCTGCGGGCTGTTAAAAAATCAAGTCCGTTTCCTCCGCTACCCTACTGGGTCAGGGACAACAGCATTGAAATCGGCATACGTTTTCATTCCTCGGAACTGCGCTGATCCTTCTGTCTGACTTAGACAATATTTTTATAGGAAAGGATGTTCGTAATTTGAAAAATCACGCTTATGACCCTCAAGGCAAGCCCCTGAACCTAATGCCACTCCCAGGAGCGGGGTATTATAACCTCCGCTTATGGCAGGATTGTGTGACGAAGAAATTTCAAGGCGCTTCGTTTTTGAAATTTGCATCTCACAATAAATTGTTTTTGATATTAACTATCGTGTTCCTTACCTATGCATTGCTGACGTTAAACAATCCGGTCGGGGCAAAAATATATGTTGATATTAATTCTCCCGCTTTTAAAATGATCCCCATTGCTATTTGCGATTTTAACACGGCATCGATTACCACAGCGAAGCAATTTAATTCAGGGTTTACATTGTCCGAAGGCGTCAAAAAAGATCTTTCTTTGACGGGCATATTCAATGTTTTAAATCAAAA
>CAYNWA010000005.1:10779-38513 GCA_964400795.1 uncultured Smithella sp.
TTGTAGAAGATAAAGAGTCTGGCCCGGTTATCGCTGCTCAAAAAATTCGATTTGCCGATTGGACGGCCATCGGCGCTGATTATCTGCTGAAAGGCAACGTAATCCACAATGAGCGGGAAGTCGTGGCGGAGGCCCATCTTTTTGATGTGACCCGCGGCGAAGTGATTTTTATTAAAAAATATCGCGCCGCCGCCGACAGAATGAACGCCATTGCCCGGGCGATAGCTTCCGATATCATGCTGGCGCTTATCAATGACGCGGGAGACTTTAATACCAAAATTGCCTTTGTGTCAAAAACGGGACTGAAGTCTGACATTTATTCGGTCAACTACGACGGCACCGGAATACAAAAAATAACAAAGCACCAATCTATTTTAGTGACGCCGCGTTGGTCTCCGGATGGAAACTGGCTAGCCTTTACATCTTTTAAACGCGGCCGTCCGGAAATTTATCTTCGACATTTAAAAAGCGGCGCAGAAAAAAGGATCGCTTCTTTTGATGGATTGAATCTGTGCGGAGCTTTTTCTCCTGATAGTGAAAAAACATTATTGACGCTGAGCAAGGATGGAAACGAAGAAATATATGTCCTGCACATTGACACTTTGAAACTCATCCGAATAACCAATAATTATTCGATAGATGTTTCACCTTCCTGGTCGCCGGACGGGAAAAAAATCGTTTTTGTTTCAAACCGGTCAGGCTCACCTCAAATTTACACGATGGACGCCGGGGGCAATAACGTCAAAAGAATAACGTATAAAGGCAGCTATAATTCTTCACCTTCCTGGTCGCCCCGCGGTGACCGCATCGTCTATGAAGGCTTAGCGGCAAACAATAAGTATCAAATTTTTTCCATTGATGAGGAAGGCAACAACCCTGTGCAATTAACCTTCGATGAAACAAACAAGGAATCGCCATCGTGGTCGCCGTCAGGACGGCAAATCGTTTACGTCTCGAGAAAAAATTCAAAAAGCAAAATAGTGATAATGAATTCCAACGGATCCAATCCAAGACTTCTGTATGAACAAAATAATAAACTTATCATGCCGGCATGGTCGGGACGATTTCATTAACGGACACGCAATATCGAAAAGGGTTGTTATTTTCTCACCTTTACGGTATAGAGGCATAGCATAAGGGACGTTAATTTAAAAAAGAAGGGGAATTTTAGATTTTCTATTTTTTGAAATGATAAAAATTTGTGTATGTGTCTTTAGTCTGTCCTAAACACTTAACTGTATTGACCATAAGAAAGGAGCGTTCATAATGAAATTCAATATAAAATTAAGGGGAATTTTTGTAGTGCTTATTTTAGGTCTGATAATTTTTACCGGCTGTGCCGAGAAAAAATCAGTCGTGACCGGCGACGCCGGACAATCCCAACAATCCGCAACAACGTCTCCAACTGAACAACAAAGCGTAACACCCACCGGAGAAACACCAGAATCACAAGACGTGACAGCAGAAAAATCTGTTGATTTGGAAAAAATGGCCCGCATGAAATCCCCCGTCAGCGATATAAACTTTGATTTTGACAGTTCCAGTATCAATTACGAAGCCCGTGAGATCCTGAAAGCCAATGCAAATTATTTCATGAAAAACAGAGTGTCCTCTATCATTATTGAAGGGCATTGCGATGAAAGAGGAACGGCGGAATATAATATGGCCCTGGGAGAAAGGCGCGCCCAGGAGACAAAAACATATCTGGTTAATTTAGGCATTAGAGAATCCATGATGAGAACGGTCAGCTTTGGCGAGGAAAATCCGCTTGATCCATCCTCCACCGAAGAAGCGTGGGCAAAAAACAGACGGGCACATTTTGTCGTGAATCCGTAATCGATAACGTGAGGTGACAAGATTGAAAAGATATATTCATCTCTTTCTATCCATTATATTCCTTGTCCTCTTTGGTTGTGCATCTTCAGGAGATTTAAAAGCGCTCCGGTCGGAGCTCAACCAGAGAATGGACGAAAAAATCGCGTCTCTAGACGCCGAACTGAATGACGTGAAGAAAAACGCCGCGGCACTTGATTCCATGCGCAAAGGACAGGCCAATACCGTGGCGGATCTTTCCGAATTGAGAGAAAATCTTCAGCAATTGCGCGGCCAGGTGGAAACCCTCAAAAAAGATACGTCTATCAATTCAAAAAATGATAAGCAAGCCCTCGATAACATTTTAATTAGAATCAATTTTATCGAAAAATTTTTAGAGATTGGCAGCAAAAATACTTCAGACGCTTCAGATAAAACAGGCAAGTTCAATGGCAGCACAGTTGCCAAAGATACGGGAAAGAAACAGGACAAGGAAATGGCATATTCTGCCGCGTATCAGATTTTTCAGGAAGGATACTATTCCAAAGCCAGGACAGA
Organism: uncultured Smithella sp.; assembly: GCA_964400795.1. Taxonomy (GTDB): domain Bacteria; phylum Desulfobacterota; class Syntrophia; order Syntrophales; family Smithellaceae; genus Smithella. The sequence continues at coordinate 13,150 of CAYNWA010000005.1, forward strand.
ATTTCAAAACTTTCTGGCCGCATATCCCGATAGTGAATATTCAGATAATGCTCAGTTTTGGATCGGCGAATGTTATTTTTTCGAACAAAAATACGAGTCCGCTATCTTGGAGTATGAAAAGGTCACGAAAAATTATCCCAACGGCAACAAAGTACCCTATGCCCTGCTCAAACAGGGCCTTTCTTTTCTAAAGCTTGGGGATGACACCTCCGCCAAATTACTTTTACAGGAAGTCATAAAAAATTATCCGAATACCAGCCAGGCGCGCATTGCGCGTTCTAACCTTCAAAGCATAAAATAACCGTCTCAGAACCACACGTTATTTATTCCAAAATAATTTCGCTGACCTGATCTGGAATCGCCAAATCAAAAATTGACAAATCCTTGTGCTTTTCAATTTTAACATCCGAATATTGAATCGATAAAGAGGTGGATTCATCGGAAAAATTTATTTTAATTGTTTCAGGAAAATTATTATTACCGTAAGTATACTCTACATGATATAAATTTTCTCCGGCATCATCCTGACGAACCAGTTTGACTAATGTATTATTTTCTCCAATCCAGATAATTTGCGAAGCGCCCGATGGAGCTTTCATTGCCACGCGCACAAGATTATCTTCATGACGCATTTGATAAGCAACACCCTCTTCTTTAAGCGAAGGATACGCTCCGGTCAAAATCATTATCATATCTTCAATATCCATCCGCCAAGGAAAAAACTTATTTAAATTGGAGACAGTTGGCAGTCCGCTGTAAAATTCTCCCTTTGAAGGAATAAATATTTTCATCATTTCAGGAGAAATCGAAAGAAAAAAATCGGGCACTCCTATAACGGGCAGGAATTCCATACGTAAATAGGAAGGTCTTTTAATCACCAAAGCCGCTTTCACCGGATAAAAACGATTATGATGAGATACATGTACCAAAGCCACAGCGCTGAAAATATCATCTTCATCGATCAAGCGTAAGACAGAGACTTCCATGTCCCCGGCTGAAAAATCAGTTTTTACACTCGCCGGCTTATAAAAGCCGCAGGCAAACAATGTCAATAAAAATAAAAAAAGCGCCAAACGAAAAGTTTTTTTTGCCCCAGGCGAGAAAAATATGCGGTGATAAAATAGCATGTGGAGTTTATTGTTTTTTCTTGAACAACTCTTCAAGTTTTTTTTGCAAAGGAACATTCTTAGGATCAATGTTCAGGGCTTTTTCATACAGCTCACCGGCTTCTTTCATCTTTTTCTGTTTTACGTATAAATCCCCCATATGTTCGATGATTTCAATTTCGTCCGGCAAAAGTTTCAAAGCCTCTTTTAAATATTTTTCCGCGTTGCCCATCTTGTTTTTTTTGAAATAAACCCATCCCAGACTATCGAGGAAATAAGCATTCCCGGGTTTAATTTCCAATGCTCTGAGAATCATTTTTTCCGCTTCGTCCAGATGGACGCCTCTTGCAGCATAACTATAGCCGATAAAATTAAGCACTTCAGCATTCTCCGGATCAAATTCCAAAATTTTCTGCATTGTCTCAACGCTTTCCGAAAAACGATTTGTCTTGTCATAAAGCACACCCAAAGCGTAATGCAAATCTGTGCTTTGCGGAGCCATATTCAGTCCTTCTTTCAACATATTCTCAGAAGCGGCGTTGTCGCCAGCCTCCTCGTACAGCACCGACACAAAAAGATAAAAAATAATCTGATCGTTTTTTTTCTTAATGGCTTTCCTGATCAAGTCAATGGCCGGGATTATTTTACCTTCATTTTTCAAAAGCATGGCGGCACGAACTCTCGCACTCACATATAAATCGGAGGATACTGCTATGCTGCTGTATTCATCGATGGCCAATGCATTTTCTTTTTTTTGCTCATATGTCGATGCCAGTAAATAACGAACTTTATCATCCAGAACATTCTGCTTCAGAATCGCAGAAAATTCCGCCACGGCTAAATCAAGTTTCTTCATATCCAGATATAACAATCCAAGCGCCACTTTGATATCTCGATTATCCGGATCAATTTTTAGCACTTCCCGAAATTCTTTCTCGGCTTCTTCGTATTTTTTCTTCTTAATTAAAAGTTCTCCCGTCCTGACTCGTAAATTTAGTCGCGTGGGATCAATCGCCAAATAACTGCGATATACTTCAATAGCTTTATCCAGTTTTTCCTGCTTTTCGTAAAGCGCTGCCAAATTAAATAGGGCCATTTCAAAATAAGGATTGAGCGACATGGCCTTTTTAAACATTTTTTCCGCCTCTTCAAAGCGATTCATCTTTTCCAGCACTTTACCATAATAGTAAATGCCCATAATATTGTCAGAATCTATTTTCAGCATTTTTTTCAAGATGTCTTCCGCTTTATCAAATCGTTTTTCTTCCGCATAAATGATACCTAAATAAAGATGCGCAATCAGGTTGTTGGGGGCCAGCTCAATAACTTTTTTATGTTCCCGGATCGCCTTTGAGTACTCGCGGATATTGAGATACAGCCCTCCCATAATTAAATGCAATTCAACATGATCAGAATGCTTAGCAAGAGCCTCTTCGCCTTGGGTAATGGCATTATTGAAATCACCCTTCTGGGCGTAAAGAGAAACCAGCTCGGTGGCCAGATAGGATGACTGGGGATCCGCCTCATATGCTTTCGTCAACGCTTCGATCGCCTGCTCCAGTTTTCCTTCATGTCGCAAGAGCACGCTCAGGAAATAATAATACGTTCCCTGCGTTTGAACGCTCTCACCTTGCCCGGCAGAAACCTGCTGATGATGCAAGCCACTGCATCCGGAAAGATTGACGAACATTAAATTCATGATAACGATTAAAAAGATAATATTTTTTTTCATAGTGGTCATATTGATGATCAATAATTATTGCTTGTGGATTAATGAACCATTATTGCGTTTGGAATTTTTTTTAATGATCTGAGATGCCGGAACAATGGATACGCCTTGTTTACGTATAACGTTCGCGGCATCTTTCAGCGCTAAAATAGTTTCTGGATAAGGATGTCCTATAATAATTTGAGGAAAATCATTTTTGCTTTTGGCAATATTAATCAAATGGTTATAAATTTCATTATAATTACGATTGTTATCAATAAATACTTTTCTTTCAGCTATATTTAACCCCATAGCTTTCGCAACGGACAAGGCCCGGGTATCAGGTGAAGTGCGGGAATCAACAAAAAACAGCTTTGTTCTTTTGAGCTCCTTAAAAATTAAAGATAACCTTTGATCGTCCATCATGAACCGGGAGCCCATATGATTATTCACACCAACAACATAGGGAACAGCGGCGATGTTCTTTCTTAATTGCAACAACAATTCCTCATTATTCATGTCTGTAAATAAAGCGCCTTCCCCCGGCTTTTCCCGAGGATAGGACACGGGTTCCATCGGCAAATGAAGAAGCATCTCTCGTTTTGCTTTATGCAGCATTTCCGATGCCTGGCGGGAATATGGCTGAAAAGGCAAAATTGCAAACGTCAAGTTCGCGTCAATTTTTAATAATTTTTTAACGGCGTTAAGATCGTAACCAATGTCATCAATAATGATCGCCACTTCCCGTAAAGGACCCTCTGCGGCGGGCATGGACTTCGGTTTGCCGATTTTAGGAACAATCGTTTTCCTCGTTACCTTTTCCGGTTCTTTTATTTCAGGTTTTTCTTCCTCAAGCTGCAACACATAAATAATACCCGCAAGGGACAATATTATTAATAACGCAATGGTTGCGGCAAAAAGTTTTTTGAATAACTTCATGGCTGATTTTAATTTTTGCCAGACGGTTAAGTTGTCTTCATTTTTTTCATAATATTCCAACTCTTCAGAATATCCACCGCTGTTTTCAATTGATGATCATCGGTCTCTAAAGATTCTTTGACGCCTTTGCTTGATTCATCAACTTTTGTTCCATCTTCTTTTGCCGGTTTGATATGTCCCGTCAGATCTTTTTCTCTCATTCTCTCTTCCTTGCTGATAACGCTTTCCGAATCTTCAACGGACTTGATGAAAGGAACAATGATGTCCGGCTTAATACCTTCCGCCTGAATTGATCTTCCTTTCGGCGTGTAATAGCGGGCGGTCGTCAATTTCAGAGCAGACCCTCCTTCAAGAGGAATAACCGTCTGAACAGACGCTTTGCCAAAGGTCTGCGTCCCGACGATTAACGCCCTGCCGTTGTCCTGCAAGGCCCCCGCAACAATTTCCGCGGCGCTGGCAGTGCCTTCGTTCACCAGAACAACGATCGGACAAATGATTTCATTGTTGTCGTCTTTAGCCAGGGACTGTGTTTCCATTGCTTTAACGCGTCCCCGAGTTGATACAATAGTGCCGGTCTTTAAAAATATATCAGACACTTCTATGGCTTGATCCAGTAATCCGCCCGGATCATTTCTTAAATCCAAAACCAAACCCTTCATTGGATTATTTTTTCCATCTAATTCTTTGATTGCTTTGCGTATTTCATCGGCTGTTTTTTCCTGAAAAGCCGCGACACGAATGTACCCCATATGGTCTTCCAATTTTTTATACTTGACGCTTTTGACCTGGATAATCGCGCGCGTCAACAAAACGTCTTTGGGCTTGGTCATGTTTTCTCTCAATATCGTTATCGTAACCTTGGTGTCCTTAGAACCACGAAGCAGTTTGACAGCTTCCATAATGGTGATATCTTTTGTGGATTTACCGTCAATTTTGAGAATCTGATCACCCGGCTTAAGCCCTGCATGAAAAGCAGGCGTATCCTCTATGGGAGATACAATAGTTAATACATCCTTGATAATCATGATTTCTATGCCAACGCCTCCGAACTGACCCTGTGTTTCCACTTCGAGTTCTTTATATAAATCCGGCGTCATGAACGAACTGTGCGGATCAAGCGTTCTAATCATCCCGTTAATGGCTCCCTGCATTAAGTTTGTCGTATCAACCTCATCCACGTAATTTTTCCTGACCATATCCAAAACTTCGCTGAATGTTTTCACATCCTTGTAAAAATTTTTATCCTTTGCGGAAATATTGTTATTTCCAGTATTCAGTCCTAAAAGAATAAAGGATCCCAGACAAATTATTGCCAGTAAATAAAATTTCATTGATGTTTTTTTCATTATATTCCTCGCGATATTGAATATATAATTGTGATGCTTATACCACTTTCTCCTATATTTATCATTGTTTTATTGGGATTTATCAGAAAAATTTAATGAGACCCAGGCTCCAGGAACAAAGTGAACTGGAGCTTGCTGGTCGAATTATCCCGATAGCGAAGCGGTCGGGGTGGTTCATTTGTTTATAAATGTATGGCGGCAAGAAGGCTATCACTCACTCAATCATCCAGCTCGTGCCATCGGCGGAATCTTTAAGGACAATATGCAGATCGGCCAGTTGTTTTCTGATAGCATCCGCTTTTGTCCAATCTTTGCTTTCCCGGGCAGATTGTCTATGCTTGATTAAATTTTCAATGTCTTCAATATTCAAGCCTCTTTTGCACAACTCTGTTTGCTTATCAGAAGCAAAAAAATGGCCGGCGTCACTGTGAAAGACTCCCAAAACAGCGCCAAAATGATCAAAGACCTTTTGGGCCTCCACCAATACTTTGGCTTTCCCAGATGCGGACATCGTTTTGTCTTCAACGATGAAATGATTCGTCAAACGCACCATATCAAAAACATGTCCCAGCGCCTGGGCCGTGTTAAAATCGTCATCCATGGCCTCGTCAAATTTGTTCATGAGTGTTTTAAACTTGCTTACATACCCTTCTTCCTGCTCCGAACTTTTTGACGACATTGCATTGGATTCAGCTGCTAATTTGCCCTGCATCTCTTTCATCAGCTGTAACGCTCTATAACCTCTGACTAAACCGGCTCGGGCTTCAACCAGAGAATCATCGGAATAATCCACCGGAGACCGATAATGACTTTGCAGCATGAACAGGCGCAATACTTCGGGATGATATTGTTTCAAAATTTCTTTTACGGGAAATATATTGCCCAGGGATTTGGACATTTTTTCCGAATTGATTTTTACAAAACCGTTGTGCATCCAGTAATTGGCCGGTGGCTTTCCCGTCGCCGCCTGGGATTGCGCGATTTCATTTTCATGATGCGGAAAAATCAGATCTTCGCCGCCGCCGTGAATGTCAAACGTTTCTCCGAGATAACGCCGGCTCATGGCGGAACATTCAATGTGCCAGCCGGGACGGCCTTTGCCCCAGGGGCTTTCCCAGAAAGGTTCGCCTGTTTTGCTGTTTTTCCAGAGTGCAAAGTCCAGCGGATTCTTTTTCTTGTCGTTAACATCCACACGCGCGCCCGCCATCATTTCTTCCAGATTGCGCCCGGACAAGCCGCCGTATTGTTTGTAATGGCTGATCGAAAAATACACGTCGCCATCAACGCAATAAGCGAAGCCCTTATCTTCAAGACTTTTAATCAGATCAATCATTTCTTTCATGTGTTCGGTTGCCCTGGGTACGATGGTGGGAGTCACAACACCCAGCGCCGCCATATCTTCATCATGCGCTTGAATATAACGCTCCGATATTTCCGTAATGCTGACCCCTTCACTGTTGGCGCGATCGATAATCTTGTCATCAATATCGGTGAAGTTTTTGACATAAGTTACATGATAGCCTCGCGCCCGAAGATATCTTACGACCACATCGAACACAACTGCCGCGCGGGCATGACCGATATGGCAAACATCATAGGCGGTGATACCGCAGACATAAATTCCGACTGCGCCTTCTTTTATGGGTTTGAAGATTTCTTTTTTTCTTGTCGCCGTGTTGAATATTTTTTGAGTCATATTTAAACCTTTATTCATCAGGGATAAAGCGGAGCTGTATCCAAACCGGCGTTTTCCTCCAAACCGCACATAATGTTCATATTCTGCACGGCCTGTCCTGCGGCACCTTTAACCAAATTATCAATGGCCGCCATGATAACCACCCGCTTTGTTCGCTCATCCACCGCCAATCCAATATCACAATAATTCGACCCGCAGACGGACGAGATATTGGGATAAACGCCTTCAGGGCAAATCCTTACAAATTTTTCTCCCGCGTAAAACGCGGTGTAAAGAGCGTGCAGTGTTTTCAAAGAAATATCCTGTTTTAGAGTCGCGTAAATCGTGCTGAGGATTCCCCTCTTCACCGGCAATAAATGCGGCGTAAATGAAATAGAAAACTTCTTACCGGCCAGAACATTCAGTTCCTGCTCGATTTCCGGCAGATGCCGGTGTTTTCCGACTTTATATGCCTTAAACCCTCCATCGACTTCGCAAAAAAGAGAACCGGTCAGCGGTTCCCTGCCCGCACCGCTGACACCGGAGGCCGAATCCGCGATGATGGTTGTGACGTCCAGCAGTTTCTTTTTCAACACCGGAGCCAATCCCAGAATAATACTGGTCGGGTAGCAGCCGGGGTTGGCTATCAATCTCGTCTTTTTGATCTTCGCCCGATAAAGTTCCGGGAGGCCATAAACGGCATCCTTGATCAATGTGGAACTGCTGTGTTTTTGATACCAGTTTTCATAGGTCTTCAAATCGCGTAAACGGTAATCAGCGCTTAAATCAATGACCTTCCTTCCCGCCTTGATAAAGTCCGGCGCTATGTCCATGGACACGCCATGGGGAAGAGCCAGAAAAACGACATCGCAGATTTTGCAGACCTCAGCCGGAGTCGCGTTTTGATATTTTAATGACGTTAAACCCTGCAAAACAGGGAACACTTTGGCGACCGATTGTCCGGCAAATCGCCTCGATGTTACCGAAACTAACTTGACTTCAGGATGTCCCGACAAAATTCGTGTCAGTTCCTGACCCGTATAACCACTGGCGCCAAATATTGCTGCGTTTATCATAAAAAATCTCCCAAAAAAAAGGGAGGCCGGAAGCCCCCCTCTTGGAATTTATCGTTTGGAGAATTGGAATCTTTTCCTTGCTCCGGGCTGACCGTATTTCTTGCGTTCTTTAACCCGGGCATCTCTGGTTAAAAAACCAGCCTTTTTCAGTACAGAGCGCAACTCGGCATCATACTCCAACAGCGCTTTGGAAATTCCGTGTTTTACGGCTCCGGCCTGACCGGCCGCTCCTCCACCGCTCACATTGACATACAAATCAAACTGATCTTTTTTGCCCGTCATTTCGAGAGGCTGTTTGATAATCATTTTCAAGCTGGGACGCGTGAAATAATCATCGAAGCTTCTTTTATTCACTACAAAATTACCACTGCCCGATTTCATATAAACACGGGCAATAGCGCTTTTTCTTTTACCTGTTGCATAAAATCTTTGATCCGCCATGATTTCTCCAATATCTTTTTATAATTTAAATGGATAAAGTTTCCGGACATTGAGCTTCATGAATATGGGCGTTGCCGGAATAAACCTTTAACTTTTTCAGCATTTTACGGCCTAAATTGGTTTTCGGAAGCATTCCCTGAACAGCTATTTTAATTAATTGTTCCGGTTTTTCCGCCAGCATTTTCCCCGCTGCGGTTGCTTTCATTCCACCTGGATAACCGGAATAAGAATAATAAATTTTATCGGTCAGCTTCTTGCCGGTCAGAACGATTTTCTCAGCATTAACTACAATAATAAAATCGCCCGTATCCACATGCGGCGTATAGGTCGCCTTGTGCTTTCCTCTTAAACGATGTGCAATTTCACTGGCGAATCTTCCCAAAACCTTGCCGGAAGCGTCTGCTATATACCATTTTTTATCGGCCGTTTGCGCCTTAGCCATGTATGTCTTCATAATAAAATCACCACTTTAATGAAAAATTTAAAGGCGAACCTTATGCAATTTCAAAGGGCTTGTCAAGGAAAATATTCGCATTTTTTCTCAATTATTAGGCGCCGGACGGATTTCCAGAATACGATCCACGTTAAAGACGCGATTTTGCTTCCGCATCAGGCAATAAGCGTATAAACCCAGATACGGATGACCGTTATATTCCATTTCCTCTACACGAAGCGGGCGAATTTTGCGCGTTGATTTTTCATCTTTCGCTTTTAAATAAACAATTTCAACAATTTGCTTTTCTTGAAACGCCGCCTCCAACATCGCAATCTTTTGCTCGCAGGAGAAGTTCAGCGAGGCTTTCGCGTACTGCAAACCGGTCAGAAATTTCATCACCCGCCAGTCCATCAAAACATGGCTTTTCTTTAACGGATTTTTCAGAACCAGACCCTCCAGCGTGGTGCAGCGGGAAAGCGCCACATACATCTGCCCGTGGGCGAACGTACCCCGCCCCACGTCAATGACCACTTTTTCGAACGTTTTGCCCTGGCTTTTGTGAATGGTCACCGCAAAGGCCAGGCGTACCGGATACTGATGGAAAGAACCGACCTCTTCCGAATGCAGCTCCTCATCCTTGAGAAAATATTTGTAAATTTTCCAGGTATAGGGTGAAATTTCCACCGTTTCGCCGTTATCCAGTCTGGCAACAATGACATCTTCGCCGTCTTCATTTTTGGCAAATTTTTTTATTTTGCCGATGGTTCCGTTAATCCACTGGCCGTACGCATCGTTATTAAGCAGCATGATCTGCGCGCCCTTTTTCAATTTCAGTTCAAGCGCCGTCGGCATGGATTCCGGGCCGAACTCGCCCTCGACAAATCCCTGCGCCTTCCAGGGCTTTCCGGGAAGTTGAGCTAAACGTTTCTCGTTGATATCATCGGCAAGATCATTCGTGCTGGTCAGCGAAATATAAAAATCATCGGCGGAAACTTCAAAAGACGGATCACAACGCTGATTGAAAAGGTCAACATCTTCATCCGTAACGGATTTATTACGGATGGTGTTGAGCAGGCGGATAAACCCGTCATCCTTCTGCCGGTACACCTTTTCCAACTCGACAAACTCCATATCCAGTTCTTCCATCACCTTGGCGCTGAAAAAATAGGGGCTGGAATAATGCGAACGGAATATTGCGCGCTCCGCCGACGTGACCACCGGCGGCAGCTGATACAGGTCGCCGATGAAAATCATCTGGACACCGCCAAAGGGGCGTTTCGCATCCGGGCCGTTCAAACGTAGAAATTTATCCACACAGTCCAGCAGATCGGCGCGCACCATGGAAACTTCATCAATAATGATCGTCGTCAGCTTTTGATAAATGGACTTCTTGTCTTTGGAGGTCGTTTTTTTCTTTTTGATGGAAGCGGGCGTCACATTCGGTTTGAACTGAAAAAAAGAATGGATGGTTTGTCCGCCGATATTCACGGCGGCGACACCCGTCGGCGCCAGAAGCACGACATTTTTTCCGGTATGACGATAAAAATAATTCAGCAGAGTGGACTTGCCCGTGCCCGCCCGACCCGTAACAAAAATGTTTTTATCCGTCTCTTCCATCAACTCCAGAGCCCGCCGGAATTCGGGATTCAAATCTATTTCGACGGGTTGTGAAAGTTTCGTCATGGTTTTTCTACGATAGAATTATTTTGTCTGTTATTCTTTACGACCAGAAAGAACAAGGCTGTCCAGCGGGCTTTGCAGGCTGCGGATGTCACGTGACATAACGTGCGTGTAGATTTCCGTGGTTTTGACATCGGCATGGCCAAGCAGTTCCTGCAGGACGCGGATATTCACACCGTTTTCCAGCATATGCGTGGCAAAACTGTGGCGCAGGGTATGGCAACCGACTCTCTTATTGATTTGAGCTTGTTCAACAGCCCGCTTCACTGCCTTTTGCAGGACGGATTCAAGAACGTGGTGACGCATGATTTTACCGGAACGCGGATCGCGTGACCGTTCACGCGCTGGAAAAACCCATTGCCAGCCGGTCTGCTTTGACGCTTTGGGATATTTTCTGGCAAGCGCCTCCGGAATATAGACCTCTCCGAACCCTTCCTCAAGATCCCGATGATGAAGGGATTTTACCGCGATAATTTGCCTGAGCATCTCCTCACGCAGATTTTTGGGCAAAATGGTTGTGCGGTCCTTTCCGCCCTTGCCGCCTCTGACAAAAATAAGATTCTGACCGAAGTCTATATCCTGAACGCGCAGACGCAGACATTCCATCAGCCTCATCCCACTGCCGTAAATCAGCTTTGCCATCAATGCGGGTTTTCCCTCCATAAGACCAAGAAGACGCTGAACTTCCGACTGTGTCATGACAGTCGGCGGGCTTTTGTGCCGCTTGCTGCGCGCCGGAGTAATGTCTTCCGTCAGATCCATATCCAGAACATGTTTATAAAGAAAAACCAAAGCATTAAGGGCCTGTCTCTGTGTTGATGCGGTCACTTGTCCTTCGGTGGCTAGATGAGAGAGAAACGCCTCTATATTTTTTGCCCCGAGTTGCCGTGGATGAGTTTTACCGCCGAAGTAATGGATATAACGAAGAATCCATTGACAATAGGTTTGTTCTGTGCGATAGGCGTAGTGGTGATAACGAAGGACTTCACGAACCTGGTCCATCAACTTGAGATCGGGATTGGGACGGAACTTCGGTTTGGTGTCACGATTCATATTTAAAGCAGCAAAATAAAATTAAATAGTTAGTTAATTACCGCCAAAGGTGGGACGCATGGCGACGGTTTTCATACCTTCTATATTCCATGTTTGCCACTTTAATAACGTAATAAGTGGAATTTGGCAAGGCAAAATGTAATAAGTGGAATAAACGGCGGTCGTTTTTCCATGTTTTATAATTTAATATCAGAATAAGTGGAAAATCTTTCCATCTATATGGGTTAATATGACGGAATGTTTTCCAGCTATTACACTGTTGGGCAAGGAACATGACCGAATGGGACTAATAGTCAGAGATCCTGCGCTACACAACATGCCAAGCGGGTATGCCAGCTTCTGTGACCTCGCACGAGGCGGACACGACGCACGAGCGATGGGGTTTCATGGCAAGAACGGAGATGTGTCGCGCTTTGCCGCCAGATTTCGCGTGGCGAAATCCTTCGAGGGCATTGCCCTCGAAGGTTATACGCAGGAAACAGTGAACGGCTACAACGCACTTCTACGCGTCTTCCTGGTGTGGTCAGCCTTTGAACGATTCATGGGACTTCTGCAAGTGAAGCCGGAGACAATACTGCCGCGGCTTCGTGCATACGCACCAGCGCGCCACATCCAGGCCATCCGCAAACACGACCGTTCACAACTCTGGCTATCTTTCTTGACAGAACGCGTTAACCCGGAGTTGCACAAGCAGTTGAATGCGATCCGATCAGGTACGTCGAACAACATCACTTTCGTAGCGGCGGCGGCCCGTCACATCTTCGCCCACGGTCATCTCTCCGCCCATGCCAACGGCGCAGCCCCGAGTGACGTGGACGCGATCTGCAACATTCTGTTCACATTTCACATGAGTGTGATGGACAAGGAATTCGACGGAATGATCAGGAAATACAAACATGGGTTGCCCAACAAGACGCCTGGACACGTACGCTGAAAGGCCGCCGCAGACGGCGTCCTTCCAGCGCCGGTCAGGCGCGACGTTCCATAAGAAAGGAGAACTAAATGTTTAAATATCTTATTATTCTTGTTTTATTTTTGCAATTTTCCACAAATATTTATGCTAAACAATATGATCTTAAACCTAGTGATTTATTTCATATCACAGGTTATGAAAATGGGGAATTAGTAACGCCTATTGTTAATTTGTGGAGCAAACCCGGTGGTCTTGTTTCAGGGGCCAAAGTTATTGGAAAACTATCAGGGGATGGCAGGGCAGATCAAGGTTTAAAAGGACAAGGTTCAGTTGTTAAACTTTTAGAAATTAAAAAGGTAAATGGACGTATATTTTTAAAAATTAAGACTGTGGTCAGTTAACAGGTAGGTGGGATTACTGATAGGTTTGTAGGGCGTAAAATCGACAAATCAAAATGTAAAAAAGTTTTTAAAGATCCTAAGCATATTGCAAATTGTTTAAGTGATGAATAAAAATAAAACCTGACAAGTCATTGCACTGGATCCTGAAAACGCTGCGCGTTTTGCAGGACCCAGTGAATTCAACGTTAGCACAAATAAATGCTTTCAAAACCAGTCCGTTTATAGTACTATATAAAGACTGGAGGTAGTATATGAATATTTCAAAAGATATAAAACCGATAACCTATCTAAAAGCACGTGCGCCTGAATTGTTAAAACAAATTAATGAAACTCATCGGCCTGTACTAATCACACAAAATGGCGAACCCAGGGCGGTTCTCCAAGATCCGCAGAGCTATGAAAACATGAGAAATGCTATTGGCATTCTCAAGCTTCTCTCTCAGGGCGAAGAAGATATTAAAAAGGGTAAACTCAAATCCCAGGATCAAGTATTTTCGAAAGTTGAAAGTATTCTTAAAGAAAAAATCGCATGAAGAAATCATATAACGTATGGTGGACAGAAACTGCAGAAAATGATCTGGTGTCTATTATTGAATATATCGCCAGAGAAAATTCCCTCCATGCAAGAAAAATATTCGGAGAAATAAAAAAACGAACTGAAAGCCTTAATGCATTTCCTGATCGGGGACGAATAGTTCCAGAATTACAAAATCAGGGAATCACATTATATCGTGAACTCATTGTCGGACCGTGGCGCGTAATGTATAGAGTATCGGAGGACAGCGTTTATGTTTTATCTGTGCTGGATTCGCGACAAAATGTTGAGGATATTCTTCTACAAAGACTTATTGCATTGAAATAGAAATGCCAACAAGGGCAATACAGCCGATCGCTGTGCGCCGGGTGATTTATTCGTTGCAAAGGATGACATATGAAAAAAAACAAATTTAATAAAAACGGCTTTTCACAAAAAAGTATAGCATTATCAATATTGTTACTGATGTTTATAATGTTTTCATTATCTGGAACCGCCTGGGCCCAGAAAATGAAGAGCTATGCAAAAAGCCTTGCAAAACAATGCTATCCGGATGAGAGAATCATTGATAGCACAGAAAGCGTGCTGCTAGGCAAAGATAAGGTCACATCAGGGGCTAAGGTTTTTCTCACGCATGGTATTGAGATGCATTTCATCATGCATTTCGAGAAAGTATCAAAAAGATTTGATGAGTTAGTTATAGATGATGCGCAATGCATCGAAAAAGGCGTTAAAGGTCCGTGCTCATGCCCGGCAATAACAATAGGCAAAACTATTCCATCCGATCAGGAATCTTCCTCCCATACGGTTGTGATGGAGGATAATGCATTTACAGAAAAAGCTTTCAAGACAGTCAACCTGAATCAATTAAATCATTATATCGGCAAACCCGTTCAGATTGAGATGAAGAATGGTGATATGCATGAGAATGCCGTGATCACGGAGATGGAGGGAAATCAGCTTTCCATTACGGAGTTCAAATACGGCGGTCAAATCAGTCATCAAGTTTCAACAGACGATGTAAAACACGTTCGAAGCCAATAGAAACGTTCATAGGTGTACTATTGCAAAATGGGTCTGCTTATCGCCAACATGATCGCTGCGTACCAGTTGATTTTTGGCTCGTTACATATTCTTCGCGGCTTGCTCGATGCCTTTTCTAATCCCGTCCAGTTTCTCCTGGCTCATTTTCACGGAGATACCCATGACCAGCGTGCGCCCCAGAATGTCTTCGGCGTGCGGAATGTTCTCTTTCTTGTATTCCACCTTTCCTTTATAAGCCGGATTGCTATAGGGATATTTTTTCGAATTCGCCGTCGATTTTGCCAGAAAATGTTCCCAGTTCGGAACGTAGTGCCATAGATTTCTCTTGTAACAGACGGTGTCCACGCCTTCGGCAGCCAGCAGGTTCTGGAATTTCTGTGCCTGATCCTCGCTCGGCAGGTTAAACGCCAGGAACGTGGCGGAATCTCCTTCGGGATCCGGTTTGACGCGGAAGTTCACACCGGGAACATTGGCCAGCACATCCATGATGAATTTCTTGTTTTTCTTCTGTTCGCCGATAAGATAATCCAGCTTGCGCAACTGTGCGAGACCCAAGGCTCCCTGCAATTCGTTCATCCGGAAATTGAACCCGAGAATGGTCCTTCCTTCCAAAGCACGGCTGACCTTGGGATTATGGTCGTGACCGTGATCATGATACCACTCCGACCGGAGATAGAATTCTTTGTTATTGGTAATCACCATGCCGCCTTCGCCGGTGGTGACCGTTTTGACATAATCGAAACTGAACGTTCCCATATCGCCGAAACTGCCGAGCTTCTTGCCTTTGAAGCCCGCGCCGCATCCCTGGGCGTTATCTTCCAAAACCAGCAGCTTGTTTTTGCGGGCAACGTCCACGATTTTATCGATATTGGCCGCCGAACCGCACATATGCACGGGAATGACCGCCTTGGTGTAGGGCGTCTTCTTCTTTTCGATTTCCAGCGGGTCGAGATTGAGGGTATCGTCAATATCCACCATAATGGGAATAGCCCCAACTTCCATGACCGCTTCATACGTGGCTAAAAAAGTAAAGGCGGGCACCAGCACGTCGTCGCCGGGTCCGACATCCATTGCCGTGAGCGCTACCTGAAGCGCCGTCGAGCCGGAGGTCACGCCCAGCGCGTAGTCGGTACCACAATATTTGGCGAATGCCTGCTCGAACTCTTTTACTTTATAAACGCCTTTTCTTTCGCTATCAAAACCGTAACGCATCAAAATGCCCGTCTCCAGGACATCCATGACTTCCTTGATTTCTTCTTTGCCAATCAATTCTGCTCCTGCCATATCTTTAACCTTCCTTTCTTATAGCAAGTTGCTTTCAAAAATTAACATGCATGATTGAAAGCTTTCCTGGTATTATGCCAATAAATTAACTTTTTCATGTTGAATAGCTTTTTGGTATTAATATGCCTGCGCGTAAATCGCGATCATATCGTCTTTGGTTATTTTGCGGGGATTATTTTCCAGCGGTCTGGCCACCGTCACCGCCACATCGGCCAAAGCTGAAAAATCTTTTTCCTTCACGCCGAACCTGGAGATTGTATCGTGAACACCGCAATCCTCAATTAAGGACTCAACCGCCTCCAGCGCCAGATAGGCGGCCTCACGCGCAGGCAGTCCTTCCACATTTTCTCCCATCGCTTCGGCAATATCCGTGAACTTTTCCAGCGCGGCAGGGATGTTAAAAGCCATGACCGCGGGCAGCAGCATCGTATTGGCCAAGCCATGTCCGACGCCGTATTTTCCCCCCAGAGGATAGGACAGCGAATGCACCGCTGTCACGCCGGCGTTAGCCAAACCGATGCCGGCATACAGACTCCCCAAAAGCATTCTTTCGCGCGCGACAATATTTTTGCCGTCATGCACGCAGGCGCGCAGATTCTCCGCAATCAAAGCAATCGCTTCCAGAGAAAACATCTCGCTCATCGGCGATGCATTCACGGATGTATACGATTCGATAGCGTGGCATAGGGCATCCAGTCCGGTATGCGCCGTGGGTACCGGAGGGAGGCTCAGCGTCAATTCCGGGTCGAGCAACGCCAACTCCGGATACAGATAGGGGCTGTTCATGCCTTCCTTCTTTTTTAAATTCTTACGCAGGAAAACCGCGGTAAATGTTACTTCGCTGCCGGTTCCGGCGGTGGTCGGAATCATGATTTTGGGCAAACCGGCTTTGGGAACTTTATTTAGACCCAGATAATCCGTGGCTGCTCCTTTGTTTGTCGCGATCGCGGCAATGGCTTTGGCAGTGTCCATCGCGCTGCCACCACCGATACCGATGACAAGATCACATTTGTTTTTGATCGCCAGTTTCGCGCCTTCATCAGCCAGTTCGATGGGCGGTTCCGCCTCGACCTTGTCATAAACCGTAAACTTAATACCTGCCGGAATTAGAACGTTGGCTACTTTTTCCAGCAAATCCGTTTTGGCAAGATTTTTATCGATAACCACCAGCGGATTCTCGGCATGATGCTCCTTGACGTGGTCGGCCAGGGTGAATAACGATCCGTTGCCGAAAATAATTTTTTTGGCACCGGTGAAAGAAAATATTTTTCGCATACGTTAAAACCTCCAGAGGTTTCTATTTAATAATAAGGACATCCTTGTGTTCTGCGCAATCCCTATGGGAACTACCCCGTAAAGTCAAGTTTTTTTGTGGTGAGCATACCACTGAAGTTGACGGCAAATGCCGCGAACGATTTTGACCTCCCGCGACAAAATTCCAGCGCGCGTAAAGAAGCGGCGCAGGTGCATCATCCAGTAATCCGGATTTTCCGGATTCAAAAATCCGATATCGGCCAGCAATGTTTTGATCTGATTGTACATGCCTTCCAGCTCCGATGAAAGCGCCAGCTTCGGCGCGACTTCCGTCGAAGCAACAGCCGACATAGAAGCAATAAAGATTTCATAACATATGATCATCACAGCGTGAGACAGATTGAGGGATGTAAATTCCCGCGATGTCGGAATGGTAACCACGGAATGACAAAGACGTAACGGGTCATTAGCCAGGCCTGTATCTTCCGGACCGAAAAGCAGGGCCACTTTATTTTTTTGTGAGATATTAGCAATATCCTGCGCTGCTGCCCGTGGGGTGATAAATGGACCACGGGCCTTCCCCAAACGGGCGGTTGTGCCGACAATGTAATTGAACCGTCCGAGAGCTTCCTCAATGTCCGGTACATACCGGATGTTTTCCAAGACATCCGTAGCCAGATGCGTGGAGCGTTGTCGCATTTCTCCCTGATCGAATGCCCCTGCCTCGGCAACAATAATATTGTTGATGCCCATGTTCTTGGCCGCGCGAACAACCGCGCCCACATTGCCGGCATATTTCGGCTTGTATAAAACAATGCTGATATTTTTTGTCCTGGTTTTCGGCATAAAAAACCCTCGCTGAAGAAATGTCCGATGCAAGTATACACAATGTGGTGTGTATATCAACCGGGATAAAAGGCTCAATGTTATATTGACAAAACCTGTTAATTATAACAAAATCCTCGCCAGTGGAGCCCCCTCCGGCGGGAGCCGGGGGATTTCATGTCGCAGGGATTAATAATCAGACCATCGTTGGACTTCATGTCAAAACAAAAAATTATATTGATAAATGGCTGTCTGGGTTTATGTCTTTTGTCGTTTTTGGTTTTCCCCATTCAATTCTATTCTTCCGATCTGTCTTTCTACAATTTAAAGAGATACCTGACTTTGCTTGATGAGCAATTCGCGTTCTACGGCTGGACGGATTTGAATCTGCACGACATCCCCTGGGAATATCATCGGACCTCAAAATACAAGCATCCGCTGATGTTTGTCGTTTTTAACAACCAAGCCAAACAATATACCCTGTTTTTAGGGGGTGTTCACGGTGACGAATTGCCCACGGTCTATTTAACGTTCAAACTCGCTCAATATGTGAAAGACAACCCGGACCTTTTCAAAAATCATGGCATTGTCATCGCCCCGCTTTTAAATCCGGATGGTTTCCTGTCCAGGCCGCCGACACGTGTCAACGCGAGCGGTATTGACATCAATAGAAATTTACCCACCCGCGACTGGCAGGCCAAAGCGATTCGTCAATGGACAGCAAAAGGTAAAAGGGGGCGTTATTATCCGGGGGCTAAACAGGCGTCCGAACAGGAAACGCTCTTTCAGGTCGCGTTAATCAAGCGATTCAAACCGCAGAAAATACTGTCTGCGCATTCCCCTCTTAATTTTTTCGATTATGACGGCCCCTCTTCAGACTTGGATTCCTTTGAAAAATGGATGGAACAGATATGCAAAGAAAGCAATCACCCCATGAAAAAATTCGGTTATTATCCGGGGTCGCTCGGAAATTACGCAGGACATGAACGCAATATTTTTACGCTTACGCTGGAACTGCCCTCCTCCGATCCGGAACGGAGCAAAAAATATTTTGAAAAGTTTCAAGCGTCTATTTTAAAATTTATCAATTTACCTGTTATCGGCTCGCCACCAAACATCAGAATTGTTAACAGTAAAAAATCTGCCGGTAAAAGATAATTATTGGTTGTCGTAAAGTATTTTTTTCAGGAAAGATTGCATGGTATATTTGGTCAGGGTGTTCAGGTAATGCGGGGCGCGCGCCATCCAAGCGCCGATAAAGAATACAATACAAGAAAGAGCGTAGGTCAACGGGCCTCCAATCACGGCTATCAGTGGTTGTTGATACCAAACAGCCAGTACGCTCAAGGTAAATATTACGGGCCATCCAATAATAAAACTCAACACCATCAATATCAGACCGGCAATTAACCGGGGCGTCGGACGTTCTTTAAATTCACTTAAATCCGCGGGATGTTCCATGATCTTCCGGATAAATTGTCTGTCAACAAAATATTGAATGAGTTTTCTTTGAATCATAAAAACCTGCCGTTGATGCAAATTATTGCATGTTTACTGAAATCAGTCCTATGCGCGTTGACATACACGAGACACCTTCTTTCTGCAACGGCTTTTCTTATGCCAGCCATTTCTTGACATAGCTCAATACTCATTATAAATGAGTAAAGTAACGTGTAAAAATTTTTCTATGGATTGAGGATACAGTGAAGGAAGCGGTTGATGTCTGGAAGTCTTTTGATCGTTTATACTGCGTTTCCCTGAGAGAACGCGAGGATCGACGCAAATCAGCGCGAGAGGAATTCGCAAAAGTTGGACTGGGTGATAGTGTCGAGTTCATCATTGGTGATCGTCTTTCAGACGAATTTGAAAAAGAAGTCTATGAATCCCATATGACCTGCTTACGCAAAGGCTTGGAAGCCGGCGCGAACAATATTGTCGTTTTTGAAGATGATGTGGAATTTGACGGCTTCGATCCCGAAAAGTTAAAAAGTTGCGTTGATTTTTTGCAACAAAATCCTGAATGGAAAGTTCTGCTTCTGGGAGCGCTGCTTCGTTCCAGCCGGAAAACTGATAATCCTTGCATCCAAAAAGTTCGTTATCGGAGCCTGACCCATGCTTATGCACTCAATCGGCATTACGCGGAAACTTTAGCCTATGAACCTTGGCGCGGAATTGTTAACGACACTCTTTTCCGGCCACTCAAAGATGATATCTATGCATTGTATCCCATGTGCGCATTTCAAAAAAATTTTACCTCGGATAATTACAAGTATCCCAGACTGGTTTTGATCCGAAATTTTTTAGGAGGACTAAAGCGGATTCAAAAAGCCAATGAATTTTATCATCGGCATAAATTCGGTGTGATCGCCGCTCATGTATTCATTATTGTCTTTGTACTGATTATTTTACTTTCAGGATAATATTCCCGAATAGCTTATAGACGCTTTTTTAATAATATTGTTTCAACTA
Organism: uncultured Smithella sp.; assembly: GCA_964400795.1. Lineage (GTDB taxonomy): Bacteria > Desulfobacterota > Syntrophia > Syntrophales > Smithellaceae > Smithella. Next base: position 33,335 of record CAYNWA010000005.1, read on the forward strand.
GGACAAGGTTGCGTTCACAAAAGTTTACGAATGTGGTTTGTTTTTTTTATACTCCATTTTCCATGAAACGTAATCCCGAAGTTTGCGGATGGCATCGCTAGGCGTATTGACGAATTCCACTCCCGCTTCATAGGATTCATCTTCGTAAATTATTTTTATCCATTTTACTTTTCCGATAACTGTTATCATCTGGCGAACAGTGCTCAATGTCATTTCCAGCATCAAAAGCGTATCAACCGGTATATACAAATTGGCCTGAATTCTGGCTCCGCAAGCGGAGATATCCTTGCTTTTATTACGTATGACTGTATCCTCAGGCAAATTTTGTCCTCCGGAAACGACGGTTATCGTAACCTCGTTTTCTTCCTGAAGTCTTGGCGCTCTCCTTCTTTCTTCCATAACGATCCATTCCTCCTGTTATTTTTTCAGAATGTCCGTTCTATCATTGTCTATTGTCCCCTTGCTTGTAAATGCATTATCGCAATAGGTCCTTGAAAAAACAAGTTTTATTTGAAAAGAAAATGTCTGTTTTGTTTGTAAATATCATAGCTTCCGGTGATAAAAAAACCTCGTTTCATTTTACTTTCATGATACCTGTATACCTTCCTCTATTGACAATTAAATATAGTTTTCATATATTATATGTAAAATATGACAAGAAGTGATGTGTTCCATATCCTGTGATTGTTCGTATTTTTCGCGTTTCTGATCAGACATTTTTCCCTATCATGACACTCCCTCGGCTTGTTTAATTATTGACATCTCACGGCTCGTTATCATCAGCAAAACGTTAACTTACAGGCCCAATTTATATTACATAAAAAAATAAAGGAGAGTCACCATGTCAAAACTGAATTTGACGCCCGAAGAGGAAACAAAGGTTTTGGAGATCCTTGAAAGATATCTTCCGGAACTGGAAAATGAAACCGTGCATACAGACAACAAGGAACTCCGCAAATTTTTCATGGAACGTAAAGCATTCATGCAAGAGTTGATGCGACGATTGAAAAGCTGAGCATTGTTTTCAGGAAATATTATTACAGCGGACGGCATGATTATAGTCAACATCAGGTAATTTTTTTTAAAGCGGCTATTGTACGCATCGAGCCCCCAAATAGCTGTGGTGTGGTTTTTTGTGCAATGTTCCGATCAGCCGGTGTACCTTATCCTTCGTCATTTTTGATCAATGCGAGGCCACGGATTTGCTTCTTCAAGCTCAAAAGCTAGCTCAAGGAGTATCTTTTCTTGGCCGAATGCCGCACCAAACTGCACGCCCAAGGGCAGACCATTGGCACTAAATCCCAAGGGCAGTGATATCGCCGGTGTGCCGGTAACGTTTTGTTGAGGGGTAAAAACCACATATTGTCTTACCCGTTCAAAGGCTTCATCAAACGGCACATCCGGACCCATATAACCAATTTCAGGAGTGGGATGGGCCAAAGTCGGGTTAAGAAGGATGTCGCAGGTGCTGAAAATATCATTATATGTTTTGGTGAATTTGATTAAACTTTTTATAGTGGCTGGCATTTTAAAGAAATTGCTCTGGAAGTGACGACTGAGTTCTATCGTCCATTGTTCAAGTTTGTTTTTATCGAAGCCGGGGGCGATGATCAGCCGACCAAAAAATCTGATAGCAAAGGCTGTCAGCCCCCAATAGAGAATAAAATCATCAGCCATCTGGGCATTGCAGGGACAGGGAATTTCCGTAACCCTATGGCCAAGTTTTTCACAAAGCTTCCCGATACGGTGAACCAAATCGGCGGACTCGGCATGGCAGGGCGTACCGTAAGGCGTATCCGTAAAAAAAGCGATGCGCAGTCGCCGTTCCCCGGGGTGTTGCACATTTCCGATCTCGGGCATTTTAGGAGCAAGGCGATACTGTTCCGCACTGGCATAAAACGCTGCTGTATCCCTCACTGTTCGTGTTAGAATACCCTGATGCAAAATATTCACTGGCATTAGGCTATCTCCTTCCACCCTCTCCAGCCTGCCACGTGAAGGTTTTAACCCCACGAGCCCGCAACACGCAGCGGGAATACGAATGGATCCTCCGCCGTCATTGCCATGCGCAATAGGAACAACGCCGGAAGCCACCAGTGCCGCTGAGCCTCCCGAAGATCCTCCTGTTGAATAATCCGTATGCCACGGATTACGTGTAATCCCGGAAGAAAGAGGTTCGGTCGTTGCGGTTAAGCCAAATTCCGGCAACGCGCTTTTTCCAAGACAGATAAAGCCAAGAGCAAAAAATTGTTTAACGAATCTTTTTGTTGTTTGGACGGGCGTATCAGGCAAAGCCCTGGAACCCCATAAGGTCGGCACACCTTCCACATCATCTGTATCTTTTATAAAGGACGGAACGCCGGCAAAAGGACCGGATAGCGACGTTTTAATCTGTCGGCGAGCCCTATCAAAAGTTTCTGTAACGATGGCGTTTATTGCCGGATTCACTGCCTGCGCCCGAGTGATTGCGCTTTCAACAGCTTCAGCAGCACTGATCTCCCCTGAAGAAATTTTTTGAGCTACTCCAACGCCATCAAGATTGCCCAAAGCATCTTTACAGAAAGCGCTGATTTTTTTTGTCCTTTCGCTCATTATAAAAACCTGCTTTTTCTACCCCATGACCATCGACAAACAAAACTTTTTTCAGGCAGAATTTTCTTATTCTGCTATTTTTTAAAAAGTTCCCGCCAACATCTCTATCCAAACTTTTTTTAGTGACCCAATACTCCATAATACAGCATTGGAGTGAAGGGTACTGAAAAGCATTTCTAAAAAAAATTTTTTGAATTTCCGTGTTTCATTTTTTTTGTCGTTTTTTGTTTTGTGACGGTTGAGTAAGTTCCCGTGGCAACGGAGAGGGTTTAAATACTTTCACGACTATAAATAACCCCAGTATAAAAAGAAGAATACTCCCGTACTGTCCAGGCGTGAGCCCGAAATACCGGATGTCACCTTTTTGATCGGCACCCACACGCAGAAAGTCCAGTAAAAATCTCACGGGATTATAAAGAATCAATATTGCGGCGGAATAGCTTCCCGGTTTTGCATTCAGACGGTGAAGAATAAGAATCGTGGGAAAAAGGATAAGCAAGGTAAATAAAAATTCATAAAAACCCAGATTGTGCCGAGACCCTTCGGGCTGTTGAAACGCAAGGAAAAAATTACTGAACTCACCGGGATGGTCGAAAATAATTGTGCACCCTAATCGCCCAAAAATCCATCCCACTATCAGCCCCTGCAGGATACACTCGGCATAAAGCAACGGAAAACGGATTTTCCTTTTGTATACAAAAAACAAAAAGCCGAAGATTCCGCCAAAGAATCCGCCAAAAGAACTTATTCCCTTCCAGAACTGAAGCAAATAAATGATTCCCTGCCGCGCAACTTGGTCCGGGTGATAAAAAACAGCTTCGACTAAATGAGCAAAGACGAAAGCCGAAAGCAGAGTATACAAAATGGCATCATCCATTTCGTCGCGCGGAATTCCGGCTTGTTTCGCCCGATGCAAGGCGAGGGCTCTGCCGAGCAAAATGCCAATGGCAACCAACGGCCCAAATGGCGTAATATGAACCGGACCGATGTTAATTAATTCTACGGTTTTAATGTCAGGCAGCACAATCAAGTCTCCCCTTTACAGGTCAAGATGAGCATGGGCGTTTTTTCTGCCGAACCCTTGATGCAGACTACATACTTTTAAGGCTTCTATCACAAGTTAAGCTTGAGTTCAGCTTTTTTGATGATTTTGTTTGATTGAGAGGGTATGGTAAAAATATCCCTGGCCGGTACCGTGATATTGAAACAATTGTCTAATTTATACACTATTAATTGTTGTTCTGTGGCATTAACAGGAAGATGCTTGAGTTGATCTCGTTGCGCGCCTGGCCGGATCCTGACGATAATACTCCTTAAGAACACGATAAAGATCAGGAGCCTGTTGGATCATTAACAAGGGTTGATCAAAGAATTGCTCCGTAGCCACAGCAAAAAATTCCGCTTCGTTGGTGGCGGCATAAGGACTAAGAAAAGAGTGCTTGCCGTGTTCGATCTCTTGACGGAGACGCAGATATTCACGGGAACATATTCGCACCCAGTCACGATATTCCGTTCGATTGCGAAGAGGTGGCGTTCCGTCCGCGGTACCATCGAGCATATCGAGTTTGTGGGCAAATTCATGATAAACAACATTATGGCCCCGTTCGGGATGACGGCCGCCATGCAGTGCCGCATCCCAAATGATAATGACAGGTCCTTGTTGAAACGCTTGACCGATAATGGGAGGAGAATCTTCTATCGGCTCCAAAGCAACTTCAAAAAAACCAAGTTTACGCCCCGGCGGTCTCACGGTAGAAGGATAAACAAGAATCGTTAAAACATTATGATAGTAATCATGCGGCAAACCCAGAAGCAATAAACACGCTTGTGCTGAAATGGTAACGCGTATTTCATCGGTTAATTCTATTCCCCCGCATCCTTCCCAATATTTTTCGGCAATAAAAACCTGGACCAATGCGCGTAGGTGAGAACGTTCAACATCATCGAGCAAAGAGTAATGGGCAAGGTTACGGTGTATGATGCTTTCCCACGATAAAGGAAACGGTTTCCGAGCGAGTTTTTTTCGACGGCGATTGGCAAACCAGCTAAACAATGGCCATCAACCTCTAACCAACAGGACATGAATTTTTTTATCATTATGGATCACTCCATAGGAAACACTCCCAAGCAAGGTGGCAGATAAGGCACTTCTTCCATGAGAACCCATCACAATGAGATCGGCTTTTAATCCCTTAGCCGCTTTCACAATCTCCTCCACGGGATGACCCATCTTGATAGAAATCGTTGAGACAATATCATTTTTATCGCACATTTTTTTTATTTCTGCCGTGTAGACTTGGGCCGCCTCTTTAAGATAATCACTGAGAGGTACTACCGTTTTCCTTGGAGTTTCCGATGCGGGAACGGTCTGGGCAATCAGTGAATGTTGATCAACAACACTCAGGATAATAATGGAGGCGCTTAACTGTTTGGCTAGTTCAATCGCATACCCGGCCGCTTTTTTAGCTGTTTTTGATCCGTCTGTTGGAACAAGAATTTTCGAAATCATACTGCCTCCTTTTATAATAAAACAATTTTGAAGAATTTTAAATTTAGCTTTTCGGTACAAGTTGAAGTTATTGTCGTA
>CAYNWA010000005.1:38523-46375 GCA_964400795.1 uncultured Smithella sp.
AAAAATTTTTTCTGTAAAAAGTATATGGCAATGCGCATGATGTGTCAAAAACAATTTTGACAGCACAATCGTTTTCGTGCCGACGTTGACCGGTATCGGATAGTTTTAATTTATCATTTGCGACGAAAATTGTTTTTTGTTATCTTTCTATCATGGATCAGGACATATTATTGCTGAGCAACAAAGCCCGCAGAATGAACATAGAGCTGAGCAATACACAACTTACTCAGTTTGATATTTACAAAAATGACCTTTTAGAATGGAATGCCAAAACAAATTTAATTTCAGAAAATTCTTCACATGAAATTATCACGCGTCACTTTCTTGATTCCCTGACCGCACTGCGATACATTCCAAAACCAAGCGCCAGAATGCTCGACGTCGGCTGTGGCGCTGGTTTTCCCGGCATTCCTTTAAAAATCGCACAACCCCGGCTGGAACTTTGTCTATTGGAAGCCAATCGTAAAAAAGTTTCGTTCCTCAAGCATGTTGTGCGCATTTTAAATCTTGCCTCTGTAACTATTGTTCATGATCGGATAGAACACGTCATCAGAAAAAATTTGACAGCGGAAAAATTTGATGTTGTCATTTCCCGCGCCACTTTTAAATTATTCGAGCTTTGTTCTCTGGGAAAATATTTTCTTGTTCCGGAAGGAGAAATTATTGCCCTGAAAGGTCCCCATGTGGACGAGGAAATCAAGTCATGCTTCAACGCTAAAAATCAATACAAAATTTCTCAATTGATTCAACATGATATAGAGGCGGATTTTTTGGAGGCTCCTCGAAAAATTATTATCATAAAAAAGTAAAAAAACCTTCTAAAAAAAACTTTTTTATGCTAGTGCTATCCACAATTCTTGCAAAAGAATTTATATTTTTACGCTTAATAAAATAATGAATAAAATTATATGTATAGCGAACCAAAAAGGTGGTGTAGGTAAAACCACCACCGCGATCAATTTATCTGCTTCGCTGGCGGCGGCAGAAAAAAAAACTTTACTCATTGACGGCGATTCACAAGGCAATTCCACCAGCGGCATTGGGGCGGATAGAAATTCTTTTGAAACGGCAAATTTGTATCACGCAATGATCGGTCAAGTGCCGCTCCAAGAGGTGATCATCAAGACGGCCATACCGCACCTGGAGGTCGTGCCATCCAACCAGGACCTTATTGGAATTGAGGTTGAATTTGTCGGGCTGGAAGAAAAAGAAAATCGGCTGAAGCATTTGCTAAACGCTCTGGACAGCCATTATGATTTCATAGTAATCGATTGTCCTCCTTCTTTGGGCGTCATGACGGTCAATGCTCTCGTTGCGGCGGATTATTTGATCGTTCCTTTACAGTGCGAATACTTTGCGATGGAAGGATTGGGTTATTTGCTCAACACCGTCAAGCTGGTCAAGGCAAATTTAAATCCCAGGCTCGCTTTGGGCGGTATTTTGCTGACGATGTTCGATCAACGCAATTTATTATCTCATCGCGTGTCGGATGATGTGCGGAAACACTTCGGGAGCAAGGTTTTCAAAACAGTCATACCGCGCAATGTCCGTCTTTCGGAATGTCCCAGTCATGGGCTTCCCATTATTCTGTACGATATCAAATCGCGCGGGGCGCTGGCTTATATGGAAATGGCCAAGGAAATCATTCAAGGAGATTTTTAAATGGCACAAAAAAATGTGCTGGGAAAAGGGCTGGGAGCCATTTTTCCTGATTTACTCAACAACGAACCGGACAAGAAAAAAAGTTATACGTGCGGCATCGAGGAATTGCGTCCAAATCGTTATCAGCCGCGTAAAACGTTTAACGATGAAAAGCAAAATGAGCTGATTGCTTCCATAAAAAACAGCGGCATTATTCAGCCGATTATTGTTCGAAAAGCGGGCAATGGATATGAAATTATAGCCGGAGAGCGTCGTTGGCGGGCAGCTCAGGCCGCCGGTTTAAAGGATATTCCCATCGTCGTTCGTGAAGCGACAGACATGGAAGCAGCAGCAATGTCGCTCATTGAAAATATTCAGCGCGAAGAACTTAATCCACTGGAAGAAGCCGGCGCTTATGTAATGCTCAACGAAAAATTCAAGCTTTCGCAGGAAGAAATCTCTTCCCAAGTAGGCAAGGATCGTTCGACTATCGCCAATACGATACGCCTTTTAAAATTGCCGGCTAAAGTGCAGGATGCTCTCAGAGATAATAAAATTTCCGCCGGTCACGCACGGTGTTTATTGGCATGCAATTCCACGCAAGAGCAAATGACCGCTCTTGCTCTCATTTTAAAAAAGGATTTAAACGTCCGGGAAACAGAACGATTAGTCCAGAAAACCAAAAAACAGCCGCTGGATAAAAAGCAACCCGCTAAAAAAGACCGCTTTATAAACGACCTGGAAAAAGCATTATCGGCCAAACTACTGGCCAAAGTTCAAATTAACGGTTCTGATAAAAAGGGCTTGATAGAAATTCAATATACATCTATGGACGAATTGAACCGATTGTCCGGTTTAATACTTGATGATTTACCATAATTTAATTGTGCAGGACTATCAACACTGTTGATAAGCCTGTTGATAAAGGCTTTATATATGGATGCATTTTGGGATAAAGCAATTAACATTATTCAGGAAAAAGTAAGTAAGCAAAATTTTGATACGTGGATAAAGCCAATCAAAATTGTTGCCATGGAAGATCAGTGTGTCCAATTGGCCGTACCTAATAAATTCTTTAAAGACTGGCTTGTGGATAATTACAATTCGACGATTAAGCAATCGCTAAAAGATGCATCCGGACTGGATGTTAATATTGATTTTGTGCTTTCCAAAACGAAAACTAAAGATCAGGAACTCTCAAATAAACCGGCAGTAAATATTAAAAGTTCATCTCACATAACTGCAAATCGAAGCAAGAACTTTTCCTTCCTGAATGATAACTATAACTTTGACCGTTTTGTGGTCGGATCCTGCAATCAATTTGCCCATGCCGCTTCCATGGCTGTAGCCAAGCAACCTGCCAAAAATTATAATCCACTGTTTATATATGGCGGTTCGGGACTCGGAAAAACTCATCTTCTCAATGCCATTGGACTACTTGTCTGTGCTATACACCCATCGCTAAACATTATGTATGTGTCCGCGGAAGAATTCATGAATGAAATGATTAATTCAATTCGATACGACAGGATGCCTAAATTTAGAGAAAAATACCGTAATATCAGTTGTTTATTGATAGATGATATTCACTTTCTGGCAGGCAAAGATAGAACCCAGGAAGAATTTTTTCATACGTTTAATACGCTTCATGATTCCGGAAAACAAATCGTTGTCACCAGTGATAAATTTCCCAAGGATATTCCGAATCTGGAAAGCAGATTACGTTCCCGTTTTGAATGGGGATTAATTGCTGATATTCAACCACCGGAAATTGAAACGAAAATCGCCATTATTGAAAAAAAGATTCAGGAAAATAATATTGAGCTTCCCAATAATGTCATTCATTATATCGCGTCTCACGTAGAATCCAATATTCGTGAATTGGAAGGATTTCTTGTAAGAATCGGTGCTTACTCCTCATTGACTGGCCGTGAAATTGATCTTGAGTTGGTGAAAGAAGTCTTAAGTAATCTTGTAAAGAACAACAAAAAAGGTGAGGTTAGTGTTGAAGAAATTATGAAAATCATTGCAGGAAAATTAAACATAAAAATCTCGGATATTAAAGCTCATAATAAAAACAAAAATATAGTTTTCGCTAGACAAATAGCGATGTATTTAGCAAGAAAGTTAACGAATTATTCTTTTCCTGATATTGGACAAAAAATAGGTGGTCGAGATCATTCAACTGTTATTTATGCGCATAATAAAATTCTAAATGGCATGAAGTCTGACTTAAAACTTAAAAATTTAGTTCAGGAACTGGAGGATATATTAATCCACAAATCATAAACTTTTTTACTACAATTTATACACAGGTAATGATGGAGTTAATGTATTATGATTATTTTTAATTTCTGATGTATCAACATATCAACCGTCATTACTATAAATACTATTTTTATATTTATAAGGAAAAAATAATAAAGTATAAAGACAAGGAGGATATATGGAATTTAAAATCAATAGAGAAACCTTTCTTGATGGTATTCAAAAAACATTAGGTATTGTTGAGAAGAAAACAACCATACCTATTCTAAATAATATTCTTTTAAAAACAGAAGCCAATAAAATAAAAATTATTGCCACAGACAGAGAAATTATTTTAATTTCTGATTATGAGGCTGATGTATCGGAAAAGGGAGAGATAACCATTTCCGCAAAAAAAATATACGAAATGGTCAGGGAGATTCAGGGAGAGTTTATCAATTTTGTTCAAAAAAATAATATTGTCAAAATATCATCTCAGAGAGCATTTTATAAAATTCCCGGCTTACCGGCTGACGACTTTCCGAGTATTTCTGATGACGCGGATATTCCGCTTTTTAAGATTCAGGGCCATGTCATGAAAGAGTTGATTAATAAAACCTCATTTGCCATGGCTACGGATGAGACGAGGAGGAACTTGAATGGCGTCTTATTAGAAGAGGGGATGGATGGTGTGAACCATTTACTGAGAATGGTCGCTACGGACGGTCATCGGCTGGCGTTGGCAAAAAGTATCACATCCGGTCATTTTTTAAAAGTCGGTAAAGGCATCATTATTCCGCGTAAAGGGCTCATGGAAATTAAAAAAATCATCGATGAACAAGACGATGTTGAAATTGGTTTACATAAAAACATGTTTATTTTACGAACAGAAAATACTATTTTAAAAGTGAGCTTAGTGGATGCTGATTACCCCGATTATAAAAAAGTTATTCCCACCGAAAAAGGAATCAAGATTGTTTTAGAAAAAGAGTATTTCCTTCATGCCTTAAAAAGGATGAGTGTTGTGTCATCGGAAAGATATGGAGGTGTGATTTTGTCTTTTTCTAAAGGAAAACTAACACTCAATTCAACCAACCTTGATGTGGGAGAAGCCACTGAGGAAATCGATATCGAGTATGATGGCGAAACAATGGATAGCGGTTTTAATGTTAATTATTTAATTGATGCCATATCTGTGGTGAATAAAGATAATATTATGCTTGAAGTCGGGATGGGATTAAAACCGTCCCTGATTAAACAGGCGGAGGATGATAATTATTTATGCATCATCATGCCCTTAAAGATATAGCAGTGAAGAGGAAGTTGAAAAAACATTATGACACATAAGTATGATGCGGATAGTATTAAAGTACTGGAAGGCTTGGAAGCGGTACGTAAAAGACCGGCGATGTATATCGGTTCCACAGGCAAGGAAGGTCTTCATCATCTGGTTTACGAGGTTGTGGATAACAGCATTGATGAAGCGGCAGGAGGGTATTGCGACACCATCACAGTAAAAATCCGTGTGGATAACAGTATTGTGGTGGATGATAATGGTCGGGGTATTCCCATCGACAAACATAAAACAGAAGGTGTGTCGGCGGCGGAAGTCGTGATGACCAAGCTCCACGCCGGCGGAAAATTTTCCAACGATTCCTACAAAATATCCGGAGGACTGCATGGCGTCGGGGTTTCGGTTGTTAACGCCCTTTCCAAGACATGTGAATTGGAAGTCAGACGTGATGGCAGTGTCTATATGCAGACCTACAAACGCGGTGTTCCCGATGGATCGCTGGACATGGTCGGCAAAACGCGGGGGAAAGGAACGAAAGTCACCTTTCTGCCGGATGATGAAATTTTTGAAGAGACGGAATTCAGTTTCGATGTCATTGCCAACCGTTTGCGCGAACTGGCCTTTTTAAATTCAGGCGTCAAAATTATTCTAATCGATGAACGCGCCAACAACAAACAGAATGAATTCTTCTATAAAGGCGGCATCGTTTCCTTTGTGGAATATATTAACCGCAACAAGAAGGTACTGCACAAAAATCCGATTTATGTTGCCGGCGCCCGGGAGGACTGTTCTGTAGAAGTGGCGCTGCAATATAATGAAACCTATCTGGAAAACATTTTTTCATTTGCCAACAGCATCAATACGACGGAAGGCGGCACGCACATGATCGGTTTCCGTTCCGCCCTCACCCGTGTTTTTAATAATTACGCCACCAACAATAAATTAATCAAGGACGGCAAGGAATCCCTTCGGGGCGAGGATTTGCGCGAGGGACTGGCCTGTGTCATCAGTGTTAAGGTCAAGAATCCGCAGTTTGAAGGTCAAACAAAAACCAAGTTGGGCAATTCCGAGGTGAGAGGTCTTGTCGAAGGGATTATTTATGACAAGATAGGCAGTTATCTGGAAGAAAATCCATCCATCGCAAAACAGATTCTTAATAAATGCATGGAGGCAGCGCGTGCGCGGGAAGCGGCCCGACGCGCCCGGGAATTGACCCGCCGAAAGAGCGCTCTGGAAGTTGGAGCCTTGCCGGGTAAATTGGCCGATTGTCAGGAAAAGGATCCGGCGTTAAGCGAAATATATCTTGTGGAGGGAGACTCCGCCGGCGGTTCGGCCAAGCAGGGCCGTGACCGGAAGAATCAGGCCATTCTGCCTTTGCGCGGTAAAGTGTTGAATGTGGAAAAAGCCCGCTTCGATAAGATGCTGCAAAATGAGGAAATCAAGTTGATGGTTACCGCATTGGGAACAGGCATCGGAACCGAAGATTATGACGTCAGCAAACTGCGGTATCACAAAGTCATTATCATGACGGATGCCGATGTTGACGGTTCGCATATCCGCACATTGCTTCTGACGTTTTTCTTCCGGCAAATGCGTGAGCTCATTGAACGGGGGCATCTGTATATTGCCCAGCCGCCCCTCTTCAAGGTGGTGGAAAAAAAGAATGAATTCTACATTCACAACGAAGAGCAGATGAAGAACTATATTCTGGAAAACGGCGTGGGAAAGGTCAAACTGATGATGGGTGACGGATCCTCGTTTCCGGTCACCGGTAATAAACTTCTGACTCTGATTAAAAAAGTCATGCGCATTGAAGATTTGCTGGATAGATTTGAAAAAGAAGGACGTGATAGAAACATGATTCGTATTCTGGCCGGCGATCCCACGCTGACCGATGACAGTTTCAAGAGCGAGAAAATTCTGGCATCCATTGCCAAACGAACCGGCATCGCCCTGGGTGATAATTTTTCCGATTTTAACATTGCACCGGATGAAGATCATGGCGGATTCAAGGTCGTTTTCAATCTGAATAAAAACGGTCAGACAGTGCCGTCCTGCGTGACACGGGAAGTTTTCCGCACGCCGCAGTTTACGGATATCCGTTCACTGCTGGATCAGGTATCGATCATGGGTGAGGCGCCCTACAGTGATGTCGGTGATGAATCCTCAACACCGGTGGCGCTCGAGAGTTCCAAGGCGCTGGTAGACCACATTGTGAACTTAGGCAAGAAGGGCCTGACGGTGCAGCGCTACAAAGGTCTCGGTGAAATGAATCCGGAACAGCTCTGGGAAACAACCATGAATCCGGAAAAACGCACGCTTCTGCAAGTCGGCGTGGAAGACGTGGTGCTGGCCGACGAAATATTTACCACGCTGATGGGAGACCAGGTCGAGCCGCGACGAGATTTTATTTATCAGAATGCTTTGTATGTTTCCAATCTGGACATTTAGCAAGTTAGAAATTCTTGCCTGCTCAACAGGCAAGAATTTCGTGAACGCGCTTATCCCGCGTAAGCGGGATTAATGCAGTAAAAAATTTTGATTATTAACCGTGCCATCTGTAGGCCGGTTTTCTTATAGAGAGGAAGAAACGAGATGGAACGTGATATCCACCATAAGCAAACGCTGGTGAATATAGAAGATGAAATGAAAAAATCATACATGGATTAC
>CAYNWA010000005.1:46385-93478 GCA_964400795.1 uncultured Smithella sp.
TGAAATGGGCAACCGCCATAACAAGCCTTACAAAAAATCCGCCCGTATCGTCGGTGATATCATGGGTAAATATCATCCGCACGGCGACGCGGCGATTTATGATACGTTAGTGCGCATGGCACAGGACTTTTCCCTGCGCTACATGCTGGTGGATGGACAGGGCAATTTCGGCTCGATTGACGGCGACCCACCCGCGGCCATGCGTTATACGGAAAGCCGTCTGGCACGCGTTGCCGATGAAGTGCTGGCCGATCTGGAAAAGGACACGGTTGATTTTGTTCCCAACTACGATGAATCTCTGACGGAGCCGTCTTTACTGGCTTCCCGGATTCCACTTCTTTTGCTTAACGGAACTTCCGGTATTGCCGTCGGCATGGCGACCAATATTCCACCGCACAATCTGAAGGAAGTCGTCAACGGCCTCATTGCCTGCATTAAAAATCCACATATTACCGTCGAACAATTAATGCGTCATATTCCGGGTCCGGATTTCCCCACGGCCGGTTTCATCAACGGCCGGGAAGGTATCGTCGAGGCCTATAAAACCGGACGCGGCATCATCCGGACCAGAGCACGCGCGCTGATTGAAAAGAACGCCCGTAATGACAAGGAAACCATCGTCATTACGGAAATTCCCTACCTGGTCAACAAGGCGGCGTTGATTGAAAAAATATCGGAACTGGTGCGCGACAAGAAAATTTCCGGCATTTCGGATTTGCGTGATGAGTCCGACCGCGACGGTATCCGCATCGTGATTGATTTAAAGCGCGATGAAAACTCTGCCATCATTCTCAATCAGCTCTACAAATACACACAGATGGAGAGTTCGTTCGGCATCATTATGTTGGCGATATCCGACGGACGTCCGCAGGTTTTCACTCTCAAGGAAGTGCTCGAAAAGTTCATCAGCTTCCGCCGCGACGTTGTCGTGCGCCGCACCCGGTTCGACCTGGCGCGCGCCAAGGAACGGGCGCACATTTTGGAAGGCCTCATTATCGCGCTCAACAACATCGACGCGATTATCAAGGTCATCAAAGCGTCGAAAACGCCGGCCGAAGCATCTATTCAATTATGCGCCAAGTTCAAGCTGTCGGAAATCCAGGCCAAAGCCATTTTGGAGATGAGACTCCAGCGTCTGACCGGTCTGGAACGCGCCAAGATTGACGAAGAATACTCGGAAGTCACCAAGCTCATTGCCCATCTTCAGGCGATTTTGGACGATCCGCAGAAGGTTTTACAGGTGATTATCGACGAACTCAATGAAATCAAGGAAAAATACGGCGATGAGCGCCGCACCGAAATTGTCGCCAGTTCCGAAGACATCAATATCGAAGATATGATTGTCGAGGAAGACGTGGTCGTCACGATATCACATGCCGGTTACATCAAGCGCAACGCCGTCAGTCTCTACAAGAGCCAGCACCGCGGCGGCCGCGGCAAGGTCGGCATGGGCACCAAGGAAGAGGATTTTGTCGAAAAAATCTTCATCGCCTCCACGCACAATTATCTGCTGGTGTTCACCAGCGCCGGCAAGGTGCACTGGCTCAAAGTGTATCAGATTCCGCAGGCCGGGCGAGCGGCCAAAGGCAAAGCCATGGTCAACCTGGTCAATCTCGCGCCGGGCGAAAGTGTTCGCGCGACATTGCCGGTCAAGGAATTTGTTGACGATAAGTATATTGTCATGGTGACCAAAAAGGGCATCATCAAGAAAACGGAACTTACCGCTTATTCCAATCCGCGTTCCGGAGGCATCATCGCCATTTCCATCGACGAAGGCGACGAACTGGTGGATGTGCAGTTGACGATGGGCAATCAGGATGTCTTCATCGCGACCCGGCAGGGCATGGCCATCCGTTTTAACGAAGACGACGTGCGTGATATGGGCCGAACGGCTCGTGGCGTGCGCGGCATCAGCCTGGATGAAGGCGATGAGGTTATCGACGTGGAAATTCCCGCTCAGAATACGTTCATTCTGACCGTTTCCGAAAAAGGTTACGGCAAGTGCACGCCGGTGGATGAATACCGTGTTCAGTCGCGCGGCGGCAAGGGCACGATTAATTTGAAAACCGTCGAAAAAGTCGGCAATGTCTCCGGCGTTCTTCAGGTTGTCAACGAAGATAACGTCATGCTCATCAGTAATGCCGGCAAAGTCATCAGGCTCAAGGTTCAGGAAATTCCGATCAACCACCGCGTCACCCAGGGCGTTCGATTGATTGAATTGGAACCGGAAGAAAAACTCGTCGGCGTCGCCCGCACCACATCCGAATCCGAAAGCCGCGACGACGGCAACGGCGATGATGAAGGCGACGGAGCAGCCGAAGATAACGGCTCAGCAGAAGAGTAAAGAGCCAAGTTGATAATGAGACCCAAGCTTCAGAAACATAGTGAGTCTCTCTGAAAACGAGCGTAGCGAAGTTTGAAGAGTAAGACGAACTATCCCGCAAAGCGTGCCGGGGCAAGATATGGGGTAAAATCTTTACTCTTGACATTTGGATGCTGGATGTAGGCTTTCAATGGTAATGTTTTAGCTAGGCTGCTTTTCTCGTTTTTCTGGGTCGTGCATGTAGTTTTAGTCCGAAAGCGTCCATAACTTTCAGGATAGTTGATAATTCGGAGTTACCTTCCGCTAATAAAGCTTTGTATAAACTTTCCCTACCAAAACCGGTCTTTTGGGCGATCTGAGTCATGTCCTTGGCTCTGGCAACATCACCGAGTTCGGCCGCTACGAGTGCGGTCAGGATTTTCTTGACACGCGTCACTGAGTTTTTTATGGTTTTTCCCGTGTGAATCCGTGGTGTGAAAAACCAAGGATCTTTTTGCGATGCAAATAAAATTGAGTAAATCATACAGAGGAGGTTGTTCATGTTCCAAACGAAGCTTACAGACATGTTAAATATTCAATACCCGATTATCGGCGGGACCATGATGTGGATTTCATCGGCGGATTTTGTGGCGGCGATTTCCAATGCCGGAGGCCTGGGCATTATTGCCTCGTGTATGTATAAAACCAGAGAAGACTTTGCCAAATCGCTGGATCGCATTCGTGAATTGACGGACAAACCGTTCGGCGTCAACATCAATTTTTTCCCGACCATGCAACCCATCGATAACAACGAATATCTGGATGTTCTGCTTGAGAAAGGCGTCAAGATTGTGGAAACGTCGGGGCACTCGGCGCCGGAAGCAATGTGCAAACGTTTTAAAGAAGCCGGTTTGATATGGATTCACAAGTGCGTCGGTGTGCGTTATGCCCAGAAAGCGGAGCGTCTTGGCGCCGACATTGTGACGGTTGTCGGTCAGGAAAATGGCGGCGCAACCGGGAAACTGGATATCGGGACAATGGTTTTAATTCCCAGGGTTGTTGAAAGTGTGAACGTTCCGGTAATCGGTGGAGGCGGCGTTGCCAACGGCGACTCGTTTCTGGCCGTTTTGGCCTTGGGAGCGCAGGCTGTTATTATCGGGACACGTTTGTTGATGACCAAAGAAGCGCCGCTTCACGACAAATTAAAAGAAGCTCTCATCAATGCCAGCGAACTGGATACGATGCTGATTATGCGCCTCTTGGAAGCGACCCACCGCGTATGGATTAATAAAGCGGCCAAGCGGTGCCTCGAACTCGAAACCACGAATGGCGACATTGTGGAAGTTCTGCAAATTGTTTCCGGAGAAAGAGCAAAGATGATGTATGACCAGGGCGATCTGGACGCGGGAATCATTTCCTGCGGACAGAGTGTCGGTCTTGCTCATGATATTCCGACCGTCAAGGAACTTTTCGACCGCATCATTGCTCAGGCGTCGGAAAGGGCTAAAAAGTTGGCAATGTAGAATATACGAAAGGATTATTATCCATGGAAAAATTATTGGGAAAGCACTGGCACCATATGCCTCATGAAGAGGTCATTGATCTTATGGAGACGGATCCGAACAAGGGGCTTGATCTTCTGGAAATAAATCACCGGCGGGAACGATTCGGAGCAAATGTTCTGACCGCCAAGAAAAGCAAAGGTCCCCTGATGAGATTTCTCCTGCAGTTTCATCAGCCGTTGATTTACATCCTGCTGGCGGCCGGAACCGTTACGGCCATGTTCCAGGAATGGGTGGACGCCGGAGTCATTTTCGGGGTGGTCATCGTTAATGCCCTCATAGGATTCGTACAGGAATCCAAGGCGGTGAAAGCCATGGAAGCGCTGGCGAAAACAATGATCACGGAAACCACGGTCATGCGTTCGGGCAAGAAAGTGAAAATATCTTCCGCGGACGTGGTTCCCGGCGATATTGTTCTGCTTCAATCGGGAGATAAAGTGCCCGCGGATATGCGCCTGATATCCTCCCGTGACCTGCAGGTGGACGAGTCGGCGCTCACCGGTGAGTCCGTGGCCGTTCCGAAAGACTCCATTCAGCTTCCCCACGACACCATCCTGGCCGACCGGAAAAACATGGTGTATGGATCAGCACTGGTAACTTATGGGCAGGCCTCCGGCGTGGTGGTGGCCATAGGCGACAACACGGAGGTGGGCCGTATCTCGAAACTCATCTCTTCCACTGAGGAGTTGCAAACCCCACTTTTGAAAAAGATCGGAGAATTCAGCAAGATTCTGCTCTATCTGATTCTGGGGCTTGCCGCGGTAACCTTCGGGGTCGGCCTGCTGCAAGGCCAGAGCGCCTTCGACATGTTCATGGCCGCCGTGGCTCTGGCGGTGGGTGCCATTCCCGAAGGACTGCCGGCAGCGATGACCATTACGCTGGCCATCGGCGTAGCCAGAATGGCCAAAAGACGGGCTATCATCCGTAAGCTTCCTGCCGTGGAGACTTTGGGCAGCACTACCGTGATCTGCTCGGACAAAACTGGTACGCTTACTGAAAACCAGATGACGGTCCAGGAGATTACAGCCGGTGGTCAGACATATTTGGTCAGTGGAACGGGCTATGCGTTTGACGGAAAAATAGAACGTACGGATGCCAAATCAGAAGGTGCTCTGTCCGATGGTCTCGTACAGACACTGCGGTGCGGACTGCTCTGCAATGACAGTCTGCTCGTCGAGAAAGAAGGACGGCTCTCCGTTCAGGGAGATCCCACGGAAGGCGCCCTGATTACGGCGGCGGCCAAAGCGGGTCTTTTCATGGACAAGGAACAGGCGCGATTCATGCGCCTCGATACCATACCCTTCGAATCGCACTATCAGTACATGGCTACCCTGCATGCCGATCCTCAGGGAGGAGACTCTCTGGTCTATGTGAAAGGATCCGTTGAGGCGGTCATAGAGCGCTGCGCCTCGGTCCTTGATCCGACAGGATCCAACGTCGCGCTGAATGTGCCTGCAATCCATGCTACCGTGGAAGCCATGGCGGCGAAAGGCCTTCGGGTCCTTGCCTTTGCACAAAAAACCTTGGAGAGCGGCACACAGAAGATTAACCATAAGGATATCGCAACAGGTCTCATCTTTTTAGGCATGCAGGGGATGATCGACCCGCCCCGGAGCGAGGCCATCGAGGCAGTCAAAAACTGCCACAACGCCGGCATCAAGGTTAAGATGATCACCGGCGACCATGCGCTTACCGCGTCATCCATCGCCGGGAGAATAGGACTGCGCAATGCGGAGAAAGTCGTTACCGGCAGGGAACTGGCGGACATGAGCGACCGGGAAATCATCGACATTGTGGAAGACGTATCGGTTTATGCCCGCGTGGCTCCGGAGCAGAAGCTCCGTCTGGTGGAAGCCCTCCAGACAAGGGGAAACATCGTTGCCATGACCGGCGACGGGGTGAACGACGCGCCTGCGTTGAAGAGGGCGAACATCGGCGTGGCCATGGGTATCACGGGGACGGACGTAGCCAAGGAGGCTGCGGACATGGTCCTCACGGATGACAACTTCGCCTCCATCGAAGCTGCTGTTGAGGAAGGCAGGGGGACTTTTGACAATCTCACCAAGTTCATCGTCTGGACACTGCCCACGAACATTGGCGAAGGCCTGGTCATTCTGGCGGCGATTTTCGCGGGAGTGACGCTTCCCATCCTGCCGGTGCAGATTCTCTGGATTAACATGACAACAGCGGTTCTGCTGGGGCTCATGCTGGTGTTCGAGCCCAAGGAACCCGGCATCATGGAAAGGATGCCGCGCGATCCCAATGAGCCAATCCTCACGCGTACGCTCATGTGGCGGATTGCCATCGTCGGTTTTCTGTTGCTTCTGGGCGCATTCGGTCTCTTCAAATATGAGCTCTCCACCGGCACTGGCATCGCAGAGGCCAGGACGGTGGCGGTCAATGTGTTTGTCATGGGTGAACTCTTCTATCTCTTTAACTGCCGGTCGCTTACCAAATCCGTTTTTGAAGTCGGATTTTTCTCCAATCTCTGGGTGTTCGGCGGAGCGGGTTTCATGTGTATGCTGCAACTGCTCTTCACGTATGTGCCGGTTATGAACACGGCCTTACACAGCAGCCCCATTGGCCTTGATGCCTGGCTACGTATTGTGGCGGCAGCTTCTTTGATCATGGTGGTTGTGGGTATTGAGAAATGGTTTGTTCGCAGAAAGAATACACACATCAAGAGATAATGGCTGCAAGGCACAGGTAATATTCCTTCTGGCGGAGCTCTATCAAGGTTGAAGAGATTTTATAGGACACGTTTTTTTAAAAACGTGAGATGGAGAAAAGATAGAATATGCCAGCTTGTTCATCCCGCGTAATTGGGCTATACTCTCTGCATGTCGAACTACAAATTATTTGATCATACGGCAGATATCGGCGTTGAGGTGACAGGCCGGACCAGAAAAGAGCTGTTTGTGAACGCTGCTCAGGCTTTGCTTGACGTACTGGTTGAGAACACAACGGGTCGGAAAGAAGCACAGCGGCAGAAAAAAATAACAGTAGAAGGTTCGGATGTTTCCGATTTGCTGATTAATTTTTTGAGGGAACTACTTTATTTGTTCAATGGAGAAAAATTTATAACGGACTATTGCGAAATTATTGAATTTTCCAATAAAGAATTACAGGCACGGCTGACTGGCGAACTTTTTAACATCAAAAGGCACTTGATTAAAACCGAGATGAAGGCGGTAACCTATTCCGGCGCAAAGGTGGAAAGACTCAAAAATAGCTGGAGAGCAAGAGTAATATTTGACGTTTAATAACAACCTCAGATGTCATGCCGGCGAAGGCCGGCATCCAGTATTATTTGTTTCTGGATTCCCGCCTACGCGGGAATGACAAAACAGAGGCATACAAATCTGGATATACCCTAAAGGGCACCATGGCCACTAGGGGCGGGGAAGTTGCTTCGTCGGTAATATTTGACGCAGAAGTGCTTTATATCCACCTCCGTCCCGATCAGCATCGGGACATCCGGCATGCGCCGGACTAAAGCCTCTCGGAAAGTCTCCCGACTTGGCGCTAGCGGAGGATATTCATTTGAAGAGAGTTTGTTATGTCGGCAATAAAACTGGAAAAATTGGACGATAATCGTTGGCTGCTGCCGCAAAGCGGCGGCATGAGGGTGCCGGGGATTATCTATGCCAATGAAAAAATATATCAGCTTTTAAAAGGTGACGAAAGCGCCAAGCAGGTGGCCAATGTTGCGCATATGCCGGGTATTGTGAATTTTTCGCTGGCGATGCCGGATGTCCACTGGGGCTATGGTTTCCCCATCGGCGGCGTGGCGGCTTTTGAACTTGACGGCGGCATTATTTCGCCGGGTGGTGTCGGCTATGACATCAACTGCGGCTGCCGTCTGATGACCACGAATTTAACGCTGAGTGATATTAAAGAAAGGCTTAGCGAATTGACGACCGCCCTGTATCATCGTATTCCATCCGGTGTTGGCTCGAAAGGTTCTGTAAAGTTATCCGGCAAGGATCAGAAAACGGTACTCGAGGAGGGCGCGTCCTGGGCAATTAAAAACGGGTTCGGTTTGCACGAAGATCTGGAAACAACGGAAGACCACGGTGCTATCATGGGTGCTGATCCGGAGCAGGTCTCGGCACGGGCGCTGGAACGCGGCAAAGAGCAACTTGGCACATTGGGTTCCGGCAATCACTTCCTGGAAATTGAAGTGGTGCAGGAAATATTCGATGAAGAAGCGGCGAAGGCTTTCGGTTTACAGAAGGGGCAGATTGCCGTGATGATTCATACCGGTTCGCGAGGCCTGGGGTATCAGATTTGCGATGACTATCTGGCCTTGATGGTCAAGCACGCGGGCGAAACAGGCATTGCGCTACCCGACAGGCAACTGGCCTGCGCTTATCTTGAGTCGGGACGGGGGAAAAATTATCTGGCCGCCATGGCCTGCGGCGCCAATTATGCTTGGGCGAACAGGCAGATTCTGATGCACAAAACGCGGGAAGTCTTTGAAAAAACGCTGCGGATGTCGCCGCGCGACGTAAACATGCGCCTGGTTTATGACGTTTGCCACAACATCGCCAAGATAGAATCGTTTAATATCGGTGGTGTGCTGAAAAAGCTTTGTGTTCATCGGAAAGGAGCGACGCGTGCTTTTCCCGCCGGACATGAGGCGGTGCCTGAACGCTACAGAAAAATCGGCCAGCCGGTGCTGATTCCCGGAGATATGGGAACCGGGTCTTATGTGCTGGTGGGTCAGGAAAAAGCTATGGAAGAAACCTTCGGCAGCGCCTGTCACGGAGCGGGCAGGGTCATGAGCAGGACGCAGGCGATCAAAACCAGCCATGGACGCTCCATTGCCCGTGAGCTTTCGGAAAAAGGTGTTTTAGTGATGGCTGGTTCCAAGGGAACGCTCAGTGAAGAAATACCGGAAGCATATAAAAATTTGCAGGACGTTGTGCAGGTGATGCACGATGCGGGAATTGCGAAGAAAGTGGCGAAGTTGAAATCGATAGCTTGCATCAAAGGGTGATATCTCTGTAAAACGCCCATACCCTAAAGGGCACCATGGTATGCTGCGTTGTGCTTCAGCCATCGTCGTTGCAGCGTACGCCAAAAGTACGCCTCACTCCTCTGGCTTTGCACGCCTTGCTTCTGGGCTTTTTACGAAGTTATCCAAGGCATAGAGGAAAGACGGCATTCATTCGGCTATTGTTGATTGTCCCCCGCTGGCGGAGGTGTCCCGATGCAACATCGGGACGGAGGTGGAGCAATAATTTGCGGCATGTAGTTTGGATAAACGTTATGGTTACATTGAACAATCCACCCCCTGCCCCCGCCGGCGGGGGACATTACTGTTTTGTGGTAAAAAATGCGAAGCTGTTGTAAGAAGGGATGAAAATCATTCCGGGAGAACGGCATGACGGAAATTATATTTGATGAAAATGAGGATTGGGAAAAACGAATACTATGCAGTGATGAAAGCTGTATCGGCACTATCGGACCCGACGGCAAGTGTAAAGAATGCGGAAAGCCCTATGAGGGTAAATTGCCGGAAGGTAAAAAAACAGAAAGTGTTCATGAAATAACTTCGGAAAAACAAGTTTCGGCCGATGAGCAACCGGATGACGATTGGGACAAAAGAGTATTATGCTCGGACGAATCCTGCATCGGTGTCATTGGGCCGGATGGTAAATGCAAGGAATGCGGGAAACCACTGTAAATATAAATAACTATGCCTGTTGAACCAACAAAAAGAACAAAATTAATTTTGTTTGCTTTCCACTGCGTTCCTAAAGCGGTGCGTAAGGGAATTTTCCTGACAATTTTTTTTCTTTTTTATCATTTGGGTGTAAAAGACCGCATCATAACTTTGTTCAATCTGATGCGTTCTTTTCCTGAAAAAGATACGAAGGAAATTGTCAACCTTGCCAAGAACGTTTACCGTCATTTTGCCATTGTGGCTGCTGAATTTTTTGACATGCCTTACATCAGTAGACAAAATATTCATGAATGGGTTGAAGTGGATGGTCTGGAAAATGGTCAAACGGCTCTTGCGCAAGGGAGAGGAGCTCTTTCTATTGTTGCACATTTTGGAAACTGGGAGTTATTGACCATAGCGATTCCTATGTTTTTCAAACCCATGTATATTGTGTACCGGCCGTTGGACAACAAGGTGATTGATAATATTGTGGAGTTCGTAAGAACCAAGCAGGGGAATGAATTGATTCCCAAAGGCGGTTCAGGTAAACGGATTATGGAATTACTAAAGGAGAATCACATTATCGGCATTCTCAGCGATCAGAACGTTTCCAACCGGGAAGGCGTATTTGTGGATTATTTTGGCCGCACAGCTTGTACTGGTGTAGGACTGGCGGTTATGGCGATGCGTTCCGGCGCGCCTGTGGTGCCCGTTTTCATGGCCAGACAAAAATCCGGAAAATATAAGCTGATAGTAAGGCCGGCCATCGAGGCTGTTTGCACGAACGATTATGAAGCTGACCTGGTAATTAATACCCAAAGATTTACAAAAATCGTCGAGGACGTTGTTCGCGAATATCCCGAGCAGTGGTTTTGGTTCCACCAGCGCTGGAAAACAAAGCCTTGGCAGAAATCATCCAAAACGCACCAGAGACAAAAACTTGATGCGTAAAAAATTAGCTCACGCCGATTTTTGCAAGATATTTATTGTGCAGTTTGGTAAGCAACAAAACGGCGGCCAACGCGCCTATCAGACACCAGAACATATCGGTTTGTGTGTCCCAGATATAACCCTGCGTTCCAAGAAAAGCTTCCGTGTCGGTTGGATCAGTCAAGGAAGCCAGCCATTCAATGATTTCGTATAAAGCTGAAAAAGCCAGCGGCACTGCTATGGAAATGAAGCCAAGCATTTTGCCGCGTTTAAGTGGCGATGTTCGTGCTATAATTTCACGCGCATATATAGCCGGACCGAAACCCTGCATAAAATGGCCGATCTTGTCATAATTGTTGCGTGTCCAGCCGAACCAGTCTTCCATCCAGAATCCCAGCGGCACCTTGGCATAGGAATAATGACCACCCAGCATCAGAATCATGGCGTGAACGGAGATAAGCGTATAGGTTAAGTTGGTCAACGGAAATTTTTTGTATGTCAACAGCAAAATCGGCAAAGCGATCATGAAAGGCGCAGTTTCCAAAACCCATGTCAGACGGGTATCATGCGGCCCGATTCCAGACCAGACCCAGAAGATTAAAACAATTGTTAATAATGTGATGCGATACCTTTCAGATAACATCAATAAATGGTTTATACGATTTGTTTCTAAGCGTTTACACAAAATTATCTACACGCCCTATTGGTTTTGTGCAACAGAAGAAAAAACATATTTGATCATTGTAACAAAATCAAACACAGGTAATTTCAACGCCTCTTGAACTGCTGCTGAATACGGCGGTAAATCGCTGCATTCCAAAAGTATTGCTCCGATATTGGGGGTTCTTTGCCTGAGATCGGATGCAACCGCTACAACTTCCTTCTCTATTGCGTTGCTATCTAGAATCCCTTGTTCATCCATAATGGCCGACCAAAAATTTTTCTGTTTTTCCATTCCGGCAATGAAAATATTATTAGAATTGATTACTCCCGCAGAGTGCAATAATGAAGTTGTTATATGGCGACTGTCAGCCACAACTACCCCGACACTTTTATTTTTAGGCATGATGCTGTTGATGAACGGAATTTGCATGAGGCTGGAAAGAAATACCGGAATATTTACTGCTTCAGAAACCTGTTTTTGAAATAAAGCCATATAACCGCAGTTCGCTGTTATTGCAGATACCCCCGCTTGTTCCAGCGCAATTGCTGCTTTGACTATAGGATCAGCCAGAGTTGAATCAGCGTTAAAAATTAATCGCTCTATACTTGACTCTTCAACCACTTTATACTGAACGGGAAAGTCAAATGTACATGCATTACCGACATCACCAAGAATAAACTGAATACGAGTCTTTAAAAGCAAAATTCCAATTGAAGCCCCATATAAAAGGTGGTGCTTTCTTTGATCTGTGTGATAAATTGGCATTGTATTTTCCCGCCATTCTTAAAAAATCCATTTCTGCGATGTATCTTGTCAATCCACAAGGTTTTAATGTGTAGCCGCTCCCATCTTAACTCTCCATATATTTCCCCTAAATTATGGCGGGATTATATTAATGCAGATTACAATTTGGCTCTTCTGTGTCAGGCGTGTTGGGGATCGTTATGATTTCGTAGTTAATGTATGACATGTTATGAAAATTATACTTTCTTTGGAATCCAATATTGTTTACATGAATCAGTTGTTCATATTATAAGCCCCGACAGCGACTTCGGCATAACATCTCATTCGTCAGAGAGCTCGCGGATCTCTTCGCTTTGATTAGGTGTTTCATTATCCTACGTCGCTACGCTCCTAGGGTAGTTTCCAATCTCGATATATCGGGATTGGATAATTCGACTTATAAATTTTGCTACGCTGCACTTGCAAAATTTGAGTCTCATTACAACCATCAAGTTTCAGCTCATTATATCTCTAGATGATGTCATTACCCACAACTGCTACGCAGTTGGGGTAGTTCGACTAACGAATCTTACTGTGCTGCGCTTGTAAGATTCGAGTCTCACTAAAATTCGTAAAGCTTGCTTCCCGGTATCACCGTAAAATTTTTTTTCATTAAAACATCGATGGCTTTTTCGGGGTTGTCGAAGCGGAAGATGATGACAGCGTTCAGGCCGCTCTTTTCCACGAAGGCATAGAGATATTCCACGTTGATGCCTTCTTTGGAAACAACTTCCATAATGTTGTGCAGCCCACCCGGTTTGTCGGGAACTTCCACGGCGACAACGGGCGTTTTGCTTACGCGGAAACCGGCGTCTTTTAGAACCTTGTTGGCCTTTTCCACATCATTGACGATCAGGCGCAGAATGCCGAAATCAACCGTTTCGGCCACGGATAACGTGCGGATATTGATATTGGCGTCTTTGAGAACGCGTGTTGCGTGCTCCAACGTGCCGGGTTTGTTTTCCAAGAAAACGGATATCTGTTCTACCTTCATCGTGCCCCCTTATATTAACGGTTTATAAAAGTATTGTAGTACTTGACATAGTTGTTGAGACTTAAAAATTTTTTAATACTAGATTCCCGCCTTCGCGGGAATGACAAACAGTAAATTATATGCGTTTATCAATAATTTTGGCGTCGGCTTTTTGCAACGTATTGGGCTGGACTAGTTTGACACGTGCGGAGATGCCCAGGTAATCCCTCATGTCCTTGACAATTCTTTGTTCAATTATCTGCAGTTGTTTGATGCTGCCGGAATCGCTGAATATCTTGTCGTTGACTTCCACCTGCAAATCCAATATGTCCAGTGCGCCCAATTTGTCGATAATCACCTGGTAATTCGGTTCCAGACCTTCGATATCCACCAGAATGGCTTCGATCTGCGACGGAAAAACATTGACGCCGCGAATAATCAGCATATCGTCGCTACGTTTCAAAACTCTTTCCATTTTGATGTGCGTACGTCCGCAGCGGCACGGTTCGGTAATCAACTTCGATATATCGCCGGTACGGTAGCGGATGAGCGGATTGGCTTCTTTGGTGATGGTGGTAAAAACCAGTTCCCCCTCGGAACCATCAGGAAGAACGTCGCCGGTTTTCGGATCAATGGTTTCGACGATAAAATGATCTTCGAAGATATGCATGCCATAACGGCCTTCCAGACATTCCATGGCCATGCCCGGACCAATGACTTCCGACAAGCCGAATAAATCAAGCGCGGTGATGCCGAAAGCTGTTTCAATGTCATCGCGAGCCTTGTCATTCCAGGGCTCGGCTCCGAAAATGCCGACACGGAGTTTAAGTGATTTCATGTCCATACCCATCGCCGTGCCTTCTTCTGCCAGATGCAGGGCGTACGACGGCGTGGAGCAAAGCACGGTCGGTCCGAAATCCTGCAAAATCATCAGTTGTCGTTTGGCGTCGCCTCCGGAAATGGGGATGACGCTGGCGCCGATTTTTTCCGCGCCGTAATGCAGTCCCAATCCGCCGGTGAACAGGCCGTAACCGAAGGCATTATGAATCATATCGTTTTTGGTGATACCGGCTGCAACCAGACAGCGCGCGATGAGATCGGACCAGAGATCAATATCTTTTTTAGTATAACCGAAAACGGCAGATTTTCCGCTGGTGCCGGAAGAAGCATGCAAACGGACAACGTTGCTCATGGGTACGGCAAACAAACCGAAGGGATAATTGTCACGCAAATCTTTTCGGGTTGTGAAAGGAAGTTTTTTCATGTCGCCAATGGATTTGATATCGTCTGGTTTGACTTTGGCAGCATCAAAAGATTTTTTATAAAATCCCACTGTATGGTACACCCGCTCCAGAACCTGCTGTAATCTTTTAACCTGCAGGGCCTTGATGACTTCGCGAGGCATGGTTTCAAATTCTTCATTGTAGATCATGATGTTATCTCCCTTTATTTTTTTAACAGATAGCGGATTGTGAAGAAGTCTAACAAAACTTTATGCCTGTGGCAAGAATCTTTCTTTTTAAAATGTATATTATGATGGATTTTGTTGTAATAGCTTATCTGCAAGAAAAATTCCCAGAACGGTTTTAGCGTCGATGATCTCACCTTTGTCGATCAATTTGCGAGCGCGGGCAAAACTGACAGGTATTGTTTCAATAAATTCATCATCATCAGGGGTGAGCGGCTCATGGATTAAATCTCTGGCCAGAAAAAAATACATGTATTCGTTGCAGTAGCCGGGCAGCAGGTACCCTTCAAAGAGCTTGATAAAGGTTTTGGCTTTAAAACCTGTTTCTTCGGCCAGTTCACGCTGAGCGCAGACGGCGGGAGGTTCTTTTTCAACATCAATGGAACCGGCTGGAATTTCCAGAAGAATCTTTTTAACGGCATTGCGGTACTGTTTGATTAAAAGCAGTTTGTTTTTTTTGTTGACGGCAACAATCGCGACCGTGGGTTTATGGTTAATCACACTCTGTATAGCTGTTTTGCCATTGGGCAAATCAAATTCTTCTTCCCAGACATCGAAAATTTTACATTGGTATGCCATCTTGGATTTGTATTTTTTCATCAATGAGTCCCTTATTTCAATTCGTCTTGATTATGGATAAAAGATGCTGTTCGATTTCTTCCTTGGGTAAAGCTCCGGTAACGCGATGCACCATTTTGCCTTCTTTAAAGAAAAGCATGGTGGGAATACTGCGAATTCCATATTGCGAAGCGGTCAGCGGATTTTCATCAACATTGAGTTTAGCGACTTTTACTCCGTTGGCATAATCAGAAGCCAGCTCATCAATAATGGGAGATAATGTTCTACAGGGACCACACCACGGTGCCCAGCAATCCACCATAACCGATGAATCGGATGTGAGAACTTCACGGGCAAATGTCTGGTCGGTTACGTCGAAAGGCAAAACTTTTTTCTGAGGAATAATCAGCGGCTGGTGACATTGACCGCATAAGGGTTTTTGATCCAGACGATTTTCGGGCATTCTGTTTTTTGTGCCGCATTTAAGACAACGAATAATTAATTCTTCCAGAGACGCTCCGCATTTGCCGCAGATAGATCGCCCCTGTACTTTCTGTTTCCGTATTCTGATCTTGGTACCGCACTTTAGACAGCGGATCATTACATTTTCTGGCATATCGTGCAACCTGTTTGGATATGATCTCTGTTTTGCAGAAAAAAGGCAAATCATATAGCGACGCTGACAGGTATCGGTTCAAGTATGCGAACAAGTTCCCTTGTCGGAAGCTTTGCCAGCAGACCGCGGCTTCCCGCATTGATAAAAATTTCCGGTAGATCGGCCACCGTACTTTCCATGTAAACAAGTAGTGTTTTTCTAGTGCCGAAGGGCGATGTCCCGCCTACTTTATAGCCTGTGTGTTTTTCAGCTACTTCGGGTTTGCATGGTGAGATTGATTTCACACCAATGGTGCGGGCCAACGCTTTTGTGGAGACTTCCTTGTCGCCATGCATCAAAATAATCAACGGCTTGCCTGTTTCATCCTGCATGATCAGTGTCTTAATAACACAATGTTCATTAACGCCAAGTTTTCTTGCGGATGCTTTTGTTCCTCCCCTGTCCTCGTACTGGTAAGTATGCAAAGTAAAATCAGCATTTTGCGATTTTAGAGCTAAAATAGCTGGTGTTGTCGGAAATTTTTCTTTACTCATTGGTCAATATAATAATAATGAAAAATAAAAACGCAATATACGTGATGAAAAAGCTGTGGGACAATCTTGTTCTTGATAAAAGGTTCTTCAGAAAACATTGAAGAACAGAAAAGAAACGGGCTACCTCAATATTGATTGAAAGTCTCTTTTTCGGGTAAAACCATGAAAATAAAACAACTTACAATTATTCTGATTACCGTAATATCCTCATTCTTGGTAGTTGAATTTTTATTTCGTCATTATGTGGTGGCCCACATAACATGAATTTATATCCTAATCATTGTGTCAAGAGCCATAAGGAACAAATATGCCTTGATACCTTTTATGACATGCAATCCATCATAGATTTCTGCAAGCAAAACAAAATAAAATTAGTTGTGTTAAACATTCCTCATTTAGAAAAAAATGAAATCATGACAAGACTGATTAACGATTTCTGGGGAAAAATGAAAAATATGATTGAAAATAATAACATCCCCACAATAGATGTTACCGCTAAATATACGCCCCATAAAATATCGCGCTTGAGAGTCAATATGTCCGATTATCATCCCAACGAGAAGGTACATAAAATTATAGCTGACTATTTATTTGATGAATTAACGAACATGAATTTGATTTCAACCATAGAAAAAATGAATAAAATAAATTGAATCATTAAAGAATCACTAACGCTCCGCTGCTTATGACTTCAGACATATGACCTTCTGACATTGCCTCTTGAAGATTTAGTTTTATAAAAAATTATTTCATTCTCTTGATTTTACTTTTATTTTAAGTTATTTGTGCAAAACATTTCTTGATGGGGGAGGACATTGCAGCTCAATCCTTGCGCAAAACATAAACTTATCCGTGATGCTGTTCGAAATTTTGCGGAAACAGAACTGGCTCCCATTGCGGCCGAAATAGACCGCACGGCGACGTTTCCCAGCGAAATTATTGGGAAAATGCGGCCACTGAATTATTTTGGTCTGCAAGTATCCAAAGAATATGGCGGAGCAGCCCTGGATTCCATCAGCGCTGCCATTGTTGTGGAGGAGATCTCCCGTGTTTGTGCGGCGATAGGTTTGTGCGTTACCGTGCACAATGGTGTTGCCGTTTATCCTGTAATGCAGTTTGCAACCCATGAGCAAAAAAAACAGTACCTGCCTAAACTTGCCAGCGGAGAGTTTATCGGTGCTTTCAGTCTTACCGAAGCCAATGCAGGTTCCGATTCTGCCAGTGTAGAGACAACCGCAATCAAAAAAAATAATGAATACATATTAAACGGTACGAAAATTTTTGTGACCAATGGTGGCGTTTGTGATCTGGCTTTGATTTTTGCGCTGACCGGTTTTGATCCGAACAAACCGCAGAGCAGTGTTTTTATTGTGGAGAGCAAATATGCAGGATTTTTGCGTGGTGAGTTGGAGGATCTTTGCGGCATGAGAGCCAATCCGGTTTCGTCGCTGTTTCTTGAAGATTGTGCTGTGCCTGAAAATAATTTATTAGGTAAAATCGGCGATGGCATGAAAATAGGTCTGGCTACACTGGATAACGGCCGCATTGGTGTTGCCGCGCAGGCGTTGGGCATTGCCCAGGGAGCATTTGAAGCCGCGGTAAAATACGCCAAGGAAAGACAACAGTTTAAAAAACCGATTGCCTCGCTGCAGACCATTCAGAATTATATTGCCGATATGGCCACGGAAATTGCCGCCGCGCGTCTGCTTTTATATCGTGCCTGTTCATTAAAGGATGAGGGAGCGCCATTTGGATGTGAAGCATCGATGGCGAAACTTTACTGCAGCACAGTTGCTTCCAAAGTTACTTCTCTTGCCGTGCAGATTCACGGCGGTTACGGATACAGCAAGGAATATGATGTGGAAAGATATTTCCGTGATGCCAAGGTTACGGAAATTTATGAAGGCACCAGCGAAATTCAGCGCATGGTTATCGCGCGCGCTGTTTTGTCTAAATTGACTTTTTAAAATTATGTTGAAACTGGTCGTTTGTATAAAACAGATTCCCATGGTAACGGAACTGCCGTGGGATGAAAAAACAGGAACGCTTCGGCGCGATCTTGCTGCCGGGATGATGAATCCGGCATGCAAGCATGCCTTGGAAGCCGCCCTGCAAATCAAAGAAAAGTTTTCAGCGAAGATAACGGTAATCACCATGGGGCCACCCGCCGCTGAAGAAGTGCTGCGCGAAGCGCTGGCAATGGGCGCCGATGAAGCCATTTTGATTTGCGACCGTATGTTGGCCGGTTCGGATACGTTTGCCACCTCTCTGATTCTAAAAGAGGCGATTAAAAAGAAATGTCCGAAATTTGATTTGATTTTATGTGGAGCTTATACGGCGGACAGCGAAACCGCTCAAGTCGGTCCGCAGTTAGCGGAAGAACTGGATTTGCCCGCTGCAGCTTACGTGGAAAAACTGGAAATAGAAGGCAAAACGTTACGCGTCCGCCGGCTGGTGGATAATTTCCGCGAAACATTGGAAATGGAATTTCCGGCGCTGGTCACGGTTTCTATGGAAAACTACAAACCTCGTTATACAAGTCTTGCCGGTCTCGAAAAGGCTTTTGATGATAATGACGTTATTACGTTGGATGGCAAAACGTTGGGTCTTGCCGCTTCATCCATCAAAACCAAAGGCTCCCGTACAAAAGTGCGCAAAGTTTTCTTAAGAAAAGCACAGAAAGGAAACGTCCTCATGCAGGGTACGGCTTCTGCAGTGGTGACGGAGTTTTTAGATAAGTACCAACGAAAAATCGGTGCAGTAATCGGAAAATCCATTGAGGCAAAGAAGTTTGATGACGAAAAATAGAAAAAAAAGCATCTGGGTCTTCGGTGATTACCGCAATTATTATCAGAACCGGGTAACCCTCCAATTGATTGCCCGGGCGGTGGCTCTGGCTAAAACAATTAACGCGGAAGTGTGCGCGTTGATTTTTGGCCATGAAATTGACGAATGGATTATGGAATACACGGCTCACGGAGCCGACAGAATTCTGGCCATCGATGACCCCGCCCTGAAAAGCTACAGCACGGAACGATATCTGGCCATCATTGAAAAGTTGGCCAAAGAAAGAGACCCGGACATTATTCTGATCGGCGCAACAGATTTCGGCCGCGAGTTTGCCCCGCGGCTGGCCAAACGACTGAAAACAGGTTTATCCGCTGATTGTGTCGGACTGGATATCACCGAAGACGGATTGTTGTTGCAGATAGCTCCCTCTTTTGGCGGCAATATGCTGGCGGAAATCGTCACGGAATTTCATCGTCCCCAGATGGCCACTGTGCGGCCGGGAACCTTCAAGGAAATCCCACATGATAACGAAAGAAAAGCCATTGTCGAACGTCTGCCTTTGATGAAAGACTTGCCGAAACCCCGAGTTCGTCTCATCGAGTATGAACGCTCTGTGGAAAAAGAGCATACCATTGAAAACGCCTCTGTCATCGTTTGCGGTGGCCGCGGCATGGGGAACAAGGAAAAGTTCAAAAAATTGCAGGAACTCGCCAAACTTCTGGGCGGTGATGTCGGCGCTACCAGGCCGGTGGTCTATGCCGGATGGGCGGATCACGGTTCACTGGTGGGACAGGCAGGTAAACATATTAAACCGAAAATTCTATTTTCATTCGGGATAAGTGGAGCCATCCAGCACACGGCGGGACTGGGCGAAGCGGATTTTATTATCGCTGTCAACAAAAATCCTCAGGCCACAATGCTTAAAATGGCCGATATTGCCATCATCGGTGATGCGAGTGATGTGCTTAATCATATGATTCGGGAACTCAAAAAGCGCATCAGAGAATGATATCTTTCGGGAAACAAGTCTTTGATTAATCCAGCCTTGACATCTTACTCAGGTAGCGAATTTCCAAAATAACGAACAGCGACAAAAATCATCATGACGGCGAAGATCAGTCGCAGGGTATCGTTTGAAATGATATTGGCAAAGTTTCCGCCAAGATAGGTACCAAAAATAATTCCGGGGATGAGACCCCAGAGGATTCCTTTTTCAACATTGCCCATTTTCCAATGGGTGAAGGCGCCGATGACACCGGTGGGGATCATGACCAGTAGCGATGTTCCTTGTGCTATATGTTGAGTAAAGCCGGTCAAAATAACCATCATAGGAATCATGATTGTGCCGCCGCCGACGCCCATCATGCCGGCAAGAAAACCAGTCACAGCTCCCGTGGTCAAAAGGATAATACTTTTTGCATAACCGGGAACAGTGCCAATAAAGTTGGTCAGATAAGGTTTCAGAAGCAAAAGCGCCGCGCAAACAATAAGAAAAGCACCGAAATATGTTTTCAGCTTTTTTTCAGCAACAGCATTACAGTAACGTGCACCAAGGGGCGCTGTGAATACTGCTGTTAGAGCTAATAGTGTAGCTGCCGTAAAATCAACAGCGCCATGTAAAGCGTATGTTGTTGCTCCGCCGATTCCCGTAAAGACAAGCGCCAGCAGACTGGTGCCGTGGGCCTTGTGCTGGGGCAGTTTAAAAACTTCGACCATCAGCGGAATCATAATCAAACCGCCGCCGATACCCAGGATTCCACCGAATGCTCCGGCGGTCAGTCCAATGAGTAAACTAGTGATTATTGTTGGTGCCAGAGGCGCCACCTCCAGTAAGATTATGCATTTTCCCCCGCGCCAGCGATGCAAAAATTCCCGCGCAGCACAAAACACTCAAAACGGAAAAAATGAATTTGGTGCTTTTTAGAAAGAGATGATGATTTGCTGTGGAGATCGGATGATTGCCTAGAATAACTGCAAAAACCAGCATGGTAATGCCCATGCTGAACATCTGACCGGTCAGCCTCATTGTGCCCAGTGTGGCGGAGGCAATGCCGTAAAATTTATTTTCCACGGAACTCATGGTGGCATTGACATTGGGGGAGGAAAAAAGAGCGAAGCCTACGCCCAGCAAAACAAGGCAAAACAAAACATAGTTAATCCCGACGGATCCATTGAGAAATATTAATAGCACAAGACCGATTACCGTAAGGGACATGCCGATAGAGGCAATAATCTGTGGTTCAAAACGATCGGAAAGTCTTCCGGCGAAGGGTGAAATAAGCGCCTGCATGACCGGCGCGGCGATAAGAATTGATCCCGCTTCGGCGGGTGTCAGACTTTTAATGTTTTGTAGATAAAGACTCAGCAGGAAATTAATAACAAAAGTGGCACTGTAATTAATCAGGGCAGCCAGATTGGAAAAAGCAAATACCTTGTTATTTAAAAACAGGTGTAGGTCCAGAAGAGGAAAAGAACTTTTCAACTGCTGATAAATAAATAAGGCAAGAAATATAACTCCGGTAGCAATTAAAAATCCTGCCTCTAACGTCGGCAGTTGCGAAAAACCGTACATAATGGAAAAGAGAGCAATGGCATAAATCAGGGAACCGGTTAAATCAAATCCTTCATCCTTGCTGGCTGATGATTCCGATTCAATCTTGGACAGGGTAATATAAGCAATGGTTAAACCCAGAAAAACGGTAAAAAGAAAAATGTATCGCCATCCGAGATATTGCGTAAGCAATCCGCCGATGAAAGGACCAACAGTTAGGCCGACGTAAACTGCCGTTATGTTAATTCCCAGTATTTTGCCGCGTTCACCGGGAGGAAAAGCCGAAATCAGCATGGCTGTTCCCGTACTGAAAATCATTGCCCCGCCAATTCCCTGCACAGCACGGGCGGCGATGAGAAAAGATTGCGTGGATGACAAAATGCAAAAAGAGGAAGCCACGGTAAAAATCAAAGCGCCGTAGAGAAAAATTCTTCTGCGGCCGTAGATGTCGGCCAGCCGACCCAAAGGAATAAGGGATATGGAGGCTGTAAGAATGAACGACATTGCCACCCAACTGAGTGTCAGTGCGGTCAAAGACAATTCTTCGGCAATAGCGGGTAGGGCAACATTAACGGCGGATCCCATAAAAGGAGTCAAAAAAGAACTCAGGGTGGTTACCAGTAAAATATAAAGTTGTTTTTTATTGTTGAAGATATGCATTGAGAAATTATCAAAGCGGCTAATTACTTGCCGGGGAAAGTTTTTTTAAAGAGTTGCGAAAAAGAATCCTTGCCGCAGGCCATCATCAGTGTAAGAGGCATCACTTTTTTTGCCTGTTTGAGCATCTTTTCTGTAAGGTCGCGAATATCCCATTGAGCGTGAGCATCGGCACGCAGCCTCGCCAGATGGTACATTTCGCGGGCATTGAATTTCATCAACACTCGTTTCCGGTGTGCATTGGTCAAGACATAAGCGGCAGCCAGCGGAGATTTTTCCCTGATTTGTTCATAGGCGTTTTGTGTTTGACGCATGATTTCCATGAAATCCTTTTGCTGACCGATGGCCTTGATAGAAAATGGAACCGTTACCCCCAGCTTCGGATCATATCCCTGAGCGATGATTGTGGACATCCGATGTCTTTTTAATTGGGCAAAGCAACTTGAACTCAGTATAAGCTCAAATTGGAGATCAACATTTTCTAATTCACGTAAAACGGCATCGTGTGACTGTAAATTTTTAAAAGCGGTTTTGAAAAGGGATCTTTTTTCCCGTGGGGTTAATTTGGAGGCCAGATTGAGACTCCGGGAATAATTCATGTCTGACGATGAAAATAGCAATGCTGCAGCAATCTTATTATCGGCAGTGGGAGTATAAGAAGTCAAATTAACGGTGGATGATTTTTTAGCGTCTGGTGAATTTTTTAATGTCTCATTAGTCCAGTAACATAAATTTTGTCTGGTGAATTTGTCATAATCGGTGGCTTGTGTATAACGAATGAGAGATGGCGCTATTTCTTTCGTCGCTGCATACAATTTGTCGCTGTATTCTTTTGCTTCGGCCAAAGGATGAGCCGCCAGCCTTCTGAGCATTAATTCGAGATTACGCGCATTGATGGTCATTCCCAGTTGAGTTTGGGTAGCCATGGATATCGCGTAGCGCGCATCTTCCTTGGCCCAGCCTTCCAAAAGCGATTTATTCGCCGGATCCGCCGCCAGGGATTTTTGTTTATCAAAGATATATGGTCGTAGTTTCTCATAGAGTGCGTGGTAATAATCGTTTTGTGCTTCAACAGTGGAGATGAACAAGTCGGTCAGATGCGCCTGTTTTATTTCTTCAGGTATGACAAAATCCTTGTTAAAAAGAACATAGCGCTGAGATTTTTCGGTAAACGAACAAAGACGGAACTTTTCAATTTCTTCAACGAGCAGACGGGAAACACCAATGACGTCTATGTTAAATACAGCATGTTCGGCAACGGAGCTGTGTCCCATTTCGAAAACGATGTTACGGTTGGATTGGCGTGCCTTGTCCACTTCCTCGCGGGCGATTTTGCGCAGTTCATTCACCGCTTTGGGACTGCGGCTAATGCGCGCGTAGGCGGCAGAAATGGTTTCTGGTGTCAAATCCAGTTGAGATCCGCTTTTTTCTTTCAAGGTGCGGATAATGTCGTAATCCAAATTGTAGCCGGCCAGAAGAATTTTCATAGATTTTTGTCCTAAAGACTGATTAATTCGACGCGTCCCAGCGTTCTTCCGAGAAAACGCTCACCAATGGTTTGAAAGCGATGGGGTACGTCACTGACGTAAAAAGTATATTCCGGTGGCGAATCGTTTTTGTTGTCGATGTTTTGTTGATCAATCAAATCAGCCGCGATATTGGCCATTGCTTCCGCTGAATCAATCAGTGTCACTGAATGTCCCATGATATCCTGTAACAAGGGCTTTAAAAGAGGATAATGGGTACAGCCTAAAACCAGCGTGTCCACTTGTTCAGCGATAACCTGTTTTAAGTATTCCTGCGCGATGAGCTTTGTTGCCTGATGATCGAACCATCCTTCTTCCACCAGAGGTACAAACAAGGGACAGGCCTGTGAAAATACCTTTGCGTCTTTGTCCAAACGATGAATGGCGCGGGCATAAGCGTTACTATTGATTGTTGCCGGTGTTCCAATGACACCGATGGATTTGTTTCTGGTGCTTTGGATGGCCATGCGGGCACTGGCGTCTATGACTTCCAGCACGGGTACCTGTTCAACGATTTTCTGAGAAGCGACAGCCGCCACGGGTACGTTGGACAAATCCATAATGGTCTGGTGAGCTACTGCTGCCATTGTGTTGCAGGCGACAATCAGCATTTTTACATCTTGCTTAATAAGAAATTCAGTAATTTGTGCGGCGTAGCGGTTGATTGTTTCCACTGATTTGATGCCGTAGGGTACTCGCGCGGTATCACCGAAATAAATAATATTTTCAAACGGTAGGCGTTCCATCAAAGCGCGGACAACCGTCAGGCCGCCAATACCGGAATCAAATATGCCTATGGCACGATTTGTTTTTGTTTTCATATTGAGTTGTTTATTTTGGATTTAACAAAAATAATATCTTCCACAATATTCCCATGAAGAAGTCCTTATCATAATTAATAAAAATATAGCAAGATTTCTTGTGAATGTTTTCAGAATGAACGCTAACAAATAAATGACAGGGATCACATATCCGATGATTTACCAAGGATATAAATGTTTGATTAAATCTGGTGCCTGGGGCGGGAATTGAACCCGCACAGCCTCAAGGACCGAGGGATTTTAAGTCCCTTGCGTCTACCAGTTCCGCCACCCAGGCATGAGAAACACCAATACGAAAAGCGAATAGGCTTATATTATTTTTGAATTTCAGTGTCAAGGAATTGATATTCTCAATAAAAAGTATTTGAAAACTATAATAGAAAGACAAAAAATACAAGTTGAACACATACACAAATTATTTTGTTGACACAAAGTAGTAAGTGTTAAAAATCTTTCTTTAAAAAAATATTAATGCAAACATTTCATTAATTTATAATATTTTATTGACAAAAATTAGGTAGCGGTTATATTAAACATCATAATGAAAAAAAATGAAATTTGGTAGAATAAAACAATTCATTAATAATAACGGAGGGTTGCAAGATTACAATGGAAAATAAAAATAGAAAAACATTTTTTATGTTCTTAATGGCGTTTTTAATCGCCTTTTTTATTGTATCTTTTGTGGAAGTTCTAAGATCGTCACTTTCATCTTCGGGAGCGCCGGAAATACCTACTGCTTCAGCGCTGGAAAGCATTACACCGGGTTCTTTTTCTGACTTGGCAGAAAGAGTTAAACCGGCGGTAGTTAATATAAGTACGACAAAAATATATAAAGGACGCAGTTTGGGCAATCCTTTTGGACGATCTCCTTTTCACAATTACTTCGGAGATGAATTCTTCAACAGGTTTTTTGGTGATATTCCTCAGCATGATCTGAAACAGCGAAGTTTGGGATCCGGTTTTATTATCAGCAATGATGGATATATTTTCACCAATAATCATGTTGTTGAAAATACTGATAAAATTCTTGTAAAAATATCTGATGGCAAAGAATATGAAGCAAAGATTATCGG
This sequence comes from uncultured Smithella sp., assembly GCA_964400795.1. GTDB lineage: Bacteria > Desulfobacterota > Syntrophia > Syntrophales > Smithellaceae > Smithella. Next base: position 71,867 of record CAYNWA010000005.1, read on the forward strand.
TACGGATGCCAAAACGGATCTTGCTTTAATAAAAATCAAACCTGATAATGGTTTGCCAACCGTACAGATTGGAGATTCTGATAATGTAAAAGTCGGAGAATGGGTAATTGCTATAGGCAATCCATTTGGTCTGGAACAAACAGTAACAGCTGGTATTGTTAGTGCCAAGGGACGTGTTATTGGTGCGGGTGCTTACGACAATTTTATTCAAACGGACGCTTCCATCAATCCCGGCAATAGCGGAGGGCCTTTATTTAATATGTCTGGAAAAGTTATTGGCATCAATACAGCCATTGTTGCCCAAGGCCAAGGTATTGGTTTTGCGATACCCATTAACATGGCCAAGAGCATTTTGGATGATTTAAAAACTAAAGGTAAGGTTACGCGTGGATGGTTGGGCGTATCCATACAGAATATCTCTGATGAAATAGCAAAAAGCATGAATTATAAAAACAAGAGCGGTGTTTTAGTTAGCGATGTATTTAAAGGAGATCCGGCAGACAAGGCAGGCATAAAAGTTGGTGATATTATTACGGAAATTAACGGTAAGGTTGTAAAAGACACCCATGAATTGTTGCTTATAACGGCCGCTTTACGTGTAGGAGAAAAGGCTAACATTAAAGTTGTGCGTGACGGTAAAGAAATTTTCTTTCAAATTGTAGTAGCGGAACGTAAAGATAAACCTGAAATAGCCTTGGCTCAAAAGTCTGGCGGATATTTCGGTCTCCAAGTTCAAGAGATAACGCAAGACCTTGCTAAACAACTTGGCATTTCTCAAAGCGGCGGTGTAATAGTTACTGATGTGGAAGAGGGGAGTCCGGCTGATAATGTTGGAATTCAATCCAATGATATCATTATTCAGGTAAATAAAATTAAAATCCTTTCCTTAAAACAATATTCGGCAGAAATGGCAAAGGCTACCGAAAAGAAAAGCGTGATTCTTTTGGTCAAACGGGGTAATATTAATTTCTTTGTCGGTCTGAACATGGATTAGTAGTTTCTCCATTCAATTAAATAAAAAGGCAGGTTCAATAACCTGCCTTTTTATTCTTCCTAAATGTTTCACGTGAAACATTTCCATTTTTAAAGCCAAGCTGAAAAAGTTTTTACGGATTCATACTTTTAACCATTGCGAGTACTGATACATCTTGGCTAATGACTTAACCGCTTTTTCGGGGGTAATAAAGTTTACTCCTTTATACTTACCGCCATTAACCTCGGTAACGGTTCGCGTTTCATCATCATTTAGTAAATAAACTCCTATAATAGGCTTATTATATTTTTCCATTAATTTTACTGTTTGTTCGATAGTTTGCTTTTCAAAGCCTTCAGCATATCGTAACGCATTTTCTACAAATTTAGAATCGTATTTTTTATCTACTATAGCAGTGGATTCCATAATGGCTTTAATCATTATCTTTCTGCCAATTATGCCCATATGAATTATCGCGTCACATTCAGACCACTGTATCAGCTCTTCCAGAATTTTCATATATGTTTCAGGATTCATTTCGCCTACAATATCTATTGGATTGGCATGACTCCAGAAAGGTGGCAATAATTTATTAATTTTGGAAATTACTTCTTCAGATAGCTTAGGAACAATTAAGCCGTTTTCCTCGCATAAATCAGATGCAACAACACCCCATCCTCCTCCCAAAGTTAAAAGAGCAACTTGATTCCCTTTAGGTAGGGGCAATGAAGAAAATGCCGCTGAGAGATCCAGCAAATCCATCGGGCTTTCGGCCTGAACGATTCCTGCTTGCCGGCAGGCGGCCATGAATACTTTTATATCTGAAGCCATTGCTCCTGTGTGACTTGCCGCAGCGCTTGAACCTGCTTCCGTGCGGCCTCCCTTTAAGACGATAACCGGTTTATTTTTACCTACTCGTTTTGCCGACTCAAAAAATCTTCGGCCATTTTTCACACTTTCAACATACAAAACGACTGTTTTAGTTTTATCGTCAACTTCAAATCCTTCCATATAATCTTCAATTGTAATCATTGCTTCATTGCCGGAACCGCAAAAAGCTCTTATTCCGATGTCTTCTTTTGCAGCAAAAGCCAAAATCTGTGTTCCCAAATTACCGGATTGAGCAAGCAAGACAGTTCCCCCAGCAGGTGGTCTAACATGGGAACCGACACAATAAAAGGATATGTAAGGGTTGCATATACCCATTGTATTAGGACCAATAATTAATATTCCAGCATTACGAGCTTGTTTTACCAATTCATTTTCTAAAATTTTGCCTTCTTCACCTACCTCGCCAAAACCGGAAGATATCAGTAAAACATTTTTAACTCCTTTTTGCTTAAATTCAGGTATTAAAGATAAAACCTTATTTGCAGGGACTGTAACAACCGCAAGGTCTACTTGATCAGGAATTTCTGTTACGGTTTGAAAAACTTTTCTCCCTGCAATTTCTCCACCCTGGGGATTTACCAGATAAATTTCACCTTTGTATTCTCCTGCAATAACGCCAGAAAACATTAAATGCCCCCATTTTCTGAAGTTTGCAGAAGCACCGACGAAAGCAATTGACCTTGGATAGAATAATTTCCAAACATGTTTTAAATCCGCCGGCAGTGGATATTCTTTTTTTTCATCATTTTTTCCTAAGACAATTAAAGCGTCAACGGCGGTAATTTGTCCATCGGGAGAAACCAATAAAGGATTAACATCTACTTCCTTAATTTCCGGTATTTCCAAACCTATTCGTGACAATCCGACCAGTGTTTTGACAAGCGAAGCTTTATCCGGCGCACTTTCTCCCCGAAAAGCTCTCAACATTTTCCTTGCATGTAATTCATCAATCATTTTTTCAGCTTCATTCTTATTGATCGGCGCCAAACGAAAAACAACGTCACCAATGGCTTCTGTGAATATACCGCCTAATCCAAACATAATTGTTGGACCAAATTGCTCATCCTGAAAAAATCCGGCAACAAATTCTCTTTTGCCTTCCAGCATCGGTTGAACTAAAAAACCTTCCAAATCACTTCCGGCTGCTTCTTTTATATGTGAAGCCGCTGATTGAACTTCTTTCTTGTGTTTCAAGTTGAGCATAACCAGACCTTTTTCGGTTTTATGCGTCAGTTTTGCTCCTAATCCTTTTACAACAACCGGATAACCTATTTTTTCTGCTATCGTCTCAGCTTCTGCAATTGTTTTTGCAACTTTTTCCTGCACTACCGGTATTCCGTATTGCTTTAACAATTTCTTAGCTTCCGATTCCGTCAAAGTATTTCTTTTTTGAGATTTTGCTTTCTCAATAATATCTATTTTAGCCATTTCCATTCTCCACATTACTGTAAATTCGTTAATATTATTTATTTTATTTATAATATCAAGTACTTAAAGGTGCAACGACTTTCCAGAAAAAATCAAAAAACTGATTTATTGTATCGGCAAGTTTCCACTTCATGCCGTGCATATACCAGTTTTGTATATGTCTAACGGTTATCATCATGTAAAGATCGACAAAATATTTGTTTTCCATATCAGATATAACCGCCCCTTTCTTTTTTGCCTTTTCCACTATTTCATTAAGAATATCTATTTCCGTTTCTCTTTTATAAGATTTGTTAGACATGAAACTTTTAAGCGGTACTGTTATAAAAGCCGTAATGGCCAAATCAGGATTTTTATCGAAGAAATTCATCGTTACCCAGAAAAGTTTTCTGAACATTTCACGTATATCTTCAGTTCCCTCGAGATGCAGCCTCATTAATGAAGCCAAATCAAGTAATTTTTCGTCAATGATGGAAAAAAGAAGATCCTCTTTGGAAGTAAAATATTTATAAATTGTTCCGGTGCTTATCCCACTTTCACTGGAAATGTCGCGAATATTAACGGCGTGGAAATCTTTGCCAGCAAATTGCCTCAATACTACAGGATACAGGCGATTTTTTAATTTTTGCGGCATAATGAGTTTTTCTGTCGTCATACTACCTTTATATATCCATTTTTTTTGGAAATAAATATGAAACATTGTTTCAAATGTCAAGCTAAATATGAAACATCGTTTTGCTTTATTTTTTTATCTAATAATATCAATAATTAACGATTAATATCTTAATGTTGTTAGTATAGAAAAATAACATTATAACTTGACGAAATCATCAATCGCTAATAAATTTGAATAAATGCTTTTATTCTAGAAAAACTATGGCTGAAGATACTATAAAACAAATAATGATTAACGGTCATTTGATGGGTATCGTTGGTCTATGTGATGCGATAAAAAAATAAATCCGAAAACTGATAATCATAAGAGAAAAAATACTTCAACATATTTTCATTAATAATTATGTTCCTTCTTCTGCGCGTTAGGTTTATACGCGACGCGCCTTTGAATAAATTTAAAATTGCTATCGAGACTCATAATTTCTTATCGAATTTTAGATTTTGATATATATTATTTCAATGAGATATGATTGACTTTGCCCATAATGCCATTTACTGGACAATGATCTATTGTTCACAAAGCGTCAACTTACAAAAAACAACTATTCGATGAGCGATATATGGAATTCACGAAGGACCCACGCTTTAATTTTTTTACTGATATTAAAATTTGACATAAAATCGTTCTTTATATAATTTTAATTTTATCAAACCAAATTTTACAAAAACAGTGAGCACTATTTTGCTCCTGCGGAAAACAAACCCGCAAAAAAGGGAAGTATAATGAAATATAAGAAAGGCGAAACGAACAAAACTATAACTGGAACTAACCATTCTTTCAAAAAAAGCAAACCAAAGAAAAAATCACTTGGTCTTGAAGAAAATAAGATTCAAACTATTCTTGAAACCATCGAAGATGGTTATTATGAGATCGATCTTGCCGGCAACTTCACTTTTTTCAATGACGCATTATGCAGAATACACGGACGCTCTAGAAAAGAATTAATGGGTTTGAATTACCGGCAATATCTGAAGGAAGATAATATTAAAAAAGTCTTTCAAGCATATAATGAAGTATACAAAACCGGTATTGCCAATAAGGCACTGAATTTACAATTTACACGCAACGACGGAATCGAAACATACATTGAAATTTCCATATCCTTACAAAAAGATTCGTCTGGGAAACCCATCGGTTTCAGAGGAATCATTCGTGATGTGACAGAACGAGTCTTGGCAGAGTCATCTCTCAAGCAAACCGATAAAAAATATCGTCTACTCGCAGAACACATGAAAGATGCTGTGTGGATCACAGATCTCAATTTAAAAGTGACGTATGTCAGTCCCTCCGCGATAAATATTCTGGGGTGGACTGAAGAAGAGTTTAAACAATTATCACTGAATGAACTATTCACGCCGGAGTCCTTTAAGAAAGCCATCGATTTTTATTCCGTTGAATTACCCAAGGCCTTAGCTGCTTCCCCGGATTATATCTTGGATCGAACCCTTGAACTAGAATTCGTCAGTAAAAAGGGACAGACCGTATGGGGCGAGTGCATGTTCACTCTCATGAGAGATGACGTTGGGAAACCTGTTTCAATTCTGGGCGAAGCAAGGACGATTACTGAACGCAAACAAATTGAGAATAAACTCCTGGTAAGTGAAAATAACTTCCGCAATTCTCTTGATGACTCACCTTTGGGCGTGCGTATATCAACAGTAGAGGGCGAAACCATTTATGCCAACAAAGCGATGCTGGACATCTATGGCTATGACAGCATTGAGGAGTTGAAGAGTAAACGCCTTAAACAGCGCTATACGCCGGAAAGCTACGCTGAATGGAAGTTGAGAAAAGCAAAACGATTGCAAAGTGAGCTTGGCCCGTCAGAAGAATATGACGTGAGCATCGTGAGAAAGGACGGTAAAATACGCCATCTTCATGTTTTCCGAAAGGAAATATTCTGGGACGGCAAAAAACAATTTTTGGTCATTTACAATGATGTTACCTTGCGAAGACAAGCCGAGGAAAAGATTTTGCAAAGCGAGGAAAAGTATAGAAACATTCTTGAAAACATGCAGGAAGGCTATTTTGAAGTTGATCTTACGGGTACATTCACCTTTTGCAACAATTCGTTATGTCGGATTCATAAACGTTCAATCGATGAAATGATAGGAATGAATAACCGGCAGTACATGGATAAAGAAAACGCGAAAAAAGTTCTTGAAGCGTTTAACAAAGCTTACAAAACAGGGGAACCCCTGCCGGAAATTAATTATCAGATCATCAGGAAAGACGGGGTATCGCGGTCTATTGAAGCATCCATATCATTGTTGAAGGATGCATCAGGAAATCCAACTGGATTTAGAGGCGTTACACACGATGTTACCGAGCGCAAGCAAGCGGAGGAATTGCTCAAACAAAGCGAGTATCGGTACCGTCTGTTGGCGGATCATATGAAAGATCAGGTCTGGCTCATGGATCTGAATATGAGAATAACTTATGTCAGTCCGTCGGTAGAGAGAATAACCGGTTATACATCGGACGAGCTTAAAAAAATGCCCATTGATAAGATTCTCACCGCGGATTCCCTGAAACGAGCTATCGAGTTTACATCCGTCAGAATGCCGAAGGCAATGAGAGAGTCCTCCAAGGATTCGATTTTTAGAACCATTGAGCTGGAATTTATTCTAAAGAACGGCAAAACGGTATGGGGGGAATGCTCGTTCAATTTTATCAGGGACGACAATGGAAAGGTTGTATCCATTCTGGGCGAAGCAAGAGATATAACCGAGCGCAAATTGGCCCAGGAAAAACTTCATCAGAGCGAGACAAGATATCGGACCATCCTTGAAGACATTCAGGATGGGTATTTTGAAACTGATCTTGCAGGTAACTTTACTTTTTTTAATGATACTGTATGTCGGTCCATGGGTTATACCAGGGAAGAATTGATGGGTATGAATAACCGGCAGTACACGGATCCGGACGAATTAAAACGGGTTTTTCAAGCATATAACAAAGTTTACAAAACAGGGGAACCCCTCAAGGAATTAGTCTGGAAAATTACTACCAAAGACGGAGTTAAACGATATATTGAAGGGTTTATCTCTCTATTAAAAGATTCTTCCGGCAAACCGATAGGTTTTAGAGGTATTACGCGAGACATCACCGAGCGCAAAGAGGCAGAGGAAAAGCTACAACAGACGCTTGAAAGTCTGAAGAAAGCAGTCGGCACAACCATTCAGGTTTTGGTTTCTGCCTTGGAATCCCGGGATCCCTATACGGCAGGACATCAGTCCCGCTCTGCAGATTTGGCCTGTGCCATTGCCATGGAAATGGGATTAGACCAGGATCAAATACAAGGCATTCGGATGGCAGGCATAATTCATGACATCGGGAAACTATCCGTTCCGACGGAGATACTGGCTAAACCTACAAAATTGACCAATCTGGAATTTTCACTGATTAAAGTTCATCCCCAAAGTGGATACGAAATGCTAAAGGATATCGAATCACCCTGGCCACTGGCGGAAATAGTCCATCAACATCATGAGAGAATCAATGGCTCCGGTTATCCAAGAAACCTGAAAGGAGATGAAATTCTTATTGAAGCCCGAATTATGGCTGTCGCCGACGTAGTGGAAGCCATGGCTTCACATCGTCCTTATCGTGCCTCCCTGGGCATTGAGACCGCCCTTCAAGAAATTGAGCAAAACAGAGGTATTCTTTATGATGAAGTTGTTGTTGATGCCTGTCTGACATTATTTAGAGCAAAAAATTATCAATTTATATGACAATGATTCTAAAGTTAAAAAAGAAGGAATGAGCCAATGATGAAGGAAAAAAGAAAATCGGAACGATTGAATGAATTTAACGAGATCACCGTGTCGGTTGTCTCGGGAAAAGAGAATATTTCTCAGAAAAAAATTGCCTATAATTACAGCGAGGATTTATCTGCTTCCGGTGCAAAAATTCGGGGGAATCTTCTTTTACCCGTTGATACCATGCTCAAGATAGATTTTACATTAAAGACTCTGGAAAAGCATATTACCGCTATTGGAAAAGTGAGATGGATTAAAGTCATCATTGAGGACAAGTTTTACGAAGCGGGTGTGGAATTCGTTGATACGCCGGGTGAAGCAATACAAAAAATTAAGGATTACATTGCCTGGAAACAAAATAATTCAATTCTTCAGCCTTTCGGGATTATTGCGAGATTTAACGAACCAAAATCAAAATAGAAGAATCTGATTTCCGTCAAAACGCCTCCGACCTTGTTCAAAATTTTTATGATCTGATGTTTGGAGATACGATCCTATCGATTCGCTCAACAAGGGGAGGGACATATTACTTCTGACAATCAGGACAAAAATAGGTGCTTCGGCCACCTTGTTTTATCCTGCAAATAGTCCCACCGCAATTTTTACAAATTTTCCGTTCCCGGCCATAGACTTTTAACTCGTACTGATTTTCGCCCGGTTCGCCAAATAAATCCCGCCAGTCAGAGATGGATGTTCCTCGCTTTTCAACACCTTTTTTTAAAATCCGTCTGGCTGTACCAAATACTTTCTTCCATTCCTCTCCGGATAACGTAAACGCCTGCCTTAATGGCGAAACACCTGATTGATGTAAAATCTCGCAGGCGTAAATATTGCCGATACCCGCCAGGGCTTTCGGGTCCATCAGCAAAGTCTTGACATTAATCTTCCGGACAGCGTGTTGTTCCATGAATGCTTTTTCGTCAAAACCTGTAAGAAGATCGTTACGGATTTTATCCGGCATCGCTTTTTGAACTTTAACTGTCGCAAAACGTCGCGGATCAACAAGAAAGACATTTCCATATTTAAAGGCCATCATCCACCGGCTATACTTCGGTCTTGTTGAATCCTTTTGCCAGAAAAGTCGTCCGGTCATGCGCAGATGAATGGAAATGAATGCCCCATCGTCAAGAAAAACATTAACCGTTTTGCCCCGGCGTTCAATCGCGGCGATGATTCGTCCTTTTAAATTTTTAAAATGGGCAAGTTTTTCGTCATAGATTTCACTCGCCATTATTTTCCTGCCGCAAATCTTTTGTCTCAACTGGCGGCAGAGGGTTTCAACTTCGGGTAATTCGGGCATGCATCTTCTCGCGCTTCAGACGATTAACATCGTTCGTTGATCCTTGAACAGGACGATTCCGTCTTACTAGAAAAAAGTTTTTTTGCCTAATTCTTTTTCTTTTGAACAAAAATTGTCTTCAACGGGCACGAACATCTTCCGATCGCTCGATGTGATGTCTTGAGGTCTAAGAAGACGGTTCGATACGTTTCCCGCTATATTTTCAGGAAATCTTACGTCTTCCATGTCACCTTCCGGAGTATTGCGCTTCTGCGTTCATCATGCTCTGATGTAGAATCCATGAGGGTTTCAGGGCTATCGCACCGGCTCAACTTTGTCCGATACAGAATGAATTGACCATGTCTTTCGGACGATCAACTGACGGATTGACCGTCAATATTTCCTTCACGGAGGAGTCCGCTCAAAAAAATTTTTAAAATTTTTATCGTAAAAATGCAACAAAGTGTTGACAAAAATTTCTGTATGAGTACATTTCATTATCAAAGAGTAAATTTTTTTATCACAAAATAAATTTACGGGAGGATGATCCTCATCAAGGAGGAATTAATGGAAAGCGAGACCCTGTTTAAAGAGGAGGAAGAACCTCCTGGTCATGTGACCGGTCTTGTTCATGCTAAAAATAATGTAAGTGACTTTTTGTTGTTCAAAGAGGAATTCAGTCAGCATCCGATTAAACAAAAGTCAGATAGTATTTTATTTCCTTTTAAGGATTCCGCCCGTTCCCGCATCTTCCGGACACGACTTTATCCCGAAATTACCCGCCTGGAGTGGTTTGACTGGCACTGGCAATTGCGTAATGCCATCCGGGATGTTGATACCTTATCAGAGGTCATTAATCTTTCAGACAATGAACGGCAGGCCATGATGCACCATTCCGGTGCGCTGCCCGTATCCATAACACCTTATTACGCCAGCCTGCTGCATCCTGACAATCCCGCGGATCCGCTGCGCCGCTGTGTTGTCCCGGTAGTCGATGAATGCCTGCATACTGAAGGTGAAGAGGAGGATCCCCTGTGCGAGGACGTGGACTCTCCGGTACCGGGCATCATTCATCGTTACCCGGACCGCGTTTTATTTCTGGTCACCGACAGCTGTTCCACCTATTGCCGTTATTGCACACGCTCCCGTATTATTGAACGCAGCAATCATCATTTGATCAGCCTGGAAAAATGGGAAAAAGCCATTCAATATATCGCCGGCAATAAAAATATCCGCGACGTTCTGCTTTCCGGTGGCGATCCTTTAACTTTATCCGATGAAAGGCTCGAATGGCTTCTGGCGCGCCTCCACAAAATTCGTCATGTCGAGCTGATACGGATCGGCACGAAAGTCCCTGTTGTTTTGCCTCAAAGAATCACACCGGCTCTCACCGCCATGCTGAAAAAATATCATCCGTTATGGATGAGTATTCATATTACCCATCCCAGAGAACTGACACCGGAAATGAGCGCCGCCTGCATTCGTCTGGCGGACGCCGGCATTCCGTTGGGGAGCCAGACGGTTTTGTTGTCCGGTATCAATGACGACATTGAAACAATGACCAGGCTGGTTCACGGTCAACTGCAAATCAGGGTACGTCCTTATTATCTGTATCAGTGCGATCCTATTCCCGGCTCCTCTCACTTCCGGACACCCGTCAGCAAGGGCATTGAAATTATTCAGGGCATGCGAGGACACACCACCGGTTACGCCGTGCCCACTTATGTTGTTGATGCTCCCGGCGGCGGAGGCAAAATTCCTTTGCTTCCCGAATACGCCATCGGATGGGAAAACGGCGACTTACTGCTGCGCAATTATGAAGGCAATACTTTCCGCTATCCCGACAACCATGCAAAATCGAAAGATATACATTAACCGGCGGGATTTTATTGCAGGGGGTCAACAGTCCAACAGTGGGTCGCGTCAATAAGAAACTCAAAATCGGTCTCACCTACGATCTACGCGACGACTATCTCAAAGAAGGATATGGTCTCGAAGAAACCGCGGAATTCGATCTTCCCGATACAATTGAAGCGGTTGAAAAGGTCATTTTGAGTAACGGCTTTCAGGCCGACCGGATTGGTAACATTAAAGCGCTGGTCCGCCGGCTGACCAAAGGTGACCGTTGGGACCTTGTTTTCAATATCGCTGAAGGCATGCATGGTTTCGGGCGAGAAGCACAGGTTCCCGCTCTTCTTGAAGCCTACAATATTCCCTATACCTTTTCCGATCCCCTAGGCAATGCCTTAACGCTGCACAAAGGATTTACCAAGCAGATTCTACGCGATTTAGGCATACCCACTCCCGATTTTACTATCGTTAGCAATACAAAAGACATTGATAGAATCAGCCTTCCCTTTCCTCTTTTTGCCAAACCGGTGGCTGAAGGAACGGGCAAGGGAATAACGGCGCTATCCAAAATAACCAATCGCCAAAATCTCCAAAAGGTTTGTAAATACCTTTTAAAAACTTTTCATCAACCCGTGCTCGTCGAAACATATCTTCCGGGACGAGAATTCACCGTGGGAATCTTGGGAACAGGCAAAGATGCCCGCGCCCTGGGAGTGCTGGAGGTGATTCTCAAACCCGATGCGGAAAAGAACGCTTATTCTTATGAAAATAAGGAACACTACGATAGACTGGTCGAGTACGTGCTGGCCAAAGATGATGAAGCTCAGAAGTCCATGGAAATTTCTTTGATGGCCTGGCGGGGATTGGATTTAAGAGATGCCGGACGCATTGATTTACGCTCCAATGCTTATGGAGTTCCTCATTTCATGGAAGTAAATTCCTTGGCCGGACTCAATCCCGTGCGTTCTGATTTGTCCATCCTGTGCACGAAAATAGGAATGAGTTATCATAAATTAATCAGCGCCATCATTAAATCAGCACTGAAGAGAGTAAAGAAATAATCATTCAGAAAAGTCTTCGTTATCATGAAAAAAATCGTAATTTTGCACAGTGATATTCCAGCAAATGCTGCCCAGGACGAGCTTGATTGCCTCCAGCAGGCTGAAGCCATTGCTGACGCCTTGCGCTCACTGCATTATGAACCTGTTTTATTAGCTTGCGAACTCAACCTGAATAGTACCATAACCATGCTGCAGTCCTTAAAGCCGGCGGCCGTTTTCAATATCGTGGAAACCCTGGATTCCAAAGGCAGCCTGATTTATTTTGCCCCCGCTGTTCTCGATGCTTTGCAAATTCCTTATACAGGCTGTCCAACCCAAGCTATATATCAAACATCCAATAAACCGATGTCCAAAAAAATCATGCGCGATGCCGGTATTGCCACGCCAGACTGGATCCAACAGGATGGTTTCATCTCCAGACCAGACGATTGCAGTCACTATTTAATCAAGTCGTCCTGGGAACATGCCTCGATCGGGCTTGATGAGAACTCTCTGATTTCCTGTACAGACAAAACGGCGATTATCAAAGAAATGAAACTCCGCAAAAAAAAATTGGGCGGCTCCTGTTACGCCGAAGCCTATATCGACGGCCGCGAATTCAATGTTGCTTTGATTTCTGATAAAGCCGGAGCAAGGGTTTTGCCAATAGCGGAGATGGTATTTCAGGATTACGCTTCCGATAAACTAAAAATTGTTGATTACAAGGCCAAATGGGATGCGGATTCCTTTGAATATAACAATACGATACGAAAATTCGATTTTGATGACGATGATATCCTTTTAATATCATCCTTACGCGAAATTTCCCTGCGGTGCTGGAATGTTTTTTCGTTGCGCGGGTACGCGCGTGTTGACTTTCGTATTGACAATAACAACAAACCCTGGGTATTGGAAGTTAACACCAATCCGTGTTTGTCGCCGGATGCCGGTTTTGCTGCGGCGCTGGAGATGGCTGAAATTAAATATCACGAGGCTATCGATTTAATTATTGATAACGCGTTGAACTCTATTGGCAAGGAGATCTAGCTTTTATATTAAAAATCATCATTGTCCTTTTCTTTTCCAAATTATTCATGACGTTTGCCTGGTTGGCGCCGTTTATTTTATGTTTCAGGTATCCGCAGGCCTGATTAAAATATGAAAGAAGTTACGTTCCGTCAGCAAATAAAGCCTTCCGATATCGAAGAGATAGCTGCTATCGTTGAATCTACAGGTTTCTTTTCCGATGAAGAACTTGAGATAGCCATACAACTGGCTGAAGAAAAGCTGGATCAGAAAGATGCCAGCTCTTACCAGTTTTTATTTGCTGAAAATGACGAACGCGTCTTCGGATACACTTGTTACGGACTGATTCCCGCGACGGCTTACAGTTATGATATATACTGGATTGTCGTCTCTGATGACTTGCGCGGACGTGGCATGGGGAAACTGCTGATGGCCGAAACCGAGAGACTTATTGAACTCAGTGGCGGGAAACATATCTATGCCGAAACATCTTCCCGGGAACAGTATAAACCGACACAAGAATTCTATGTAGCCTGCGGTTTCTATCAGGAAGCTTTCTTGAAGAATTTTTATAATGAGGGCGACAGTAAAATTATCTATGCTAAAGTCCTTAAATAACAGGTGTTAATCTTTTTTTTCGCTTTTTTTATCGTTTTAATCCTTGCATTTTATTCGATAATTCGCTAGAGCACTGCCAACAATTTTATTGTTTTTAACGATACTACATATAACGGAACGCAAGGAGGTCTTTCTCATGCGCCTGTTTCCTAAGGAAGAAAATTTTTTTGAACTTTTTGAAGAATTGGCTACCAAAATTCTGGAAGGCAGTCAATTTTTTCTGGAAATGACCAAAACCCGCGACTATTCTGAACCCAAAGTTGCCAAGCTCAAAGAACTTGAGCACGAAGCAGACGTCATCACGCATAACACTTACGAAAAAATGCATAAAACCTTTTTGACGCCGATTGATCGCGAGGATATCTATGCGCTGGTCAACAAAATGGACAGCATCATGGATGTCATTGAGGCGACCGCAATTCGTATACACATGTATAAAGTCAAAAAGCCGGATGACGAGATCATCAAGCAGGCAAAAATTCTCAATGATGCCGTTAAAAAGATAAAAGAAATTGTTCACGGTCTGCGTGACATGAAAAATTCCAAGATGATTTTGGATGGCTGTGTGGAAATCAACACTCTGGAAAACGCCGGCGACGTGACTTTACGAACCATCATTACCAATCTTTTTATGAAGGAACAAGACGCCATTGAACTGATTAAATGGAAAGAAATTTTTGAACGGATTGAAGAAGCAATAGACGTTTGCGAAGACGTCTCCAACATCGTGGAAGGAATTGTCCTGAAACATGCTTGATTCAATGGCTTTTGTCATTTTTCTGGTGATCATCGCGCTGGCGTTTGATTTTCTTAATGGATTTCACGATTCCGCCAATTCCATATCCACAATTGTTTCTACTCGAGTTCTTAAACCACAACAAGCGGTTCTGTGGGCGGCTTTTTTTAATTTTTCCGCCGTTTTTTTAATTGGTACAGCGGTTGCTCATACCGTCGGCAAGGGAATCATTCATATAGACATTGTTGATAATTTGGTCATTATGTCCGCTCTCAGCGGTGCAATTGTCTGGAATATTGCCACGTGGTATTATGGTCTGCCCAGCAGTTCCTCTCATGCCCTGATTGGCGGTTTGATAGGCGCGGGGGTGTCCAAGGCTGGAACAGGCACGCTGCTCTGGCCCGGTATTATCAAAACAACTTTGTTTATTTTTGTTTCTCCTGCTATTGGTATGGCATTGGGTTTTATTTTTATGGTGTTGGCCATGAATCTGAGCCACCGTTCCAATATTGCCAAATCGGATAAACTTTTTCGAAAGCTCCAGCTCTTCTCCGCAGCGGTATATTCATTGGGACATGGCATGAACGATGCGCAAAAAACCATGGGTATTATCACCATGGTTCTTTTCAGTAAAGGATTGCTGGGTGATAGTTTTCACATTCCCTGGTGGGTCATTATTGCCAGCTATACAATGATCTCTCTGGGAACCATGTTCGGTGGCTGGCGAATCGTGAAAACCATGGGCACAAAAATCACCAAACTCCAACCGATGGGTGGTTTTAGCGCCGAGACAGCCGCGGCCTGTTCGATTATCGGTGCGTCCGTGTTTGGCATACCCGTGAGCACAACCCATACGATTACTGGTGCGATCGTTGGTGTTGGCGCCAGCAAAAGACTTTCTGCCGTGCGCTGGGGCGTCGCGGGAAACATTATCTGGGCATGGATTTTGACCATACCTATTTCTGCTTTCATTTCTGCCGCATCATATTTTTTTATTTCTCCTTTCGTTCATTAATAAAATAATGCATTTGATTGCAACGGAAAATAATATTGATAAATTTTATTATTTGCCGTAAGTTTATTGCTAAGTTCAATTAAAGGCTTAATTGAAGGAGACAGTTACATGAAAGGTAAGCCATTGCCGTTTACGAAATATCAGATAGAAAAAATCATTAAAAATTACCCGACGCCTTTTCATATTTATGACGAAAAAGCCATTCGGGAAAACGCTCGCGCTTTCAGGAAAGCCTTTTCCTGGAATCCAGGTTTTAAAGAATACTACGCCGTTAAGGCTGCTCCCAATCCCTATTTGATGAAAATCCTGCACAAGGAAGGATATGGCGCCGATTGCAGTTCGCTGGCCGAATTGATGATGGCACAGAAAACCGGAATTACTGGCGAAGAAATCATGTTTTCCTCCAACGACACACCTGTGGAAGATTTCCGCCTGGCCAAAAAATTAAAGGCCATTATCAATCTGGACGACATCAGCCACATAGCCTATTTGGAAAAAAATGCCGGACTGCCTGCTCTAATCTGTTTTCGCTATAATCCCGGCAAATTGAAAAAAGGCAACCATATTATCGGCCATCCGGAAGAGGCAAAGTACGGTTTTACCCGCGAACAGCTTTTTGAAGGCTATAAAATATGCCAGGACAAGGGCGTCCGGCGTTTCGGCATTCATACCATGGTCGCTTCCAACGACCTTGATCCTTATTATTTTGTGGAAACTGCGGAAATACTTTTTAAGCTTATAGCTGAAATATCGCAGAAACTTAAAATAAAATTTGACTTTGTCAATATCGGTGGCGGTGTGGGCATTCCCTACCGGCCGGAGCAGAAAAGAATTAACCTGAATGTGATGAACCAGGGGATAAAGAAAAAATACGATGAAATTATTGTTGCCAACGGCCTCGCTCCGCTAAAACTTTTTACGGAATGTGGCCGTTACATCACCGGTCCATACGGTTATCTGGTTTCCCGTGTGTTGCATATCAAAAATACCTATAAAAAATTTGCCGGGCTGGATTCCTGTATGGTCAATCTGATGCGCCCGGCTCTTTACGGCGCCTATCATCACATCACAGTTCTGGGCAAGGAGCGTAAGCCTCACAATATTCTTTATGACGTCACCGGATCGCTTTGTGAAAACAACGACAAATTTGCCATTGACCGCAAACTGCCCAAACTGGAACAGGGCGATATTATCGTCATCCATGACACGGGCGCGCATGGCTTTGCCATGGGCTTTAACTATAACGGGAAACTTCGTTCCGCAGAACTTCTGTTGAGAGAAAGCGGCGAGGTCGTGCAAATCCGCCGTGCTGAAACAGTGAAGGATTATTTTGCCACGTTAGATTTCAATGGTTTAAGTAGATTTAAAGTGTAAACAAAAAATTGCTTTTCAGAGTATAAATAAATATTTATAAAACAGCCTCGGGAAGTTGAAATCCAAACATGTTTGGATAAGATTTTTCTTGGAGGGTTAGGATTTATCATTGCTCATCATCTTAAGATATTTATAAGACGCAGACAAAAAGATGGCATCATTTAAAGATATTCTTAAAGCGGCGGAACAGGGAAACGCCGCCGCCCAATATAATCTGGGATTGATTTACAGAAAAGGTGATCTTGTGCAACAGGATGACGCTGAGGCTGCGGCATGGTTTTTAAAATCTGCCCGGCAAGATCATGCAAAAGCGCAGATCAATCTTGCGTGGATGTATCAGGAAGGTAAGGGCGTTGCGCAAAGCGATGAGAAGGCCGCGAAATGGTACCTGAAAGCGGCTGAGCAAGGCAACGCACAAGCCCAGTTCAATTTGGCGGTCATGTATAATAAGGGTGAAGGAGTTCCTCTGGACCATGTCAAATCCGCAAAATGGTTTTTAGAATCTGCTGAACAAGGTATTGCCAATGCACAGTGTAATCTGGGGGAGATGTATCAGGAGGGTTTGGGTGTTACAAAGAGTTATACGGAAGCCATGAAATGGTACAAAAAGGCCGCTGATCAGGGGTACGACGAAGCCCATGCAAAACTGGAAATACTGCAAAGAAAAATCGAAGAAGCTCAACGAGCCAAAGCAGAACGGGAAAAAGCAGAACGGGAAAAAGCAGAACGGGAAAAAGCTGAGCGGGAAAAAGCTGAAGCGGCAAAAAGGCAGAGGCAGGAAGCTGAACAGGAACGCACGGATACTCAAAAGAAACGTGGCAAGGTTCGCGCAGAAGACAAAGATGAAAGGGTAACGCAAGAAGATTCAAAAAAGATTGTGGCAAAACAGTATCTCAAAGCTGCCGAACAAGGAATCGTGGACGCTCAATATAATTTGGGAGTCATGTACCAGAAAGGTGAGGGAGTCGCGCAGGATAACGAAAAAGCCGCTAAATGGTATCAAAAAGCTGCCGAACAGGGATTTGCAGATGCCCAGTATAATTTGGGAGTAATGTATCAGGAAGGTTTGGGTGTCACTCAGGACGATGAAGAGGCTGCTCAATGGTATTATAAGGCGGCTCAGCAGGGACATGTAGATGCACAGAATAAACTGGGGGGAGTATATCCGGACTCTCAAGAAGTAACAAAGGTTTATGATAATGAGGATATTGAAGCACCAGCAATTATACAGGATGAAATTCAAGAAGAAAGCGAAGATGTTATTTCAGGGAAAACGGATGAAACACTTGCAGAAGAATACATAGAGGAACCAGCCATACAGGATGCAATCCGGGAAGAAAGCAAAGAAGTTGTTCCAGATAAAACGGATGAAATACTTGAAGAAGAATACATAGAAAAACCGGCCGTAAAAGATGAAACACCTGACACAAGCAAAGATTTTTCACACGACGATGCTAATGCAACAAAATGGTATCGAGAAGCAGCTGAACAAGGCAACGCGGAGGCCCAGAACAGGTTGGGAAAAATGTACAAACATGGAGACGGCGTTACGCAGGATGAGGCCGAAGCTGCTAAATGGTTTTTAATCGCTGCCAAACAGGGATTTGCTGATGCTCAGTTAAATCTTGGAGATATGTATCAAGAAGGTTCAGGAGTTCCACAAAATGATGCTAAGGCCGTAAAATGGTATCGTAAAGCGGCTGAGCAGGGGAATTCTGTTGCCCAATACAATCTCGGATTGAAATACTTTTTCGGAGAAGGCGTTTCTCAGGATTTTGCTGAAGCGATAAAATGGTATCAAAAAGCGGCCCTGCAAGGAAATGTAGAAGCTCAGTTCAATTTAGGCGGTATATATGAAGAGGGCATAATTGTTCAGGCGGATCGTGCTGAAGCAGAACGGTGGTATCGGAAAGCCGCTGAAAAAGGACACGAAAAAGCTCAATATCGTTTAGAAGTGATGAACCGACCATTTTAAAAAGCAGAAATATTAGAAAAATTTTTATCTGTACTTGACTTTTCCCCTTCTTTCCTGTAAAAAAATCCTGACCTTTTAAGGGAGATAATTTATGGTCCCGGTCGCCACCAAACCGTTTATGAATAGAGTTATTTTGCCTAAAATGCAGAGGGCATCCCTGCATTTTTTTTTATTAATCACCAAGAAAATCTGTCAGTTTATCATTTCCTGTAAAAACAGGGTCGCAGGGGTAACGACTTCCGCTTTGCGGGATATCCCTATCCACGAAGGGAAAGGGATAATTCAACTTGCGCCTCAATCTTCGCTTCGCTCGATTTTGGAGAGTTTCATTGGTTTTCAATTCCGATATCGGAATTGGATAGTTCGACTTACAAATTTCATTGCGCTGTGCTTACAAAATTTGAGGCTCACTACGACTTACGCTTCCTATAGTTAGCGAGTCTCATTAATAAAGGAGGGTTCTTATTATGGCAAATGTTCAGGTATTTGAAAACAGGAAGCCGGTTCTAGGCATCAACAGTCTGGGCAGAATCGGAAAATTAACTTTATGGCATCACATCAACAGAAAGTATTTCAGGGAAATTGTCGTCAATCAAGGACGAGAAGTGGGCACGGGTCTTGATTCCATCGCTCAGGCTATTGAAAAAGACACGACTTACGGATTGATGCACAAGTTCCTTTATGGAGTTAAGGCGGAACGGCTTATCCAGATTGTTGATGAAAAGCAGGGGAAAATGCTGATAGACGGAGTGCCTGTTACTGTTCTTCGTGAAGCGAGAAATCCCTCCGATATTTCCTGGAGACAACATGGTGTTGACATTGTTGTGGACTGCACGGGAAAATTCAAAGATCCGACCGTTGCTTCGGAGAACAAGAGCGGTTCCATCCGCGGACATTTGAATGGCGGAGCAAAGGTGGTCATTAACTCTTCACCTTTTAAAATAAAAAACAAGGCTCTATCCATGCCGGATGATGCCGTCACTCTGATTTACGGAATCAACAACACAGCTTTCAAACCCAAAAAGCACCTGATTGTTTCTGCCGCTTCCTGCACAACTACCGGACTTGCCCATATGATTAAGCCTCTTCTGGACAATGAAGAGACCAGTAATATTTTGACGGCTTCCATGTCGACCATTCATGCCGTTACCAATACACAGAGTGTGCTCGACAGCGTTCCCAAAGCCGGAGAAAAGGATCTAAGGAAAAACCGCAGCATCCTGGACAGCATCATTCTGACGTCAACGAATGCAGCCAAAGCGCTGGCAGAGGTCATTCCGGAAGTTCAGCATATAGGCTTTATGGCTGACTCAATCAGAATACCTACCAGCACCCTGTCGCTCATAGTGCTTAACGCGACTTTTCAGGCGCGGGCAAGAAAACAGGATGGTCAGATGGCCATCAATACAAAAATGCTTAATGAATTATACAATAAAACCGCTGCACAGCATCCGGAAAAATTGATAAAATTCACGATGGAGCAGAATGTTCCGGCAGATCTTCTCGGGGTTGACGCTGCAGTCATAATCGAAGGTCAGTTCAATCATACACGCACGGCTTTTATTAATCTGGATATTTCACATATTCCCAATATGCCGGCCGATATTGCAAAAGTATTTCCCGAAAAAGTATTAAAGGTGCCTGTTGTTCACGCCAAGATATTTGGCTGGTATGACAATGAATTCGGAAGCTACACCAATAGATTGGGAGATCTGACGGTTTACATCCATAAGAATCTTTTGTAATGAAATAACAGATGATCGTTTGAATATTGATACTCACTGGCCTCACGTGTTTGCGGCCAGTGAGCGTTTTATATTTCACGACTCCCCTTCGCTTTCGTGCTTCCCCGCGTAAACCGTGCCGCTCCATCCATCGATGCTGATGAAATCACCTGCTTTAATCGTATGATTTTCTATTGTGGCGAATTCATCTTTTTCATAAACTTTGAGTTTATTAAAACCCACAACGCCAACCTTATTCAGTTGAGGTATAGTTACCGCAGCATGCGACGTACTTCCGCCTTTGGCCGTAAGGAGACCTTCCACTTGCAGAAGAACACCCACATCATCCGGGACTGTGTCCGGGCGTACAAGAATAAGAGGTGTTTCAGGTTCTTCGGATCGGAATTTCTTAATATCTGCTTCTGAATAAACCGCACGGCCAGCCAACGCTCCACCATTAACACCTATACCCGTTCCAAGAGATGATGACTGTAAGAAGAAAGTATCGTTAAAACGTTTCCATTTTTTTGTCGTTAT
Organism: uncultured Smithella sp.; assembly: GCA_964400795.1. Lineage (GTDB taxonomy): Bacteria > Desulfobacterota > Syntrophia > Syntrophales > Smithellaceae > Smithella. The sequence continues at coordinate 92,771 of CAYNWA010000005.1, forward strand.
TTGATTCATATCGCGTGTCTGGAGGATGTATAATTTATCACGCGTTCGCCCTTCAAAGGTAAATTCAATTTCCTGGTGATTAAACCCTTTCTCGTAAACGAGTATTTCTGAAATTCTTAACAGTTCCGCGTAAATTTCAGGAAATTTGTCTTCCAGAGATATTTTGGAGTCCCGACATTCCGCTATACGCTGTTTCTCTGATATAGGATAGGTCTCAACCAGACCGGACACAATATCATCTCCCTGAACTCCAAAGATAAAATCTCCGTAGAGCGTTACATCGGAAGACAGACTTTTGGGTTCACGGGTAAAAATTACTCCTGAACCGGAATTATCGTTAAGATTTCCAAACACCATTTTCTGAACAATCACGGCCGTGCCCCATTTATCGGAAATATGCATTTGCCGCCGATAAATTTCCGCCTGTTCCGAGTACCATGAATCAAAAACCTGCAGAATGGCATGCCGTAATTGATCCAGCGGTTTATCTTTGAATTCAATGTAATTGTCGGTTAGCCCTTTTTTATAGGCAATGGCGATTTGTTTCATTTGTTCCGGTGAAAATTGAATTTTTCTTGCCACACCGAATTTTTGCTTGAATTCATCAATGATCGCGTCGAAGAAATTGCGATTCAATCCCTGAAACATTCCCCACATTTGTAAAAAACGGCGATAGGAATCCCAGGCCGCCCATTTAAAATCGTCTTT
>CAYNWA010000005.1:93488-117324 GCA_964400795.1 uncultured Smithella sp.
GCTGAGATTTTCCGCAATGGTTTCATTGATGCCCACGTTTAAAAAAGATTTCATCATCCCGGGAAGGGAAACAGTGGCACCGCTTCTTACTGAAAGCAACAAAGGATTCCGGCGATCACCCAGCTTGAAGCCCGTTATTTTTTCCAGTTTTTTAATCTCTTTGCTGATCCGGACGGCAAGATCATTAAAAATATATTTATAACCATAGACCGCTTCGTATCCTCTAAACACCTCAGTGGTTATAATAAATCCCGGGGGCACATTAAAACCAAAAGACACCAGTTCCTTGAGAAAATATCCCTTGTTTCCGAGAAGTATCTGGTTATCAACATTTTTGTTCTTTTTATAAAAAGAAGAAACCGTCAAATCCGGATTATAGGCCATGACAACCTTGAGCACCTGTTTGTTGTCCTTAAACTTTTCGGATTCAGCGATCAGGGTTTTGATGACCGTGTTGATAAAATTATCCAGCACCTGAATGCCGAAGGCGGAGGATATTATTCCCCGGATAAAGTTTTCAGAGTGCTGATATATTAATTTATCATGTTTCTTTTGCTCTGATTTTGTCTGTATTTGAGTGTCCGTCCCGTAAATTTGATCGACGATAACCGGAAGACTTGACGTATGGACATCAATGTAATAATTGCGAATGATATCCTGAACATCCTTGGAAATAAAACGAAAAATATCCACGTACTGTTCCAGAGAAAATTGCTTAATGGATAATGCGTTTGTGACGTATTTTATTTTTGCCGCAATACTTTCCGTGGCAATACCTTCTATTTCCAAAGCGTTGATATACAACCAAAGGTATGTGTGAATCTTCTTAAGCGTATGTTTGGTGATAAATTTCAGATTAAATGATTGACCCAGTTCCTCAAAAAGCATCGTGGCCATGCTTTCCAATCTTAGGGACAGGCCGACTGCATCAAATTTCTTCTCGGTGTACGTTCCATACATGGAGGGAATACCGGCCGCGATATGCCTTTTGTAATATATATTTTCGTAGAATTGAGTTTTTTTGGAAGAAATGATTCTTTCCTTCAATATGAATAAAAATTTCAGGATAATTGTAATACTGCGATAGTAGTTCTTCGCATTTAAAGCGCGCTTCAGCGATGAGATATCATTTTGAGGAAAAACGTTTGCGGCTTCCAAATCTTTCAGCAGATCAATAAATTGCGGAAAATATTTTTTATATATCAACTGGTAGATACGGATCATTATTTTGGCCCGTTCCTGGTCTCTAGCATTAACGCCCTTTACGTTGCCAAGCTCTTTGCATATCTTTTCGTTGTTCCAATCGAGAAAATTAAGAGGATTGTCGTTTATCTTTGTGAAAAAGTATTTGAATGCTTTATGCATTCCGTTGAAATATTCCCCGGAATTTGTAACCTGTTCATAAACATCAAGGGAAAGATGCGCGCGGAGAAAATTCTTGTCTCCTGAATTCCAGTACCGAAAAATATCCTCAGTAAATTTAACGAGCAAACTGTTGCTTTCCACGTGTGATTGCTTGCGGAAGAAATAAATCAACTTATCATTACGGAATGAAAGCTCGTCAACTTTTGTGGTAATGTCTCTCAGTTCTCCTTCGGCGCCTATTTCGTTGAAATATACGGGAAAAATCCTTAGCAGCTGCTTCATTAAACTATAAGACGGTGTTATATCGCTATTGAGCAGTGCGGAGATGTTTTTTTGAATAAGATCCGTGTCGCGAACAAAAATGCCACCCATCTTCAGATTAATAATCAGCGCAGATATCAACCTCTTCGTCCATCGAGGCTTCATTCCAATGATTTCCAGCCATGAACGAATATTGATGATATGGGCCGGATTGACTTTGACCTGCCATTCCTCGTTGGAACCTTTGATTTCAGGGTACTGGAAACCGTAATGAATTAATTCATCAATAAAGGTGTCCGCAAGCGTGTGATTGTTTAAAGCGAATACTTCTCTTGCCGTTGTCGTGATACAATCAAAAACTGCAACATTAAATTCTCTTTGAGCTTGATTCTTTTTTACAAGACCGACTATCTTGCTTATAAAATCATGAAGTTTTTCCTGTTTTTCTTCCTGAAAAACCATTTTGAGAGAATGGTTAATTTCCCGCAAGGCGCCTGCGTGAATGTCAGCCAGATTGGCGGCATCCATGACGTTGATTAGAAAGCGCAGTTTCACTACATGTTGGCGTCCCTGATAAATATTGGACTTTTCCAACTGATCGGCAATTTGCAGGTATCCGTCAACGATCTGAAAATAATCCGGCATATCCAGATAGCGTTTCAGTGCTTCGATACTTGTCTGGATTGTATTATTACTTATCGTTTCCAGCTCTTCTAACAGAGTCCGTAAATGTTCATGGCTCAAAGGTTGAATCAATTGCCTGTAGACTGCAATCGATTCCTGAGTTTCATCGTCTTCCACAACAAACCATTCCGTCGGATTCGGTTGAGCAAGCCAAAACTCATACGTAATTTTGTAAATTTTATAAACTAAACGATTAAACAGAGGATCCTGAAAATCTAAATTTTTATCAATAATACTCTTGATGATTCTTTTCATATAAGACGAACATTTTTTAAAAATTACCTCGTCTTCTTCAATAACCTCCTGAAAAGATTTTACAATTTCTGGAAACAGCGAAACATTCCTCGAGAGATATTCATTGCTCTTGTTTAGTATCGCATCGATATAATCGAACAGATAATGAACCGCACTGTCTTTGACGTCTTGGTATGACGATGATTTGATGACTTCAAAATAAACACAAAGCATCGTGGCAATGGCGGAAAGTCCGTCAGGATGATTACTATAAATATAGAAATCTCCAATGGAAACAGACTTCAGTTCTTTTAAGACATAGTCCCAGTTAACAAAAGGATGATGCAACTCGATCAAAAGTTCACGAGTCTTTTTTTGCAAACCATAGTGATTTTCTACAACCTTGAGCAGAGGAGAGTATTGGTCGGGAATGTCTATGGTAGCAGCCGTTCTTTCCAGATTAACTTTCAGCGCGGACGAGTCCCAATCCTGACTTTTTTTAATTGGTTTAATTCTATCTGTCATCTTAGAGACCTTTTGGAAAGAGATTAATCAGAATATGCGCATTTTTTCAAGTCCGGAACATACTTATTGGAAATAAGAGGATTTATTAGCCAGAAATTGCTTGTTGTTACTGAAGAGGCAAACTGGATGGGAAAAATCACGGGTGTAAATTGTAAAGAAAACTTCTAGGTATTATACCCTCCGCTGTGCGGGATGATTAGACTAACGCTTCAAGCTTCACTTTGTTCGCTTTTAGCGAGTCTAATTAATAATCTCCGATAAGACTCTTTTTGCGATAGAGTTTTATCGGAGTGAAGATGTAGCTTGCAGAAAATTATCTATTTCTTTTTGGGCTGTTTTTTAGCCGCTTTTTTTACTGGTTTTCTTACGGCTTTCTTTGACACCTTTTTAACAGCTTTCTTTTTCGCTGGAGACTTTGCTTTTTTCGCAGTCGCTTTTTTCTTTGGTGCCTTTTTAACTTTTTTGACAGCAGCTTTCTTTTTAGGTGCTGCAATCGCCTGAGCTTTTTTGGGTTTTGCCGGACCAAGATTTACCATAGGTTCTTCGCAGCAGATAAGATCAATTGTAGCGCAACCGCAGTCCTCGTCTAAAATCACTTTTAACCCACATACTTCACATCCAAGAACATCTCCAACTTTTGCTCTCGACATTTTCTTCCTCCTCATTGCGAGGGGTAAAATATCTTCCCTCTGTGTTTTTTTTATTCTTTTCAAAACAATTATTTTTTCAAGCATAAATTGTTACTTTTTTTGAAAAGATAAACAACTTGACTTTAATTAACGATTTGATATTATCCGCTAAAACAATATCGTTCTATATAATAAGGTCAGTTCATCAGCGAGAAAAACTATCGTCCCTGGAATAAAATATGCCCCTGAAGCATGAACAAAAATACCGCAGCTGGGTGGAAGTTAACCTTGATCATTTTATCGCCAATCTCAAAGAAATAAAAAGGCTAATTGGGCCCAAGACCGATTTCATGCCGGCAATCAAAGCCGACGCTTACGGACATGGCGCCATAGAAATTTCCCGCGCCGCGCTGCAAAACGGAGCGAAGATGCTGGGCGTTGCCAACGCCGATGAAGGCGTTCAGTTGCGTATCAGCGGCATTGAAGCGCCCATCGTCATTCTAGGACCATCCACGGACGCGGAGATCGACCAAATCATCAAATATAATCTGACACCGTCGCTGTCGGATTATCCTTTCGCTTTCAAATTCAACAAGGCTCTTTCCAAATTGGACCGGAATTTTCCCGTCCATATCGAAGTGGATACCGGCATGGGACGCGGAGGCGTCATGCATACCCAAGCGCTTGATTTGGTCAAGAAAACATCGAAGCTGGCCCATGTCAGGCTGGAAGGTATTTTCAGCCACCTCGCCTCCAGCGAAAAACTGATTTCTTACAATGATAAACAATGGGCATTGTTTTCCAAGCTGCTTGCCGACATCAAAAGCGCAGGATTCGACATTCCCGTCAGGCATCTGGACAACAGTGGCGCCATTTTAAACTATCCCGGTTTCAAACTTAACATGGTGCGACCGGGCATAATGACCTATGGAATCTATCCCGGAGCGGATACGGAATTAAAAGCCAGGCTTGCTCCAGTTATGTCTTTTAAAACCAATGTCATTTTACTTAAAACGTTTCGCACCGGATGCGGCATTGGCTATAACAGCACATTTATAACGTCACGGCCGACACGCATCGCAACCATTCCCGTCGGTTACGGAGACGGTTACGCCTTTATCCTTTCCAATCAGGGCGAAGCGCTTATCCACGGGAAAAGAGCTCCCATTGTGGGACGGGTTTCTATGGATATGTGCACCGTTGACGTGACGCATATCCCCGAATGCCGTACGGGCGATGAAGTAGTCTTGCTGGGCAGACAGGATAAGGAATTCATCAGCGCCGATGAAATTGCAGCAAAAGCCAAAACCATCAGTTACGAAGTGGTTTGTGCCTTGGGCAAAAGAGCGCCGCGTGTTTTTATTCAGAAAGGGAAAAAACAATCCGTCGAACCGCGCTTAAGAAGAATATTCGTTCCCGATGAAGAAAAATCCATCGCCCGGATTGACAATATCATCCGCCATTGCCTGCAGACGCGCGCGCGGGATGAAGAACTAGGCAACGCCATTTACTACGAAATGTTTGAGACCCTTTTTGGCAAGGAAGACCGACGTCTCGAACTGCGCTCCGGATTCCGCTACAATATCCGCATAGCAAAATCATCCGACATGAAAAAATCAGTATCTGTCAAGGAATATCTGACCGTCAGCACACATATCGAATATAAAAAAACGCTGCGCGATCATATCCTGATGATCGGCTGCGCTTCCAAAAACGCGCAATTAACCGCTTTGTTTGAAGACCCCCGCTGCGAATACCGCTGGCTATTGAGCGACGGAAAAAATTTATCCGTTGAACGCGATTTTACGGTTGAACGTGTGCGCATTGACAATGAAGATGTTCCCGTCATCGAAGCCAAAAATACCCGGCGTGGTTACGAAGTCTGGTGCGGCTCCGAAAAGCTCAAACAAAAGATAAACACAGAAGTAAAGCTTGAAATAGAAATTTCCACGAAAAAGGCAAAAGAAAATAAAATTTTCCCCGTGTATCTGGTTTATCCGGTCAGAGGATTGGAAATCAACTTCAATTACGAAAAAGCAGGAATCAGAAACGTTCGGGAAGAAAGCTTTTTTGCCGGCAGACATCCCCAGCCGACCGTGTCCATCAGAAAAGGCAAGTCCATCGGCATTAAAATATCCGACAGGGAATGGATTTTCCCGACAAGCGGCGTGATTTTTATTTGGGATGCCTAATGACCTCTTTCTTTCAGCAGCCAGATACCCAGAGCGACCAGAGCCACGGCGGCAACCGCGCTGATCCAGACGGGAATCTCCACCCCTTCCGCAACCACATCAAACCCCAAAATAAAGCGGCCCGCCTGCGCTGCGGCCATTACCAGAAGTAAAACACTCACTACCAACGATGCGGGACGTTTCATAATTTTACCTCCGTTAAAAATAATTTTTGGCACTTGCGGTGAACTGTTCAAAAGCTCGTCCCGTACTTGATACGGGATGTTCCGACACAAGGCGCGCATCCGGTATGCGCCGGATTCATTCCGCAGATGCTTGCGTATGCCGGCGATGTCATCCCTTCAGACCGTATTTTTTTAGCTTATACCGCAGCATCCGTTCGGATATGCCCAGAATTTCGGCCGCTTTGGTCTGATTATTCTCGGTTCGCCACATGGCCTGCTCGATGGATTGTTTTTCCAGATCCTCTACGGATTTATGCAGAGATCTGGATAAATCAACGGTGGAAGATTCAGCAGGAGATGATGATTTAAACGGCAAGTCTTCCGTGGTGATATCCTGGCCGCGCGCGATGACAACAGCCCTTTCGATAATATTGATCAGTTCACGAACGTTACCCGGATAATCGTAGTTCAGAAGAGCCTCCCGGGCTTTTGGTTTTAATCCTTTTTTCTTAAGATTTTTTCTGTTAAATTGCTCTATAAAATGATCGATGAACACGGGCAAATCCTCTTTTCTTTCCCTCAGAGGTGGCAGCGCCATGGTTACAACCTTGAGACGATAAAAAAGATCTTCGCGAAAAGTTCCTTCTTTCACCTGACTTTCCAGATCACGGTTGGTTGCGCTGATGATTCTGACATCGACCTGTAAATTGACATTACTGCCCAAGCGTTGAAATTCGCGCTCCTGTAAAAAGCGCAGCAGTTTAACCTGAATGCCCGGACTGAGTTCTCCGATTTCATCCAGAAAAAGGGTTCCTCCGTCGGCTTCTTCAAAACGGCCTATTCGGCGGGAAGTCGCTCCGGTGAATGCCCCCTTTTCATGACCAAACAATTCGCTTTCCAGTAATTGCTCGTGCAGAGCCCCGCAATTAACGACGACGATCGATTTGTTGGCACGGGGGCTTAAGTTGTGAATCAGACGGGCAAATAATTCTTTTCCGGTTCCGCTTTCTCCCTGAATCAGAATCGATGCCTGGCTCGCTGCTACGCGTCTGGCCACATCTATCAATTCGGTCATTTTCTGGCTTTTGTGAATGATTCTTTCGGCCGTGACCGCCTGTTGGTCCAGTTCTCCTTTTAACCGTTCATTTTCACGAATCAGTTTTTGCTTTTCTATGACTCTACGAATAATTAACGATAATATGTCTAAGTCAACAGGCTTAATTATGAAATTTGTGTAATCTCTTGCAGCTTTCATTTCTTCGATTGCTTGTTCGATCTCTTTATGAGCCGTAATCATAACCACGTCTATCTCTGGATTGATCTTCTTTACTTCTTTCAGCGCATCTAAGCCGTTCATTCCCGGCATTTTGTAATCAAGCAGAATTAAATCGAGGTGACTGTTCATAACGGTTTTAATTGCTGATTCGCCATTGTCCGCTTCCTCAACCAGATGTCCCTCCTTCATAAGAAAACCGCGCAACAACTCCCTCTGGGATTTTTCATCGTCAACAATCAGAATGCTCAGTTTTTGCATGAAATGGCCATCCTTGTTTTATCATGAAATTTCATTCAATCGTTCCCGGGGAAGAATCACTTCGAATGTTGTTCCTTTATCTTTCCGGCTGGTCACCCGGATATCACCGCCGTGTCCGCGGATGATTTCAAATGCCAGCGGAATTCCCAGACCCACCCCCTTTTCTTTGGTGGTGTATTCGGGATTAAAGATTTTTTCGAGTTCTTCTTCGGTCATGCCGCAACCGGAATCGGAAATTTTTACGACGATACAATTTTTTCCTTCATTGTCCACCGCAATCACAATTCTGCCTTTTTCCGCCGTTATGGATTCCATGGCGTTTTTAATCAGATTGATAAACGCCTGCTGAAGTTTATTGGCATCCATGGTAATAACAGTCGGAGAGTGCCGCCATGTTATTTCGATCGTGATGCCCCGTGTTGACGCTTCTTCCCGCATGAGGTTTACGATTTTCTGCAGAATTTCCGTGACAGAGGATTGGGAAAATTCCAGCCGGCGGCTTTTGGAAAAGGTCAAAAATTCCTCTATGATGTCGTCAAGGCGCTTGATTTCATCCTTAACAATCTCTGACAAATTTTGAAAATCCTCTGCTTTTTGGCTGTCGGCAGGGACGAATTCTCTTTTGAGTCGCTGCGTAGCGATGCTGATGGCGTTCAGGGGATTGCGAATCTCATGGGCTACGCCCGCGGCCAGTTGCCCCAGAGAAGAAAGCCGTTCCGCTTTTTCCAACTGGCGTTCCATTTCGACAATGCCGGCCAAGTGTCGGTTCTGGTCATGGTAAAGCAGCCACATGGACAACAAGGCGATCAGGACGATAAATATCGAGAAAACAAAAATATGTTGTTTGTTTTCGACAAGACTTTTATCCATGGAACTGCGGTCAAGACCGATACGCACAATGCCGACAATTTTTTTATCCAGATACAACGGCGCAGCCAGATCGAGAATTTTATTGCCGGCATAATCCACTTTCCGGCTGACGATTTTTATTTTGCCGGATAAAATTTCTTTTAGATTGAAGCTTTTATGATTTAAAGCAGGGGCCAGCTGGCCGACACTGCTGAGCAGTTTGTCCCGGTCATTGAAGATTTGCATATAAACGATGCCGTGGCCTTCGCCGATCTTGTCCATGCCCCTTTCACCGGCAATTTTTAAAATCCAGTAGACAGATCCGGATTTGTCCAGGCTGATGATCACCGCGCCGGTATTGTCCTTGCGGCTTAATGCAATAAACCCTACCTCTTGTTTCTCTCCTATCTTCGATATCAGTTCCAGCGTGGTCAACTTACGACCTTTATGTGTAAGCTCGTTTTCTTCAAGGAGGTCTGTCCGCAAAGGGCCGCTTTGAAAGACAGCGTTTCCCTGAGCATTCAACAGTCCCACATACGAAAAATTATTGTTCGATGCGAATTGACGCAGGTATTCATCGGTCGTATCCCCCTTTCTCCATTGTTCATCCAGATCTTTGGCCAGTTCGGTAATAGCCTGGATAACCCATTGTTTGGAATAGGAAGCTTCGTCACGACCGGACGTTTTTTCATGCGGAGCGTTTTTATCCGGCACGCCGATAATGCTTTTTAAATTCTCTTCCGTTAAGCGCTGAAGTACGCCAATGGTACTCAAAGCCTGATTTTCCATAAAGGCTATCAAGTTGCTTTCACTGCGTCGAAGCTCGAGAAATCCTGTAACCAGAATTAGTGCGACAAAAACTGCACTGACGATGGCCACGGCCAGAGGTTGAAGGAAGGGGTCGGTGTAGTGATGAGCCTTTCTTTTGGTGATTAAATCCTTTTTGCTAAAAAAACGCATAATTGTCCTCTGGTCTGGATTTGCCGTCATCTTAAGCTTTTTCAGATAAAAGTCAATGGATAATCGAAAAAATTCGACATTTTTGTCGAACCATAAAAAAGATATTTTATTTAAATATTTGTTTTAATTGTTTTTTATTTGTAGTCTAGGATTTGTGTCGACATTTTTGTCGAACAGAAAAACAGATTTTTTAGCATAACAATCCGTTTTTATTATGATTTGATTAATTTCTGATAATATTATTCGACATTTCTTGCCGTTATAAGCAGTAACAATGGTGATGGATTTCTAATATGTAAAAATATTGTATAATTATTTTAAATATTTAAAAGAATTATTTATGGTATGGTATGATAAATGCTGTAATTAGTGTCGAGTTATTTGGGTCGACTAAAAAATAACGGGTATGATTAGCCGGCAACAAAAATAACCAGGAAGGTCATAACCTTCTCTCTTCATGCAGGGAGGCTTTTAACAAGCCTCCCTTTCCTTTAGTGAGATTCGTTGAGAACGAATGAAATGAAGTTCGAAACGTAAGTCGAACTATCCCCTAAGCGCAGCGTAGCGGATTGAGCTTTATTCTTTTCCGCCATCTTTTTTCTTCTGCCGCCAGTAGTTTAATCTTTCCTTAATTGTTTTTTCAAATCCCGTGTCTTTGGGTTGATAAAATATTTGGCCTTTTATTTCTTCCGGTAAATATTCCTGAGGAACGTATGCATCGTCATAGTCATGTGCGTATTTGTAATCTTTCCCATAATTAAGTTCTTTCATTAATTTTGTCGGTGCGTTGCGGATATGCAAAGGTACGGGTAAATATCCTTTCTCATTGATAACCGCCTTTACTTTGCCGTAACCGACATAAAGCGCATTGCTTTTCGGCGCCGTCGCCAGATAAACCGCCGCCTGAGCCAGGGCCAGCTCGCCTTCCGGCAGACCGATGAAATGAAAAGCCTGTTGGGCAGCCATGGCAACGCCCAGCGCCTGTGGATCGGCGTTTCCGATATCTTCCGAGGCGAACCGTACCATGCGCCGTGCGATATAAAGAGGATCTTCTCCAGCGGCAAGCATGCGCCCCAGCCAGTACAGGGCGGCATCGGGGTCACTGCCGCGTAAACTTTTATGTAAAGCGGAAATTAAATTATAATGTTCTTCGCCGTCTTTATCATACAAAAGTGACTTCTTGAGCAGAGCATCCTGAGCAAATTTCAATGAAACAACCCTTTTGTCTTCCCGCAAGTTTTGAACCATTGATACTATCGCTTCCAGGTTGTTCAAAGCACTGCGGGCATCACCATCGGCCAGGCTGACAATGTAACGGAGAACATCAGGATCAATTTTAACGTCAACCTTGCCGAAGCCTTTTTGTTTGTCGGTAAGGGCATGGTGGAGAATGGCCATCAGGTCTTCTTCTGAAAACGGTTTTAATATCAAAACCCGCGTTCGTGACAAAAGTGGAGCGATAACTTCAAAGGAAGGATTTTCCGTGGTTGCGCCAATCAAGGTAATCAAGCCGCTTTCGACATGGGGCAAAAAAGCGTCCTGCTGGGCTTTGTTAAAGCGGTGAATTTCATCAACAAAGAGAATGACCTTTATGTTTTTTCTTTCCAGTAATTCTCTGGCTTCATCAATGACGGCACGAATTTCTTTTACGCCGGAAAGAACGGCGGAAAAGCTGACAAATTTTGATTTCGTTTCTTTGGCCAGAATCCTGGCGAGAGTCGTTTTTCCCGAACCGGGTGGTCCCCAGAAGATCATGGAAAAAAGATTATCCGAGGCAATCGCTCGCCTGAGAAGGGATTCCTCTCCGAGAAGATGTTTTTGACCGATATATTCGGACAGCGTCTGCGGTCTCATGCGTTCGGCAAGAGGAGCGATATCTTTTATATTTCCACCTTTGCCATCACTGAACAAGTCCAGGTTTTTCATTTTTTTGCCTTTGCCGCTTCTATTATTTCTATCAGGCTGGTCATTTTGTCTTTAGGTTGGGAATTTACAAACATAGTCCATTGTTCGGATGGCAAAGTTTTCTTTAAGAAACCTTCTACATCAATAAAAGGCGACCAGCATTGTACGATACGCGAGCAGGGGAGCGAGCCGGATTCTTTTAAGCAATAAGAAAAAGACATTTCATCGCCCAATCGTGGACAGCGGATGAGCATTTCGGGAAGTTCTTTTTTCATATTTTAAATTTGACTAAAAAAAGGCGAAACCGTCAAGAGATTTAATGAGACTTAATGAAAATCAACAAAGTAAAGTTTGATGCGTTAGTCGAATTATCCCCCATCCGCTTTCGCGGATGGGGGATCCCTGGCAATTAATTTTTAGAGAGGTTAATTATGGTTTTGGGAAATCCTTGATGGCTTCCAGCGCGCGATCAATTTCATGATCGGGCAATTCGTAAGCCTCCAGTTTTCCGGAGAAGTAAGCATCATAGGCTGCCAGATCGACCAGTCCATGACCGCTCCAGTTAAAGAGAATGGTTTTTTCCTTGCCTTCTTCTTTTGCGCGCATCGCCTCATCCACAACCGCCGCCAGAACATGATTGGTTTCCGGTGCGGGAATGAATCCTTCAGAGCGTGCCCATTTTACACCGGCATCGAAGGTCTTTAATTGATCATAAGCTCTCGGTTCAACCAGTTTTTCCATAACCAGATGACTGACAATCGGTGCCATGCCGTGGTAGCGTAAACCTCCGGCGTGAATTGGTGCGGGAACATAATCATGACCCAGTGTGTGCATCGGCAGCAAAGGAGTGGTTTTTGCCAGATCGCCGAAGTCGTAGGCAAAGGGACCTTTGGTCATGGTGGGACACGATGTCGGCTCAGCGCCAACTATTTTTATATCTTTACCGTGAATCTTGTCGCGCACAAACGGCAGGGCAAGACCGGCAAAATTACTTCCGCCTCCGCAGCATCCCATAACGACATCGGGATATACGCCAATTTTCTTTAATTGTTTTTGCGCCTCCTGGCCGTTGACTGTTTGATAAAGTAAAACATGGTTTAAAACACTGCCCAATGCGTAATGGCATTTTTTCTTACTGGTGACCGCATCTTCGATGGCTTCACTGATAGCAATGCCCAACGATCCGGGAGAATCCGGATATTTAGCCAGAAAATCTCTGCCGGATTGCGTCATGGTGCTGGGACTGGGAATACATTCTGCGCCCCAGGTGTTCATCATCAGGCGACGATAGGGCTTCTGTTCGTAGCTGATTTTTACCATATAAACGCGACACTCTAAACCAAACATCTGGCAGGCCATGGACAATGCGCTGCCCCACTGACCGGCGCCGGTTTCCGTCGTGATGCGTTCGGTTCCCGCTACCTTATTGAAATAGGCCATGGGGATGGCGGCGTTGGGTTTGTGAGAGCCCGCGGGGCTGACCCCTTCATGTTTGTAATAAATTTTTACCGGACACCCCAAAACTTTTTCGAAATTGCGGGCCCGGTAAAGGGGAGATGGCCGCCACAACAGATATTTTTGCAGAACTTCATCAGGTATCTTTATCCAGCGTTTGGAAGACGCTTCATGTTCGATGATATTCATCGGGAAAATGGCTGCCAGATCCTGAGGAGTTACCGGCTGACCGGTGCCCGGATGAAGAGGCGGTTTCATGGGCGTGGGAAGATCTGCCATGATGTTATACCATTTTTTCGGTATTTCGCGGTCCTGAAGTACAACTTTTACCTGTTCCATGTTTTATCTCCTTGAGAATAAAGTATTTTCACAATTCATCGACAAACAATGCCGAGGCTTTTTTTACCGGAATCAAAAACAACAAAAAAATCTTTCGGCCATTTGCAAGTGAAAGAGGCGTAGCACGGCCAATAAATAACTGTCAAGATTTAAAAAAACCATTTTTATACATGATTTCTCAATTGCAGTTCTGCAGGATGCGGATTGAGATATAGCTGCTCCTTGAGATAAGGTTCGTCGTATTTACGGACATAGTGGCAGATAAGCGTTACCGGCACAATCAGGGGCATATATCCGTCACGATAAGATTTAATCAATTCTAGCATTTCCTGCTTTTCATCGGTGGATAATTGTTCCTTAAAATAGCCCATCATGTGCTGAAGCACATTGACCTGTTTGGCAGGCGTTCCTTTAATTTTCAAAGCCTCCAGAAGCAGATCCTGGTATTGCTTTTGGATATCTTTTGCAGAGAAGTCTTTTTGCGCCGCCACCAGTTTGCCCATCATTTGATAATGCTTGGTGCTGTGCGCAAGAATCAGCAATTTGTGCCTTGTGTGAAAATCAATCAGACTCTTTTTGAAATTCTTCGCGCTTAATGTTTCCCGCCATCTTTTCAAGGCAAAGATCCTTTCGATAAAGTTTTCGCGCAGGCCGGGATCGTGCAGCCGGCCTTCATCCTCTACCGGCAATAACGGAAAATGTTTCATGAAAATTTTGGCGAATATACCGATGCCGTTTTTCACCGGCATGGATTTTTCATTGTAAATCTTGACCCGCTCCATGCCGCTGCTGGGTGAATCGCTTTTAAAAATGTACCCGCAAAGGTCTTCCTTTTCCAGTTCGGCGACGCGTTTTTTCGCCCACGTTTCCATGCGTTCGGTCAGATCCTCTCTGGTACTGGTAACGATTAGTCTCGGTACGTCGGGATTGCCTTCGAGCCGCATGGAAGGTCTGGGAATACTCAAACCGCATTCGACTTCCGGACAGACTGGTACATAGTCCACATATTTTCCCAGCGTATCGGTTAAAAATCTGTCCAGCTTATGTCCGCCGTCATAGCGGACGTTATTACCCAGTAAACAGGAGCTGATGCCCAACCTGATTTTTTTCATTGAAATGCCTTAGTAAAAATTTGAATTTATAATTATCATTTTTTAGCAAAATGTACCAAGAAATTGTGCCGGCAAAACCGCTGAATGATCAAAGATATTGATTGATTTTTACCGTGGCAATCTGATTTAATGACCCTCGCTGATAGTGAGCCAAGCTGAAGACAAACGAAGTGAAGTATGAAGCGTAAGGCGAACTATGCCAGGCACATAGTGCCGTGGTAGAACAAGCGTAGCGAAGTTCGAAGCGTAAGTGGAATTATCCCCGAAGCGAAGCGGAGCGGGATAATGCTCAAATTTCCACTTTATGTTATTGGAGTAAAAAATTATATAAATGAAAAAACTCGCTTACTTTGACACATCTCATGAGATGCCGCTGGAAATTATTACGGCTGCCGGATTTACCCCGTATAAAATTCTGGGGGATGTCCACCAAGCCAATGACCCGGCGGATAAGTATTTATCCAGCTTTTTCTGCCCTGCCGCACGAAGCTGGCTCACCGAAGCGCTGGCTCATTCCAAAGAGTGGGCCGGGATTATTTTCGCGCAGGGATGCAACAGTACAAACAGGCATTACGACATTTGGAAGGTTCATGTCCAAACGCCTTTCCTGCACTGGTTCGGGGCTCCCCTGCTGGACAGCGATGCTGCCAAAAAATATTACAGGGTTGAACTGCAGCGGCTGATAAACCACGTTGAAAATCATTTTAATGTAAAAATTACATGGGAGAAAATCAAAGAAGCAATTGACAAGTCCAATGTTATAAAGAAAAAACTGCAACGACTCTCCGCGCTCAGAGCTCAGAAAGACATTTCCAACCGTGATTACCTGGCCGCAGTGATAAAATGTCTCACTTCTCCCGTGGATGAAGTGTTAATTTGGCTCGATTCGGAAATAACGGCATGGCATTCAAGGCCGGATTTCCCATCCGATAAAAAACGATTTCTCTTAACCGGAAGCGATATCACGTATGTGGAATGGATGGACACGCTCGACGATTGCGGAATACGGATTGTCCGCGATGATCTCTCCATCGGTGAAAGATTTTTTGCGACGCTGATTCCGGATATGGATGACCCGCTTGATGCTATCATGGAATATTACATGAACATTCCCAAGCCGGCGACCAGGCCGACGATTCAGAAGAGGCTGGGCTATCTTTATAAAGCCCTCGGGGAGACAAAGGTTGACGGCGTCCTTTCACAAAATGTGAAATTCTGCGAACCTTTTGCCTATGATTCCGTGCCCGTCAATAACGCGCTGAAAGAAAGGGGCTACAAGGTTATCCATCTTGAAAGAGACTTTACCCCGGCTGCCGATCAGCAACTCGCCAACCGGCTTGCAGCCTTTGTGGAAATGATAGAGGTAGGCAACAATGGCTAAAACAAACAATTCTGCTGAGAATGCCGGAAAGATAAAACTCAAAACCCTGCCTCACGCAAAAGACCTGAAGTGGCCGATGCTGTGGTGGTTTACTTTGGGATCAATATACCATGCCCTGCCTTGGAAAAAGACAGCCTGGACATGCGCCGCTTTTCCGATTGAAATGATGTGGATCTATGACATTTTTCCCGATCATCCTGAAAACATGGCGACCGTGGCCGCCGCCCGCAAAAAGTCCCAGCGCCTGATCGAGCATGCCGAGAGCATGGGCTTTTCCCGCGACCTGTGTTCCTACTGCAAGACCAATATCGGCGCTTACGATACCGGCATTAAAAAGACACTCGGCGGAATCAGCAAACCCGATATCGTGGTTTGCACCAATGCCATCTGCGATACCCACTGGAAGTGGTTTCAGATCATGGCCGATAAAATGAACGTACCATTCTTTATGTTTGATATTCCCAAATGGGTGAGCGGCACGGATGAGAAAACCCTCGAAGGGAATATTGATTATGTGGTGGATCAGTTTTACGACCTGATGGCTTTTATTGAAAAGCACACGGGCAAAAAGATGAGTGAGAAGAGATTGAACAAGGTTCTGGCCAGGTCGACGGAATTGTCCAACCTGTGGCGGGAAATTTTTGAACACAGAAAAGCGGTGCCGTCACCTTACAGCGGAGCTGAGACATCGGCGGCATTTTTCCCCCTAGTGGTTCTGCCCGGTGTTCAGGTCGGGATCAATTTTTTCAAAACACTTCTTGCCGACATCAACAATCTCACCGCCAAGGGCGAGGGAACCATGGCCGCGGGAAAGGAAAAATACCGCGTGATGTGGGAGGGTATTCCTTTCTGGTACAGAATGCGGTTCATGTATGACCTCGCGCAATACGGTGCGGTCATTGCTTTTGAACCTTACACCTACTCCTTCGCGCCCGTAAAGAAAAAGTGCCTCACCATGGAAGAAACCTTGCGCGATGTCGCCAAGCTCATTATGGATACGCCCTATGCCTACAATCTAGAAAGACGGATCGAGAATTTTGAAAAATGGATTGACGAATACAAACTAGACGGCGTCATTCTTCACGAGAACATGTCGTGCCGGCCGTCGAGTGCCGGGATGGTCGATTTGGCGGAGGCCATCATGAGGGACAAGGGCGTTCCAGTGTTGATTCTCCAGTGTGACATGAACGATCCCCGGGCCTACTCCGAGGGACAGATTAAAACCAGAGTGGAGGGGTTTATTGAATTGATGGAGGCGAATAAGAAACAATAAATAGAAATAGCACCGTTTCCAATATTTCTCTAAAACCATCGAATAAACCGAAACAGGGAGATTCGCGAAAATGAAGCAACATGAAGCAGTCATTCGAGTCATGGAAAAAAATGGCGGTTACGCTACCCTTGGTCATTTAAACCAAAACGTCTTTCTTATGGAAGGCTGTGAATGGAATACCAAAACTCCTTTTGCTAGCATTCGCCGCATTGTTCAAGATGAACGCTTTTTCTTTAAAATACGACCAGGATTATGGGCGTTAAAGACTTATAAAGATAAATTGCCATCGGAAATCCTGCCAAGAAAAAACGAATCCAAAGTGAAAAAAGATGAATATTCTCATGCCTACTATCAAGGTCTGCTCGTGGAATTGGGCAATTTGAAAAAATTCAAAACATTTGTTCCAAGTCAGGATAAAAATAAACTTTATTTAGGAAAAAAACTTTTTGAAATTGCAACAATATCTGAAATTTTCAAATTCAGTTACGACCGGATATTGCAAAAAGCAAAAAATATAGATGTCATGTGGTTTAATGAAAGAGATATGCCGGCAAGCCTTTTTGAAATTGAACATTCCACTGATATTCAAAATTCTTTATTAAAATTCGTAGAATTGCAGGATTTCTATGTAAACTTCTGCATAGTCGCAGATGAAGTTAGAAAAAAAGAATTTCAAACCAAAATATCTTTGGGAGCATTTAAATCAATAAATGGGCGTGTAAAATTCTGGAACTATGACGACGTTTCCGAATTTCATACAAAAACAAGTGAATATGTAATTATAGAATCGAAGCTTCAATTTTAATAAAAAAGGAAAGTATGAAAAATCCATTAAATCAATGGGCAGAAGCCATAGCTTTAAGAGTTAGTGATGAATGGTGCGGGAAATCGGACTTCCCGGAGGATGCTGCGTTGTTGAAAGATGTTCTTACAAAAGCTTTAAAAGCAGTTCCTTCGGAATGTAAAAGATTAATTGGCACAGGAATTATTGAAGGGACTTATTTTGAAAAGCTTGATTAAGATAGATTGATTTTGATCATTATTAACACGCGAAAGATTCAGGCAATAAAAAAATTGTGAAAGAAAATACATACGATACGAGAGAATCATTAGCTGAAAAATTATATAACACTGGCATTGACGGTCAAAAGGCTTTTTTAATAGCATTGGATGCCGGCAGGAATTTAGTCGATAAAGAATATTTAAAAGACTTTGGTATAAAAGGAAAACACTTAAAAATTGTTGAAAATATTATTAAAGATTTTTATTGGAAAGACCAATAAAAATATTACGTTTAGTATTGCTAGGCTATTGAAGATAGTCGGAAGAACTGTCAGGAAGGAGTGAAGTCAAAATTTGGTATAGAATATGAAAAAACAAAGCGAAGCAAGATTTGATAATGAATGCAATAAGCTAAAAAAACAAATTTTTGTTTTTAAAGAGAAACATCCTGAAGTATCGAGAAATGATTATCCAAAACGATTATCCAAAACGATTATCATTTCTTTTTGAAAGATATATTGAAGTTTATGGACATGCATACTGTATGGATGTTAAGTCTGAAAGACAAAAGTTAGCCGGATTATTACATTGCTTTTTGTGTGAACTAAAAGAGAATAACGGTTCTATCTAATTCATATCGATTGATAAAAATAAAAATCGTAGCAAAGAAGGAATGAAATAACAAATGCATACAGCAGGAATTGATATAGGGTCCATTACAACCAAGGCAGCCATTTTGGCTGATGGTAAGATTATTGCCACGAAGGTTACTTTCACCGGTTACAATGCCGAAGCCGCTGGTCTCAAGGTTTATGAAGACGTCCTGAAAGAGGCGGGCATTGATAAAAATGTCGTGAAGAAAATTGTTTCCACCGGTTACGGACGCAACAGCGTAAAATTTGCCGATAAAGCCTACACGGAAATCATGTGCCACGCCACAGGGGCCCATTTTCTGAGTCCGCATGTCCGTTCCATCATTGATATCGGCGGGCAGGACAGTAAGGCCATTTTGCTGGACGAGAAAGGCAAGGTAAAAAACTTTGTCATGAACGATAAATGCGCCGCCGGAACGGGCCGTTTCCTAGAAGTGATGGCCAGAGCCATGGAAGTCAACCTCGATGAATTCGGTGCGATGTCCATCAAATCAAAACAGCCATCTAAGATAAGCAGCCTTTGCACGGTTTTCGCGGAATCGGAAGTTATTTCGCTGATTGCCAAGGGAGAACAAAGGCAGGATATCATCGCCGGGATTCATGAATCCATCGCGTCCAGAATATCATCCATGATAGGCCGCCTGGGATTGCAGGAACCGGTGATGATAACGGGAGGAGTCGCCCGCAATGTCGGGGTTGTCCATGCGCTGGAGAAGAAGTTGGGAATGAAAATCGAAGTTTCGCCTTACGCGCAGGTTAACGGCGCTATCGGCGGCGCCATTCTTGCGGCATCGTTGTAATAATTATCCGGGTAAGCAGAGATGTAGGGATTGTTCGCCGAACAATCCGTTGCGGCGTATTCGGGGAATCCGCCCTACATTTTATAATTGGAGTTTCACAATAGACATGTCCACAGATTATGATTTTATGAAAATAGCGCTGGAAGAGGCCGAATCCGGGTACCGCCGCGGTGAGGTTCCCGTGGGAGCAGTGCTGGTACGCGAAGGCAATATCCTGGCAAGAGCGCATAATTCCCCAATTATCACTAATGACCCCTCGGCGCATGCGGAAATGCTAGTTCTAAGAAAAGCAGGAGAAATATTGGGCAATTACCGATTGGCCGGAACGGAGCTTTATGTAACTATTGAACCATGCATTATGTGTGCAGGTGCCATTATCCACGCGCGTGTGGAAAGGGTGATTTTTGGAGCGCATGATCCCAAATGTGGCGCTGTTGTTTCATTATATAATATTCTGGATGATAAACGACTGAATCATCAGGTGAAAGTAACCGAAGGAATATTAAAGGAAGAATGCGGAGAAATTATCAGTAGATTTTTTAAGGAAAAGAGGATAACATCCGCACCCGCTTCGGCGACGTGATAAAAACGCGGAGAGGTACCGAAGTGGTCGTAACGGGATCGACTCGAAATCGATTTGGGGGCCACAAGCTCCCACGGGGGTTCGAATCCCCCTCTCTCCGCCATAATATAATCCGATAAAATCCAAGGAAGTACAGAAACCCTCTAGAAACAGAGGGTTTTTTGTTTTATAATTTATTACTTTTCATCAGGAAAGAGATGGTTGTCATTGTTGAGTATTATTAAGAACGTGACTAAAAACTACTTTACTTAAATATATTATTTGTTATAAAGAAACTACAGTTTCACCAAGCAAATTAATGACAACTTCACTTATCAGGACATTTTTTTGTACGCATAGAAAACTCAAACAAGTACACAAAAAATCTCTTTATTGATCCAAATTTATTTGGTTTAACTATTGGTAATAAAAGAAAGATTAAGTTTATGCCCATTCGCTATTATAGCACCAATCGCAATTTAAAGAATGTCCCGGGCATTACTGCCTTTACCGGCAAGGTGTCTTTTAAAGAAGCCCTGCTCAAGGGTCAGGCATCTGATGAAGGCCTCTTTATGCCGGATACCATTCCGCAACTTTCTCTGAAAGATATTCATAAACTGAAAGGAAAACCATACAGCGATACGGCGCTGCTTATCGCCAAAGCGTTTCTTGCCGATGAGTTTCCACTGGAAGTTTTGCAGCAGATTGTAACCGATTCCTATAATTATCCTGTTCCGCTGGAAGAGGTAAGACCAAGGAATTACCTGATGCGACTGGACCAAGGACCGACTGCGTCATTCAAGGATTTTGCAGCGCGCATGATGGCGAGACTAATGAGCAACTGCCGTCCGAAAGGCGAACGATTGAACGTTCTGGTGGCCACCTCCGGCGACACCGGTAGCGCCGTGGGTGAGGCTTTCGAGGGCGTGGCGGGAATTGACGTTACCATCTTGTATCCCCAAAATGAAGTCAGCGGCATGCAGAAAAAACAGCTCGACACGATTGGTGGCAATGTCCATGCGCTAAGTGTTCGCGGTAAATTTGACGATTGTCAGAATTTGGTCAAGCAGGCTTTTTCTGATTCGGACTTGAACAAATTTAATCTGACCTCTGCCAATTCCATTAACTTCGGCCGGATTCTTCCGCAGATCATTTATTATGTATACGCATATGCCCAACTCGCCGAAAATGAGGAGCAGGCTATTTTTTCCGTTCCTTCAGGAAATTTTGGTGATGCTCTGGGCTGTGAATATGCAAGACGTATGGGATTGCCGGTGGCTAAACTGGTGATGCCGACCAATGAAAATGATGAATTTCCTGTTTATCTGGCGACAGGAAAATACAATAAGGTTTCTCCCTCGCGTGCCTGCATTTCCAACGCAATGAATGTCGGACACCCCAGTAATCTGGCACGCTTCTTTGACTTGTATGGCGGAACCGTCGACCGCGTGGGTGAGGTTCATCAATATCCAGACCTGGAAGAAATGCGGCGGCATATTTTTTCAGTCAGCGTTACCGATGAACAGACCAGGAAAACCATCAAGAGCGTCTACGCACGTTACAAAGTAATTTTAGAACAGCATGGAGCTGTGGGTTGGACTGGTTTGGAAGAATATTTAAAAATAGCGACCGAACAAAAGCTGGCTGTTTGTCTGGAAACTGCGCATCCGGCAAAATTTCCCGAAGAGATTGAAAAGCTCTTAGGATTAACCATCCCTCTGCCCGAGAGCCTGAAAAACATTGATGCGCGAGAAGGCTCTGCCGTTGCCATATCCAACGATTACAATAATTTCAAAAATTATTTGTTGAAGAAATTGAAGATTAAAGAATAGTTAATCTTTTTTCGACTCCTTATTTCCCTTTGTTGCCGTTTTATTCTATTTACACTTCGCGGTTGCATTTTTATCGTAATCATGCTACATAAATAAGTAAAAGAAAGCTTCAATCATTATTCAGTGCCATCATAAAAATCTGTCGTAACTCAATAATAACGGCAACAACATGAAAATCATCCGGAGAAGGAAATGATCAACAATTCTCATCAAATTATATTCCGCTTGCCTGAAAAGAAAGACGCGAGATCGGTCATGAAGCTAATTGAAGATTCACCTCCTCTGGATATCAATTCTCTATATTGCTATTTATTAGTTTGCACACATTTTGCGCAAACCTCAGTGGTTGTCGAAAAATCGAAGGAAGTTTGCGGATTTATCTCCGCTTATATACGCCCGGACAGAAACGATACTCTGTTTGTATGGCAAGTTGTTGTTAACAAAGATTCCCGGGGGAAAGGTATTGCTAGGGGTATGTTAGCTTCAATTTTGCAACGTTCATATCCTGCACCCCTGCGTTATCTGGAAACGACGGTAAACCCGTCCAATACATTATCGGACGCCCTTTTTTCCAACTTGGCTAAATCTATCAATGCGCAACTCATAAAAAGCCCATTGTTTTCCGAAAGTGATTTCGGGACAGGAGAACATGAAGAGGAAATTTTGTATCGTATCGGGCCGTTCGATATTTTAAAGAAGGAGGAAATATAATGGAGAATATAAAAAGATTGGAATCAGAAGTTCGAAGTTACTCCAGGTCGTTCCCTGTTTTATTTGAAAAAGCGAAGGACGCTTTTCTTTTCGATGCTGACGGAAACCGCTACATCGATTTTTTCGCGGGTGCCGGCACACTGAATTACGGCCACAATAACGAACACATGAAAAAGAAAATCATTGAATATCTTGAAAATGACGGAATCGTGCATGGGCTGGACATGGCAACGGTCGCCAAGGAGAAATTGCTTCTCAATCTGGAAGAAAATATCTTCAAACCCCGGGGATTGGATTATAAAGTTCAATTCACCGGCGCTACCGGAACCAACGCCGTAGAGGCTGCTCTAAAACTGGCTCGTATGGTGAAAAAACGTTCCAATGTCATATCGTTCACCAACGGTTATCATGGACTGACCATGGGCTCCATGTCGGTTACAGCCAATGCGTACTACCGGGATGAAGCCTTTATCAATCGTTCCGACGTTTCCTTTATTCCGTATGACGGATACATGGGAAAGAGCGTCAACACGGCCGGTTATCTGCGGAGGGTTCTGGAAGACAGCAGTAGCGGCGTTGATATCCCTTCGGCTATTATTTTGGAAACCATTCAGGCTGAAGGAGGCATACGCGTGGCGAGCGATAAATGGTTGCGCGAAGTAGAGAAAATTTGCCGCGATTTCGACATTTTGCTCATTGTGGATGATATTCAGGTCGGCAATGGGCGCACAGGAACCTTTTTCAGTTTTGAACAATCAGGAATTAAACCGGATATTGTAACGATTTCCAAATCGTTTAGCGGTTTCGGGTTGCCTATGGCAGTGGTCTTTTTCCGGCGGGATCTGGATGTCTGGAAGCCGGGACAGCATACAGGAACATTTCGCGGGAATAATCTTGCTTTTGTTTCCGCGGCAGTCGCTCTTGATTACTGGAAGGATGACCGTTTCTCCCAGGATATTTTTCGTAAAGGGAGCTATTTGCGTGAACGTCTTGAGAAAATAAGGGATAAATACCCGCAGCTTAAGGCGGAAGTCCGCGGACGCGGCTTCATGTATGGCATGGCTGTCTCACCGGCGTCAATAGCCAGGGAAATTTCCACGGAGTGCTTCAACAATAAACTGGTCATGGAATTGGCCGGAGCAAAAAACCATGTCTTAAAGTTCCTCGCTCCGTTGATCATTCCTGACGAAGTTCTTGCCGAAGGTCTGGATATTCTGGATACCAGCATTGGCAAAGTTCTTCAAAAACGGTGATGGGGAAAATCATGTTTGTTCGGACTATTGACAAAATCAAAGGAACAAGCCGGGAGGTTTTTGCTGAAAATAAAAACTGGGTCAGCCGCAGACTGCTTTTAAAAAAAGACGGTATGGGATTTTCTTTTCATGAAACAATCATCTTTGCCGGCACGGAAACC
>CAYNWA010000005.1:117334-136446 GCA_964400795.1 uncultured Smithella sp.
GGATGGTAAAATTTATCACATCACACCCGGAACATTATATGCTCTTAATGAGCACGATGAACATTATTTGCGGGCAAAAAAAGATATGCGTCTTCTTTGTGTTTTTAATCCCCCTGTTACGGGAACGGAGGTGCATCAGGCGGATGGTTCATATCCCGCCTGCGATTGACGAGGCACATGTAGCTTTTTTTAAAAATGAATGAACATAATCAAAGATTGTATTTTTCAATCGAAATAATATTCAAATTCCGAAGAATTTGATTTTTCAAAAAGTGTAATTACATAAGGAAAGGGTCCGTTAAGTAAAAAGATACTTATGGAGAGATTTTGATGGTTGGGTCGCCATCTGGCATAATGCCGGATGTGCGGCTTTTTTAATGCCGTTGTTTCATCTCAAAAAGAAAATAAATTCTTATGGGAGAAAACAATGAAGAATTTGCTTAAAGAAGTCTGTTCATCATAAAATATTTAATTTTTAGCTGCATAGGAAAGCATTTTTGTCTTTGGAGAATATCGATTGAATAATTTTTGGCTAAGATTAATAGGTTGTGGCTTTATCATAATCGTCCTTTTAACAATTTCAACAAGCGCAGAAGCCTTATCCCCGTCAAACGTATCCTTTTCATCGAAAGAAATCGATTGTGGCGGTATTATTCTGGTAACCATCAAAGCTGGAGAACAGGAGAAACCTCAGATTATCTGGATGAAAAAAACTATCCCACTTCTTTACAGTCGTTCCAAAACGATATGGATGGGATTCGTTGGCGCCGATCTGAAACGAAAGGCAGGTTTGTATACATGTATTGTCCGTTCAACTTTTTCAGGTTTTAAGAAAAGATATCATATCCGGATAAAAAGTAAAAATTACGGTGTACGAAGGCTAAAAGTTCCTCGAAAAAAAGTCATTTTAGATGCTGCTTCATTGAAAAGGGCAAGACGTGAGGCAGCAACGATAAGAACGTTGTGGACAACTGATTACACGTTGCCGAAATGGAAAGGAAATTTTATGATGCCCGTCAACGGAGATATCGTTGGAACTTTCGGCAAGAGAAGCATCATAAATAATTTAAGAAAATCGCCTCACACAGGTGTCGATCTGAAAGGCAATAAGGGGGATGATGTAAAGGCAATCAATAATGGAAAAGTCATTCTTGTGGCAGATTATTTTTTCACCGGGAACTCCGTTTTTTTGGATCACGGAGGGGGTATCATAAGTATGTATTTCCATCTGGATAAAATATTAGTCAGGAAAGGAGATGCTGTTAAAAAGGGAAACGTGATAGGGCTTGTGGGAGAAACAGGCAGAGTTACCGGTCCTCATCTTCATTGGGGCGTGAGAATAAACGGGGCCAGGGTAAATCCTTTAGCGTTGATAGAACTAAGTAAAGATTTGAAGGAATGATTGAGCAATTGATGATTCAATGTTTGGGTAATTTTCATTCGTTAAACATTCATAAAATGATTTAATTCAAGACGTTGGCGGTAAAATGATTTTTAGACAAAAATGGTCGCATGAATTTAAAGTCGCAGTTTTTTTTGCGATAATTATTCTTGCCGGTGTTTTTTTGGCTTCGGAAGTTCATGCTTTGAAAATCAGCAATTTATACAGCCCCTGTAACAAAAAGAGACCCTTTCGGTCGAAAACCCAGTACATTATTTTACATACCACCGAAGGAGCTCTTAAAGGATCTCTTCGCAAGGTCCGTCGTTTCGGCGAAGCGCATTATTTCGTTACTCCCACAGGCAGAGTATTTCGAATAATTAACCGACGAAAAATTGCAACACATGCGGGAAGAAGCATGTGGAAAGGGAGAACCACACTTGATAATGTTTCCATCGGCATTGAGGTCGTTGGATTTCATGATAAAGATATTACCAACGCCCAGTATATTGCGCTCCGTGAATTATTGAGACAGTTGAAAAAAATTTATCACATTAAAGATAAAAACATTTTGACCCATTCCATGGTCGCTTATGGACGTCCGAACATTTTTCATCCTCGAAAGCATCGGGGTAGGAAAAAATGCGGCATGCTCTTTGCTCATCCCGCTGTAAGGCGACGTTTGGGACTTTCGGCCGGACCGAAGAGAGATCCTGATGTTGCCGCCCACAGGCTCGCTGTTGGAGATCCTGAATTACACCGTTTTTTATATAAACCACCAAAAGTATTAGCGGCATTGAACAAGCGCGTGGATCGATCCGGCAGTCTTTCTAGGGTGATTGCAAAAGGGAACAATGCCTGGCGCATAGCACGCGATAAGTACAACAACGCTTCAACCATTTATTTATTTCCTGACGGAAAAAAATTGCGAGGCAATGAAATCCGCGAATGGAACAATATACCCGTGGGTACGCGTGTTTCATTCCTGGATGAAGAGCGTGAGCAGGAATTCGAAGGATTTCTGGAAATCGGCAAGGACGGAAACAGTGTTCGCGATCTGGCCGGCGATCTTTATGCTGACGCGACAACGATATATTTCTTCCCCGACGGACTTATTCGCACCGGCGCAAAAATGAAGAGGTCGGCATCTTTACGCAAGTTGCTGAATAACCCGCCTCATGGAACGCGTTTGCTTGTTGGTTATATCTATGGTGGTTATGTTCAAAGAAGACGATCAGTCTCCCGGATTGCCGGCATGAAATGGAATTACCCGTCGACTTACTATCGTTTGCCCAACGGGCGCATCCTGAGCGGTGACGAAGTAGAAAAGAAATCCATCCCTGCTGGAACCCTCGTGTTTATACTGAAATAAAGCAATTATTTTATCTATTCATCACTGCGTCAAAACAAAAAATGGCCCCTAGTTTGGAGCCGCAAATCCGGCAAAATTCTCCAAAAAGATTTAGAATCTTTTAGAATCGAAAGTTCCCCTGCCGGAGAGCATGAAAAACATTGATGTGCGAGAAGACTCTGCAATTGAAATATTGTGCAGATATTTACAGCTTTCGGTCGCCATCGACAATTTTCCGTAATTTGAAAATCGACAAGCTTCTTAAACATACAATCTTTCCCCCGAAAATTGTCAAAAAATCCCTCTTTGGAGGGATTGAATATATTTTGTGTATGCTGTATAAATTACAAACATTTATAGAATGTGCACAAATATCGCTTCTAAAAAAACATTAAGTATCGAAACAACCAAAAGGGGGACAAAAAGTCAACGGATACGACTGGGCAAGATCCGGGGAAAGTCAAAATCAAGCGTTGAAGAGGCTTGTTTGTTGATAGGGACATAAAATGAATGAGAGAGCAAAATACCAAATTTTAGTATCTGTCAATGACGAAATTCTGGAAATTGTTCCGACGGGTGAGGTAATAGAGAGAACGATTAGAGCCCTGGCGAATGAACTTATTGATATCATCAAAACAAATGGCTACGAAAATGCTTTAATAGATATCCGTGCCATCAAGGGACGTTTCAGTAATTCTGAATTCGATTATCGGATAAGAAATTACACGCTCGATAAACCCCAAAGACATATTGCCATTGTAGACCTTCTGGCAAATACTGACTATCAACCGTTTCACGAGACAACAACAATAAATACGAATCGGTCATTCGGATGGTTTACCGATATTGATGCCGCCAGAGCCTGGCTTAAAAGCAAGGCAAGCGCATAAAAAGACAATACGTGGATTTGCTTTTTTCTATCCGGAATCTTCATGTCCAGTGACAACCTCATGTTTGTTGTTTTGCCAATTCGTGCCACATTGCAACTGATAATGATTGCTAAATAATAATTGACATATAAATGGAAACACTATATTTGTCGTCCACGCCAAACAAGTTAAGCCCGAAAAATATTTTTCATGCTTTAAGGTCAATGAGCCCAAAAGAGAATGAGGTGAAGGTATGTTAAAAAAAGCTGTTATGATCTCCTTAATCATTACAATTATTTTTTTTCAGGATTTTGCTTTAAGCGTTGCCGAGGCTTCGCTAAAACGCACGATTGACCCTGTGATCGTCAAGGGTAGAAAGTGCGAATTCATTTTCGGCAATCCCATCAATAATTATAATTTATATTCCTATCAAGATAACAAGCTCAATGCGATTCCGTTTCAGATAGACAAAATCATTAACGGGAATTTTGTGCTGACGGCGGGAAAATATAAAGCCAAAATCTCTAATAACAATTTTGATAAAGACGATGAGCTTGTCTTTATGGCAAAAGATACCGGCGATAAAATTAAAGATTATAAATTTAAAGATGCTGTATCATGTGCTGAGATAGAAGTGACAGACCCTGAAACATCTGACAAAGCCTGGGTCTATTTGGTTTTGTACAAAAAAGCTCCTCAAAAATCAACTGTCGATTATGTGGATTATAATGCCGGCAAGCTTAAAATAACCGCGGCCAATTATACTGCGTCATTCAGCAAAGATCATCCGGTAGGAGCTTCTCATTATGCCTTTGGGAAAGGACTTGGCGGGGACGGCGTAAATTTTTTAGACAGGGTAAAAGTCAGGATTTCTATGGCATCTATGGGGGTTCCCTTAAATCGTACCGAGGATGATATTAAAGTAAAAGAATATGGCTACATTGACGGGCCGGTGCGTGTAATTGTTCATACCAAAAACATAACGCCATTGGTATTTGGTATCCCCGCCAGCTCAACGGAACAGGATATTATTTATTATTATACATATGCAGAATTTCCTTTCGCAGTTAAATTCCCGATTAAGCCATCCAGGTTTCATGCGATTATTGTCGATGACTTTAAAAAGAGTATAGGATGGAAATTTTATTCTTCTACCAATTTAGCGGGACATGTTATTGACGGTAAAATGGATAAATCGGATAAATTGCTGAATCTATCTCCGTGGAAATGGAGTGTTTTGACCAATGATAAATTCGCGTTCTGGTCGCGATGCCTAACACCGCCGGCATCCCCTGTAAAGCCTTATCTGTATTTTAATGATAATGCGAATGCTGTCGATGATAGCGAAGATGTTAAGGGAGAACTTCCAGGCATCGGCTATGATTTTAAAGAAGGTTGGCTGAATTTAAAAACCGATTTCATAAAGTTTAATCTTTTACATTTTTACACAAAAGCTTACAGCCGTGGCATGGAAAAAGACATTCTGAATATACATGATCATCCATTGAAAACGTCGGTAAAACCATTTGATATAGATGAATAATCCGCATGTCTGCCCTTATTCGCTTTTGTATGCGCGTGAGGGCAGAATTCTTTTTCACTATTCGCAAAAGAAAATTTTAAAATTATCCTTGGAAGAATTTGAAGATTAGGGAATATCTGTGTCCAATAATCTTTTGGTATATTTTGACAGTGAATGTCAATGTAATCGATCACTCCCTGTAAGCAATAAATTCTCAGTCTTGATGAAAATGGAATCTTTCCATCCATTGCATTTCAATTCCCGAAAAACATTTTGAGGTTAATATTTACTTGACACATAGTATAGTGTTTCCTATTCTTTGTTACATAAAAAAAGTTTGTAATAAATCAAGCCATTTATTTTGCCGTACGGACGCAGCATTATGTTGGAAAGAGAGATAAATATTTAAATATGAAAATGATTTTATATATATTGTTGATAAGCTGTTCGTTATTGTTTTACGCATGTGCAGTCAAGACGGATATTATCATTGATCAGGATTCAGAAATTATTGTTAGCCCAGATATTATAAATGATGAGGATATGAAACGTGTTGAAGAAATCAAAATGAATTCAACAGGTATTTTAAAGAAGGCTTTTGATGTTGAAGAGCATCATAGGAGGCTAACGCTAAAAGAAACCAAAATGTTAATGGGTATTTTGAGTGATAGATTTAAAAAAAGTGGCTTGTCGGTCGGTGACTTTGAAGATCGGGTACTGAAAAGAATACGTCGCGATCTTGAAATTATTAATGCGTTTAACAAAAAACTGGAAGACGCGAAAGACCGCGAAAAAGATGACGGATATAAATTATGCAAACATAACAGGCTAATGGAAATTATTAGCGGTTCTGAAGCTATAGTAAAAGAATATACAGAAGATATGGTCAGGGGGATTTTACCTGAAGAATTTAAAAAATCTCTTGCCAAGATGACGACACTGGAACGCAATAAAGAGGACAAAATTGTTAGCGGGTCATTCATGGCTACTCGTTTTAAAGGGGCTATAATAACCATGTTGGTCGCTCTTAAAGGTGACAACGCAAATGCGTCAAAGCTGGATTTGCCAAAAGAACATAATAGGACGTGGGTAAATTACAGTGTCGTGTTTCACACAATTCCTTTGCCTAAGAAAATTAATCAATTGTCGATTCATCCAAATTTTGAGTCCTTCACCTATTATTACAAGAATGCGGCCAGCCCCCCGCAAGGAGAGATGGGTTTTCCACACAGCGGATACTTTCCAGATGGTCATCATGCCCGAAACCCACATAACGGCATGTCTAATCCTGAAGATTGTTCGTCCTGGGTATTTCACCGGATATTAAACGCCAAATATTCGGTTACTTCTTATAACGTCACGCAATTTTTTAGAATTAAAACCGGAATCAAAATGAGCAATAAAAATTATGCCAAGTCTCGTGAATATGGTTGGCTTAATTCTCTGTTAATTCCTGTGCGGACACCTACAAAGGTGAAAAATGTCATAAAGCCAGGCTACGTGTTATGTATACGACGGCCAGAAGCAGAGGGCGTAGTGATTCCAGGTAAAAATTATGGTGTCTCTGGTCACGTAGCTATCGCATTATTTGCTACAGATACGCATATTATTGCCTTAGCTTGCACGCGCGATGTTCCGATTATGGAAGGAATTGGCGTTCAAAAGATAAGCTTGGAAACAGAAAAAAACAGCGATATTATGATTTTAGGTTATAAATGAGTAAAATCCATTTAATGAAGAGTCAAGAATTCTTAATTGGATCCATGCTGACTTTAGAAATAAAAGGATTAGTCAAGTGTTGACTTTAGAAATTTGTTTTCAATTAAGTCAGTTATACTTCTTATATCATTGATATCAAAACAGGGAACGTCAGTATCCAGATGTGCATCAGCGGCAATAGCTAAAAGATTATCTTCTTTCCCGCACAGCAACTCTCGTTTAAGCTCGGAGCGAAAAACTTCAATTTTTGGAAAAGGGTTTCCCTTGAAACCTTCGGCCAGGATTACATCCGCGTTTTTAATATAGTTATCCCTGATCTCATCAAGAGAATAGTCACGTTTAATATCTTCAATCAAAGCCACCCGAGTAGGACAGGCAATGACTGTCTCGCACGCGCCAGCTTTTTTATGTCGCCAGCTGTCCTTGCCTTCATGATCGATATCGAAACCGTGCTTGTTGTGTTTGATGGTAGCAACCCGGTATCCCCTTTTAATCAGTTCGGGAATCAGTTTCTCCACCAGTGTTGTTTTTCCGGAATTGGATTTGCCGACGATGGAAATAATGGGGATGGGCATTTTAATATTATCCTTTAACGCATTGCCTTGTTAACAATGTCCTGGTCAAAATAATTGCAGGACATTCCGGCATCCACCACAATGCCGGTGGCATTGATGCCGCTGGAAACCGGCGAGATCAGAAATAAAACAGTATTCGCAACTTCTTCCGTTTTGAGCGCCGCTTTGCGTAGTGTCAACTGTTCGGCAAAAAGATAATTATTCACGTATCCTGGAATTCCTGCGGAAGCCGATGTCTTTAGAGGTCCGGCACAAACAGCATTGACACGGACTTTGGATATTTCCGATAAAGACTTTGCCAGAAACGCGACCGTCGCCTCAAGAGCGGCCTTGATCGGTCCCATGTAACCGTAGGCGGTGGCGCGGGTGTTGCTGATAGAAATGGTGACAATGGATGCGTTTTCTTCAAGAGAATTTTTCAAGGCATTGGCGATGGCCACCAGCGAAAAACAGGAAATGTTGGTTGCCTGCAGGTAATCCTGCACTTTGGTTTCATGAAAAGGTTTCAGCCCTTCGCTGTAATTGGCAAAGGCAATGGAATGGACAAAACCGGAAAGTTTGATTTTATTTTTTTGAAAATATTCATCAAGTTTGTTGACACTTCCCGTGTTTTCTACATCACAAATTAAAATAGTGCTGTCGGGAAAAAACTTTTGCGCTCTATCTTTATTTTCTTCGTTTTGCACGGAAAAAATAACCCGCGCGCCATTGTCGATGAGCTCTTTTGCGACAAAGTAGGCGACACTTTTCTTATTGGCGACACCCGTCACTAAAAATGTTTTCCCCGTAACTTGCAAAAAGTCCATACGAACCTCTTAGTTTTCAGGTGGAAGCAGTGCCGCCTGAAAGATAATTTTTAGAATTAATTTGTCACCAATGTGAATGGTGCCGCTCATATAATAAGCGTTATCCACTTTATCATCAAGAATAATTTTAATGGTCAACGTATCGCCGGGGCGGGCGAAATTTTTAAATTTCGTGTCTTTAATCCGGGTGACGACACCGAGTCCCGGCTGGTTGCTTGTTCCCATAAGAATGGCCCCTGTCTGAAAACAGGCTTCACACAACAGCACTCCGGGCATGATGGGATTGCCGGGAAAATGTCCCTGAAAAAAATATTCGTCTGCTCTCAATGTTCTTTGTGTCGTGATGGAATTTCCATCCCTGGAGATAATTTTATCGACGAAAAGAAACGGCGGACGTTGTGGAATGGCAGCCAGAACATCTTCCATTACAGACCTCCGGCAACCGTGATGGTCGTTCCGGTAATATAAGAAGCTTCCTTGCTGGCTAAAAACAAAACGGCATGGGCAACTTCCTGAACCTTGCCGAAACGTTTGAGCGGAATCATCTTAAGGTATTCTTTGCGCTGCTCTTCGGGAAGATCGCTGATGAGTTCTGTATCAATAAAACCCGGAGAAACACAGTTAACGGTAATGCCTTTCTTGGCAACTTCCTTCGATAAGGATTTGGTAATGGCCAATTGTCCGGCCTTGGAAGCGGCATAATTGGCCTGCCCCTGAAAGCCGATATCTCCACCCAGTGAACTGATATTGATGATTCGTCCGAAACGACCGGACATAAAACGGGGAATAATTTCACGCGACATGTAAAAAGATCCGGTCAGGTTAACCTCCAGAACTTTTTTCCATTGATCATCAGTCATTAAAGCGGCAACGGCGTCCTGTCTGATTCCAGAGTTATTCACCAGCGCTTCTAGCGAGGGATATTTTTCATCCAGATATTTAAAAAGCTCTTTCACCGCTTGAGAAGATGATACATCATATTTTTGAATATCAAGCCTTGAAGCATATTGTTCGTTTTTATTTTTAAATTCATTGGCGGCAGTATCATTGGAAAAATAGACAGCAATTACCGTTGCGCCGGCCTGAAGAAAAGCCTCTGCAATTCCCGCTCCGATACCGCGTGTTCCACCCGTGATAATGACTCTCTGATTACTGAAATCAAACATAATGCACCTCAACTTAGTGAATCAAGATAACCTTCCACTTCATAAGATTGAATCACGCCGTAGTTGGCTGCGCCCAGCCAACCGGACATAATAATGCCGACGGAGCCGGTATGAAACAAACCACTTATCTCATGATGCAGTTTCATGGAAATGTCCAGTCCCTCATGCTTGGTTCCGAAAGAAGAACCTCTTTCATGATGCGTGTATCTTTTAATGGTTAGAGGAGTTGCCGCCTCAATGTAATCAATTTTTTTTCTGATTCCGGGAATGATTTTCTCCAAGCTCACCAATGTTGCCTCAATCAGTTCCTGTTTCTTGCCCTCGTATTCCTCCTTGCTTAAGCTAACCCAATCTTCATAGCGCGCATTGGTCGATGCAACGATTGTATATCCGGCGTTTTCTAATTGGGGTCTTAGTCGCGGATAGTAAAGTGAAAACGTCCGGCTGGTTGTCTTCATGGACAGCAGTTCATCGGTTTGAAATTCTTTTGCTTC
Organism: uncultured Smithella sp.; assembly: GCA_964400795.1. Classification (GTDB taxonomy): domain Bacteria; phylum Desulfobacterota; class Syntrophia; order Syntrophales; family Smithellaceae; genus Smithella. The sequence goes on from CAYNWA010000005.1 coordinate 127,218, forward strand.
CGAATAGAAAATGAGATCGCCGATATCTTCAATCGTTTCTCCCTGCCTGATTCCCATATAAACCTGACAGGAACTGGTGTTGAGTCTGACCTTCTTGACCTTTTCAATAAATTCCGGTTTAAACTTTTCCTTTCCCACCAGATTAAAAATGGTGCCGATGAGATTACCGTTGGAAAGAACCGACCTGGAGGCGACAAACTCACCACCGACCATGACGCCCTGACAGATATTATTCTCCACGACAATCTTTCCCACTTTTGATTTTAGGCGAATATCAACGTTATTTTTCAGGAGCTCTTCCTGCATCATCTGAATGACCAGATCAGTTCCCCCCTGAAAAGTATAAACACCCTTGCTCATAAAATTGGAAAAGACAATCCCGTAGGTAATCGCCGGGTCTTCCAGCGTTGATCCATTCGCATACACAATCGGTTCAATGAGAAAACGATGGACATCTTTTCTGCCGGGGAAAAAGCTTTCCAGCAATTCTCCATTCGTCATCGCCTTATTGTCGTAGTAGTTCATATTCATGACCAGGTTAAAAAAATTATCCACCTGCTCTTTAGGAAGTTTAAAATACGTTATAAGTTTGTCGGTAAAATCTTCAACGGTATAATCCGTCTCCATTTGATACATGGGATTGATAAAACGCATTCTTTTAAGTTGGATTATTTTTTCAGCAATCGCTTTGCTCCAGTACTTGCGGCAGGTTTTTACCATGCCTACCGGAAATCCGTGCAGTGAGACATCAAAAATATGTTTCTTGCGGTAAAACCAGGTGGCGAATCCACCAAGTTTATCGTGAGATTCCAGAATCAAAACTTTTCTGCCGTTTTTGGCCAGCTTATTAGCGGCCGTCAATCCCCCCAGTCCGCCGCCGATAATAATCACATCGTATTTTTGTGTAATTTTGTCATTTCTGTTTAAAAGCATTTATTTCCTCACTATCAGATCCAGTGCCTGCTCTATGGATATTTTCGGCTCATAGCCGAAATCATTTTTTGCCTTCTGATGGGAGAAATAATGAGACCGTGAAAATTGCAGCGCCACAAACCTCGTCATGGGCGGCTCCCCATTAATCCTGAAAAACTTATACCAACATTCAAAAAATAATCCAATATTAACAGCAACACTCTCGGGAACTTTTTTGGTTATCGGGGGAAGATCATAGCGTGCCAGAATCTCGTTGATAAAATCCCAAAGAACAACCGGCCGCTCCTGGCCGATAAAGTAAGCCTGTCCGGCCAATACAGATTGAGGAGATAGTTTTTCAAAGGCCAGGACATGAGCGTCAACCACATTCTGAATATAGGTAACATCAACAAGATTTTTTCCCGAACCGACTATTTTCAGTCTTCCTTTTTTTGCGGCGTCAATCAGGCGCGGAATAAGATGCGGATCATCCGGCCCGATGATCAGATGGGGCCTTATCGCAACGGTGCATAATGTATCATCGTTGGCCTGCAAAACCAACTGCTCGGCCATCGCCTTGGTTTTGGCATAATGGCCATGAAAATTTTTGGAATAAGGTGTTGTTTCATCGACACCGCAAAAATCTCCCCAGTCAAAAACGACACTGGGCGTGCTCGTATATATTAATTTTTTTATGGAGTTTGCCCGGCATGCCTTGATGACATTTTCCGTACCGATGACATTGGTCTGGTAATACTCATCATAATCACCCCAGATACCCACACGGGAAGCAACATGAAAAACAACATCCATTCCCTTAAATGCCGCCATGACATCGGCTGCATTTTGCAAATTGCCGCAAATGGTCTCAATACCCATCGCCTGTAACTGTGGATGATGCTTACGGCTGAAATTCCAGACCTTGTATCCTCTGGACAATAAAGCGGCTGCCAGATTCCTCCCTAAAAAACCTCCCGCCCCGGTAACGATAATATTCATATTTTCCCCCGTGCAACATCATGAGCCAGTTTCAATCGATCAATTTTAATATTATGTCTTACATCAACAGGAAAATGATCGCAAAAATGAATTGATTTTATTTGCGCTGTCAGTTCATTATTTTTTGCTACCTTCAAAAGTTCTTTAACCAAACGTTTCCTGGGAATTTTTTTCCCGGCTTTATTTCTTTCAATCACGATGGCCGCTGATTGTTTGCCCCTTTCGCCAATGCCGACAAGAGCTGATCGCCGGACCCCGTAATGGGCATTAAAAATAGCCTCGCACATGACCGAACATAATAATCCGGATGGTGTTTCTACCCGGTGAGTTTTTCTTCCACAAAACCATATCCTTCCCTGATCGTCCTTGTAGCCCAGGTCTCCAATACGATGCCAGAAAGATTCATTGTCTTTTATTTTTGCCAGAGCGGTTTCCATTGGCGACTGGTAATAGCTGGCTGTTACGATATCGCCCTTGACAATAATTTCGCCAATCTCGTAGGGTTTTAAAACTGTTGCTTTTGCCATGTTTTCAACGATGTCATCACTGATTGCAATAATTGCAACTTTCACACCGGGCACAGACGTACCTACACAGGTTCCCTTCCCCTGTTCGGTCAGAGCGGCTGTCTGTTTCAGAATGATTTTTCCGGAAATATTGGAAACAGGCAGGCTTTCCGTTGCGCCGTAAGGCGTATAGGTTGTACCGTTGGGTAAAATTTTGCTGAATTTTTTATGCAGTTTGTTTCTGACCGGCGCACCGAACATGACCAGATATTTTACCGAAGGCAGTTTGATATTATGTTTTTCACAATGTCTTCCAATTCTCTCCCAGATTGCCGGAGAACCGGCCATAAACGTTATTTTGTTGTCTCTGATGTTCTGCAATAATTTTTGCGGATCGGCTGTTGCCGGTTGAGACGGATTCATATCTGGAATGCACGACGTCATGCCCATGCAGAGGGTAAAAAGAGAAAATAGCGGAAAGCACGGCAGATCAATTTCCTTATCGCTGAGATTAAAAAGCTCCTGCAAAAGCCGTGTTTGTTCCGTGTAAATTTTATGAGTATAAACAACGCCTTTTGGACGACCTGTTCCGCCCGAAGTAAACAGAATCGCCGCCATTTCATCCGGCTCCAGTTGAACGCTTTTAAAATCTGTTCTGGAATTTTCCAGCATGGACAGGGGAAAGCAATTTCCCACTTTCGGGCCTTTGGTTGTTACTTTGAATTTAACCGATTTAAAGGACTTGCTGAAAAATATTCTCAATAGATGAACTTCCGGTTCGGCAATAAGTCCCTCCGGGGCGACTTCTTCAATGGCGGTTAAAAGATTTTTTTTCCCCATGCCGGGGTCAATCAATACCGGAATGACTCCCAATTTAAAGAGGGCGAAAACCAGCGCGGGAAATTGCAATGAAGGCCTGACAAATAGCAGCGTTTTACTTCCGCGGCGAAAACCGATGTTATAAAGGCCGTTGGCGTACTGATTGGACAACGATTCCAGTTCTCCAAACGTAATGGAATCATAGCGATAGTGATTGCCCACGCGACGAGGATATTTCACCGCAATTTTGTCGTGATGAGTTTTTGCTATTTCGGTAAAACGATCAGCGATATTCATGGTTGGAAGATTTCTATCGTAATTCCGAATAAATTACAAAAATTTTTTTAAGTCTTTAATGATTTCGTCTTTGGCGTCTTCCAGCACATAATGTCCGGCATTTTCAAAAGTTTTGACAATGGCATGGGGATAAATTTCCCGCCAGCGATTAAGAAAATAATCATGGAAGCAGAAATCCTTCCTGCCCCAGAGAATGAGCATCGGGCAGTGATGCCGGGGAAGCGATAATTCTATGTCTTTTAATGTCTGGTAACTGCGATGCCGGGGATTCATGGGGATGTCGGCGACAAATCTTGCAATGGCAATCCGGTTCTCATAATTGTCATAAGGGAAAAGATATCCCTTTCTTATTTCCGGAGACATTATTTTAGCCACGGCCATGTAGGTAGCAGTCAGTGCGAATCCGTTAAGGCGGCGAATGACCTGCTCGGCCAGAATCGGAATCCGGCACATGTTAATTTGAAAGGCAATCACGTCGGATGTATAAGCGGCCGTATTAAGAATCACTATTTTTTGAGCCAGTTCCGGATGCCGTTCCAGAAGCCCAAAACCAATCGCGCCACCCCAGTCATGCACAACAAGAATAATATTTTTTAGCTTGAGATATTCGACAAGATTTTCGAGATTATCAATATGCTGTTTCAACGTATATTCGTAATGCTGAGGCTTGTCCGAAAAACCGCATCCGATATGATCCGGAACAACAACTCTATGGGACTTGGAAAACTCGGCCACCAGATTTCTGTAATAAAACGACCAGGTAGGATTGCCGTGCAGCATGAGTATCGGCTCGCCCTTTCCTTCGTCCAGATAATGCAGGGAAAGATTATCTTTTAGTTGGAAAAAGTTTGACCGAAATGGATAGAGTTTATTCAGCCAATCGGGTCTTACCACTTTACCCCCAGCATAATGGAATTAAGACCCGATCCGATGCCCAATAAACCCACATTGCTGTTTTTGGGAATTTTTTTCTGCTCTTCATAAATACTAAGCGTTACAGGTAGTGCAGATGCTCCTGTGTTTCCTAAATATTGATACGTGGTAAAGGTGGGACAATTTTCGAGTTTTAAAATTTGCTTTAAAAGAGTTTCATGGGCCACACCAACCTGATGACCGACGAAGCAGTTCATATCGGTATTGGTCCATCCCAGGTCTTGTTTTGTTTCTTTCCATGTTTTTTCGGCCAGAGCGACACCGGATTTCATCAGTTCTTCGGAATCGGTTTCCATCATCAGCGAGGCTGTATTTCCGCTGCCGCGGCAAAGAACATTGGCTGATGAATCGACCATAGAAGCTCCACCCAGAATCAGATGTCCGTCAGGTACATCGTCTTTGTGAGAAATAGTATAAGCGACAGCAGCAGATCCAATGGTCAGATTCGCAATATATTTTTTGATGCTTTTGCGGGTAATATCTTTATCATTTAATAAATGTTCGATCGTTTGAAAAAGCAGCGGCCCTCCGTTTTCGCCGGACACGACCAGAGCATGTTTGATCAACCCGTTATCGATCATATTGGCAGCAACCACAAATGAACTCATTACGCCGAGGCAGGCGTTGGACAAATCAAAAAACATGATTTCCGTTTTTAGACCGAGATTGTGATGAACAATCGAAGACGTTGACGGTTCCAGAAAATCACGGCAGACGGAAGCGTGAATCAACAAATCAATCTGCTCCGGTTTAACGATTTTCTTTTCAAATAAATTTTGGGCAGCCTTTGTGGACAAATCGCTGGGCATGGTTCCCGGCGGCCAGAAACGTCTTTCCTTGATCCCAGTCATCAACTCTATCCGGCCGGCGGGAAGTTTGAGGCGTTGATAAAGGGGCGTCAGTCTTTCTTCGATTTCTTCAGACGTCATGATTTGTTCGGGAAGATGGTAGGCAAAAGAAGAAATAACGACATTTTTAAATTTCATGCTTTTTCTCCGTTCATCAGGCAATGAAGATTGGCCATCGAAATGCCGCTGAGCATTGCCCCGATAATTCCCAGGAAACCCTGATCCGTGCCGCAAATAAACAGGTTCTTGATGCCGGTGCGTCCGTCCCGGGCTTTCCGGGTCGTTCCGTAAACTGCTCCTTTAAAATGGCCGGTGTAGCGGGTAATAGTTTTGGGGGTGAACACATCATGATAAAGCAGACTGGCTTGAAATTTGGGGAATACTTTTGTTATTAACGCCAGCGCTTCATCTCGCACATCTTTTTTTCTTTGAAGATATGTTGGTCTGTCCAATTCATTCCATTTTTCAAAATTGGCAATAAAGGTAACGCGAATTAAACCTTCATCATAATCATCACAGCCAAAGTTATTGGGAAAGCAGATTACGGCGCTGCGATAATCACACAAATCCTTAGACTTTTTATAGTCGTATTTTTCATGATCATTATAGAAAATAATGGTCTCTTTGATACCGAAATCAACGGGCTTCTTATCAAAGAATAAAATGGTTTCTGTAAAACTCATATTACCGGAAGGCGCTGCTTCGCTTTTTTCGGAAACAATATTCATCGTTTCCGGCAGACCGATGGAGGACATGACTTTGTTCGTCTGAATTTTTTCTCCGGAATCGAGGGTCACTCCCCGGACAGAACCGTTTTCGACATCTATTTTTTTGATTCCGGTTCCCAGACGCAGTTCACCCCCCAGTTGCGTGTATTTTTCGAGAAGTAAGTTGATAATGGTACGTACACCATTTTGGGGGCGGCTGAAACCTTCCAGATAAATGCTTTTAAACATGATGACAAACTGGGAAAAATCCATATCGTTTTCCCAGGCACTGCCGTAAATCAGCAAGGGACAGAAAAGCATTTCCAGCAGGTTCTCATCGGTAATAATTTCTCTGACTTTTTCTTTGGCGCTTTGAGGTTTGTTGTCTAAATTAACATCGTCAAAATTTCTGACAAGTTCTAGAAGACGAGCAAAATGATCCTTCTGATCAGGGAAATTTTTTTCTATTTCCCCGGTTAGCAATTGCGGATCATTGGAGAAAGAAATATTATATTGAGGAAAATTAATGCGTGAAAAATTCTGTTGTGACAACTCCAGTTTTTCGTAAGGGATTCTTAATTGTTTAAGGAGTTTTGTTAGTGGTCGACCCCTTTCGCCCTTGCACGCGAAATTGGTCATGGCATGAAGCCCTACATCCAGCTTCCTCCCCTGGCGTTCATAATAGGAATTAAGTCCGCCGGGTACCTTGTGCCGTTCCAGAATGCAAACCTTTTGATCAAACATCGCGAGCCTGATGCCGGCCGCAAGGCCGGACATGCCCGCACCTATAATTACCGTGTCATAATTCGTCATTATGAACTGAATGCAATCTTGGGGCCGAGATATTCAATGCAACTCTTCAGTGTAGCCAGTTTCATGTAGTCTTCGGTAGGAACTTCAATTTTATATCTTTTTTTCAGCTCCATCACAACATCCAGAAAGTCCATGGAGTCCATATCCAGCTGTTCCCTTAATCTTATGTTATCATCAAGGTTAGAGAGATCTTCATCAATCGCAATTTCAGCGATGATATCGATGATTTTTTTTCTTATGGTTTGATAATCCATAATCTTACCTCCTTGTAAAAACTTATTGTTTAAATTTTTTTACGATTAAGACGGAATTTATTCCCAGCATCCCGAAAGAATTGCTCAAAATAAAATTTACGTCCTTTTCTTCGGGATTGCCATTAACCAAGTTTCTCACTTCACACTTTGGATCGACATTTTCAATGTGCTTGCAGGAATGAATTTTATTATCGATAAAACTGGGGAGGTTTCCTGCGAGTTCCAGGGCACCGGCCGCACCCATCGCGTGACCGATAAATCCTTTTGTACAATTAATGTAAGTATTTTCTGATTGTCCAAAAACGGCCCTGACGGCTTCACATTCATTTTCATCTCCGGACACGGTTCCTGTGGCGTGCAGATTGACGATATCAATATCATTGGCTGTGATTTTTGCCTTGGTCATTGCCGCATTCATACATTCAACCTGCCTTTGCGTGTCCGGAAGGACAAAATCAACGGCATCGGAATTAACATGATAGCCGGCTATTTCACCGTAAATTTTTGCGCCTCGTTTCAAGGCATCTTCCAGTCTTTCCAATATAAAAACAGCCCCTCCCTCGGAAACGACAATACCATTACGGTTGATATCCAGCGGTCGGCTGGCCAGTGTGGGGTCTTCATGGGAACCCAGTGCACCCTGGCTTTTAAATCCGGCAAAGATTCCAAAAGTACCTGTACTTTCTGATACTCCTCCGGCTATAGCGAGGTCAGCTTCACCCAATTGTAACATTTGCATGCCGTGAATAATTCCAATATTTCCCGCGGCACAGGCCGCTCCAATCGTATAAGCGGGTCCTGTAATGCCCATATTCAGGCTGACTTCGCCGGCAGGTGTATTGGCCACCGTTCTCGGATTATGATGATGCGACCATAAACTCGCATCGAGATTGTTTTTATGGAGCTCATATATTTCGTTTTCCGTCTCGACATTGCCGTGCTCGGTAATTCCCAGATATATGCCGGTTCTGTTTTTCACCAGTGTTTCCAGGGATAATCCGCTGTCTTTTAATGCTTCATGTGCGCAATAAATAGAAATCGAACCCGCCCGTGTTCCACGGCGACGCATTTTCTTCTTTTGATAAAGATATTCATCAAAATTGCAGATACCCGCGGCGACCTTACCCACATAGCGGACTTCCATTTCTGTGATTCCGGACTTTTGGGTTAGTAAAGCCTCACGAAAATCATTAAGATTATTAGCATTGGGGGCAGTGAGTCCAACGCCGGTAATGACAACTCTGATTTTATTATCCATTGGCAATGCCCCGTTTTATTATCTTGATTTTAAAAAAAATATCCCCTACCGAATTTTCGAAAGCAGTTCGGCATCTCAAATCAAAAATCAATAAAAATGAGATTTATTTTACGTAAAACTCCTGAGACGACAGTTATCTTTTCTCTCTTATCGATAGAAACAATAACTTTAATAATTACCTCGCCCAACTCCAACTAAACATAAATTTTCTTTTGATACTTAATAGCAAGATTGGTTCTATATGTCAACAAAAAAATGAGGAAATGCTCAGGTTAGTTTGAGGAATAGCTCATGTTTTTATTATGTTGTTGTTTTTTTTAGTATTTCAATCATAATTTTCGCGCAAGCGAGGGTATCTGAAAGAGCATCATGGTGCCTTAAATCGATATTAAAGTTTCTGCAAACGGTGGGCAGGTTGGTGGGATAGAGTCCAAAAACTTTGCGGGAAAGTTTCATCGTACATTGAAAATCGACAGGGGGTTTTATAATTCCGTGTCTTTCGCAGCAGGCGTACAAGACGTTTCTGTCAAAAACGGCGTTATGCGCTACAGCAAAATCAATATCTTCGAAAAAAGGTTTTATGGATTTCCAGTGTTGTTCAAAAGTCGGTTTATCTTCAACATCCTCCCAGGTGATTCCATGGATATAGGTAAATACAAAGTATTTGTAAGGAGGTTTTATGAGGAAAGATGCTTGATCAACAATTCTGTTGTCTTCAACGCGAACCAGACCGAGAGCACAGGCGCTATCCCGGTAATAATTTGCTGTTTCAAAATCCAGTGCAAGAAAATTCATGATAAATCAATGCCATTAATCTATTTATATTGTAATCTTATACAATTTATTTGCTGGATACAAACTTTTTATAAAAAAAACTGCCGAA
>CAYNWA010000006.1:0-25870 GCA_964400795.1 uncultured Smithella sp.
AACCATGAACCATGAACCATGAACCATGAACCATGAACCATGAACCATGAACCATCAATCCCACGTCGCTGCGCTCCTGGGATAATTCCATTTACGTCTCGAACTGCACTTTGTTTGTTCTCGACGAATGTCATTACCATCAACTATCCACTATCAACTATCAACTATCCACTATCAACCATGAACCATCAACCATGAACCATTTTTAAAAGACACTCTCGTTTTCCTGCGGAAGATATTCAGGAACGATTTCCTTCAACTTTATTTTAATGCCCTTCGCATCGTGTTTCGCCGCGAGGACGGCAAGCTGATCCAGCTTATCGTAAAGATATTTCTTGGCCTCTTCGGAATTTTTCGCGCCGTTGAAAAAACCGTTCGATTGCAGCACCATGACTTTTTTATGGCTGGTGGGCAGAATGTCCTCTCCAACCGTGATCAGCTCTTCATAAAGTTTTTCGCCTTCGCGCAAGCCCGTAAATACAATTTTAATATCCACATCCGGCTCTTTGCCGGAAAGACGGATCAGGTCGCGCGCCATATCGGCAATTCTTATTGGCGTTCCCATACGCAGAATAAAAATCTCGCCGCCTTCGCCCATGGTGCCCGCCTGCAGAATCATCTGTGATGCTTCGGGAATCGTCATGAAAAAACGGTTGATTTCCGGATGCGTGACCGTCACCGGTCCGCCCTGTTCGATCTGACGGCGGAACAACGGGATAACGGAACCGGATGAACCGATCACATTGCCAAATCGCACGGCCATAAATCGTGTGCCGTTCCCCTGCTGGCATTGCATGATCAATTCCGTCACCCGCTTGCTGGCGCCCATGACGTTTGTCGGGCGTACGGCCTTATCGGTGGACACCAGAACAAACCGTTCCACATGATGTTTAATGGCCATTTCCATCACCACACGGCTGCCCATAATATTATTGACTACCGCCTGCCATGGATTTTTCTCCATCATGGGCACATGCTTATACGCTGCCGCGTGAAACACGACCTCCGGTTTGTGCTTCTCAAAAATATCATTCATTAACGTCTCATCCTGCACGTGACCCAGAATGGCTTCACAGTAGCGGAAGAAATGTTCGTTCAGAATCTCCATTTGAATATTAAAAAGATTGGATTCGCTGGAATCCAGCAGAATCAGGCGGTGCGGCTGGTATTTAACAACCTGCCTGCACAGCTCTGAACCGATGGAGCCCCCGCAACCGGTGATCAGAATGGTTTTATCATCAAGATAATTCCGGATATCCCGGACATTAAGCTGCACCGGCGAGCGCCCCAGAAGATCCTCATAGCTGATGTCCCGGAGCAGTTTTACACTGACGCGGCCATCGATTAAATCACCGATGCCGGGCAGAATTTTATAAGACACATTGCATTTCTGGCAGGCATCTACGATGCGGCGGATTTGGTCGCCATTGGCGGAAGGCACGGCGATCAGGATTTGGTGAACCGTTTCCCGTTTTAAAATTTTGGGCAGACGTTCCACCGTGCCCAAAACCCTCACTCCATGAATCGTCCGGCCTTGTTTTTGCGGATCGTCATCAATAAATCCAACCACTTCGTAATTCAATTTGTAATTGTCGATGGTTTCCCGTAAAATTTTTTCTCCCGCGTCGCCGGCGCCGATAATCAACACTCGTGTTAATTTAGTCATCAGGGAAGGATTCATATCGGTCACCTGGTTGCTTAATACAGCAAAGAAGGAACGAATCGCCATGCGCGCTCCACCGGCCAGGACAAATGTAATAATGCCATCGGCAATAAACACACTGCGGGGATAACCTGCAAATCGGTTGATCATCAGGATGGTCATCATGACAATAATGGTCGATAGCAAACAGGCCTGGGCTAAAAGCCAGAAATCCCGTACGCTGGTGTAGCGCCACATGCCCCGGTAAAGCCCGATGGAAAAGAAAATGACCACCTTGAGCGGAAGAATCCAGAAAAGCAGATTCCCGATCTGCTCGAAATTAATATTGGCAAAATTAAAATCAAAACGGAAAAAATACGACAAATAAAGCGCAACGGTGAACAGCAGGACATCCGTGATGACCATCAAATAGAAATTCGGATTTTTAAATTGAGCGTACATTATTTACCATCCACCATGAACTATAAACTATAAACTATGAACTATGAATCCCACGTCGCTGCGCTCCTGGGATAATTCCATTTACGTCTCGAACTGCACTTTGTTTGTTCTCGACGAATGTCATTACCATCAACCATGAACCATTCACTATTAGTGACACCCGCTAAGAACGAGCTGCGCGATGTTCGAAGCGTTGGTGGAACTATCCCAGGCACGCAGTGCCGTGGGACAACCATCAACCATCAACTGCCTTTAACACTATACCACATATGCCCGACAAACTCATGTAAAACAAGAGAATTGTTATAAAGCCAGCGTGATTGCGGAATATATCTGACGGCAGGCGTTCCGGCAGCAGATGAATAAAGATAACCGGCCGGTAAAGGCAGTATATTCCGAAAATATTTGCGAAATTCCTTCTCGCTGCGCTTCATATGATAAGCAGACGTCACCAGTCCGATTTGCATATCTTTATTCGCAAACATTTTATTGAACTCCATCGCATGTTCATACGTATTTTTTGATTTTGCTTCAATACGAATTTTGTCTTTGGGCACGCCGAATTCTTCAGCCATTTTTGCCATCAACCGCGCATCCGGTATTTTGCTCTCGCTGGTGCCTGAACAAACAAGAAATTTCGGGTTATATTTTTTGTACATCTGCACCGCGTGAACCAATCTTACCGTGGTTGTCTCTCCCAAAAATGTTTTAGCCAAAATGTTGATATCATAACTCCCGCCGCTGAGCACCACAATCACTTCCGGATTCATTTTGTTTTTTTCAGGCGTCTCTTTTATATATTGTTTCTCAAGCTGATAACTCAAATAGCGGGCAACGGGAAATGTGCTGAATCCATAAAGCAACACAATGACAAAAAATAAAAATAAAGTATCTCTCTTTTTCTTGACTGAAATCAGCCAAATCAAAAAAGAAACCAGAAGAAGGACAAAAATGATAAAAACCGGATCAACCAATGATTTCAGTACGTCGTAAACGTGTTCCATATCGTATCTTATGTTTTAAAATTTAATTTGTGAATCTCCGTTAGTGGAATCACCGTCACATTTTGATTCAAAGGATAGTCTTTCTTGCCGGGATAAATTACCCATAGATGCTTTAAAGCCAACTCGTCGAGCGCAACGCGCATGGAAGATGTTAAGCCTGGTGCCTGTGCGTACTTGATTTCGACACCATAAAGTTGTCCGTTTTTTTGAAATACCAGATCGATTTCAGCGGACGCGTGAACACCCCAAAAGAATGCTTCATCCTCCTTTAACCGGATGGCCTTAATCGCTTCTTCCAGCGCAAAGCCTTCCCATGAAGAACCAAGTTTCGGATGCAAAATAACATCTCTCCTCCCCTCCAGGGAAAGCAAGGCATGAAAAATCCCCGAATCGCGAAAATAAATCTTGGGTCTTTTTATAATTCTTTTTTTTGTATTATAGTACCATGGGCGCAACTGACGTACCATAAAAGTCCCTGAAAGCAAATCCAGATACCTTTGCGCGGTATGGTCGGAAACACCCAGGCTTTTCCCGATTTCTGAAGCATTGAATATTTGGCCGTGATAATGCGCCAGCATTTGCCAAAAGCGGCCAAGAGATTTAGCGGAGATATTAAATCCAAGTTGCGGAATGTCGCGTTCCAGAAAAGTCGAGATAAAATCCTGACGCCACTGATAGGAGGCCGCTTCGCTTGAAGCAAGAAAAGACCTGGGGAAAGAGCCTCTAATCCATAATTTTTTTTCCTTTGCCACACCCACCAGATCAAGTGTAAAGCCGCCCATTTCCAGATAACTGATACGGCCGGCCAGAGATTCCGATGATTGTCGAATCAAATCTTGTGACACACTGCTTAAAATCAGGAATTTTGCCTTTTTGTTTGGCCGGTCTGAAAGAACGCGCAGCACTGGAAACAAATCGGGAAAACGTTGAATCTCATCAAGCACAATCAAACCTTCCAAGTCTTCCAACGCCAGCAGCGGTTCTTCAAGCCTTCGAACATCGCGTGGATTTTCCAGATCGAAGAACGTTACATCCTTAGGCCACTGTTCAGAAAATTGATGCGCAAGCGTTGTTTTCCCACACTGCCTTGCCCCCAAAATTGCAACAACCGGATTACTCCTGAGTCGCTTATTTATTATATCTATTTCACTGGTTCTTTTAATTTGCATACAAACCTTATATCATGAAATATCGATATGTCAATTCGAATTATCATAATATCGCCGGAGGATATCCTGGATCATTTATCATTTGATTTTTTTGAAATTATTTTTCTTCATTATTATTTGAGACTTTGAGAGCTTTATAGAGAGTCCACGCATATCAAATGACAGTTCCGTTAATAATTAAACCCTTCTTTATTTAGTTTTTCAAACATTTCTTCCATTGCTGTAATGGGATAAATGCGGCAACTATCGCGTTGCTCGATTTTTTTACCGCCGTAAATCAAACCGCAACCGTAGGAGGACTCTCCTGCCACATGGGAAAAATGTTTTAATCCTTTAAAAAAATCCTCTACAATCGTTTCTCCGGCCTTGACCTCTATTGAATAAATTTCTCGTCCACTCTCGAGAACCATATCAACTTCGTTTCCCCGGCTATCGCGATAAAATGTCACAGCATTCTTACGCCCTTTATTAAAGCGATATTTAACTGCTTCTATAAGTGCAAGATTCTCAAAGAGATTGCCCCGCAACGGATCGCGACTGACTTGATTTTCATTTTCCATTCCCAATAAATAAGCAGCCAGACCCACATCATAGAAATATAGTTTGGGAGATTTGATTAATCTTTTGGAGATATTACGATACCATGGTTTGAGCAATATTATAATATAACTCGCTTCCAGAAGTGATATCCATTGTTGTACTGTCGTATGAGAAACGCCCGTATCATTTGCCAGACTTTGCATGTTAAGAATCTGCCCGATTCTGCCGGCACACAGCCGGACAAACTTTTGAAAAATGCTCAAATCACGGATAAACATCAGCTGACGTAAATCTCTTTCAATATAGGTTTCATAGTAATCTTCCAGAGCCTGAGTGGGATTTAATTCATGATCGTGGATACGCGGATAGAATCCTTTCAGAAGTATCATGTCCAACGATTCCGGAAGCGTCGTTTTCTGAATCTCGGATATACTAAATGGCAAAAGTTTAAGTAAAGCCGTACGACCAGCCAACGATTGATTGATCGTATTCATTACTTCAAACTGCTGGCTTCCGGTAAGAATATACTGTCCCGGTATTTTTCGTTCATCTACAATAACCTGAATATAGGAAACGAGTTGAGGAACGCGCTGAATTTCATCAATAATAACTCCGTCGGCATAAGAGGATAAAAATCCGCGCGGATCAGTTGCAGCGTATTCGCGCACATCGGGGCTTTCCAAATTGGCATAAGCCATACTCGGAAAAACTTTTCGACAAAGAGTTGTCTTGCCGCTTTGCCTAGGTCCTGTCAGAGTAACGACAGGATACTGAGAAGCCAAATCTTGAAATATTGGTTCAATTTTTCTATTAATCATATTAGATGCTTATCATATAAATGCACATATTGCAACTTAAACTTTCAAATTGCACACACGATAGAATTTAAAATCTTTCACTCCCAAGTAAAGTGAAAGTTTTGCCTGAGTCACCTCATATCATAATGACAGCCTGATCATTATACAAAGGTTTCTTTCAGCTTTTCACCATCCATAATGACACCCGCTAAGAACGAGCTGTGCGATGTTCGAAGCGTTGGTGGAATTATCCCAGGAGCGATGCGACGTGGGACCATCCACTATCCACTATCCACTATCCACCATGAACCATCCACCATCCACCATCAACTATCAACCATTATTGTGACTATCCCAGGCACGCAGTGCCGTGGGACCACCATGAACCATGAACCATCAACCATCAACCATCCACTGCGCTCACGCCTTTTCTAAAGTTCAACCTGATTAATATAATCCGGAAATAAAACAATTTTTTTACTATCAGAAGGATTGAATAAAAATGGCTCCACGTCCCTTGCCAACACTTTCAGATTAAGATCTTTTGTATAATCAAGAATCTTTTTTTTGAGAGATTGAGCATCGGCTATGCCGGTTTTTTGCTTCAGGTAATCATAATTGGGCTTTGTTTTTTGCAATAAGAATGCCGTATCATAAAAATCACGACCTTTTGCTCTTTTGCGATTCATTAGCGCATAAATCTTCTGCGCAAGCAGAACATCAGGAGGCGTGACTGCAATCTGTGTAAAAACATCAAATTTATTAAGAATCAGCTTGTCCGGTGCGTAGGAAAAATGATGCGGTTCCGTATCAACCTGAATTGAGATTTTTTCATCCTTCAAATCCGACATGGCGTTATCAAACAGAACCTGCGGTAATTTGATGTAACAGCGAAAAGCTCTTTTCATCACGTTACGAATTTCCACATTAAAACCTTCCCTTTGAAGCCCGCGTTGGATTTCTTTGGTCAAAAGCACAAAGTCGGTTTCATTCAGGTTAAAATTGTCGAAATCGAGGTCTTCTGAAAATCGCGTGTTTTCGTAAGCGATACGCAATGCCGTGCCACCGAGAAATGAAAGCTTTGCGCCCGATTTGGAATTGAAAATAATTTCTAAAATTTTGTATTGCAGATATTCACGCAGAATGTTTCTTTTAAAACCTCGCAGGCTCTCGGAATAATATTTTTCGATCTGATTGATGCTAAGCATAATTTATTGTTTTTAATAATCTGATAAATCTTTTTTCGAGCCGTTTATTGCCAAAGGCAACAAGATATCTTTTGAGTTTATCCCGATCCATCTGTTCTTTGAATTCTTCGCCATTGATACGCAAGCCGGTAAAATCTTCTTTTGTATCCAGATGCGCGTTGAGATAAAAAAAATCCAGAATGGCTTTTTCCGGTTCCGCAATTTTAAAGTTTTGACCTTTGTGACCGACGAGTTTGTAACCGAACATTAATTGCGGTTTGACATGACGATAAATAAATTCACCGAAATCCGTTTTAAAACGATTTGTTTTGCAGGACGACACTGACGTAATACCATAAACGGCCTCCGGAATGAGATTATAATAGGCAAGCGCCATTTCCATTGATATATAAGATGGTGAATAAATGTTATTGGCTATCAAAAAAAGGACGGATTCGTTTAGCTCAAGATCAGAAAAAATATAATGTCCTCTTCTGATCATTTTAAGAAAGCCTTTATCCTGCCATTCACTCAGGCGCCGGAGGTCAAATCCGGGATCGACTTTTCGAATATCGTTTAATTTAAACGAAACAAAACCTTTCAAAGCATTTTTAAAAGACAGGAAATTCATAACTTTTAATTCCATATTATGTGATTATTAACATATTATGGAATTATAATTACACATTTATAAAAATAATCAAGCAGAATTTTCAGGCTGGTCACTGATGGCTGTTCACCATCCACCATCCACCATCCACTATTAGTGACACCCGCTAAGAACGAGCTGTGCGATGTTCGAAGCGTTGGTGGAACTATCCCAGGCACGCAGTGCCGTGGGACCACCATCCACTATTACTCCGGAGGAATGATCTCAATTTCCGGTGGCTCCGGCGGAGCCGGTGGCTCTACCGGTTCCGATTCCTGATCTTCCGGCGGTTCTTCAGGCGCTTCTTCTCTTTCACGACTTATATCGACTAATTCAGGCGCGACTCTCTCTCGTTTACGAAAATCATAACCGGCGCCGACATGGGCGCTCTTACCGCCCTTTTGCCCCGATGCGGAATCACCGAAGATTCTTATTTCAACCTTTTTGATATTGTCATACACCACAATGGCGTAATTCGGCTCCTCAATGACTCGCATTAACTCTCTTAAACCCTTTTCAAGAGCAATTTTCTTAAGCTGCACTGTTACGGGTGGATTTTTATAGCCTTTTGTTATTTCAATTTTATATCCTGTAGATCTGGAAATCCGTGCCAATACTTCATTGAAAGGTTCATTGTCTGAGTTGACGGAAAAAACCGGTTCAGCGTAGCCTACTGTACCGAAAAGGGAAAATAGAAGAACACCCATAAAGACTACGTTAGACAATAAAATAAAAAGCCTTTTACTATTAATAACCATTGACCTTATATTTTTTTCTGAAATCTTCATCTTTCAATGAATGAACGGTTTTTGAGTTTTTGTTTCTTTATCATATCTTTTACCCGCTTGCGAGAAATAAGAAAAAGAAAGGGCAGAGCCATTTCCGGCCCTGCCCTCACTTTTCAATGCGCATTTACAAAATATCGACTGATTATTTATTTTATTTTACCCTTCAGTTCATTTAGCTCCAACTGGAGACCCGCAATTGTTTTCTGCTGCTCCTGCACCACCTTGGTAAGCACCGCCACCACATCCATTGAACTCATCCCCTTCCGATCCTGTGTCGCTACCAGCTCAGGAACATCCTCAGCAATGAAGCCCACCTGCTGATCTCCCGGATTTGTCTTGTAATTGTATGTGACAGGATGCAGTCCCTGAAGTGTCTGTATTGCGTCTTCTGTCTTCAGCTCCTTGATGTTATCCTTGTATTCCCGGCTTGATGTCTGTACAATCGCGCCATTCACCTTGACAACCCCGGTGCTGAAGTCTCCCCAGATCAGAGGAGTGCTTGTGTTGGAATTCGCTATATACAACTTGTTGGATCCGGTCTCGTTATAGCCGGCGTAAGCGCCTAAAAACACATTACCCGAACCATTGGAGTTTGATCCGGCGTAATTCCCCATGTATAGATTGTTGACCCCGGTCGTGTTATTATAGCCGGTGGCATAGCCGAAGAAGGTATTATTCCCGCCTGTCGTGGTACTCAAACCAGCAGCATATCCCAAAAAAGTGCTCCGGGAGCCTGTCGTGTTAGCTTTACCGGCCTGATAACCGATGAAGTTGTTGTAATTACCCTCGGTATTGGCATAACCGGATTGAAAGCCCATGAAGGTGTTGCGCTGACCCGTGGTGTTGGTGTAGCCGGCACCATAGCCCATGAAAGTGTTGTAGCTTGCGGTGGATATTCCTGACTGGCCATAACCTGCATAAGGGCCAATGAAGGTATTGGAGGTACCAGTGGTGTTGTAATAGCCGGCATAGTAGCCTAGGTAGGCGTTTTCACTGACGGTGTTGAAGTAACCGGCTCTATACCCAACAAAGGTGTTGAAATCACCGTCGATATTGTTTGCGCCGGCAGCTCTCCCTATGAATGTGTTACGGGTACCTCCAACATTATCCTCACCAGCCTGCGATCCGACAAAGGTATTGTAATTAGATGTATTCACATAACCGGCATGATATCCAAGGAAGGTGTTGTTTGTTGCTACTGTATTGTTATTACCAGCTTGTGCGCCAATAAAGGTGTTAGAGCCACCGGTGGTGTTGTTATAGCCGGCACGGTATCCCATGAAGGTATTGTAGCTGGCGGTGGTGTTGTATCGGCCTGTTGAATACCCAAGAAATGTGTTGTAACTAGCCTCACCAACATTACTAGACGTATTTTTGTAACCAGAATAAGCACCAACGAAAGTATTGTAATCACTTTGGTTGTTGCTATAGCCGGCAGTCCTTCCTATGAAGGTATTGTAGCTACCTGTGTTAACGTTACCCGCAAGATAACCCCAAAAGGTTTCGCTAGCAGTTTCTGTACCGGCCAGGGCACTCCCCGCAAAAACTAAAAGCATAAAAAAAAATGAAAATATCAAAACTATTCTCTTCATGTCTTTACCCTCCTTTTTTTCTTTATTTCTGAAATTTTAAATTTGTTGAAGCTCATTTACGTCTATATATGCATTTTTTATATTTGCCTTTATGGATATTGTTTTAAAACTAAAAAAGCAAGAGTAACAAGAATTTTCTGTAAAGCTAATGACCCGCAACTTCTGATAGATCGTTTTCATATCAAACTCCAGAAGTCTTAGTGTCAGGCATAATGATTAACAGGGAAATATCTTGTGATTTAGATACTGCCGGAAAACAGGAATGTCAAGGATAATCTAAAAGGCAGGATCATGGCTGTTCCTGCCTTTAGGTTACTTTTCATAAATTGAAGTAATTTACTTCAATATAGAGGCAATCGCAGAACAAATATAGTTCAGTTCATCATCTGTTAAAGAAGGATAAATTGGCAAACTGACACACCCTTTCCAAATTCGCTCGGCATTCGGATAATCTTCCGGCCGTAATCCATAATATTCCCGGTAATAGGTCATGCGATGCAGAGGCTTGTAATGAACAGATGTTCCTATGCCTTTTTCCGCCATCCTTTCGATAAACAGATTCCTGGGAACAGGCGAGTTATCCTTCAAAATAATGTGAAAAATGTGCCAGGCATGATCAGCCAGCGGAACGTGCATAAGCGGAAGATCAATACAATCAATATTACGCAATCTGTCAAAATAATAACGAGCACAACGTTCGCGCTCCTGACGCAATAATTCGGCACGTTCCAGTTGTGCGAGACCAATGGCGGCAGATACATCCGGCAGATTATATTTGAAGCCCGGCGCCACTACATCATATTCCCATGAACTTTTGCTTGCTGTGTAACGATCCCACGCATCCCGATTGATGCCATGCAATCGCATGATCTTTACACGATTGGCAATTTTCTCGTCATTGGTCGTCAGCATACCGCCTTCACCGGTTGTAATGGTTTTATTGGCGTAAAAGCTGAAGCAAGTGATATCTCCAATTTCACCTATCATGTGACCATTACATTTTGCTGGAAAAGCATGGGCGGCATCTTCCACCACACGAACACCCTGTCTACGACAAATATCCAACAGACCATTGCCATTTGATGAAGAAATAGGAGCGGCCTGACCGCCATAGTGCACAGGCATAAAAACTTTAGCATTAGGGTGTTCATTCAGCGCACGGGTCAAGATTTCCTGATTGATTAAACAAGATCCATACTCCACATCTAAGAAAACGGGATCTGCACCCAGATATCTGACAACCTCGGCCGTTGCCGTAAATGTCATAGTAGGTACCAAGACTTGATCGTCTGGACCAACTCCCAGTGCTTCCAATGCAAGATGCATGGCAGATGTACAGGAATTCACGGCATAAGCATGACGCGCTTTAATGAAGGCGGCAAATTCTTTTTCGAATCTTTGAGCTTTACTTGCCGTTGTCAGCCAACCACTTTCCAAAACTTCGCGAATATATGCCAATTCATTGCCATCACAAATGACTTTAGCAAAGGGAATTTTTTTCATTGATGTTGAGCACCTCAAACAGAATAATTAAAACACTGCAAATCAATCCTGATGATAAGAATACCTGTTTGGGAAAAGGACTGCCATAATGGTTTTAAAGATAATACAAATATCTCCATAAAAAGATTGTGTTCCGACATATTCTTCATATAAATCCAATTTATGCGGAAGAATATTACCGCGGTAATATTCTTCCGCATTATCTGCTCTGGCCAGTAATTCTTCTTCATCCCGGTATTGAATGGATGCTGGATCAGTAATTCCAGGTTTGACAGTTAGTACTTTTACCCATCGTTCAGGGTAAACATCTACCCATTTTCGTATTTCAGGTCTCGGTCCGACAATCGACATATTGCCAATCAATACATTATACAGTTGCGGAAACTCATCAAGTTTTGTTTTTCTCAAAAAAGAACCGATACGCGTTACTCTGCTTTTATTACCAGCATCAAAATCACCTTTTGATTTATCCCTTAGAATAGTCATCGTGCGGAACTTATTCAGGATGAAATCATGTCCGTTTTTTCCAACTCTTATCTGTCGAAAAAAAATCGGAGGTCCATCAATAATAAATACCATAACTGCGATAACGAGTAACAATGGCAATAAAATTAGCAATCCAAGACAAGAGACGATTACATCAAAAAATCTTTTGACCATATAAATATTAACTATGAAAGCTCATTTGATTTTCTTAAACAAGGATATGCTGCCCCTTATCTCTCGTTCTTTAATAAAGCCCATCTTGGTATAAAATTTAATGGCACGATAATTATTTGCATGTACAGTCAAGCCATAAGTATCTTCGAGTTTTGGCACTGCATTTTCAAAGGCTAAAACTAATTCCTTAGCGACACCTCTCCCTTGCATATGTTTATTGACACTTATTGATAACAACCTAAAACGTGGAACAGAAGATTTCTCGGTTTTCTTACTGAATTTACTTTTCACCATACTCATTAAGCGTATGAAAGTATCTAACCACGTTCTTGGTCTGCACAGTATTTCAAATAAATAATCATTTATGCAAGTTTTTAAGAACATATTCGAACATAAATTAAGTTTATCTGAAAAGCCACCCATGACGAAACCTTCGACTTTATTGTTAATTTCGTATACCAAGAAAATGATACTTTCTTCTGACAAGTACTTTTCATAAAATTTTCTTATTAAACCAGGCGAGAATTTTCCTAAATAATGATCCGCAAATTGCTTTTTATGTATCTGTGCAATGTATTCTAAATCGATGGCAATAGCTTTTCTAATCATCGGTCATATTCATATCATAAAAACTTGGCAGAAAATATTAAACTCAACGTTAATTACTATGCTACCTTGTCAGGTTGCTATATTTTTCACGACTGACTTGTTTAAGCAATAAAAAATCAAATACGCCTCTTAAAAAACCCCAGCCATAACCAAAATGATAAGCAGAAAAAACTAAAGGCATCACTGGAAGATATTTCCAGTTTCTTGGCACACGACAGGTAATCAACGATGCACTCAGATTGGTGACGATATATATACCAAGTAATACTGCAAGTAACCAGCGTGCATATGGCAGTACGAAGGAAAGTATGCATAGCATAAGTAATACACTAACAAATCCACCGGGCACTAAATGACGAAGTGATGCGGGGAGGTGATGTTTCTTTATAACCAGCACCTTCCAGTAACCATACTGCATATACTGTTTAAAAAGTTCAACAAGGGATGATCTCGGATAGTACCATGATTGAATTGAAGGTGATTGCCAAATAGACCCACCTGAACGGATCAAACGAAGATTCAACTCATCGTCTTGATTTCGTATCAATTCTTCATCGAACAAACCCAAATCTAATAATGTTTGCTTTCGCCAGCAGCCATATGTAACTGTATCAACAAAACCTTCGTAATCCGTATTATGAAAACGGGCACCACCAATCGAAAAAGGAGAATGATATGCTAAAGAATTGGCTTTTTGAAAGTAAGTTTTAGCTTTAGTGCGGGCCGGTCCTCCAACGTTCTGCGCATCTGTCTTATTCAAAACATCCAAGCAACAAGCTACGTAATCAGGGGCATATTCCGTGTGCGTATCCATTCGGATCACTACCTCACCTTGAGCTTCACAAATCGCTGCATTCAATCCTGTCGATACAATTTTTCCGGGATTGTTGATTACCCGTAGTCGTGTCTCATTTGCCGTTAACCTATCGAGAAGCTCTCGCGTCCCGTCATTACTTCCACCATCGGCAACGATCACCTCAAAGCCTCCGGCCACGCATCTCTGGTCAAGTATGGAATTTATTGCCGCTTCAACGTTCAACTTTTCATTACGGCACGGCACGATAATTGTCACAAACGGTCTGCTCATGTTTTGAAACCTTGGCGCAATTTAACTCAATTGCTATAATCATAAAATAACTTTGATATTTCTATACGCCTTTTAACTATTCTCTATTGATTATATATTTGAGGAACAATACTGATTACAGGAAATTATAACAAACTAGCGAAGACTTTTATGCCTGATTTATTCCATGCTACTTAATATAATCATGACATAAAATACGTTACAATGAATTTGTTAATTATAGGACATCCACCTCAATAAAATAGCTATTCAAATTTAAAATCATTTATGGGATTTCCCCAATCTTTATATTTGCCATTTAAACTTTTAAGCTTAAATGTTTATTCATTTTACAAGAGAATTATAAATGCAATATTTTTTTGTATAATACTAATAGTTTTTTTGATTCAGAATCCCAGTTATATTTTTGCTCTACTGCTTTTTTCCCGCGTTGCCCCATCGCAGCAGCATCAACAGGATTGTCATACAGCCAACTCATTTGCCTGTAAATTGCACAAGGGTCCCGTGCATCGGCAACAACACCACACGTTGCATCCTCCACTATGGATTTTTGCATCGGCAATTCCGACGCTATCACGGGCAAACTTGCGGACATATACTCAAATATTTTGTTGGGAACCGAATACTGGTGATTGGGCTCCGGCAAAAAAGCAATAACACCGGCTTGCACGGTTGCATACAAATCGCGCATCGCGTCCCGACCCAAGTATCCTCTGTATTCGCAGTAAGACCATCCCGGTTCCGCCTGACATTTTATTTTATAGTCTTCTGACGTCCAATTGCCGCCCAGTATTAGTTTGAATTTACCGCCCCCCAGCGCAACAGCTTTTATCATCTCCAACACACCCCTTATGGAGGATAATACTCCGACATATACGAAGGAACCACGTTGTCTATCATGCTGCGCTACGATATCCGAGTGCTGCAATTCATCAATATAAGGATAATTGTTTATTAATACCTTGTTAGGATGATGTTTAAAAGTATCAAGAATTTTTGGCCACGCCGCGACCACGCCGTCAACCTTCATAACAAATTTTTTTTCCAGAATTCCAGCAACCCGGCTTACAAAAGGACGAGATAATGGCGGCAACCAGCCTTTGCTTAAAATGGCAGCCGGATAATCCTCATGAACGTCGTAAATCACGGGTTTATGAATCTGTGAACGAAATCCGGTTATGTAAGGTAGAATTTCAGGATCATGAAAATGATACAGTTCGCCATTGATAAGCCGCGCCTTGGCTAAGACGGCTGGTGTTGTTTTAAGAAAACGTTCACGCCGGTTAGCCGGTTTACGCACTGCATGAAGCATAACGCCATCGATGATTTTCCCATCATAATCATCATCCATTGCTGCCACAAGGTGCACTTCGATACCTTGTCTGGCTAATGTGCGACACATTTTATTGAATATTCTATTGTCATCCCAGGGATGGACAGAGGTCATGTGAACAATACGCATATGCAATCTCAAATGCTGATATTAAACTGACAGAAATATTTTAATCTCATTTAATACTTATCCCTTTCAGATACCCACTAAAGACGGATAGAACATAAATTTATTAAGGTTTTTACTCTTAGCACTTGCACCCTTACTGAACTGTTTATAATATGTATCCATAAATTTATCGCTATCCCCCTTAGCGCTATTGGTCAAATCGTAACAGTGCCGGCCGAGAGAACCAATGATCGGATTATATTTCGACCAGGTCACATACCCTCCGCTAAGAAAAGAATCCGTCATGCCATAAGGCGGTGTACCCTCATTCAATTCGCTACCACCATCGAATCCCACGCGGTACCAACCATTAGCGCCACTCCAGTAATTAGAAAATAATGGTTTTTCAGTGTCACCGTTCCATATTGTTGCAACCAGTGTATTGGCAAAAGCTGTCGGCAAACTCTCCGGTGGCAACTGTCTTCCGTGCAAATAAACAATATTTTTTAAGGCTAGTCTGTTTCTTTCCAATGCATCCAGAGCATGTACTAATCGCCGCGCATGGCTGATGTCCCATCCAGTATCCCGCCGTACATATGATTTATTAATCTTCTTTATTACTTTAAATTTACCATCCAACGAAGGCCCATATTCAATCGGTTTAGCGCTTTTATCATAATCGGCATAAAGATGAGTCTCAAGCATTCGCCAATATCCTCTATCAAGGTCAGCCAGGTCAACATTGCCAAGCCGTCCATGCGGGGCACGCTGTATGGAAACTCTTGTCAAAAAGAACTTCAAAAGCATGGACAAATGTTTCTGCAACTGCTTTTTATCTTCAGTGGATAATTCTCTTAGTCCCAACTTCTGACGGGCATTAGCCTGAAGGATCCCCGCAAGTTCCGCATAAATGGTTATCTGCCAAAGCTCTCTATCCGTAAACAAAAGAGCTGGGGAGCGCGTGACTTCTTTAATATCTTCAGGTCTTGCCGCTATATTTTTCTGAAGTGCGTCAATTGCTTTCTTATCGCCCCAGCGCAACAAGTGCTCAACAATAATCTGCACCGTATCTCTGATAAAAGTTTTTTCATCATCATTGAGCGGTGCATTTGATGTTGCCAATGCGTTTGCCACTGATGATGCAAGGCCTAAAAATTGCACACTGCATAACAGAACCTCTTTACCTCGGTAGCTCCCCTTACTGTGTATCCAGCGACGACCGGAAACGGAAGATGTTTTTTCCAAATTTGGGTAAGTCATTTGAATCAACTTTGCAATTTCCATCAATCTGTTTTCCCTATTACAGCGTCTTGCCATTGCAACCATGTTATGTGTATAGACCTGAAAAAAATAGAGGCCGTAGACGTCACCTTGTTTCAGCAAACGGCCTTGTATGAGATTCTGTCTTAAATGATCTCGAACACCTGTATCCCACAGTGACCATACTTGGTTCTCTACAGCGCCGCCGCATGTAAAGCGTGCATCTTGTGCCGCGGCCGTATTTTGATAACCAAATAAAAATAAAATAGAAAAAAAACAAAAAAGTGCTTTTGTGTTTGTCAAAGGTTTCATGATCAAGACCTCCCTTTTATTAAAAGTCGTTCCCCAGAGAATTATTTTTTTATTGTAACATTACTTCCGCTGATGCGCGATCAACAGACGCATGACTTTAAAATTCTTTCATGCATTTTTAGTAAGCAGTTTCTCCAGATGTTGAACAATACGTATTGACGCTTTGCCGTCCCACTTGGGGGGGATGGCGCCTTTTTTCCACGTGCCGGCCCTGACGGAGGCTAATGCGGATACAAGGCTCGACGGACTGGAGCCAAGAAGTTCATTGGTTCCCATTGTGACGGTTTCCGGACGCTCTGTGTTATCGCGAAGTGTCAAACACGGAATACCAAGCACGGTAGTTTCTTCGGTAATCCCGCCAGAATCTGTTATGACCCCTTTGGCATTTTTTATCAAATAGATGAATTCCAGATACCTCTGGGGGGGAACATAATGCACGTCTGAAATCAGTTTCCCAAATTTTTTAAGATTCTTGGCCGTACGCGGGTGTACGGGAAAAATCACCGGTATACCACCCGCCCCTTCCCGAATGGCGTTGAGCAGATGCATTAAACGGTCATCATTATCCACATTGTTTGGTCTATGCAGGGTTACCAGGAAATAACATGCCGGTCGCAGTTGCAGTTCATCCCAGAAAACCGGTGGGTGAATACGCGGCATATGTTTGAGTAACGAATCAATCATGGTGTTTCCGACAAAAAATATTCTATTCTTCGCCACGCCGGATCGGCGCAGGTTTTCATTCGCCGTTTCGCTGGTCGTGAAAAACCAGTTGGTGACGGAATCCGTTACCACACGATTGATTTCTTCCGGCATAGTCCAGTCATCAGAGCGAAGTCCGCCTTCGACATGCGCAACAGGGACACCAAGCTTTCGCGCCACAATCGCACAGGCCATTGTCGAATTCACATCTCCCACCACCAGGCACAGATTACTTATCTTCTCCAATAAAACATTCTCATAACGCATCATAATGGTCGCGGTTTGCTGGGCTTGAGTTCCCGAACCGACTTCCAGATTGATATGAGGTTCGGGTATATTTAACTGTTTGAAAAAATCACCGGACATTGCCTTATCATAATGCTGTCCTGTATGGATAAGCCGATAATGAAGGAGGTTGCCTTTTTTCCGAGCTGCAACCAGCGCATCAATAATAGGCGCTATTTTCATGAAATTGGGACGGGCACCGGCGATGATATCAATTAAAGCCATGACTATATTTAGACCTCTTGTTGATTAATGTGGTTAACATCTGAAAAGTTAATTTTTAACTGAGGAACATTTTTATAATGTATCTATGATATCTTACAGAAATTATCAGTGAAATTTTCCCTGCTTCTTTAATTTCTCATAGTGTTCAATATCGCGCATTTTGAAAACGCGAGCTGGATTGCCGCCGGCAATGGCATATTTAGGGATATCACTAACGACGACGCTACCTGCCTGAATGATGGCGCCCTCTCCAATTTTCACGCCACCCAAGATGATAACACGATAGCCGACCCATACATTATCCTCGATCACGACGGTCTTGCAGATTAATGAGTCATCATAAGGAATTTTTTGTCCCGTATCATAGTTATGATATGATACAATGATTTCACAATCGGCGGCGCTATGAAAATTATCCCCGATAGAAACAAGCCCTCCGCCTGAAATATTCATTCCATTGAAATGACAATTTTCACCCAAGACTACGTTTCCTCCTATCCAGCTTCTAGTATTTACACAAAGAACTTTACCGTGCTTCCGACATGTTAACTTGACAACTGTTGTCCATAGTATTTTTCTTACATTTTTCTTTACTTTTCTAAGAAACAAGAAAAAAGTGCCTAATATTTTGTATTTGTTTAACATTAATTAATAATCACCCCGTTCATTTTTATTCATTTTATTATGGAATACTTTGTTGTTTGATCTTATTAGCAAATGGTAACTTCTGATTACTGTAAGGCATCTTTATTAGCATGAAGTATGCAATCATAATGATTATCAATGGAGGACTAAAAACTGTAGGTATTGCAAAAACGTTCCAAATTGACGAACCAATTGAGATGGCGTAATGTAAAGTACACATAGCATAAAAGCTTATGTTCAAATAAAAACTTTCCCCATTGATGGGATTATATATTGAATTGATTATAATTTTATCTAATAATCCAAACATAAAAACAAATACAAAAAAAACAGGCAGCGAATACCAGCCCATAATATAATAAAGATTTGCCAAGCTCAAACCGCCAGCGCCACCGATAGCCTCGCCTAAAATTGCATCTGAATACAAAACAGAAGTCGCATATTTACTCGTATTAATATATTCGAGATTAAAAAGAGAGGATAAAATTGGCATTTTAATGCCTGAAAAACCTAAGAAACCAATTTGCCTGACATAATCAATTTGCACATAATCTGATGCGCTTTGTTTAACCACTCGTTTAAATAAACTCATCCACATCTCATTTTGAACATTCATGAAATATTTGTAAAGGAATGCAAGACAAATTATTATGATAATTGTTCCAGCGCTGTATTTAAAAAGCGTATTTATTTTTTTTATTTTAATGTCATTTTTCTCTCTCTGCTCCTGTAAGTAAAGCAGGAAAAGCATTCCAAGAACAAAGTATAGAAAAGGAGCTTTTTCTATTGTGAATATTTGCAGATACAGAACATAAACAAAAAGAAACGCGATTGATAAAATATTACGGTGTTTTATTTTATAAGTAATCATAAAATAGTAAAACAGTGCGGGCATAATGTATTGGGCGATATTACGCCAGAACATAAAAATATACGGCACATTTTCTTCATACTTCAGACCATGCGTAATTATCATTCTCTGCATATAGACTTCAGTGAAATTAAACGAGGTGGAAAAGAGGAGATTGTTAACCGGTATATCGCGCAGCCAAATGAGATACAACAAGCAATAAATGCAAGATATAAAGAAAAGAATGTTAACAGTAGAATCCATTTTTTTTCTATTCATTGTTCTAATAAACATGCGTTTACCAGCCAATTGTCCCATAATTAACGCAATAGAAACAATCGGCATAAAAAGAAAGTAAATCCAATATAATTGGATATCAAATCCTCTATTAAACCCGTTATCAATCACTGGATTTAAAGAGCCATCCGCAACATAATATCCAGGCAATGCGAGAATAATCATTGCGTAGACGAACGCAAAATTAGATGCGCTTGCAAGCTTGTATCTACAACTGTATGCACAACAAAAATAAAAAAAGACACACAATGTAAAAGCAGAATAATATAAAATAAATAATGCGTTTGTATCCATTGAATGCAGATATGTTGAATATCGTTAAAATTTAATGCTTCTTTTGGACGGCGTCTACAGTTTCATTGATAAATTGATAATAATTTTGGCTGGCATTTTTCAATGTTGATTTTTCCCTGCCTTTGTTCAAGGTTTTCACAATCCATTGTTTAATAATATTTTTATCATGTTTCAAAACCTCGGCCATGCCAAGACCGCGTTCATATGAATAGATATTTTCCAGTCTGCCTCCGGAACATATGTGGCTATTTAACAGCGCTGAATAAATACCCATCCATCCGGCCTCAACGACAACGGTACTGTGTTCTGTTATATGTAAATCAACCTGTTGAAGAACTATAGGCAAAGCTATTTCACTGCACTTTTTCCACTCCACGGAAGTAAGATGCCCAAATGTGCGCGACAAATAATTTTGCAACCTGACTTTTTCAGGTCCACGGAGTTGCACGGGATGTAACCGGAGTAACCAGTTATAGGTATTAGCTGTTTCCAAAATGGTCTTTTCCAAAGCATCAATCATAACGCCGTTGAACCCATCATTTGCATGATAGAGTCCTAACCCCCACTGTAAGGAAACCAGAACAACAGGTTTGTCATTACTGAAAATTCGTCCCGTCAGCAGCTCTTCCTGTACCAGAGAATCGCCGGGGTCTTTTACAAGAAAACGTAAGAACCAGGGATTGCCGACAACCCTGACATCTATATCTTTCTGCGGCGCCCATTTACGCAACGCTTCTGCACTGGACTCATCCCAGCAGAGAAAACCGTCAGGCAGATCTCTTTCCAACAGATTGAATCTGCATTTCTTCCCGTACCAGAGATGTTCATCAGCAATGACGCCGTGTTGCAGATCATAGACGCGTACACCTTTGACTTTACCTGCACGGCACAAACCGAATTTCGGTTGGCTGCCAATCACACAATGAGGTTTTGCTTTATCTAATATTCTTTCCCAGAGATACTGCCCTTGTTCGTTTGCCCATGCCGTGCCCTTTGCGCCGAATCTTCGAAAGGCTGCCTGAATGAGGGCAGCCCTATTATACGACACGGGGGAATTGTGGGCTTTCTCTCCGGTCAATTGTGCAAAGTGCTTTGCGACAGAGCTTACAACAAGACCACGATTAATAAATAAATCACCCACACTGTCGTACAAAGGGGAATATGCTTTCCCTTTATATCGGTAACCGCAATTTATGTCACTTCTGAAAAGCAATACATCGCATGGTTTAATCTGTTTCCAGGTATCTGGCAAATATGCCGCACGAAGTTTGAACGCTGAAGAGGTTAAATCAACAAGCATCTCTTCTCCACCACGACAGGAACCAGGGCATTGGATGAACCTTGGAAGACAGCCACCAAGTCATTAAAAATGTAAATAAGTAGGTAAAACACATTGCCTGAGCTGCGCCGACAGCACCATTTAGTGAAATCAAAACATAATTCAATAGAATATTAATTGCAATGCTTATCACAGAAATCAAACCATATCGACCAGTCTTCTGCGCATAATATATATAATTTACAACCATGGCGTGCATACCGCTGAATGCAAAACCGAGAGAAAACCAAATGACATATGCCCGCGCGTCATAAAACTTCGGACCGACAAAAAACCCCAAAAGCCATATAGCAACAAGCGCCCAAAGCAGCGCAATGACAGCGATGCCAATAAAATAAATATAGGTAAATCTAACAATATTTTTATTCATGTTTTGATCATCAAGTTTTAGTTTTCCAAAAAGCCAAGGGACATAAGCATTATTAAAAGATGCTGTTAATAAGTGAATTACTAATGTCATCTGATAACCGGCGGCATACAGTCCGGTAGCTCCGACACCGATCATATTAGTAATAAATAACCTGTCGGTAATAACCATCAGCGACCCTTTAAGTGCAGTGGGAACCATGGGAATACCGAAATTTAAGGCATTTTTTACATATCCGAGGTTCAATTTAAATCGCAGCCGGTTCTGTCTATACAAGAGAATGAGAGCAATAACACCAAAAAGGACTCCCGAAAGGACTATGCCGCCGATTCGACCCTGCCATGAAAAGCCCAGGACCACCACAAAAAACAAACTCAAACCTAAGTTCGTAAGAGTATAAATATTTTGGTAAATTCCATAAGCAAACGGCTTTATTTCTAATCGCCAAAGTGAAAGAAGTATTTGACTTAAAAATGCCACGCTGGAAACAATAACCACAGCCGCAAGCCATTCCCGTGGCACGGCACTCAATTTGGTAATTTGGTCGGAAAAAAGAAAAAAAACAACGCTGACAATGCAAAAGCTGGATATCAGAATCACCAAAATATTTGTCACGTAGATATTCATTGCTTCACGATCAAGATCAAAATACTGTCTGTAGACAGCGCCATGAACACTAAGACCGGTGAAAGGCGTGACGAAGCCGACAAGAACTGTAAACATAGTCACGATACCATAATCAATTGGCGTAAGATAGCGTGTCAGGACAGGTATCATCAGAAAAGGTATGAGTGAGTTAAGAAATGACGAGCCTAGGTAGACACCTGTGGAGCGAAATAACTGACCTTTAAGGATGGTAATTAGTTGTTTGAAAAGTGCTTGCATTTGCAGATAATTTCATTATTTGATTATCCAATCTTTTCTTTCGAGAATATTGTATTGTTTATAATAAACAATATCCATTATCCTCTTTAATTTTAATAGCTCAATGATTATTGGATAACCATAAACCTGATATATTAATTTGCTTTTGAAGATATGATCAAAGACGGGATTTTTTACAGAAAAAGTTTTATCAAAATACGCCACTAAATCAGAATTTTTTATCCACCTGTTAAATTCCAAACCACTACCTCTCATCCTTGATTCCAGCTTACCTAAGAAATAATCCATAGGATGTTCATACCTACTGATATTATCTTCGCGCACACTCTCACCAGACTGATCATTTATTCTGGCAGCATGTTTTGATTTTTTTATAATCAAGCGTTTTAATGCTTTTCTGTCATAAAGATATTCAGGTGGCCATGATATTATTTTTTCAAAAGCATAGGGGTAGTAAAGATAATATGCATCTACCGTCCGATTCATACTTTCAAAAGCGCCATTATAAGTAAACTGTGCCATAATGTTGTTGATATGTCTTGACCATATGTTGAGTAGGGACTTATCATTGTTTTTTAAATAAAAATCTTTAAAATCATTTTTTGATTTAAAATCTTCAATCCCAACCAGCCTTGTTAATACATTGCTATCTATAAGTTTTTCTTGTGCACTCATCTTAACATGATGATCACCTTTATCCATCCTTAAGAACTTTTTTATTCTCGCCAAGTAATCAAAACTGGTATTATTAATATTGGATCGCCTTTTTGAATAAAAGAAAAATAATGTTTCGACAATCTGATCAGGAGATTTATTTTCAAATTTTGGTGCCACCGCACCGACCGCAGTTCCCGGATGCCCAACCAGAAGAGAATCAAATTCGTGAAATATTGGATGCGTGTAAGTATTTTTTAGAATATTGGACGATCCAATCGGATTATTTCTAATATCCAATAAATTCCTCAGCTCCCAATCCGCCGTATAATCAAATTCAATAAAATAATTTTTGAAACCGAATAGTTTACTTAACTTTGCTGCGTTATTGTGTGATTGAGATAATAAAAAACCGTTAGGCTTGTTTCTACCTATAATAAAACCAATATTTGAATAACCAAATTCGCTTAGATAAATTGCTATTAATCTTGAATCTAAACCACCGCTATTACCAAACCCATAAATTTTATTAGGCGACAATCGACTAAAGAAATTTTTTATGGCACAATCAAGTTCATCAACAGCATCATTTAACTCTAATTGTCTATTTTCAAACTTATAATCCCAATATTCTTTTATGTTTAATTTGTTATTTCTAAAAATTACATCAACGCCTGGCTTAAATGTTTTAATATTCTTAAAGATTGTAGATTCGCCGTCCGGTATTCTGTAAAAACAAATATATTCCTTTATTTTATCAATCAAAAATTCTATCTTACTATTGCCTACATTTGAAAGTATCTTCCACAAATTATTTGATACCATAAAATCATTTCCGTCATAATAATAATATAGCGCTAACTGACCTCTCTTATCATTTTTGATTATCAGCTCATCTGACTTTTCTTTATAGCTAATCAAATTAAAATAACCTAATTTTGTGTCATTATGCTCTTCAAATATCTTCCCTTCTTCAAGACTAAATCCATCGGTATTTCTATCAATGCAATCGCCCAAGATCCAATATTTACCAATTTTTAGCGCATTATTTATTTTTATTGTAGAAATTAAGTATTCCATTTTTATTTTTGCCTTCTGAAATTATTAGTCAAAAGAGTTGCCGTCTTATTTATTCTTCTGTATTGTAATTTCAAACAGCTTGAGGTCAATTTCATTATCAATATCTAAAGATCTTTCTCTGGGCATGATATAGGCCTTCGTTTCTTTTGTTAAAAATGTGCGGTTCCTTGTCAACAGAGCTGCTTCCGATACATAAATGGCTCCGTTCAAAATATAAACTTGCGGCAGCGCCTGGCGACAATGGGTTATATTTAATTTTTCTATCACCGGAGATAAATAACCGCCGGCATCAATTGTATACATCCAATGCGGATGCTGATCAATTTCCGTGACAGTAACACATGAAGGTGAATGAGAAGTCAGGCAGGTTTCGATACAACCATCAATATCATCAACCGACCGCAATGGTGAAGTCGGCTGCAAAAGGACAACATAATCATATTTTTCTTTCAACGTATTCAGAGCATGAAGCACGGGTTCAATCCCCGGTGTATCATCCTTGGCCAATTCCGACGGACGGACAAACGGCGCTTCGCATCCCCATTCTTCTGCAACTTTGATGATTTCTTCATCCTCAGAAGACAAAATTAAACGATCGACATATTTTGATTTCTTGGCTTCTTCGATGGTCCAGGCGATGAGCGGTTTGCCCGAAAGCAGTTTTACGTTTTTTCTGGGGATGCCTTTGCTGTCGCCGCGCGCCGGAATAATAGCTAAAACGGTTTTCCCTTGAATCATATTTTAAATCTTTCCAATGTATCTTTATATTTTTCCCATTCACCAATATCGATCCAGGCATTCTCACTGATGGGAAAAACACCAATCCGCTTTCCATCGCTTTTAAGATCTTCGATGAGCTGCGTAATATGATAAAATTTGTTTTTGGGAATCGTTTTCAGCGCTCTTGAATTGACGACATACATGCCTGTATTGACAAGAAAACTCAAATTAGGCTTCTCTTTGATTTTACAAAGCGTCCCGCCGTTTTCAATCTCACAGACACCATAAGGAATGTTGTAATTTTTTACCGAAGCAACTATCGTAATTTCATTTTTATTGTCTTTATGAAATTTTATGATTTTTCCGTAATCCTCTTCGATCAGGATGTCTGAATTGGATACGAAAAAAGCACCGGAAATTTTAGACGGCAGGCATTTAAGCCCTCCCGCCGTACCCAAAGGCTTATCTTCATCAATATATGTAATTTTGTATTTTGTTTTAAATTCCTCAAAATACGCCTTAATCATTTTCGATTTGTGATTTAGCGTCACATAGAAATCCTTCA
The DNA here is from genome assembly GCA_964400795.1 of uncultured Smithella sp. GTDB lineage: Bacteria > Desulfobacterota > Syntrophia > Syntrophales > Smithellaceae > Smithella. Next base: position 25,611 of record CAYNWA010000006.1, read on the forward strand.
TCCCGTATTCATGGAATTTATCCATGATCAATTCAATAATCGGCTTGTCTCCGATGGGAATCAGCGGTTTGGGCAGTATTTTTGTAAAGGGATCAAGGCGCGTACCCTTCCCCCCCGCCATAATCACGACCGGTACGTTGATTTTCTTTTTACGACGAACAACGTTTGTAACTTCTTTAGAGAAAAATTTATCCCAGGAAATAATATTAACGGGTCTGCTCTGTTCATCCAGAACGGGAATGACAGATATTTTGTGTTTC
>CAYNWA010000006.1:25880-46591 GCA_964400795.1 uncultured Smithella sp.
TATATTACGATCGTCATGGGCGTAGTTTTTTGCCGATACAAATTTCGGATTTTTGTTGTATACGTTTGCTATATTATCGTCCAGGTTTTTACCGCTCAACAAATATCGCCTGATGTCGCCGTCCGTTAATGCGCCCGATAATTTGTTATGGTCATCTACCACAAATAACACCTTATCCGCAGTTTCATCCAGAATCCTTAAGGCCTCAACGATTTTGATATGAGCAGGGATCAGTATTTTCTTATTAAACATATTTCAATACCCAGAATGGATCATTTTATTTTGATCTCTTTTGCAGGATTTCCGACTACTTTTTTGCCGTTGAGAATATTTCTGGTTACGACAGCACCGGCTCCGACAACTACATTATCGCCCACTTTTACTCCCTGAACAATTGTTGCTCCTGTTCCGATATGCGACATTGCTCCAATTTCCACGCCACCGGAAAGAACGGCGCCGGAGGCAATATGAACATGCTCCCCTATTTTGCAGTCGTGCTCTACAATGGCGCCGGTATTAATGATAACGTTCGGGCTAATTTTACAACCTGTTTGAACGATGGCCCCTGCCATGATTTGCACACCTTCACCTATTTCCAGACCGTCGATGATTGCCGCAGCCGGATGAATAACCCTTGCAAAGGTGTATCCCTCTGCCTTAAATTTTAAAAAAATCTCTGTTCGTTTCACCGGTTCCGCAATCGAACCGATTCCATTGACAAGTTCAACAGCATCGGTTGCGTAATCTTTAACTTTGTCATCATTGCCAAAAATGATAATGCCATTGACCGTTTGTCCTGTCGAGAGCACATCGGCATTTAGTATACCAACAATCTGACGTTCCAATGTCTTGAGTGTAGAAATCAGAACTTTCGCGTGCCCGCCAGCGCCGATAATGATTACTGGTTTATTCACAATCAAATTATTTCATCCGTATCGTAATTTTTTTTTGCTGCTTTACCGATTAATTTCCAGTACTGCATCGGGGAAATACCTTGTCCCGGCCGCTTCATAGTAAGATTCGACGGTGAGAATATTTCACCTTTGCGAATAACGGTAGCGGCGACCAGACTTTTCCTGGCTACGTCCTTGTTCTTCATTTCAGACACTGTCGGTCTTTTCTGATCTTGTCCAACTGCCAATTCCACATTTCTTATGGCCGTTACCATTGCCTCCAGCTCATCAGGTTCCAGAGAGGCTTTATGATCAGGACCGGGAAAATTTCGATCCAGTGTAAAATGTTTTTCAATGATGGTGGCCCCCAGGGCAACAGCAGCGATAGGCACTGCTATTCCGGTTGTGTGATCCGACAAACCAACGGGCAACCCGAAAGCATTGCGCATGGTTTCCATCGCCCTTAGATTAACGTCGTCGAACGGCGCCGGGTATTCCGTTGTGCAATGGAGAAGTGAAACTTTTTCCCGTAAAATCTTGCGTCCTTTTGCCGATAAATAGGCTCGCTGAAATTTTTCCAAAGAAGGTTTGTTTGTTTTGCTTACATAACCGAAGGCCAAAACGCCTAACGCTTTTTCAATTTCGCCCAGTGTGCTCATGCCTGTTGAAAGAATAACCGGTTTGCCTGTTCTTGCCACATGCAGAAGATAAGGTCCGTTCGTTATTTCTCCGGAAGGTATTTTAAGGCGCCAGAGCTTTAATTTCCGGGCCAATAAATCAACACTTTCCAAATCGAACGGCGTGGATAAAAATTCGATCCCGCGCCGGTGGCAATGTTCCAAGAGTTTGCGATGTGAAGCTTCATTCAATTCCAGTTTCCTGACCATCTCCAACTGCGATTCGCTTTTTGCCGTCGTTTGCTTTTGATAAGCAGCTTTCGGAGCATACTTACTGATAACCTTATCCGCTTTGAAGGTTTGAAATTTGACGGCATCCGCACCGGCCTCGGCCGCGACATCAATGAGTTGTCTGGCAATTTCGATACTGCCGTTATGGTTCACACCGGCTTCCGCGATAATGTAACAATGGTTTTGTTTGTCTTTTGTTTTATTCATTGCAGTTTAAATCATGAAATTTTTTCATTAGCACGTTCGTTAAGGATACCTTCTTTAAATATTCTTTGATTTTGAAAGAGGCATTGCCACTTCCGTATGGATTTCTTGTGTTTCTTAATTCTTTTTTAAATGCCGGAGACAAACCTTTCGTAATGGCAGCACTGATCGCATTTATATTTTCTTCACAATCAATGACGGAAGTGGCCCTTAATCGGCCCTGCTGTCGCTTCCCGATATTCACCGTCGGCTTGCAAAATGACGGCGCTTCCGTAATACCGCTTGAAGAATTCCCGATAACAATGTCTGCGTTCTTGATCGCGCTTAGATAAAGAAATTGCCCCATCGATGTATAAACTTTTACGCGCCTGGAATGATTTTCGGCATACTTATCGATCATGTCATTGATCACACGACCTTCGGTATCGGCATTTGCTTTTGTAAAAAAAATTGTTGCTTCCGGATAATGATCTATTGCTTTCAGCAGTTCTTTGAACGCCTTTTCCGGTTTTGTTTTACTGAGCGTTACGGGATGGTACGTTATCAGAAAAAATAAATCTGTGATTTTAAAATCAACTGCTTTTTCAAAATCAACCCTATTTAAAAGTTTCAGTTTTTTAATATGATCAAGCCCCGGCGCGCCAAAATTCATAACACGTTCCGGCGACTCTCCCAACTGTATAACCCGGTTACGATAAATTTCGGCGGCGGTGAAATGAAAATGAGACATCTTGGTGATAGCATGGCGGATGGCTTCATCGATTGCCCCTTCTGTCGTCTCGCCTCCGTGAATGTGCGCAATGGGAATGCGTGCTATCATGGCAGCTTGAGCGGCAGCAAGAATTTCAAATCTGTCGCCGAGCACTACCATAATATCCGGTTTCAGGCGCGCAAGGGCATCGGCAAATCCGATGACGCCAAGACCGACAGATTTTGTTATTCCAACAGGCGTATCACTGGAAAGGAGCATTTCGACTTTTTCATTGATGGGGAACCCGTCTTCTTCAATCCGTTTATATGTCAATCCAAATTCCGGGGAAAGGTGCATGCCCGTAGCAATAATTTGAAGCTCCAGAGAAGGATCGTTCTGAACTTCCTTCATCAGCCAATAAAGGAGTCCATATTCCGCCCTTGTTCCCGTGACAATGCAAATTTTGCGCTTTTTCATTTTTTCTTTTTCTTTATGGTATGTTTGACTTTCAAAACCGCAAAGTTTAGCTCAATGGATGTTTCCGTATCGCTTGTTTGAAAATCGTCGCCAAAGATTCCTTCTATTAATTCTCCGCCTTGTTTCATAAGGGCTTTCTGCTGCTGTTCATCTTTAGCAGTGGATAGCTCCTGAATGCTTCGTGAAAGTTGTCTGATTTTTGCAAAAGTTTCAATGATTGCAAATGTTGCATCTATAGCCTGTTTGCTTTTTAATATCGTTGCAATCATGTACAAACCTTTTTCAGTGAAAGCCTTGGGCAATACTCTTGTCTTCGCAAATTTTGTGGTCGAAAATTTCGACCGCAAATCCATAAACTCTCGCTCACCGATTTCAAACAGGTAGTCATTGGGAAATTTGTCGGGATTATTCTTCACGGCTTCATTAATGCGCTTTGTCTCAACACCGTATATCTTGGCGACATCATCATCCAACAACACATTTTGACCTCTGAGTTGAATGATACGATTTTTTAAGTTCTCAAATTTAACGATATCGTTCATATCATGATATCCTTTCAATAGTTTTTAGGAGTGACATGCATACTGTTTATGCTCTCTTTTCTCCTAAAAAAGAGCTGCTGGGTATATTGATCAGCCGCATTTCCAAATCCTTAGCACACGATAAGTCCATATGCGGACAATCCCTAAACATATTCAGCTTATTTAATAACGCCCATACCGGACGCGTCATTATACCCGCGTCGTTGGTCTTTTCCAGTATTTTATTGCGCTGTTCGGCATCGGCCTTGTCCAGCAACAGGCAATTGAGCCAATAATTGCTTTTCGCATGGGGCGGCTCGATAAAGAATTTTACGCCGGCCACATTCTGAAAGGCCTGGCTGTAACGTTCAGCGAGGTTTCTTTTCTTATCCAGAAATCCGGCCAGCTGCTCCATCTGCGCACACCCCAGAGCGGCATTGATATTGGGCATCCGGTAATTGTAACCAATGTAATCATGTCTGTATTCCCAACGGTGAGGAACCTTTGCAGTGGACGTCAGATGTTTGGCCCGTTTGGCCAGAGCTTCATCATTGGTAATAATGGCGCCGCCCCCACCGGTGGTGATGGTCTTGTTTCCGTTAAAGCTCAGAATGGAAAGTTTACCCCAGTTTCCCGTGTGTCTGCCCTTGTAAAAAGAGCCCAGCGATTCGGCTGCGTCTTCGATCATTTCCATTTTATATTCCCGACAGACTTCCATGAGAGGATCGAGGTCGACGGGGTGTCCAAAGGTGTGCATCGGGATAACCGCTTTGATTCTGCGGCCGGTTTTTTTATTGGTGCAACCGTCATTATTAAGATTGGCAATTTCTTTCAAATAGTATTTTAGTTTGTCGGGATCCATCCCCAGCGTTTTTTCTTCACTGTCGACAAAATGAGGCACCGCACCGCAATGCGCCGTCGCATTGGCCGTGGCCACAAAGGTTAATGCCGGCATGAGGACTTCGTCGTTTGCTTTGACACCCGCCAATTGCAAGGCAATTTGCAGAGCGGCAGTGCCGTTCACCACGGCTACTGCTTTCTTTACACCGGTAAAATCGGCAAGCATATCTTCAAAACGATCCACATACTTTCCGACATAGGAAACCCACGTAGAATCGATACAATCTTTTACATAAGCCCTTTCATTGCCCTCAAAACATGGTTCGTGCAGTGAAACAGGGTCCTCTTTTCTTTGATGAATAACCGACCTGATTGCAGCAATGATGTTATCAATATCCGGGATTGACATTAGATGTTATATTCTCCGGGTTTGTATTGCTTCAGATTATCAGGATTCAGAAACCATTCGATGGTTTCGCTTAATCCCTGTTTAAATCCTTTCAATTGCCCGTAAGCGGGTTTCCAGCCGGCCAGTTTTTTTGCTTTTGAATTATCAGCCCACAGTTTTTCCACTTCGCTGTTTTCCGGCCTGATTCGTCTAGAATCTGTGACCAGGCTGATCTTCGCATTCATCAATTCGGCAATCAACTTCACCGTATCGCCAATCGATATTTCGTAATTGCTGCCGATATTGATGACTTCTCCAATGGCTTTGTCCGACTTGGCAACAGCGATGAATCCTCTCACCGTATCCTTAACATAATTGAAATCACGCGTGGGATGCAAAGCGCCTAACTTGATCTTCTTTCTCCTCGTGGCAATCTGGGTAATCACCGTGGGAATCACGGCACGCGCTGATTGCCGCGGACCGTAGGTATTAAAAGGCCGGACAATGCTGACCGGCGTTTTGAACGAGAAATAATATGACATGGCAATTTGATCCGCCCCGATTTTACTGGCCGAATAAGGTGATTGTCCCTGGAGCGGATGTTCCTCTGTAATGGGAACAAAACGGGCTGTCCCATAAACCTCGCTGGTCGATGTATGCAGTACTTTGGAAACACCAAGTTCCCGTGCGGCCTGGACAATATTAAGCGTCCCCTTAACATTTGTATCAATGTAAGTATCAGGCGAGTGATAAGAATAGGGAATGCCGATCAGTGCCGCAAGATGAAACACCACATCGCATCCTTTCATCGCCTGTTTAACTCCGTAAGGATCGCGCACATCACCGGCAAAAATATCCAGATTTTTTTTAATTTCCGGTTCTGCATGATCCAACCATCCCCATGAATTAAAGGAATTGTATAAAACAAAGGCCCTGACATCGTAACCCTGTCTGATCAGTTCTTCGGTCAGATGAGAACCGATAAAGCCGTCTGCCCCGGTAACTAAGATTTTTTTGTTTTTTAAATTCATGATTAACCCTTTTATAAGAACTATTTCTTTAAATACTTTAAACGCTATCAATCAAGGCTGAAACGTATAACGAATGGAGGTTTTTAACATTTTTCGCATAAAGGTTCAAAGTTAAATACAAAAGGTTAAAATGTTTCTACGGCGCGCAGCAGCGGTAGCGCCCGGTCCTTCGGGGAAAGTATCGGACTGACGACCGGCCAGGCAATGGCAATCTCAGGATCGTCCCAACGGATGCCCGTGTCGGCTTGCGGGTTGTATTCGGCTGTGCACTTGTACATGAGGCGGACATCATCGGTTAAGGTCACAAAGCCGTGGGCAAATCCCGGTGGAATATAGAGCATGGCCTGGTTTTGATCATTCAGTTCTGCCGCCACCCATTTTAGAAATGTCGGGGAGGCTCTGCGAATATCAACCGCCACATCCCACACACCGCCTTTGAGAACCGACACCAGCTTACCCTGGGCATGAGGATTTTTTTGATAATGGAGTCCACGGATCACATTTTTTTTGGAAACGGAAAAGTTGTCCTGAACAAAATGTGTGGGCAGGTTGGCTTTTTGAAAATCCGAAGCCTTGAAGGATTCCATAAAACAGCCCCGGTCGTCCGTAAAGATTTTCGGTTCAATCAGAATAACATCGGGGATTTCAAGGCGGGTAAATTTAAACGGCATAATCAAATATTCTTTAATCCCTGATACGATTTTTCTTTAAGAATTTTTTCCAGATAATCCCGGTAGGATGATCTGGGCGTCTGCTCGACCAGTTTTTTCATTTTCTTTTTGTCCACAAAACCCATGCGGTAAGCGATTTCTTCCAGGCAGGCGATCTTCAATCCCTGACGGGCTTCCAGCGTGCCGATGAAATGGCTGGCTTCCAGAAGGCTGGTGTGTGTTCCGGTATCCAGCCAGGCGATGCCGCGTCCCAGTGGAACAACGTGAAGTTCGCCGCGCTTTAAATATGCCATGTTGACATCCGTGATCTCCAGTTCTCCGCGGGCGGACGGTTTCATGGCTTTGGCGATTTTCGTAATTTTCGCATCGTAAAGATAAATCCCGGGGACGGCGTAATTGGATTTGGGTCTGGCGGGTTTTTCTTCAATACTGATGGCTTTGCCGGTTTTATCGAATTCCACAACGCCGTAGCGCTCCGGATCATTGACGTTGTAACCGAAGATGACGGCGCCTTTCTGAAAGTCCGCAACGATTTTGTTGAGGCCCATGTTGCCGTAAAAAATATTGTCGCCCAAAATCAGGCACACGGAATCGCCGTCGATAAATTCTTCACCGACCAGAAACGCCTGGGCAATGCCTTTCGGCTCGGGCTGCACTTTATAGCTCAAACGGATTCCCCAGCGGCTGCCGTCGCCCAGCAAAGCCTCGAAACGGGGCGTATCCTGCGGGGTGGAAATAACAAGGATATCCTGAATTCCCGCCACCATGAGGGTCGACAGGGGATAGTAAATCATCGGCTTGTCATACACCGGCTGCAATTGTTTGCTGGCCACCAGGGTTAAGGGATATAGCCTGCTGCCCGCGCCGCCTGCCAATATGATTCCTTTTTTGATGCCTTTCATATATACCCTTCCTTGATTTTTTTTACCTCGACTTCTTCTTATTTTGAATGGAGTCTTTAATGCGTTTGACATGCCCCCGGCCCAGGCCCTTGACTTCGCAGCCCCGTTCAAAGAAGCGTTTAATCTTTTCATCATCCAGAATACCGAAACAGTCGATGATGGCGACGGGACGACCGGTCAGTTTGACGATTTTTTCCGGTTCCAATTTTAAATAAGCCTGATGGCGGACAGCCAGCACAACCGCGTCGGCGCCTTTGAGAGCACCACTAAGATCTTTCTGAATTCGTACATCGGCCAGTTTATCCTGATTCCTGAAAAAACGCGCCCAGGAATGTCCCTGCGCGGGATATGAATCCTGTTTTTCGAGTTCCCACCAGTGCGTAACATAAGGATCGTGAATGCTGATTTCCGCTCCCATTTCTGTCAGTTTTCTGACCATGGCTTCGGAGCCGCTGTAACGGGTGTCGCCCACATCTTCACGATAGGAGGCTCCAAGAATGGCAACCTTCGATGCAGCAATAATTTTTCCCATGTTTCTTAAGGCGTCACGCACCAGTTCCGCCGCGTGCAGGGCACGTGTATCATTGATGTCAATGGCCATCGGGGTGATTTTGAAGATGTCATCTTCAAAACCCATAAGTCTGTGGTAAGACCACACGCCAAGGCCGCCGTCCTTGGGCAGGCAGTAACCGCCGATGCCGGGACCCGGAAAAATAATGTTGGAATGTGTGGGACGCACCTTAATGGCCTTGATAACCTTGATCAGATCAACACCGTTTCTTTCGGCAAAAAGACTCCATTCATCCAGAAAAGCCAGAATGGTTGCCCGGTAGGAATTTTCCACTATCTTGCAGGTTTCACTCTCGACAGGCCGATCCAGCACGGTGAGTGGATATTTCTCGACATTAAGCACTTCCGAAAGAAATTTGACAACCCGTTTACGGGAGGCTTCGTTGATGCCGCTGCAAACTCTCCAGAAATCGCGAATGGAAGCCACATATTCTTTACCCGGCATAACGCGCTCATAGGAATGCGCGATCAAAGGTTCCTTTTTGATCCCTCTTTTTTCAAACGCTTTTTTGATGATGGGATAAGCTACGTATTCCGTTGTGCCCGGCGGAACGGTTGTTTCAATCAGCACCAAACATCGGGGATCAATTTTTTCGCCGATAATTTTCAGGCTTTCTTCCAGAGCCTTGATTTCCGCGTGACCTTTGCGGCAGTTCCCCATGGTTTCCTTGAAATAATCACACTGAACATCCACCACAACACAATTAGCAAGCGATAGAACATCATAATTGTAACTGGCGATCAGCGTCTTTTTCTGGTTGACGCAACGGTCAATGAGCGGAGCCACTTCCGGGTCTTCGGCTTCCACCGGCGCCACGCCGCGGTTCAGATAGGGAATCTTCCAGTAGGAACGGGTGGAAGGACGCTGCATACCGATGACAAATTTATTGGGCTTTTTTGATTTTTTGTCCACGGAATCGGCCACCACTCCGGCCATGACCGCGCCGACAAATCCCACACCCATCACCACAACAATTTCTTTTTTCTCTTCGCGGCACTTTTCGACAATTTTCCGGATTCGTTGAAATTCTTTTGCATAGTCTTCAGCGGCGGGCAGGGGGAACGCTTCGCCGCCGGGAGAATATGAAATGGCTGTATTTTCTTTTCCAGTTGTCTTTTTTTTCTGTTTCATGAATGTGAATTTAACCTCTCTTATTCGTAGAATATTAATCCAAACATTTACTTTTAAAGGAGTGCCATCTAAAAATTTTTACACAATTCCTTTTTGGGTCATTCCGGTGCATCCAGCAGACGCCGGAGTTAACAACCGGAATCCAAGAAGCGGCTGAAAATACTGGATACCGGCCTACGAGTCTGTGTCGTAATTATAAATACAACCATTAATGTCCTCCGCTGGCGGAGGTGTCACGCAATGACGGAGGTGGATAAAGTTCACGCATTGCGTAACTGGCCAATATGACGTATGTTTTAAAAACTTCCACCCCCTACCCCCGCCAGCGGGGGACATTACTTACAACCAATATCGTCAATTGTGACACAGTCTCCTACGCCGGTATGACAAAATTGATGAATTGACCTAGTTATGCAAAGCTCTCACCCACTTACAGCTCCGCACCGTCAGTTACATTATTCAAGCGATGTAACCCCCCAATAAATCTTAAATATATAATCAAATTCATATCATAAAGTCAATTTCTATGTTCCCGTTGTCTTGCATATAATTATGTTATAAATACCGGCAGCAGCCATGATCGATCTGCTTCTTTAATTCATAAGCGATGAACTGTCGCTTTTAAAAAAATTGTCCTTAACTACATCCTTAATATAGAGGTAGTCCTTTAAATGAAATGCTTCACTCAAGCCAAAGGTTAATAATACACCCGTTATTAGTTGAATAATCAACAAAGGCAGCGGGGGTAACCGGACCAGGAAGCCTTCGACAAATACAACGGAACTCATGATTAAAGCCAATAAAAAAGAAGGTAAAATATCTTTTATTTGTTCCAGGGTGGTATAACCTATTAAACGACCGGACCAGTAACTGTTAAAAAAATAGCTAATCAATGCCAGTAATATCATGCCTAGAATCATCGCTTTTATTCCATAAACAACCGCAATCACTATGACTGGAACAGACAATACCTTATTGATGATTTCGATGCGCAGTGCGAGATCGCTCCTGCCCTGGACATAAAGCATGTTATGGTTCAGCGCGCTTAAAGGATAGAACATGCCCACAAAACATAGCATTTGAAGATAAATTACACAGGGTTCCCATTTTTCACCAATGAGTGTTAAAATCATCGGTTTGGATATGGCGGCCATGCCGAACATCAGAACAAAGGTAATCAGCATCGTACTCCTGATTATTTTTTTATAAGTCTCTTTTAATCTTGGGATATCATCCTGTATCGTTGATAAAACTGGAAAGCTTACCCTGCCGATCACACTATGAAGCGTGGATGAAGGTAATGACTGAAATAGTTCCGCGCGGGTATAGTAACCCAGTTCTGCAGCGGCATAGTATTTCCCGATAATAAGATAATATATATTTCTGTATATTATATCCAACAGCCGGGAGACAAACACATTACTGCCAAAAGAAAACATTTCTTTAAATGATGAAATACTGAACATGAATGATGGCTTCCATGCATTCCAATGCCACAAAAAGATGGCCGAGAGCAAAGAGCCTAAAATGATTTTCGCTACAAGACTCCACACCCCATATCCCGCATAGGCCATAGCGATGCCCGCGGCTCCGGAGATAACCGATGCTATAATGGAAACCTTCGTTTGCAGTTTGAAGTCAATTTGCTTCTTTAAACGAATGGATTGAATCAATGACAACGCATTAATAATGATACACAGACCCAATATGCGCACCATTGTTTTCAACAACGGTTCATTGAAAAAAATGCTGATTTCTTCCGCAGTAAAAAAAAGTAAAAGATAAAATAACAGGCCGATCATCAGATTGAAATAAAAAACCGTTGAATAATCTGCCTGCGTGCATTTCTGCTTTCTGATTAAAGCAGCGGTAAAACCAAAATTCACAAAGGGATCTGCCATGGCAATGAACACGGTTATCATGCCGATTAATCCAAATTCCCGCGGCGATAATAGCCGGGCAAGAATAATCCCGATAATAAATGATAATCCAAGGCTGGCGATTTTATCGATAAAACTCCATTTGAGTCCGTTGATGGTTTTTTGTTTGAGCATCAATAAAATTCCAAATCGATTAAATTATTTTTAACGGAAGCAAAAGGATATGCATGTTTCAACCGATGTCATGACTTATCAAATAATCAGCAACATAATTGAAATTCAATTAACTTTCAGGAGTTGATTGATCTTCGGGCTGCTTCCAGCGTGTTTTGCATCAGCATGGCGATCGTCATCGGACCGACACCGCCGGGAACGGGAGTGATGAATGATGCTTTGGCCGCAACTTCCTCAAAAGCGACATCTCCAGCCAGCTTGCCGTTCTCCAGACGATTGACACCCACGTCAATCACAACGGCTCCTTCTTTCACCATATTCGCTTTAATCATGTGCGGCTTGCCGATGGCGGCAACCAGCACATCGGCGCGGCCGGTAACGTTCGCCAGATCCTTTGTTCTGGAATGACACATGGTGACGGTTGCGTGTTGCGCCAGAAGCAGCAGGGCCATGGGTTTACCGACGATGTTGCTGCGTCCCACAACGACGGCTTCTTTACCGGCCAGTTCGATTCCGGAACGGAAAATCAATTCCATGATACCGCGGGGCGTGCACGGCACAAAGAGCGGCGTGCCCGTAACCAGACCGCCCACATTAACAGGATGAAACCCGTCCACGTCTTTGCAGGGATCAATGGCTGCAATGATTTTCTCCGTAGATATGTGCTTGGGAAGAGGAAGTTGAACCAGTATTCCATGAACCAGTTCATCTTTGTTCAGTTTTTTAATAATTTTCAGCAGCTTTTTTTCTTCTGTTTCGGCGGGCAGTCTGTATTCACGGGATAGGAAGCCGACTTCCGCGCATGCCTTGGCTTTCCGGCCAACATATACCTGCGAGGCAGGGTCTTCCCCGACAAGCACCACGGCAAGCCCGGGAACAATTCCTGTTTGTTCCTTGAGCTCTTGAGCGCCTTTCCGCACTTCATTGCGGATATCCTGTGCTATTTTATTGCCGTCAATAATACTGCCCATAAATATCTTCACCTCAAAATATTAGCATGAATATGAACGCAAGCTTTGAAAAATTATTCTTTTTTAGCTTATTTAAAACATAATTATCCCCCTCAAATCCTGTCGTGGATGTTGAGGGGGAATAATTGACAACTAACATAATTTATTTGGGTTCCGAATATTGCTTTATCAGGTCGACAATTTTGGGAATATTCCCCGCCGGGGTCTTACCGGCATATACATATCGAACAATTCTATCCTTATCAACGAGGAATGACACGGCGCCTTTGTGCGGAGCCGCCAGGCCCAGAACCTTGCCTATTGTAAAATCCGGGTCAAGAAGGATAATGGATTTGCTGTGCTTCTGTTTGCGCTTGGCAATCTGTTTGATAATGAAATTAGGCACCGGACTGTCCTTCTGGTTTCCTATACCCAATCCAACGTATTTCTTTTCACTTTTAAGACGCATGATATCCTTGTTACCGTTTATTGCTTCAGTGACATGATCGTTGTCATCTGATGAACTCGAACTTGCATATACAATATAAACAACTCTGCCCGCGAATTCCGGCGAGCTGAGACTGTATTCCTTCCCATCAAGCGCATCACTGAGTTTGAAGTCACTTAGCTTGTCCCCGACTTTCAATTCCGCCGCATAAGACGTGACAACACCCAACGACAATACCAGCAATAAAGCGACGATAATTTTTTTCATTTGTTCCTCCTCTTAAACCTATTTAAATGATCCGGATAATGATGGGCGATTTTGAACACCTTTCGTCTATCCTCCAATAACTAAAGAATTATATGGTAAAAAAAAATCCCAGGCAAGCAAAAAGAGACAACTTGTTTACAACTTTTGTTTTTGAAACCCGCAAAAGTTGTCAACCTGCACGTTTTATCAAGACCTTGAACCGTTGATTAAATCCCTTTACGTAAAGTCTTAATGACCCTGCAATTCATGGAAAGAAGGCGTTTATTATCCGCAAACCTCTTTGATGCATTTCTGCAAAAATTATGCTAAGCAAACACAAAGATTTTTGAGGGTTTGGTTAACCCGCCTGGTAATGTTCTGACCCGGATAGACAGAGAAACAAATCTCTAAAAATATTTTTGGATTCGAAAGGAGTTAAAAATGAAAGATGTAGTAATTGTGAGTGGCGCCCGAACCGCTGTGGGAGAATTCGGCGGATCGTTGAAAGGGATCAAGACGGTTGATATCGGGGCGCTGGTGATGAAGGAAGCCATGAAACGCGCCGGGCTAAGGCCGGCGATTGATGATTTTCATAAAAGCTGCCGTCCCGATGCCTTCGGCAATTTCGACATGACGGATATCAATAAAAAAAATTACGATTTTGATCAATCTCTTCAGCCCGTTTACGTGGACGAAGTCATCATGGGCAATGTTCTGCAGGGCGGACAGGGGCAGAATGTCGCCCGTCAGGCCAGTATTTATGCGGGATTCCCGGAAGAAACCAATGCCTATACAATCAACAAGGTCTGCGCTTCGGGCATGAAAGCCATCGCGCTGGCCGCTCAGGCGATTGCGGCCGGCGATGCCGACATTATTGTTGCCGGCGGCATGGAAGTCATGAGCAATGCGCCGTTTGCCGTGCCGCAGGCCCGCTGGGGATACAGGATGAGCATGCCTTTTTCCCAGATTACCGACCTGATGGTTTACGACGGTCTTTATGAAATTTTCAACGGCTATCACATGGGGATGACCGCGGAAAATATCGCGGCGCTTTACAAAATTTCCCGCGAGCAGCAGGACGAATTTGCTTTTCGAAGTCATCAGAGAGCCAGAGCTGCCAACGCTTCCGGCGCCGTGGCCGATGAAATTGTGCCGGTGATGATCCCGCAGAAAAAAGGCGATCCCAAAGTCTTCAATGTCGATGAACGTCCCATGGATACGTCCCTGGAAAAAATGAGCAAACTGCCCACGGTATTTAAAAAAGACGGCACGGTCACCGCGGGAAACGCGTCCGGCATCAATGATGCCGCGGCGGCGGTGGTGGTGATGAGCGCCGAAAAAGCCAAACAGTTGAAACTGCAGCCGCTGGTCAAAATCAGCGGTTACGCCAGCGGCGGCGTTGACCCGGCTTACATGGGTCTGGGACCGATTCCGGCAACACGTAATCTTCTCAAAAAATTGAATCTGACGGTGAAAGACATCGATCTTTTCGAACTCAACGAGGCCTTTGCGGTACAATCACTGGCCTGCATGAAAGAGCTGGGCGTCGATATTGAAAAATGCAATCTCAACGGCGGCGCGGTTTCCATCGGCCATCCCATCGGCTGCTCCGGCGCCCGTATCACCTATACGCTGGCCATGCAGATGAAAAAGAAAGGTTTGAAACGCGGCCTGGCATCGCTCTGTATCGGCGGCGGTCAGGGTATGTCCATGATTCTGGAAAGCGTTTAAATTGCTTTGTGAATAAATAAAGAGGGTGGTTCCTCTCCACCCTCTTTGCCCATTCCAGCCCGTAACACCGAGGAGTATCTCAATGTCATTAAGTCTTACCACATTAAAAACTTTTCACGGAAGGAAAGGTCCCCTTTTGCTGATTATCATGGACGGCATCGGCATAGGAAAAAAAGATGAAACAAATGCCGTGTACAAGGCCAATACACCCAACCTCGATCAATTATTTAATTCCGAACTATACACACAACTGAGGGCTCACGGCAAGGCTGTCGGCCTGCCGTCGGATGACGATATGGGTAACAGTGAAGTCGGACACAATGCCATCGGCGCCGGCAGAATTTTCGATCAGGGCGCCCGCCTGGTCAACAAAGCTTTGAAGACCGGGGAAATCTTTCAGACATCGGTCTGGGAGAATATCGCAAAACGCGCTCAAAGTGGAGGAACGGTTCACTTCATCGGCCTGTTATCCGACGGCAATGTTCACTCGCATATCGAGCAGTTATTCATCATGATCGACAAATGCGCGGAGTTAAATTTCAGGAAGGTCCGGATTCATCCCCTGCTGGACGGCAGGGATGTCGGTGAACGGACGGCGCTGGATTATATTGTCCCCACCGAGGAAAAACTAAAAAAAATCTCCGCCGAAAAAGGGCTCGATTACGCCATCGCCTCGGGAGGTGGACGGATGAAGGTCACCATGGACCGGTATAATTCCGACTGGACGATCGTGAAACGCGGATGGGATGCGCATGTGCGGGGCGAAGGCCGGACGTTTTCCTCGGCATCGGAGGCGGTAAAGACATTTTACGCGGAAGATCCAAAAGCAACGGATCAGTACCTGCCTTCGTTTGTTATTATCGATGCTTCTGGAAAACCGGTCGGTCGCATTCAGGACGGAGACGCCGTGATCTTTTTCAACTTCCGCGGCGACCGTGCCATTGAGATATCCAGAGCCTTCTCCGAAAAGGATTTCGCCGAATTCGACCGGGGAGCATTGCCGGATATATTTTACGCGGGGATGATGGAGTACGACGGCGATGCGCATATTCCACCCCATTTCCTGGTGCAGCCGCCGGCGATCGATCGCGTCATCAGCGAGTATCTCTGCGCGGAAAACGTAAAAATGTTTGCCATCTCCGAAACCCAGAAGTACGGCCACGTGACGTATTTCTGGAACGGCAACCGGTCCGGTTACATTGATGAATCGCTGGAGAAATATGTGGAAATCCCTTCCGACCGAATTGAGTTTGACAAGGCTCCGCAAATGAAGGCCAGAGAAATAACGGATAAAGTCATCGAACTGCTGAAGAGCGGCGACTACAGGTTCGGCAGAACGAACTTCCCCAACGGCGACATGGTCGGTCATACGGGTACGATGGACGCGGCTATCATTGCAGTACAGACGGTAGATCAGTGCGTCGGCAAGTTGCTGTCCGTTATAAAAGAGATCGGCGGCATTGCCGTTGTCACCGCCGATCACGGCAACGCGGACGAGATGTTTACGATAGACAAAAAAGGGGGGAAATCGGTCAAGACGGCGCACTCGTTGAATCCAGTTCCCTTTATTATCTATGACCCACAATATCAGGGCGAATACCGGATGGCGAATCTCCAGGAAAAAGGCCTGTCCAATATCGCGGCAACCCTTTTGAATCTTCTGGGATTTGAGAAACCGGAAGACTATGATCCGTCGTTGATAGAAATGACAGGATAAATGTTCATTGAGAACGGTTATGTCTTCTGCGTTTGATCAGCAGTTCATTTTCAGGATCGCGGATTACCGCTAAAAAAAACAGAGCCATTTCTGGCTCTGTTTTTAAAGAAATCATCCTTTCCTTTCTTCTTATTTCATCATGTTGAAAAACTTGTATTCCATTTTTAATTATTCCACACGGGTGGCGGTAAACGGCGCTGATGCCGTCTGGTAAACGACGCCCGTATCCACCCAGTAACAGAACCAGTTAATCTGGCCGGTGATGGTGTCGGTCCCATCCCATGTCCAAGTTTGTGATTGAGGACCTCCGATAGAAGATGTGTAGTTGATTACAAGGGTGCTCCCCGTTCTTTGACTGCCTGCTGTCAGAGGATATGTTCCATTGTCACCGGTAAGAACTCCCACGCTATCTTCATGAAGCGTCATGGTTTCATATTCCGTAAATCCTGTATTGTCACAGTTCATAACCGGAACGTCGATGATCATATCCCATGTGCCGGTAACGCCATATATGCCCTCTTGTCTTACAGAGAATTCCTGCCCTGCTATCGTGATGGAACCCAGGCGCTGATTGGAATCCGTGTTGGACAATACGGTATAATTTATTGTGCCGTTACCGCTGCCACTATTTGCGCCGTTTATAACGATCCAATCATCATTGCTCACCGCCATCCATGGACAGTTCGCTGCGGCGCCACCGGTAGCGCTGCTGGATGCCGTCACATCCACGCTGCCGCTATCGCCTTCGCTGCTGACGCCGAGATGAGAGGACGGATTGATGGAAAACAGGCATGATTGAGCCGCCTGTGTTACATTAAACACCTGTGAGCCGATGAAAATCTGACCGGTACGCGGGCTGTTGCTTGTATTGGCCGTCAGGGAATAATTGACGGTTCCGCCGGTGCTTGACGTTGCGGAAGATGCCGTCAGCCAACTCGCGTTGCTGATCGCGGGAGACCAATTACAACCGCTGTCTGCCGTCACGGTCACGGTTCCACTGCCGATTCCGGGCGGAAATGTATTGCTGGCCGGAGAAATCAGTAACGCGCTGCAGGTTAAATCTCTGCTCGCGGTGGAGCCATCCAGGGTAACATCACGGTTGTCCACGGTTACGGAGAAGCTTCTCGGATCGAATGTATAATCCTTGAGAAAAGGAGTAATCGTGTACGCGCCGTTGGCAAGCCCGGCAAAAGAATAATGACCGTTTGCGTCAGAAGTCGTATAGGCGCTCGCTGTGCCGTTAAGATATATCGTTACACCGACAACGAAATCTCCTTCAATTTCTCCGGATATGCTGTAGGTATCGGACGTTGTGCTTGAAGACGCTGCCGAAAGGATGCTCACATTCAACAAATACGATACATTACTGTCTGACTCGACTGTTTGTGTCCCCACAAGGAACTGACCGTTATACGAAAGCTGCCCATGGAAATCCGTTTCGAGGATGGTTGCGGTTCCCGTCGAACCGATGGAGATGGTGGTGGCATCGTCGGGACCCGACATTAACGCGCTGTCACATACCCAATTGCTGTAGGTCATGACCCCTAAACTGTTGACCGCCACCGTCTGATGCGCCCAGAAAGCCGCCGGCGATGTGCCGACGCCCAGCATGTGATCATACCATGTTCCCGCTACATCGCTTGTGGCGTTGCCGGTCTGGCCGTCGGTGATCTGGACAACCATCAGTTGATAGGCACTGCCCTCGGTAAAGGTTCCAACAATGGTCTTTTTATCGGATGACATAAAGCCCCGGTAGGTGGCCATGTCGGTACCACTCATGGAAATAATCCCGTTTGCGTCCACCGACAGGATCACTCCCGTATGATTGACTGTATTATCTGTGCCTGATGGATCGGTTGAACTGGTAATCGTTATCGCGCGATTCACGTCGGTACTTCCTGTTTCATGGAGCCACTTGTTTTCGCCGCCGACCATCAAGCTATGTGTAACGAAATTCTTGCTCTGTAAATCGGCATTGCTGTAAGTGGTGCCCGACACCCTTTTCTGAGCGATAAACACCTGGGAGCTTCCCGATCCCGTTCCGGCAAGAAACGTCCCGTCTGAAGACATCGCATAATGATTATCCGTCGCCGTGCCGTTGCTTGTTTCCGTTATGACTCTGGTGGTTTGATTAATTGTCCAGACGATCGCTTCTGCGGGACAGGTTGTGCTGCCTGACGAATCGAGACAACTGTTAAACGTTATTGCTCCCGAATCATCGATCGTTACATTATAACGGCTCCATCCATTGGCGTCACCGGCTTCCAGAACCTGAACATCCCATGCGCCCTCAAGATTAGCCTGGGCATTGTCGTCATCACTTCCGCCGCCGCCGCCACTGCAACCCGGCAGAATTAAAAAAACCGCCCAGATCATATTCAATAAAATTCTGGCTAAAAATCTTTTTTTTCTCATTTTATTAATCATTGATTACCTCCGGCAATACAAATTTTTAATTTACGTAATTCAAATAAAATTTTCTCAAATGACCTTAGGATTAACATCATAACATCGGAGAGCTTAATAATTTTATATATACTAAACAATACAAAAAAAGTAAATACGCGACGTGTGAGTGAATTTTAAATGCTTAAAAAATAATAAGATTTTGATCGTGATCGTATCTTATTTCAAAGAGAGCGAAGATCCTTTCCTATAATAGTCTTCCGCAAGTAATTTTTGATTCATGCTTTCATAGACCAGAGCGAGATTGTAATAAATAACAGGGTTCGACGGATCGAGTTCCAGACATTTTTTAAACTCCCCGATCGCGAGGTCATACTTTTTGTTCCGGAAATAGAACACACCGAAATTTAAGCGCGTGTTTGCCACATTCGGATTAAGGGCCAGGGCCCGGTGAAAATATTCTACAGCCTTTTCAAATTCGCCCTTCTCCCCCAAGATGATTGCCATATGCTCGATCGCCGGTATATAATCCGGTTTGAGCGTGAACGCTTTGGAACTGTAATTTAAAGCCTGATCAATATCCCCTTTCTGCAGGTATATTTCGCTCAAAACCAAATAGGAATCCGGGCGCTCGGGATTGACCCTTATCCATTGCTTATAAAATTCAACTTCTCCAATAAAAAAGCGTCCGCGATTCATGGTAAAGTTAGCCAGGATCATCATGACCACGATACCTATAATGATCATGAATTGCCGGACCCGTTTCTTGCGCCAGATCTGCGCAAGAATGAATGCGCATATCATGAGAAAGGCCAGATAGGATTGCAGAACATAACGTTCTGAAAATGCGGCTTCCTGGACGATGACATTGGCCGTGGGCAACATGCTCAATACGAACCATGATCCCCAAAAAATAAAAAGTGAACGGCCCTGATCAGCATATTTATATATCCCCAAACTCAAGGCGAAAACCGACAGGATCGCGATGACCAACCGGGGGATGGACAGCCAGATCTTTACATGTTCCGGTTCGTATACCTCATCATAGAATGGGGCAAAAATAGACTGCAAAGCATAAAGAGGCGTCAACAAAGGTTTCAACGGTTCTTTGAAGATTGTCGGAGAAAATTCCGTTCCCTCGAATAATGAGAAACGGATGAGCATATAGATGAACAGTATTATGGCCATCGGTGCGTAACGTTTTAACCAGTCATTGCTCTTTCTCCGGGAAGGATCGTCCTTCATCCCGGTCAGGTCCCCGATAATAAAGAGAGGCAGAAGCATGACGGCTTGTTCCTTACCAAACAAAGCCACCGTAAAAAAAATAAGAGTCCAAATATACCAGATCTTTCCTTTCTTGAAATAGCTGATCATGGTCAGGATCATGAATATTCCGGGAAGAAGGGTTTCACGACCGGAAGCGATAGGATAAACGCTCGCTGAGACAACGGGATGAAGAGCAAAAATGCCGGAAATCATGAAAGCCAAAAGCCGGGGCATGTTTATCTGCGGCTGGCGCAGTAGCCAATATACACATACGGCTGCTATCCATAACAAGAAGGTGTTAAACTGGTGGAATGGCGCCGGATTGTCGCCATGGATTGTTTTCTGCAACAGGAGAGTCGTTCTGACGACCGGGCGGTAATAAGGCAGAGTGGGATAATGCCTCTCCTGAAATATACGCACGACATCGTGTATGCCTGTAAGCGATTGCTGCTTTTTGATAACGATAAAATCATCATAGATAAAATCAAACTTGAACGAGGGATGGTAAACATAGAAGATCAGCAGAGATAATATTAAAAATCCCAGGAGGGAATATTTGTAATGCCTTGCCGCGGGATCGGGAGAAAGTTTAGCGGTTACATCGTTTTCAGATCTATTTTGTTTTTCCATTTTTTAACGCGTATTAAAAAACATTTTTTTCGTAA
>CAYNWA010000006.1:46601-52373 GCA_964400795.1 uncultured Smithella sp.
AATATAAAATCACAAATTTCCAGGGAATTCGGGTGATCCCTCATATTGTTTAACCCGATGAAATCCTTCAAATACTGGTACCTTAACTTGCCTTGCCACGAAAACATTTTTTTCGTAAAATATAGAAAAGGTCTTCTTATGTGTCCATGAAGCGCTTGTTGCAACATATAGAATGAAGTCCACCTGGAGCGCAACGTCTCCCGATATAAATTTTCCCGAACCTGGCGATTTGCGATTTCAGAAAGAATGATGGATAAGGCTTCTAACGAATGAATGGAATAGCTCCTCGTAACTTTGACATGACCTCTCCCGCGACGCTTAGCGTCGGAATTCATGGCATTGAAAACGTTAGCCTGTCAAAGGTGATGGTTGCAATTTCTTCTTCCACGTTAAAAGACATGTCTTCGTATTCATAAGCCTCTTCTTTCTTCAAAAAAAATGACGGAGACGCTCTGTAAAGCGTCTCCGTCACTAAAAGGCATTAAGCTTTTCTCTTCTTTAATTCTTCCGCCCTAAGTTCTTTTCGCAGGACTTTTCCCACTGTGCTCTTGGGCAACTCTTTGCGGAATTCGACTTCCGTCGGCAGCTTGTAGGCGGCAAGATGACCCTTGCCGTATTCGATCATTTCTTCTGCGGTTGCCGTCTGGCCTTCCTTGAGAACAACAAACAGTTTCACATTTTCACCGCGTTTCGGGTCGGGAATACCGATGGAGCAGGCCTCCTGAACCTTTGGATTTTCATAATAAACTTCGTCTATGTCACGGGGATAAACATTGTAGCCGCCGGAAATAATCATATCTTTTTTGCGATCGACAATATAGAAATAACCTTCTTCATCCATGGTGGCGATGTCTCCCGTGTACATCCATCCGTCTTTTAGAACGTTGGCCGTTTCCTCGGGCATGCCTTTGTATCCTCTCATAACCTGCGGGCCTTTGATAATCAATTCCCCCGGTTTCCCAACAGGGATGTCCGTTACGCCATCATCAAGATCAACGATTCTCGCCAGGGTATCGGAACAGGGCAAACCGACGCTGCCGACTTTCTGCTTGCCATTGAACGGATTCATGTGGGTGACAGGACAGGTTTCCGTCATGCCGAATCCTTCGGAAATATACGCTCCGGTCAGCTTTTGAAACTCGTGAATAATCTCCACCGGGAGGGGCGCGCTTCCGGAAAAAGCGCCCTTAATACAGCTCATATCCGTCTTCTTCAAGTCCGGATGGTTGAGCATACCGATAAACATGGTCGGCACTAATGGCGTAAAGGTAGGTTTATATTCCCGAATCGCTTCCAGAAGCGGTTGCGGTTGAGGTCTGGGAACCAGAATCTGGTTCCACCCCATATAAATACTGAGGTTCATGGAACAGGACATTCCAAACACATGGAAATAGGGTAAGGCGCCCAGCATGGCATTTCCTCCTCCTTTTTTAAAGGTAGGGTACCATGCGTCGATTTGCTGAACTTGTTTGCTGATATTTCCGTGAGTAAGGATAACGCCCTTTGATACACCCGTTGTTCCGCCGGTATACTGATACATGGCGATATCATCTAAGGTCAGCTTTACTGTGGGAGGCGTTGGTTTATATTTGGCAAGACAGTCCATCCAGCGATAGACATCCGGAGCGGCCTTGACATCGGCAAAGGGGAACTTCTTAAGCTTTTTCCCAAGAAATCTTTTTATCGGATTAAGAAAGTCACCGATACCCATATAAACAATTTGTTTGATCTTTGTCTTGGGACGCAAATCAATCATACGATTGCAAACGGCATCCAGAGTAATGAGAACTTTGGACCCGGAATCACTAAACTGATGTTCCAGTTCCGGATCGGAATAAAGTGGATTATTCATCACAGCGATGGCGCCTAACTTCAAAATAGAATAGTACGCAACCACACAGGGAATGCTGTTGGGCAGAAGAATAGCAACGGCATCGCCTTTTTTGACACCGAAGTCCGTCAAACATGTGGCAAATCTGTCCACCTGATCCTTGAACTGGCGAAATGTCAGCTTATAGCCGACAAACACCATCGCTGTATCATTGGGAAAATCCTTGGCCGATTTTTCTAGATAATCCGGCATGGTTAGCTCTTCATACTTGACACTTTCCGGAACACCTTTTTCGTAGGATTTTAACCAAGGTTTACTGTCATAGATACTTGCTGTCATTTTTACTGCCCCCTAATGTATTTTTGATTTGGTGCATTATACTCTGTCGTAATTTAAATTCAAATAGAATTTTAGTCCCGAACTTCAGAAACGAAGCGAGTTGACATCGGAGTCTCCCTGATTCGCTCTAAGACTATATAGTCAAAGCTCATAATTCCACCAGTGCTTCGAGCTTCCTTCCATTTGCTCTCAGCAGGTGTCATTAATTAAAAAAGCCCGAGCTGAATCCAGCCCGGGCTTTTGATAACTGATTATTTTAAACAATCACTTACGTCGCGCAAACATCAACGGGAGCTTTGGTCTCTTCAAGACCCATCGCCTTCAGAACGATTTCAGCGATATCCAAAGCCACCATGGAATCGATCTTCTCCTTGTCTTTGATTCCATCCGAAATCATGGTCAGACAGAACGGACAGCCGACAGCGACCGTGCTGGCATTGACCGCGATGGCCTGATCGGTACGCGCGTTGTTGATGCGATCACCATGCTCTTCCATCCACATTCTCGCTCCACCGGCGCCGCAGCAGAAGCTCTTGGAGAAATTGCGTTCCATTTCGACAACCTTTACACCGGAGATGGCGTTTAAAATGCTGCGGGGCTGATCGTAAACCTGATTGTAACGGCCCAGGAAGCAGGAATCATGGTAGGTGTATGTTCCCTCCAGTTTCTGGGTGAACTTGATCTTACCCTTCGCAATCAGGTCAGCAATGATCTCCGTATGATGATAAACTTCATAGTTGCCGCCGAAATTGGGGTAATCCTTCTTAATGCAGTTATACCCGTGCGGGCAGATGGCGATAATCTTTTTCACGCCATAGCCGTTCATAATCTCGATATTGGCCTGAGCCTGAGTCTGGAACAGGTAATCGTTACCGCCACGCATCGCCGAGTCACCACAGCAACTTTCTTCAGTGCCTAAAATACCGAAACTGACACCCGCGGCCTGCAGAATCTTCGCAAAGGCAATGGATATTTTCTTACCGCGGTCATCAAAAGAACCGGAACAACCGACATAGAAGAGATACTCGACGTTGGGATCTTCAGCCAGTGTTTTGACTCCGAGTTCTTTCGCCCAGTCACCACGGAGGTGAGCGCCGATGCCCCAGGGGTTGGAGTTGTTTTCCATGTTACGATAGGTCAACTGCAGCTCCGGAGCAAAATCCGCTTCGGTCAGAACCTTGTAACGACGCATATCGATAATCTTTTGAACGTGTTCAATTAGAGCCGGGCAGTTCTCCATACAGTACATACAGTTGGTGCAATCCCACACGGCATTCAGATCAACAACATCGCCGATCAGCGCTTTTTCCGGGGTTTCGCCTTCGGCCGCTTCAGCGGGAGCTGCTGCTTCAGCACCTTCCGCAACAGGAACAACAGCCTTGGTTGCCGCCAGAGGAGCCTGCTCCAGCCAGAAGGTCTTGATATCCTGAATCAGTTTCTTGGGTGATAAATGTTTACCGGTCAGATACGCCGGACAACCGTCCTGACAACGTCCGCATTTGGTGCAGGCGTCAGAATCAAAAATCTGTTTCCAGGTGAATTCTTCCAGCTTTGACACACCGAAGGATTCCTGGTTTTCAATATCGCGAATCGGCTCCACATATCCGGTCGGCTTCAGCGTCGCAAAGAAATGATTGGCCGGGGTGGTAATGATATGCATCAACCTGGAGTATGGAATGTAAGCAATAAAACCGAGAGCAATAAAGGTGTGCGTCCACCAACTGATCGAATGCCATGTCTTGGCGGCTTCAATATCCATGCCGGAAATCAGATTGGCCAGGGTCCAGCCGACAAATGACCACCCTTCCCATGTCGCGTAACCGGTAAACGGATCCAAAGTGGCGTGAATACGCAGGGCTTCAATAATGAATCCGGTCACGATGATGCCACCGATCAGTAAAAGAACGATACCGTCTTCGGGGGTTGTATCCGGAGTGCCTTTATAGGTGAGTCTATCCGGCTTCTGAATATACCGCCGATAGGCCGCCATCAGCACCCCGATGAGCACCACCAGACCGAACAAATCCATCAGGAATGAAAATCCGAGATAAAAGCTGCCGCGTAGAAACGCCCAGCTGAACAAGGGTTCCGTGATGTGAAATTCTCCGGCATCAAAAGCGGCTCCGAAAATCAAAACAAAGAAACCAAAGAAGATACAGCCATGCATAATTCCCGGGTATATATCTTTCCATGTTTTGACCTGGAAAAATCCGTTCATAATGAGAGACTTTATTCGTGCAGGAAGCTCGTCCACACGGATTTCATCCTTGCCCATCGCTTTCCAGAGCTTCCAGCGTTTGTAAACACCGTAGGCGAATATCGCCATGGCAATGGCAGTAAAAAGAAAAAGGAACGGCTCAAAACTATGAGCGTTCCAGAAAACCTGACGACCTTCATTCCCTATTCCGATAGGGCTAATACCATGATGTTCCATTGATCCTCCGAAATTAGATATTCAGGCTAAAGGTGTTTAGGCTGAAGACCGAAGAGTATTAATCTTACCCTTTAGTCTTCAGCCTTCAGCCTAATTTGTTGTGAGACTCAAATTTCAAAAACAAAGTGTATTGAAATTTGCAAGTCGAACAATCCCGCATAGCGGAGGGCACGATAGTACCCGTGATTACGCCAGCATCTTCTTGCAGGCAGCGGTTAATTCGGGAACAACCTTGAAAAGATCATCCACGACACCGAAATCAGCCTTCGTGAAAATGGGGGCTTCCGCATCCTTATTAATGGCCACGATGCACTTGGATGAGCTCATGCCCGCCAGATGCTGAATCGCACCGGAAATACCGCAGGCGATGTACAGGTTCGGGGAAACGACCTTACCGGTCTGACCGACCTGATCCTTCTGCGGACGCCATCCGGCATCAACCGCCGCGCGGGAAGCGCCGACAGTTCCCTTAAGTAAGTCGGCCAGCTCTTCCAGAATCTTGTATTCATCCGGACCCTTCATGCCGCGTCCGCCGGATACAATAATGTTGGCTTCAGTCAAGTCAACCTTGCCACTGGTATCTTTCTGCACTTCCAGAATCTTGCTCTTCTGAGCGTCAACAGCCACATCAACCTTGGTCACTGCAGCGGCTTTGGCGTTTTCCACAGCCGCGAATACGTTGGGACGAAGCGATGCCATGGCTGGAGTGGAGTTGAAAGCCACATCGGCAAAGCACTTGCCGGCATACATCGGACGAACAGCAATCAGCTTGCCGCCGTCAATCTTCACGTCGGTGCAGTCTGTCGCCAGACCACCGGCCAGCTTGGCCGCTACGCGGGCGGAAAGATCCTTGCCCTGCACGGAAGCGGCAAACAGTGCGATAGCCGCATCGTTATCCTGCAATATTTTGGCGACAACCTGAGCATGAGCCTCGGTAATATAGGGCTCCAGAGCCGCATTGTCACCGACAAAAACTTTATCAGCACCGAATTTACCCAATTCGGCAGCCAAACCTTCTATACCTGAACCGAGCAGAATGGCGCAAACTTCTTCGCCTGCCTGATCAGCCAGCTTTCTGGCTGCGGAAACAAGCTCGAAACTTACTTTACGCAGCGCGCCGTCTCTCTGTTCTGCAATTACAAATATTCCTTTTGCCATTTTTCAATTC
>CAYNWA010000006.1:52383-55246 GCA_964400795.1 uncultured Smithella sp.
CCTGAGACACCGGGCCAATTCCGCCGCTTTCTGAGCCGCATCATCACCGCAAATGATCTTGCCGGCTGCACGGGCTGGGGGCGGAACAACTTTGGCTACTTTGGCTTTCACATCGGTGGCGATGCCCAAAGCCGCTGCATTTTTGACATCCACGGGTTTCTTCTTGGCTTTCATAATGCCGGGAAGCGACGCGTAGCGGGGTTCATTGAGACCTTTCTGCGCCGTTACCACGCAGGGTAAGCTGGTTTCGATGGAGAGCTGTGCTCCTTCAATTGGACGAATGACTTTCACGGAAGAACCGGCGAAATCCAGTTTGGTCACGATGGTCAGCTGGGGAATACCCAGAAGCTCGGCCAGCATGGCGCCGACCTGGCCGGAGTCATCATCAATGGCGCGCTGTCCGCAGAAAATAATGTCATGGGGCAGACCTTTGATGGCGGCTGCCAGAGCGGATGCCGTCACAAAAGCATCGGCATTATCCAGAGCGGGATCACTGATATGAATACCCTTGTCCGCGCCCATTGCCAGAGCGGTTCGGATGGTTTCCATCGCTCTTGCCGGTCCCACGGAGATGATAGTTACGTCTCCGCCATTCTTTTCTTTCAACTTCAGAGCTTCTTCGACGCCAAATTCGTCATAAGGATTCATAACCCATTTGATCTGGCCATCTTCTATCCCTGATCCGTCACCTTTGACTTTGATCTGGGCTTCCGTATCCGGTACTTGTTTTACGCATGCGATAATATTCACTTTGTTCAACCTCCTTCTTCTGCGCGTAATTCTTTCGGGGAAAAACGCGCAATATTATTTTTCTCTTATTTTCATAAAAAAGTCCGATTCCCCTTTGCCGGGAACCGGACTTTATTTTTTTACTGTCTGTTCTTGACGATATCGTCAACAACGGATGGATCAGCCAGCGTGCTGGTGTCACCCAGATTGCCGAGATCATTGGCGGCAACTTTCTTGAGAATTCTTCTCATGATCTTGCCGCTTCTGGTCTTGGGAAGCGCATCCGCCCACTGAATCTTGTCGGGGGTTGCAATGGGTCCGATAACCGTGCGGACATGAGCGACGAGCTCTTTCTTCAATTCATCGGACTTCGTCTGACCGGTCTTCAGGGTAACGTAAGCGTAAATGCCCTGACCTTTGATGTCATGCGGCATGCCGACAACCGCGGCTTCCGCGACGGCCTTATGGGCAACCAGAGCGCTTTCCACTTCGGCGGTACCCATGCGGTGACCGGACACATTGATAACGTCGTCAATACGGCCGGTAATCTGATAGTAACCGTCCTTGTCGCGGCGGCAACCGTCACCGGTGACATAGTAGCCGGGGAACTGCTCGAAATAGGTTTCCTGGAATCTCTTCGGATCGCCGTAAACGCCTCTCATCATACCGGGCCATGGTACTTTGATGCACAGCGCGCCACTGGCTTCTGTTTCCTTGAATTCCTTGCCTTCATCATCAACCAGCACGGGCTGTACGCCGAAGAAAGGCAGGGTCGCCATGCCGGGCTTGATTTCAATCGCACCGGGCAGCGGGGTAATCAGAATTCCGCCGGTCTCGGTCTGCCACCAGGTGTCCACAATGGGGCATTCGCCTCGGCCGATCAGATTGAAATACCAGTTCCAGGCTTCGGGGTTGATCGGTTCGCCAACGGTTCCCAGGGTCTGCAGGGAAGAAATGTCGCATTTTTTCACATAATCATCGCCTTCCTTGGCAATCGCGCGGATAGCGGTCGGAGCGGTATAGAAAATGTTGACCTTGTATTTTTCAACAATCTGCCAGAAACGGCTGTAGGTCGGATAATTGGGAACGCCTTCAAACATGATCGAGGTGGCGCCGTTGCACAGCGGTCCGTAAACAATATAGCTGTGACCGGTGACCCAACCGATATCCGCTGTACACCAGTAAATGTCGCCATCATGATAATCGAATACCAGCTTATGGGTGTAGGATGTGTAAACCAGATAACCGCCGGTGGTGTGCATAACGCCCTTGGGTTTTCCGGTGGAGCCGGAGGTGTAAAGGATAAACAATGGATCTTCAGCATCCATCTCTTCGGGTTTGCAATCCGCGGAGGCTTTGGCCATTGCGTCATCCCACCAGATGTCTTTGGCCGCATTCCAGTCGCATTTGATTTTCTCGCCAACTCTTTTTACAACGATGACTTTTTCAACCGAGGGACAATCCTTGACAGCTTTATCAGCGTTTGTTTTCTGGGGAACCGCCTTGGCGCCGCGGAACGTGCCGTCACAGGTGACCAGAACTTTCGATGTGGAGTCCTGAATACGATCTCTCAGAGCCTCGGCGCTGAATCCGCCGAATACAACGCTGTGAATGGCGCCGATTCGCGTGCAGGCCAAAATACCGATGGCCAACTCGGGAATCATGGGCAGGAAGAAACAAACGCGGTCGCCTTTCTTCACGCCCTGAGCTTTCAGCACATTGGCGAACTTGCAGACCTGTTCATGCAGTTGTTTGTAAGTGAATTTTCTCTCTTCACCGGGCTCATTGCCTTCCCAAATCAATCCGACCTGATCACCGCGCTTTTCGAGATGTCTGTCCAGACAGTTGTAAGAAATGTTGAGCTTGCCGCCTTCAAAGAATTTAACGAAGATGTTGCCTTTTTTAATATCGAAGTTGTAATCTATAACCTTGTCCCATTTCTTGAACCAGGTTACCTGCTGTTCGGCAATTTCCGCCCAGAACTTTTCGGGCTCTTCCACTGAACGTTTCCAAAGCTTGTCATAAGCGTCTCTGCCGCTTATCCAGGCTTTCGCTTTTGCCTTTTCCGGAATCGGATATATATCCTTTAACTGAACCTTTGCATCCGCCATCTTAAATATTCCTCCCTAAAAAA
>CAYNWA010000006.1:55256-106677 GCA_964400795.1 uncultured Smithella sp.
CTACTACAACTGCTTGATACTAACGATTTTTTTGAACAGAGGTCATAACTTGACTGAAAGTCAGAACCGCTTCGATTTTTTCCTATCCTAAGATTTTGATGATGTCAAGAAATATTTAAGAATCCGTGCGTCTTATTTTGTTGAAGTTTGCCTTATAATGTGTTCGGTTTTGTTATCGTGCGTAAATTTATTATAATCAAAAGAGGGGATTGTAAATTTCTATTATATTATCAAGTGCTTAAGAGATTACTGTTCCGGGAATACCTGCTGACGCTAATAATAAACAATTGAAGATTCTAGTGTGGCGCGTCTAACACTTCTTTCCATAAATCTTGGTGGTATTTCAGTCATTGCTGCAAATCCGCTTACATTAGAACAAGGGGTTGCAACCCCTTGTTCTGCGGAAATGCTTCCTCAATCTATGCAAAGAGATTTACGGCGCACGACACTAATCTCAAAATCTAACCTGTAAAGCTATATCCACCGGTTCAATTAATGATTAGTCTCAGAATAATCTTTAAACAGAAAATTTATCATAGAAATTTTACGAAAACACATATTACAAATATATTCTTGACAAAATTATCCGTGAAGTGTTAATTATACCACGGTGTATTTTGACCCGTGGTTTATTAGATTTTTTTAAATTACAAAATGCGCCGCGGAAGTCGTTTTCGGAAAATACCCGTTTCCTGAAAATGGTAATAACGACTCTTTAATAAGGAGGAAAACCATGAAGAAATTTTGGTTATTTTTGTTGTCACTGGGGCTGGTCATGGCCTTCAGTGTGTCAGCCTTGGCGGCTGACGTCAAATTCAGCGGCGAATACTATGTCGCTGGTTTGTATTTGAATCATGTGGATTTGAGGGAAAGTGGTCCCACACCTTTCTCCCGCAGCACGGCATTCTTTTATCAGAGACTGCGTTTGGGAACGGACTTCGTTGTATCTCCGTGCCTGAGACTGGTCACCCGCATGGACATTATGGAAAGAGTGTGGGAACCTGATAATACGGCAGTTGCCGCCGGCATTAGCGACAATGCCTATAACGTGGACTTTGACGTAGTCTATATTGATTATGTTTCCGGCATCGGTAAATTCCAGGTCGGTTATATGCCAGACTATGCCTGGGGAACCATTTGGGCCAACAGGACCACCGGCCCCACAGCGGGACAGATTAAATACTTCCTGCCTATCGGACCGGTAACGATGGTATTTGCTTACGCCAAGGAAGATGAAAACGATCTTTCCACTCAGTATCCCGGCGCAGTAGCGACTGACAGAGATCATAATTCCGTCCGTGTAGGCCCCGTCTTCAAGTGGAAGGCCAACAACTTCTCCGGCGATGCCGGCATTTTGTTTACCTACGACGATGTCCGACGGTATAGAGGAGCGCCTACTTTTTTCAAGCAGGATGTGTACACGATTCAGCCTTACTTCAAAGCGAAAATTGGACCTGTTACCGCGCAGGGCGAAATGAACTATGCGTTCGGTGAGAGAAGATGGGAATCCGGTATCCCGTTAGATGATATAGACATTAACTCTTTTTCCGCATTTTTGGATGCCGATGCCAATTTCGGCATTGTCAGCGTAGGCGGTTCCGCTGCTTTTGTCCAGGGTCAGGATCCGGATGATTCTGATGAAATCAATAGTCAGCTCAGCGGCGGTCGTGACTGGGATCCCTGCCTGATTCTGTTTAACAACACCACTCAGGTCAGCAAGATTGCGCCACGCATTAACACGTGGGTTCCGGTAGCAGTTGAAGCGGCAAATTACAAATCCGGTCCGACCGGTGAAATGAGAAATGCCTGGTTTGTACAGGGACGCGTTGGTGTCACACCTATTCCCAAACTGACTTTCAAGGGTTCCGTGTCTTACGCGGCAGCTCATGAACAACCCAATATCGGATTCGGCGATTTCGATCGCGACTACGGCTGGGAACTTGATTTGACCGGTACCTACAAAATCACCAATAACCTGACCTATATGCTGGGCGGCGCTTATTTCTGGACCGGTGATTATTTCCAGGCCGGCAATGAAAGCGCTGATCTTGAAGATGATTACATGATCATCAATAAGCTGACTCTTGCCTTCTAAGAGAATTTTTGTTTAACCTTTTAACTGCAACCCCGGGAGGACGGGTACCCTCCCGGGGTTTTTTAGTGAGGCAAGCTGAAGACGAGTGCAACGAAGTCTGAAGCGTAAGCCGAACTATCCCCGAAGCGCAGCGTTGCGGGATTTCTCAAACATTGAATTTTCAACCTGGAACAGTTTTTTTCTATTCACCATCAACTGCTTTTCTCATCTTTTGACTAATCCCGTCATAATATGTTAAACAAATTTAGCAGTATGTTCTATGTCCTCCGTTGGCGGAGGTGTCCCGCAGGGACGGAGGTGGAAAAATTTTGGCTGATAGTTTATCTGATAATTACAGCGACAATAAAAAGTTACAACCGTTCGCCCGACATTTAAGAAAAAATCTAACCAAGGCAGAAGCTTGTTTATGGAAATATGGTCTGAGGGCAAAACAGTTGAGAGGATATCCATTCAGAAGACAACGTCCTGTTCTGCAATATATTGTGGATTTTCTCTGCAAGGAATTAATGTTGATTATTGAGCTTGATGGAATTACCCACGATAATGAACTCTCAGTGGCAAAAGATATTCAGCGTGAAGAACGGTTAATCCAAGCCGGATTTAGAATAGTTAGATTCACAGATGAGGAAGTTTTAAATAATATGGCGGGCGTAATATCAAAACTGGAGGAAATTATTTCTGATATTGAGGTTTCCACCCCCTTGATCCCCCGCCAGCGGGGGACATTGAAATCCTGAAATACCGCAACAGGGAAGCATGTTCTATCCTCCGCTGGCGGAGGTGTCCCGAAGGGACGGAGGTGGATACTGTAGGGACTGATCCCCGATCAGTCCGAAAAAAATTATAAGGAAGTTTCCCATTAATAAAATTTCTGGAAATACGACAGGGTTGCGCGCGGCGCACATCAAACAATTAGAGCGCCTTGGGTATAAAGGCATCCCGCCTGAAAATATCATCACGAATGATCTTGCCCGACAGATATCTTTTCTCTCCCGGGAAATCAACCGGCAGATCGGCCTGCTGATCAACCGCAAGGGAGAAATCAGCAAAATCATTATCGGCGATCACAAAAGCATTTTAATACCCTCACTGGATGGTCTCCGTTCATCGTCGCTGCGTTTTAAAGGATTGAGGTTAATCCACACTCATTTAAACGGAGAAGATTTATCGGATGAAGACCTGACCGACCTGTCCCATCTGCGGCTGGATCTGATCGGGGCGCTGGACGTGCGGGAAAACGGCTCTCCCGGCGTGCTGCACTGGGCCCATCTGATTCCCGAAAATCCGGCGGGAGACTACTGGCTTTTTATGAAACCGGAAGAACCGCATCAGCTCAAAATAAATTTTCTTACCTTTATTCAATCGTTGGAAGATGAATTCGCGGGAAAACAAAGATCGCGAAAAATTGACGCAACGGATAGAGCCATTCTGCTGCGCGTGGAAAAAAATCCGCTGGCCGGAGCGGAGACCTCTCTGGAAGAACTCGCTCAGCTTGCTCGAACCTGCGGCGTGGAGGTCTTTGATTCGATTGTACAGTACCGGCCACAGTCCGACCCCAAGTTCATGGTGGGACGCGGCAAATTATCCGCCATTGATTTGCGGGCATCGCAAATCGGCGCCAATATGCTTATTTTTGATCACGAACTGACACCGGCACAGGCACGTTCCATCAGCGATTTCACTGGTCTGAAAATTATCGACCGCACGCAGGTGATTCTCGATATTTTTGCGCGACGTGCCCACAGCCGCGAGGGCAAAATTCAGGTGGAACTGGCCCAACTGAAATACCGCCTGCCGCGTCTCACGCATTTGGATACATCCCTTTCCCGGCTGGCGGGAGGCATTGGAGGGACAGGTCCCGGCGAAACAAAACTGGAAATCGACCGACGCCGTGTTCGTGAGCGAATTCATCGTCTGGAAAAAGATTTAAAGACCATCACAAAATCACGACGACAACGTTACGGCCGCCGGGACAGAACGGGCCTGCCGATTATTTCGATTGTCGGTTATACCAATGCGGGTAAATCCACCCTGCTCAATACACTAACGAAAAGTTCCGTGCTGGTTGAAGACAAACTGTTTGCGACACTCGACACCAAAAGCGCCCGTCTGCGCTTTCCTCAGGATACGGAAGCGATCATTACCGACACTGTCGGTTTTATCCGCAATCTCCCGGAAGAACTGTTCACCGCTTTTCGGGCAACGCTCGACGAACTGTTTGACGCCGATATCCTGCTGCATGTGATTGACATAAGCAGCAGCCAATTCGAGGATCAGATTGCCGCCGTGGAAAAAATCCTTACTCAACTGGACATAAACGATAAGCCCACGATAAAAGTTTTGAACAAATCCGATCGGGTCGATGATAAAAACTTGCTCGAAAACCTTTGCCGCCGGCTGGATGCGGTTGCGGTTTCGGCGCTGGACAAAAAAACGCTTTTCAGACTGATGGAAAAAATTGAGTCGTTTCTTTCCATGAAACACAACTTTTCATCGCGCTGATTTTGTGCTATTTAATAAAAAGATGTTCTTTAAATCCCGATCTGTCGGGGGTAAGGATTTTAATTTTTAAAAGTTTGTTTGAGTATGTTGGATGTATGAAATAATCTGGCATGGAAGAGACAGCCAGAGCCTGGTGAAAGCCTCCCCCATAATAACCGAACAGTTTATTTGCAGAACTCAACGACCTTCAGACAATCACGAGATATAAGGGTAGATGAATGAACAGGGACTTTATTGAAATCCGTTGGCACGGACGTGGTGGTCAGGGAGCCATTACAGCGGCTAAGATTGTCGCGGGAGCCGCTTTTGTTTCCGGTTATCCGGGTGTGGTCATGGCGCCGACTTTCGGCACGGAACGTCGTGGCGCTCCAGTCATGACATCTCTAAAAATATCAAAAGAAAAAATTTACGATTTATCCCCCATCGAAAAACCGGATATCGTCGTTGTCCTGGATCATTTGCTTCTTAATGAGGCAGATGTTACTCATGGACTCAAACCA
Organism: uncultured Smithella sp.; assembly: GCA_964400795.1. Taxonomy (GTDB): domain Bacteria; phylum Desulfobacterota; class Syntrophia; order Syntrophales; family Smithellaceae; genus Smithella. The sequence goes on from CAYNWA010000006.1 coordinate 60,354, forward strand.
GGAGGCATCATCGTTCTGAATACACCTCTGGCATTTGATTCCTACAATTTTAAAAATTATAAACTGGCAACCGCCGACGTCACGGCTATTTCCGTGGAAGCAGGACTTCCTCACGGCATGGTCAACACCGGAATCATCGGTTCACTGGAGAAGGCTACAAACCTTCTGGGACTGGATATTCTGATAAAAAACATTGACGAGGAATTCAAAACACGCAAGCCCGAAAAGAATTCTCTGGCAGCAAAAATTGCTTATGAGCGCACGGTGACGGGAGATTGAATATGGGCACCAGAAGTTATAAAAGAAAAACATCTCACAGTGAACCGGGTCCGGGTGATGGCGGAAGAACCGGCTCCTGGCGGGTAGAGCGTCCCGTACTGGATCAAAGCCTTTGTATCCCCTGCAAAAGAAATAAAGAAGCCTGTTATATCTGCTGGCTTTTCTGTCCGGAAATTGTCATATCGAGAACGATACCACCGATGTTCGATCTGGAATATTGCAAGGGCTGCGGAATTTGCGCCGAAGAATGTCCCACCAAAGCCATAACCATGGTGGATGAGGCGCATTTTACGGAAAAAGAAAAGGATAAGGAGTAGACGCCATGCATATCATCGAAGACGGTAATACCGCGGCAGCTTTAGGCGTCATGCTTTGTCGTGCTGCTGTCATCGCTGCTTATCCCATCACTCCGCAGACGCCACTTACGGAAAAGCTTTCCGAATATGTTGAATCCGGAGAAATGGAAGCCGAATACATTCCTGTCGAAAGTGAACATTCCGCTTTGGCTGTATGCATTGCCGCTTCTTCGGCGGGCGCGCGCGTCTTTACCGCCACCAGCGCCAACGGTCTTCTGTATATGCACGAGCAGGTTCAATGGGCCTCCGGCGCGAGATTGCCTATCGTCATGTGCGTGGTGAACCGGGCGGTCGGCGCGCCATGGAACGTGTGGAATGATCAGCAGGATTCCATCTCCCAGCGTGACACCGGCTGGATTCAAATTTATTGTGCAGACCATCAGCAGATCATTGACACGGTCATCAAGGCCTACTGGCTGGCGGAAAAAGTAAGCATCCCGATCATGGTCTGTTATGACGGTTACATTTTATCTCATACGTATATGCCGTTTGATTTGCCGGATCAGAAAAAAGTCGACGAGTTTCTACCGCCGTTCAAACCGGATTATGCATTGAATCCCGATGAACCGGCTAATCTCAACACGGTGACGCTTCCTGATGTCCGGGTGGATGTTCATGGCGAACCGGCCCACGGCTATATGGAAATCCGCTGCTTGCTTCAGGAAGAACTGCGGACAACGCTGCAAGATGCGGCAGAAGCGGAAAAACGATTTGCCAAAATATTCGGTCGGGGTGGCGATCCATATATCGAACCGTATCGTTGCGAAGACGCAGATTATGTTGCGGTGGGGATGGGATCAATCACGTATCAACTACGTGTTTGCGTAGATGTATTGCGAAAAGAAGGAATCGGAGTCGGCGTCATGGGTGTTCGCTTTTATCGACCCTTCCCGGATGAAGTTATCGCCAATGCATTGAGAGGCAAAAAAGGCGTTATCGTTTTTGAAAAAGCGCTCAGCTATGGATACGAAGGCGCGCTGGCGTCAGATTTGAAATCCGCGCTTTATGAATATCTGGCGGGTACCGGTGCTCTGCCGTCCGTGCAGAATTTTATTGCCGGTATCGGCGGCCGCGAAATCAGAACAGAAGATTTGACTCACGCTCTTCGTGCGGCAACACGAGGCAGAGTATCCAGGGAACCCTTATGGATCGGATTGAGGCTTTAGTAAGTTTGAATTTGTTTTATGCAATAAAACAAATTCATTAACGCACTTATCCCGAGGGACGGGGCTCCCCCCGTCTCTCGGGGTTAGGAGAAGTCCATGCAGACCAAGACAAATATTTTAAGTTTGCCGATACAGGAATTTGTTCATCCGGGAACAAGGGCATGCACCGGCTGCGGTCTGGCTATCGCTTATAGAATCGGGCTTAAAGCCCTCGGAAAAGATACAATGCTTATCGTACCGCCCAGTTGTCTGACGGTTTTGCAGGGGCTTTTTCCCGTCGCCTCAACAAAACTTCCCTGTTTGAATGTGACGTTTGCTTCCACGGCCGCCGCGGCCACCGGCATTTTGGCCGCCTTAAAAACTCAGGGGAAGAAACATATTTCGGTTGCAGCCTGGGCCGGCGACGGCGGGACAAGTGACATTGGTCTGCAGGCGTTATCGGGCGCGGCGGAACGCGGGGATAACTTTATTTACTTCTGCTACGACAACGAAGGCTATATGAATACAGGCGCTCAGCGTTCCGGCACAACGCCCATCGGCGCTGTGACTGCCAACACGCCGTTTAAAGGAAAACAACAGCAAAAAAAAGACGTGCCGGCCATCATGGCCGCGCATAAATTAAGCTATGTTGCCGCCTGCTCGGCGGCTTATCCGCTGGATCTCTACGATAAGATCAAGGGTTGTGTGAATCTGCCGGGCACAAAATATTTCCACATCCACATTCCCTGTCCGCCCGGCTGGGGCTATGATCCGCGATACGGAATAAAGATCGGACGACTGGCCGTAGAAACCGGTTATTACGATCTCTATGAAATCGTCCATGGCGAATTTAAATTAACCGCCGCATCCGCAAAGCTGGTTGAAAAACGAAAGTTGATACCGGTTCGCGAATATTTCCGTTCTCAGTCACGCTTCAAGATTCTGACCGACGACCAGATAGCAGCGATTCAAACCGAGATAGACGCGAAGTGGGCCGGCTATTATAAAAAAGATGAGTGACATTCTTAAGAATGATTTATCTGATGAATGACGGCTGGGTTTCTATCCCGTTTGCTTATCACCAATTTACTCTTGACTTACCGAATCAATATTCATATGATGGAATCATCCAAAGGAAATGTTCACCCCAAAATAGAATGTCCTTCGGATACTATTCTTCAAATTAACGGATTTTCCACAACGCTGTCGTCTGTCGCGGTATTGTTAACACAGTGAACCCAAAACACTTCAATCTTTGAGCAGCTTTATCGTAATCGTGTTTTAGTAAGTATAATCATTCCAGACCACGAAAGGACAGGGTGAAGATTATGGCAATTTTTGAATACGGAGAATACAGCAATGTGTACGAGCCTCCTGACAATCTGGTGGATATTTTCGAGCAAAGCGCGGCCAAATACGCAAACAATCCGTTCATCGGCGAGAAAGACGGCTCCGGCGTATATCAATGGGTAACGTACAGGCAAATGGCAGATCGGGTTGATAATCTGCGGGCCGGATTATCCGCGACCGGAATTAAAGCCGGAGACACGGTGGGCATCATAGCCAACAACAGAAAGGAGTGGCTCATCGGAGAAATCGCCACGCAAGGTCTGGGCGCGGCTTATGTCCCCATGTATGAAAAAGAACTCGTTGCCATGTGGAAATACATTATCAAAGACGCGGCGGTCAACGTTTTGTTTGTCTCCAAACCGGAGGTTCTGGAAAAAGTAAAAAGCTTCCCCTCTGAAATTCCGACCCTGAAACATATTTTTCTGATCGAAGGCGACGGGGAAAACTCGATGGCTGAATTGGAAACAAAGGGGTCTCAAAAACCGGTTTCTTCCATTAAACCGAAACCCACCGATGTTGCCGTGCTGATTTATACTTCAGGCACTACGGGTGAACCCAAAGGCGTCCTTCTCTCTCACGGCAACCTTGCGGAAAACGTCAAGGCGGGACTTGCCTGGTTTACGAATCTAACGGAAAATAGCCGGTGCATCTCTATGCTACCCTGGGCGCATTCTTTCGGAATCACGGCTGATTTACATGCTTTCACCATGAGGGGAGCCTCCATTGGCATTATGGGTTCGGTGGAAACCTTGATTGACGATCTTCCCAAAATCCGGCCCACCTTTATGATTACCGTACCTCGTATATTCAATAAAGTTTTCAATGGCGTTTGGGCGAAAATGCGGGAAGAAGGCGGTCTGAAACTGAAACTTTTTGAAGCAGCGCTGGCCGCGGCAAAAGAAAAAAGAGAAACGGGAAAGGTGTCTCTTAAATACAAAATTCTGGATAAAATTGTCCTGCAGAAAATCAGAGACAGGTTCGGCGGAAAGCTGGAAAACGCGGTGACCGGCAGCGCCCCGATGAACGTGGATATTGCCAAATTCTTCATTGATGTCGGTATCCCGACCTATGACGCTTATGGCCTGAGTGAAACGTCTCCGGCCATCACGATTAACTCGCCTTTGATGGGCAATCGTCTGGGCTCTGTCGGTAAACCCATCAACAAAACCAAGGTGGTAATCGACCGCTCCCGCACCGGCGAAGATACCGATGACGGAGAAATTATCTGCTTCGGCCCGCAGTGCATGATCGGATACCATAACAAACCTGAAAAAACCAAGGAAGTGATTGTGGAAATGAAAGGAATGCGCGGTGTGCGCACCGGAGATCGCGGTCGCTTGGATGACGATGGATTTTTATTCATTACCGGCCGATTCAAGGAGGAATATAAACTTTCCAACGGCAAATATATCCATCCGGAAAGCCTCGAGTTGGAAATGAAGGTCCTACCCTGGATTCTAAACGCCGTGGTGACCGGCGCCGGTCGCGAGTACAATGTGGGATTGATTGTTCCGGATCTGAAGTTGCTGGAACATCTTGCCGCCGGAATGAAATTATCCGTTGATCCCAAAGATCTTTTTAGTTCTGCCAATCCAGAGGCTCAGAAATTCAAGGAATTGCTTACTGCCGAGGTCCAGAATCATCTTAAAAAAACATTCGGTTCCTACGAAATTCCACAAAAGTTTGAATTCATTCTCGAAGATTTCACCGTGGATAACGGCCTGCTCACCCAGACCATGAAACTCAAGCGCCAGAAAGTCATGGAAAAATATGGAGAGAACCTGGAAAAGCTTTACAAGGAATGATTCGTTTTTTTACAACAGATTAAAGAATCCGGGTATGAAGAAGCCCGGATTTTTTACATAACAAGCGACACAGAGACAACACCATCAAAATACGTCACGAAAAAAATGATGCATCATGATCCGGTTACTGTCTTCAAAGCATCCATATTTATATTACCACCGGACATGATCATAGCCACTTTTTTCCCTGCGAGGCGGTCTTTTATTTTATAGGCGGCCATTAAAGAAACAGCGCCCGCGCACTCGGCCAGATTATGCGTGGTCGTCAGCGCCATCCTGACTCCTTCGAGTATTTCATCTTCACTGAGCAAGACGACATCATTGATGGCGTCCTTGAGAATCACGTAAGGCAGATGAAACACACTTCTGGCCGCAAGCCCGTCCGCAATGGTGTGGGCCTCGTCGAGCGTGACGATCTCTCCCTTTTTCCAGGAATTGTAGAAAGATGGAACATTTTGCGGCTCCACGCCGATAATTTCGATATCCGTTCTGATTGCGCGAGCTGTTTTCAAAATGGACGCGCAACCCGCGCCTCCGCCGATGGGACAAATAATCGTATCCACTTCCGGCAAATCTTCCAGAATTTCCAGCCCCATCGTGGCCAGACCGTTCAAGATTTCCGGTTCGTTGCCCTGCTGAACATAATAATAACCGGCGCTGTCCACAAGCTCTTCACAATAGGTCTGCGCATCGTAAAAGTCTTCACCATGAATAATCACTTCCGCACCGTAGCTTTCTATGGTCCGGTTGATTTCAGGATTATTACCTTCCGGAACGACAACCGTACAGGGCACATGGAACCACTGTCCGGCCCAGGCCATCGCCAGACCGTGATTGCCCCGGGTAGCCACGAGGATGCCGGCTTCCAGTTCTTCTTTGGACATGTGATGAAAAAAATTCAGAGCCCCTCTGATTTTGAATGAACCGGTCGGATGATGGTTTTCATGCTTGACGAACGCCTCACAACCGATGAGCCGGGAAATTTCCGAGTAATAAGTCAGGTTTGTTCTGTTGAGATATCTTTCAACAACCTGTTTCGCCATCAAGACTTTGGTCAGGTTGACCTGTTCGCTTAATAACTCGTATTTTTTCAGCATACCAATACCTCCTAAACATGTTTGCTGATTAAATCGGCGTATCTTTCGGAAGCGCCGATGTTGGCTAAAACGACCTCCTTGCCCTTCTTGCCGCGACTGACAAGTTCTTCAGGTTTATCAAGCATTCGGATCATTCCTTGATATAGCTCTTCTTCGCTCCTAACGGTGATGCCACAGCCAGCTTCTTCCAGCAGTGTTTTTTCCTGACTGAAATCTTCCATAAAAGGACCGTAAAAAATAACCTTGCCCCAAGCTGCGGCTTCCAGAATATTCTGACCGCCTTTCGGCACCAGAGAGCCGCCACAATAAACAAGTGCGGCCAGCGAATAAACCTTGAATAACTCGCCGATAACATCGACGACAATGATTCGCTCTTTGTCTCTTTTGCTTCCGTTATCAATATCCGATAGTTTTATGACATCGTGAAAACCACCCTGATTTAAAAGTCCCATAATGTCATGGGTTCTCTCGATGTGACGCGGCACTAAAATTAATTTAAAATCCGGATAACGGTCCAGAAGTTTTTTATACACATTGATGACAATTTCATCCTCGCCGGGATGCGTGCTTCCCGCGACAACGAATTTTTCGTTGGCCGATACGTTACAGCGACGGGAGATTTCCTGCTGAAGAGCCGGTGAAACCATCGAAGCCAGGCCATCGTATTTCGCGTTCCCCAGGACGTTTATTTTTGCCGAATCCATGCCGATTTTGTTGATTCTTCGGGCGTCTACCGGAGAAATCATTCCCGCATAATCCAGATGATTCAAAACTCTTTTCCATAAAAAACTCGTCATGCGGTACCGGCGATATGAGCGCGGCGATATCCTGCCGTTGACCATCAGTATTTTAACTCCGTGTTGCCTGCACGCATTAAGAAAATTAGGCCAAAGTTCCGTCTCCACCGCGACAAAAACATCGGGCAATGTCATTTTTATAACTTTATGAACTACGGCAGGGATGTCCAAAGGAAAATAAATGAACGCGGAGGCGTCTTTAACAAACTTTTTTGCCATGTCCTGTCCTGTTTCCGTGGACGTGGAAAAAATTATTTCCACGTCCGGTCTTTTCTTTTTCAGAAACGCAACAATCGGTGCGGCGGCGGTCACTTCGCCGACAGAAACCGCATGCATCCAGACGCGTGGGGCTTTTTTCAAACCATCGAGTATTTCGGACTGTCGACCGCCCAGCTTCTGCACAATACTTTTGCGGTATTTACCGGCAAAAATGATTTTGCACAGATAATATGGCGCAATCATTACCGCCGCAACAAATAGAATAATGTTGTAGAGAATACGCATATTCTATTTTTAGATTTTTCCGCATAAGTGTCAAGCACTATTGACCGGTCAAAACAGAAAAAAATGCATTAATTGACTTTGTGGACTCTTTAGTATATTTTACATTCACTAATCATCAGGACAGAAAAATGAAATTAATCGCCCCTTCAATTCTTTCCGCGGACGGCAGCAAACTGGGAGTAGAAATTCTTGCTGTGGAAAAAGCCGGAGCCGACTGGATTCATGTCGATGTCATGGACGGCAATTTTGTTCCGAACATTACCATGGGTCCTGCAATTATTTCCAGTCTTCGAAAAGTAACCAAGCTTCCTTTTGACGTCCATCTGATGATCGACAATCCCGACCGATATATTGAAAATTTCTACAACGCCGGAGCCGATATTCTCACGGTCCACGTGGAAGCCGCCAGTCATCTGCATCGTACGGTGGAATTGATTAAAAGTCTTGGATTGCGCGCCGGTGTCTCATTAAATCCCGCTACGCCGCTCGAACAGATCGAGGAAATCATTCACTTCATCGATCTTCTGCTGGTGATGACTGTCAATCCCGGCTTTGGCGGACAGCAATTTATCGGCACCTCTCTGGCGAAAATCGCCCGGGCGAGAAAAATGCTCGATGGCATACCGCGCCGGCCGCTTCTGGAAGTTGACGGAGGCATTAATTTGCAGAACATCGGTGATGTCGCCGAAGCGGGAGCTGACGTCATTGTCGCCGGCGCCGCTGTTTTCGGAACGGAAGATTATCAAAAAACAATCGCTTCATTAAAAATGTCTGCCAATAAGAGTTAGCGACTCATTGATTGTTAAGAGTCATCAGGTTTTCGGGTGATTTTTTACATTTTTCTTTTGGTATGCAATCTGACAATCAATAAAATTCTTCGAAATCCGATTGCAGGCTGACGGCTTTATTTAAATCCTCAGCGGCATTCTGATGCTGACCGAGTTTTCCATACGCATCGGCTCGGTTGTAATACGCCTTGATATAAGTCGGGTTCAGAACAATGGCCTGACTATAATCTTCTATGGCCTTCCTGTATTGACTGAGCTTGAAGTAAGCAAATCCTCTATTGCCGTAGGCAGAAGCGTAATCAGGCCGGCGGCGAATAATTTCATTGAAGCTCTCTATGGCCAAATCATATCTATTCATTTGACCATGGATAATGCCTCTGTTGTTGTAAGCCTTGATATAATCAGGCCTCAATACAATGGCTTTGTTGAAATCATCCAGCGCCCTTTGATATTGATTAAGATTCATCAAAAGAGTTCCCCTGCTGTAGTAGCCTTCGGCGTAATCGGGTTTCAAAGCAATTGCGTGATTGAAGTCTTCCAGGGCTCTTTCATGCAAACCAAGCATTGAATACGTATTCCCGCGATTGTAATAAGGCAGCAGGAAACGCGGATTTATATGAATCGCTGAATTAAAATGGTCAATTGCTTCGTATATTTTTTCTTTTTCAAGAAGCGCCAATCCAAAATTGTTATGGGCCATTGCATTACTTTTTGTCACGCGTAACGCGTGGCCAAAAAGTTCCAGATTATTTTTCCAGTAACCGCACTGTTTCCAGGTCAAAAAGGCCAGCGCCATCAGGAGGGTCATTCCTGCGGGGAATAAAATATATTTTTTTATTTCTTCTTTTTTTATAAAAGAAAGAATGCCCCATGTGAATATCACAGCAATACCTATTGAAGGGAAATACGTATAACGGTCGGCCATGGCCTGTGAACCCACCGGCACCAGACCGATCACAGGAACCAACGTGCCGAGAAACCAGAACCAGCCCACAAATACAAAAGGCAATCTTTTGGCATGATAAAAAACAACAACGGTTATGCCCATTAAAATGAAGGACAATATCACTATTCGCCAGAACGACAGAAGATTTTCATAGGGATAAAATACAGCTAAATCAGCCGGCCAAAATATTTTCCCCAGATAAGCAATGTAAGAAACGATGGCGTTGGCTATACGGTACAACAAGGGCAGATTGTCCGCGGGTACAGCCGCGACGAATAAATTTTGAGCCCAGAGAGATACAACAACAAAAAGGATGCTTAAAAAGAAAAAGGGCGCTTTTTCCCATATAAGCCTCCTGACCGGGTTGCTTATGAATTCAGTGGAGGTTGATTTCTGCCATCGATTCAGAGGCCAGTAATCCAGCAGCAGTAAAACAAACGGAAGAGTGACCAGCATGGGTTTGGACATGAGGCTCAAGGCATATAAGACTAAACTAAAAAAATACTGCGAGTATTTCATGCTTCGCGCATAACATATATAAACATAAATGCTTGCCAAACCGAAAAATACACTCAGAACGTCTTTACGTTCGGCAGCCCAGGCAACCGACTCGACACGGAGAGGGTGCAGAGCAAAAACCGCGGCGACAAAAGCGCCTGGCCAAAGATTTCCTGTCGAGCGGCTAAAAATCCAAAACACAAGCAATGCGCTCATGACATGCAGGATAAGATTTGTCAGATGATATCCGCCGGCGTGTAAGCCATAAAGTTCATAATCAAAAAATAATGATAACCAAGTGAGAGGGTGCCAGAAATCCGCGAAGGTGGTGCTGAATGCCCATTTTATGCTTGCTGGATTGATTCCCGATTTTACATGATCGTTTTCCGTAATATATATATTGTCATCAAAATTGACAAAATCATTGTTCAAAATCCGGCCATAGGAGATGAACGAAGCAATAATCAAAAATATTACTACAAGATATCTATATTTTTTATTCATTTAGGAAAACAGAACGGACTTTATTAATTTCATTTTCGCCAGACGAAAGGCAAAAGCCGTCGCCAGACAGCCGAACCCGTATTTGATGCTCCGGCTTAAGTTAATCGACGACGCCTCTGCAAAATAGCTTGTCGGACAGCTTACTTCCGCGATGGTGTATCCATACCAGACAACCTGCGCGAGCATCTGGTTATCGAAAACGAAATCGTCAGAATTATTCGCAAGCGGCAGTTTCATCAGAAGCTCGCGGGAAAACGCGCGGTAGCCGGTGTGGTATTCGGAAAGTTTCGCTCCGATTAGAATATTTTCCGTCAGCGTCAGCAAACGGTTGGCAATATACTTCCAGACAGGCATGCCTCCTTTCAGCGCGTAGCCGCCCAGAATGCGGGAGCCAAGCACACAGTGATACAGACCATTGCCGATCATGGACGTCATGGCCGGAATCAGCTTGGGCGTGTACTGATAATCAGGGTGAACCATAATGACGATGTCCGCGCCTTCTTCCATCGCCAGCCGGTAACAGGTTTTCTGATTGCCGCCATAGCCGAGGTTGCGTTCATGAACGAAAACTTTCGTTGCGGGAAGCGCTTCGGCGACTTTTACAGTATTGTCCGGGCTGGCGTCGTCAACAAGAATCACCTTGTCCACGACGCCCTGCGCCATGACGTCATTGTAAGTTTTGAGGAGAGTCTTTTCGGCGTTGTACGCCGGCATGACCACCACCACTTTTTTATTTTGAAACATGTTTTACCCGCGGCGCGTTCGGGGAACGCGCCCTACTATTGTTGAATTAGATTGCGAATCCCGGTTTATCGTAATTCGCAATGATATGAAGGATTGAAAGCGTTTCTAAGCAAAATGAGCGTCAAGTTTCTGCTGCTGTTTCTTCGCCTCCTCCGCCATTCTTTCCATCAATTCGGCAACCGTCGGCTCATCGTGAAGCAGTCCCATGACCTGTCCCACGGGAAGCACACCTTCCTTCGTGTCGCCGTTTTCCGTAGCGACCCTGATCGCGTGAAAACCATTGGCCATGAAAGCCAGTTGCTTGGCGGTCTTCCAGCCGGACATCATCACCCCCACAAACAGTTTAAAGAAAGGCAGCTTTAACTGTTTGGCGATATCCTGCGCGTTGAAGAACGCAGCGGGCAGATTCAAACCCTTCTTGACGGCTCTTTCCGCGGCATCCGTTTTCATGATACGGCAAAGCAGTCCGTCAAATCGATCCGAATACAACGTATCCTCGACATCTTTTTCCATGGATAGTTTTTTATAGACGCCATGCAGAGGGCTTTCCTTGGTCGTCATAAAACGCGTGCCCATGGCAATGCCTTCCGCGCCCAGGGCCAGCGCTGCGGCAAGCCCTCTTCCGTCTCCAAAACCGCCGGTGGCGATGACCGGAATCTTTACCACATCAACAAGCGAGGGAACCAGAACGAGGGACGTGACATGTTCGCCGTGCGCCGCGGCTTCGTGGCCGGTGGCGATGACGCCGTCGCAACCGTAATCCTCAGCGCGTTTGGCGTGGCGCGCGTTAACCACGGTAGCAATGACCTTGCCGCCGTATCCATGCGCCTGTTTCACAATCCAGTCGCCCTTGCCCAGCGAAAAATTAATCACCGGCACCTTTTCTTCCAGCAGTACTTTGGCGTTTTCCGCCGCGCCCGGGAAAAGCAGAGTGGCATTAGCACCAAAGGGTTTATCCGTCAGGGAGCGGATTTCTTTTACCGCCGCGCGTGTCTGCTCGGCATTGAACGGTCCGGTCGCCAGAATACCCAACCCACCGGCATTGGAAACCGCCGCGACCATTTTGGGAACACTGATCCAGCTCATACCGGACAAAAGAATGGGATGCTTGATGCCGAAAAGTTCTGTAATCTTGGTTTTCATAAATATTTTCTCCATTGTTATTTTTTGCTGTAATCGTAAACGCCCTTACCGGACTTGCGCCCGAAATTGCCGGCACGAACCAGTTTTCTTAAAAGCGGCGCGGGACGGTATTTATCGCCCAGTTCTCTTTGTAACCCTTCCATAATCCTCAAGAGAGTATCCAACCCAACCAGATCAGCCAGGGCCAGTGGTCCAATGGGATGATTGCAGCCCAGCGTCATGCCCTTGTCAATGTCCTCCGGCGTAGCCAGGCCTTCATCCAAAACGAAAAAGGCTTCATTAAGCATTGTGCAAAGAATGCGGTTAACGACAAACGCTGGAGCTTCCTTGACGATAATAACTTCCTTGCCGATTTTCTTGCCCCATTCTTTGGCGATTTCCAGCGTTTCTGCGGACGTCTGATGACAGCAGATAATTTCCAGAAGTTTCATGACGGGAACCGGATTGAAGAAATGCGTACCGATAACCTTATCCGGGCGTTTGGTCACGGACGCCATTTCCGTAATGCTCAAACCCGACGTGTTAGTGAAAAACAGGCAATGTGGGGGAACGATTCCTTCAAGTTCCTCATAAACCTTTTTCTTCACATCCATGACTTCGATAACGACCTCCACGACCACATCCGCGCCTGTTGCCGCTTCTTTGATATCCAGCGTCGGTTTGATACGTTCCAGAACCGCGTCCATCTGTTCCTTGGTGATTTTGCCTTTTTCCGCATCACGGCCAAGATTTTTTTTGATGGTGTTCATCCCGCCGTCAATGAAGCGTTGTTCGATGTCACGCATGGCGACTTCATATCCCGCCTGCGCGCAAACCTGCGCGATCCCGCTACCCATCAAACCGGCGCCCAACACACAAACTTTTTTGATTTCCATTTTGATTACCTCTCTATGCTTTATTAGGAATAAGATTCTCTTATCCCATATTCTTTAAATCACGGGTATGAACCCCAAGGCAAGCCCTGTACCCTAATTCCGCAGCAAGCTGCGGGGGTATAATTCAACTTACAGATACCACTGCGCTTCGCTTGTATTATCTGAGTTTCATTACCCTCCGCTGTGCGGGATTGTTCGACTTACAAATTTCAATGCACTTCGTCCGGCATGCGCCGGATTCCATTTTTGAAATTTGAGTCTCACAATAATTTTAAAAACTAACAAAGTATCCAAGCCAAAGTCAAGGGAAAACCCCTTGCATGGAAAACAATAAAATTTCATTGAACAAGTATCGCGGATATGCAAGTATTATTCATGCTTATTCTGATTGACGGCTATAATTTAATAAAACAATCCGACAGTTTGCGCCGTTATGATCGTAAAAGCCTGGAGGCGGGGCGTAAGGCGCTGATTGCAAGACTTGTCGAATATGAAAAGAAAAAATCCCACAGCATTACCGTGGTTTTTGACGGCGGCAACAGTGACTGGATAGACGAAGGGAGAGACAAGGAAGGAAAAATCAATATTATTTATTCACGCTATGGGGAAAGAGCAGATGATGTCATCAAACGCATAGCGGCTCAGACGATGGGCGAAGTGATCGTGGTTTCTTCTGACCGCGAAATATCATCGTATACTACACAACTTGGTAAAACACCCCTGACTTCCCCGGAATTTGAAACAATCATCAATAAAACTGTTCGCCTGTCGTCGCGACCCGTTTCAACGATTCAAAGCAATGAACCTCACGAAACGAAAAACAAAAAGAAAGGCCCTGCCAAAAGACTGCCGCGCGCCAAAAGAAAAGCACAGACTAAAATAAATAAATTATAAATAAAAATAGTTTGAAAATAACTGAATTTTTTGTTAGAAATTAAAATCTTTTCAAACACCACCTGTTTCAAAAAAAGGAGAGACGAATGGCAAAATCAACAAAAAGACGATTTTTGTTATTACTGAATGTATCCATCTGTTTTGCCTTATTATGTTTTATTACCGCCTGCGGCAGCGGCGGGAGCAGAGGAAAAGAAGTTTCCATATTTTCATTTGATGCGTCTTCAACTTCTTTAACGGCAGGACAAAGCAGTATATTAACTGTCAAAGTGGTTGATAGTGAAGATACTCCTGTAAGTGGCGAAACTGTCGATTTCACAATTACAAATAATAACAGCGGCGCAACGTTGACCACTTTAAACGGAGGAATTACTGATGCAGAAGGTTATGTTGTGGCCGTTTACAAAGCAGGAACAACGAATCCTATGGTTGAGGTTGAAGATATTATTCAAGCAAGCACTGAAGAATCCAATCAAGTGGTCATTATAACGAGAGAAAAACCGTCGGGTTTGAATTTGACATTAGTATCAGACATAGCGAACAATCAGCTTTCAAGCGGAGAGCATGCGTCAATGACCGCTACCGTACTAGATGATTCGGGTGATCCAGTGATTGGAATTACAGTAACATTTAACATAATAACAAATAATAGTGATGCAACAGTAACCACCGGCACGGCGATAACTGATGCTACAGGCAAGGCCATTTGGGTTTATACTGCAGGAAATACTATAGATGTTAATGATACCATTTCTGCGACTGTTTCGGGTGGCGGTTACGACTCGACAGATAACATTATTATGCAAGTCATATAACCTTTTTATGTCAATCTTTTTTAATTGACGCATCAACATCAGAAAAGCCGGCCAAAAGCCGGCTTTCTTTTTTAGAGTTTCATAAGTAATAAAAAAACATCCCATCTCAACACAACACTATCATCATAAAAAAAAGCTTGAAAATCAACAATCTTTATGCTAAACATCAAACATTAAATTAAAAATTTAATCTATCTTTTTAATTAACAAGGAGATTAAAAATGATAAAATCAACTATGGCAATGTTTCCGCGAACTTTAATTTGGCTGATTTGTTTCGCACTATTTTGTTTTATGCCCGGCTGCGGTGGCAGCGGCAGCGGTGGAGGTGAAGGAGAAGAATTAACCTATTCCCTCACTATAACGACAACGCCGGATGTAGATACTTTTCAGGCAGGTGAAACGGTAACGATTATAGCAACCGTTACCGGCAGCGACGGACTTGCCGCCAGCGGATATGCTGTAACCTTTACGATATTCCGTAACAACAGCGGTGGAACACTTACCATTGCAGACACGGGAACCACAGATGGAGACGGTAGAGCACAGGCAACCTATACCCTGGGTTCAGACGATAGCGCTGAAGCCGTTACAGATACCATCGAGGTAAGTATTCCCGGTTCCTCGGAAACCATCACCATTAACAGGGCAGCACAAACCTACTCTCTTGTTGTATCTGCAGATGAAACAAATCTGGCAGCCGGAGAAATTGCAACGCTCACAGCAACCATCACCGATGGGAACGGTGATCCCGTGAGCGGCCAGGCTGTAAGCTTTGTAATTTCTACAAATAACAGCTCTGGCGCCATTGCTATTTCCGGCACCGGAACCACAGACGCCAACGGTCAGGCCACCGCCAACTTTACCGCTGGAGCGGCTAATCCCACTGAACAGTTACAGGATACCATTACTGTGAGCGCCCTCGGCGCCACACAGTCCATAACGATTACAAGAGTGATCGGGACATCAGAAGAGGCAGACTCCCTTGATCTCTCAGCTTCACCCACATCCATAAAAACTGACAACTCAAATATTTCAACCATCACCGTCAACGCTTTAACGGAAGGCAATGCCATTTTATCCGGCGTGACAGTAAACTTGAGCACTGACACTGGTGTTTTAAGTGCGCCAAGCGTCACAACCCCGGGCACAGTAACCCTTTCCTGCGGTGGAACAAATAAGGCCAACCGGACGGCAACCATAACGGCAACGACAGGAACCTTATCTCCGCAGCAAATACCTGTGCAGATTACGGGATCTACCGTGACGCTTGCTTCAGGCTCATCTTCGATATCCACCTCCGGGTCAACAACACTGACCGTTACCGCAAAAGACGCAGGCAGTAATTTGGTTCCGGGAACGGCTGTAACACTGACACAATCCGGCACAGGCACGGTGACATTTGGATCGGCAAGTGGAACAACGAATGCGGGTGGCGTTTTCTCCACGACAGTTACGGGTAACACGAACGGTACGGTAACCATTACGGCAACAGCGCTGGGAGCATCCGCATCAACGACGATCACGGTCACGGATGCCGCCACAGTCTTTTACATCGATCGGCAACAATTCTGCACGGGCTATCCCGGAACGTGCACGCTTGTACCTCTCAACCCCAATCCCTCGGCCATGCAAATAGGAGACATATTGGAGCTGCGGGTTAATGCGCCGGGAACTATCGCCAATGTGGTATTTGCCACCTCAACCGGCACATTTCATAACGCGGGAGACACCTCTTCCGGCAGCGTGTTAAGCATACCTGTCGTCGGAGGTAAGGCAACTGCTTACCTGACCACAGACAGTGCGGGACTAGCCACTGTCAATGTTTATAATGCAACAAACTCCTCCACAAATGACACGCTCTCCGTGGCCATGACGTCTCCCTCTGTAAATGCCGCCACCATTACTCTTCAGGCATCACCGGTCGTGGTGCCGAAGAGCGTGGGCTCAACAACCGGTTCCTCGACCCTGATTGCCATGGTGCGTGATACAAACGGACAACCCGTGGGCAATGCGCCTGTCATGTTTTCTATCGTCAACCCCACCGGTGGTGGAGAAACCATCTCTCCTGTTGTAGTCATGACCGCGGCAACAACTACAGATGATCTTAACCTGGGAGAAGCACGCGCGTCATTCACATCCGGATCATTGCCGTCCGGAGCACCCGGTGTGCAAATCCGGGCCTCCGTTGTTGACACACCCATAACAATATATACAGGAGAATCAACAGACAAAAATGGTGATGGAATCATAACACCGCCTTCAGCCGGTTCCGGTAATGACGCCTCCATCGTCATCGGCGGCGTGGCCGGCTCCGTTGCGTTTGGACAGGCCACAGCGTTGGGTGTTGATGATACTGCCGCCAATTACACGCTTCAAATGTCCGTTCTGGTTGCCGATGCCAACGGTAATCCAGCGCCGGAGGGAACAATCGTCAATCTGAGTCTCTGGCCCATAGCCTGGAGTACAGGTTCAAGTTGTTCATATGATGCTGACGGATTCTCCTGGAATCCTGTTACAGAAGCGTACGACATTATTTGTCCTACATGCGGAACATTCTGGAATGAAGACATTAACGAAAATCTGATTCTTGATGCCGGTGAAGATGGAAGGAGGCACTATTATGCCAGTTCACTGGATGTGGGTCCGGGCACGATTGACGGCTATATCACAGCCGTTAATTCCAGAGCTGGAACCGTACCTGCAACGGTAACAACCGACGAAAACGGCGTGGCCGGTTTCACCCTGACCTACCCAAAAACCAGCTCAATCTGGACCATTGTCCGGGTACGCGCCTCCACGATTGTTCAGGGCACAGAGACAGTCGGTGAGGTAAGTTTCCGTCTGGCGCCTTTGGCCACTGATGTCACGCCAACTTGTAAAATAGAGGGATCGCCATATGATTTCTAAAGACAATCCATAAAAATATTATTGATAAAGCCGACTCATTAAAGAGCCGGCTTTATTTTTTGTGCTCGTCAGATTGATGAACTTTTTTTCCTTCATCTGCCAGCTCTACACAAAAAAATCCATGAATTTCCTCCAACTGAAATTCATGGACCAATATAATCACACGCAGATATATAAGGAACAATATTCCTCTCTACGCAACGGAAATGTTGTCCCCCTGTTTATAAATACATATTGTCTTATTATGCGCTCTTATACTTATTAATTTTTTACGCTTACTTATCCGCCCGTTTTCGATTCCTTCTCTGGTTGAATGCAACAATAATCGATTCCGTCGCCGCCGCCATGGATATTTTTTCCGTGTTGATGATCAAGTCATAGTCCGTGGGATTAGCGATGTCGACATTAAAATATTTTCTGACGAAAGCCTTGCGGTTACCGTCCCGTTTGACGATATACTGTTCCGCTTCCGCCTTGGTGTATCCCCTGTCCTCCATAATATATTTTATTCTTAATTCCATGGGAGCAATCACACGTACCCTGAATATCTTCTCTTTCGGCAGAACATAATTCGCTCCACGGCCGACGATGATCACATTGCCGAAAATGCCGATTGTACCGATCACCCGGGTCAGATGATGCAAATATTCTCCCGGCCAGGGACGATTTTCTCCAAACAATGATGAAAGTAAAGTTTCCCTGAAGGTGACTTCCCGCTCATCGAGGGATTCAATGACTTTTCTGCTCATCTTGGCGCTGTCCGCGACGTGCTGAATGATCTGCCCGCCGATCAGATCCATTTCCATGGCCTTGGCCAGTCTTCTGGCTATGTCGCTTCCTCCAGCCCCTGCTTCCCGGGAAACAGTGATGATGGGACCGCTTTTGAAATGCTCAAATTTGAGTCCCTGTTTCATGGCTCTGTCAAAAAGTTTCCGCCATTTGTCCACCTGACGCTGAACCATCCGGTCCATGATGATCTTTTCATCTTCGTTTTCCTCGGCATCCTTTGTCTTGATGGACAAATCTCTCGTATAATCAGGACAATGGCTTCCCACAAATGAATCCTTGTCTAATTTAAACCTTTTTTGACATTCCCTTCGCCAGGCGCAAAGACCGCAAACATTAATTTCTACTGCCATGATGATCACCTTCCTTCTTGTTGACAATAGTTGTTCGTTTTTTAACTCAACGCTTCAAAACCGGCAACAATATCCAAAAGCTCCTCGGTTATTGTCATTTGACGCGTGCGATGAAACTGCACGTGTAAATCCAGTAATTGCTCTTCAATATTCTTTTCCGCATTTTGCATGGAAGCCAGGCGGCTGGCGTTCTCACTGGCCAGCGATTCGGCAAACGCCCGGTAAAGTGAAACGAAAAGATATTCCCTGATGAGCGAGGAAAAAATTCTGTCGCCGTCCATCCGGTAAATGGGCAGGCTTTTGGATTCCCATTTTTTACGGGCGATCTCCGCAAGCCAATTGCGATTCACCGGAAGAAGTTGAACTTTATAGGGCTGATAGTTGGCGCCGCTTATATAATCGTTGTAGAACAACATAAAGTGGTCAACATTTTTACGAAAATGCCACTCTTCAATAATCATAATTATTTCCTGAACCAGCGGTGTGATCCCCGCCGTAGAACTCGGCGTGGTCAGTAATTCATCTATGGGTTGCCCGGCGTCCTCGACATAATCGGCCACACGAGCACCCACCGCCAGCACCATGCGGTTTTCTTTTTTAACACCGGATGCTTTGATGTCATCCATCGCAAAAACAGAAATCTGTTCGTTGAGCTGTCCGCACAAGCCCTGATCGGAACCGAAAATTACAGCTCCCGTGCGTTTAACAGCCGCGTCTTTGCTTTGCGTCATCGCATTCATACGTTCTTGTAATACAATCTGAAGACCCATCTCGACCGTCCGGTTGTAGTCATCAAGAGACTCCACGGCCTTTTGATATTGCCGGATGCTCACGGCCGCCAGAGCCTTCATCGTTTTGACGACTGATAAAAGATCTCCCGCACTTTTAATTCTTCTTTTCAGAGACTCAGTTGTTTGCATTGGCGTCCTCAAATTCCTCAAACGATGCTATCGTGGGTTTGATCTTATCCATAACATGATCGCGGTCGGATATTTCCAGTTTTTTCCCCGAATTGATGCGCCCGCACAATTCAGGCATTTGCTGTGTAACGACTTCCAACAGGCGCGCTTCCACTTCACGTACTTTTTCTGTCGGCACCTTATCCAGCGCCCCGCCCGTCACGGAAAGCAGGGAGGCTATTTGTTCGGAGGCGCGCAATGGCTTATATTGTCCCTGCTTGAGAATTTCGCGGACGCGCCAGCCTCGCTCGAGAGTCCGCCTGGTGCTGTCATCAAGCCTTGTGCCGAACCGCGAGAATGACTCCAGTTCTTCAAATTGCGAATACGAGAGACGCAAATCCCCCGCCACGGAACGATAGGCCGGTAATTGCGTTTTGCCGCCCACGCGTGAAACGGATTTGCCGACATCCACCGCCGGCAGAATGCCTTTGCTGAAAAGAACCGGGGAAAGATAAATCTGCCCGTCGGTGATGGAAATCAGATTGGTCGGAATGTAGGAAGACATATCCTGCGCTTCCGTTTCCACGATCGGCAACGATGTCAGCGAACCTCCGCCCAGTTCGGGACGCAAATGGGTGGAGCGCTCCAACAAGCGCGAGTGAATATAAAATATATCGCCGGGGAACGCTTCTCGTCCGGGTGGTCGCCTCAACAGAAGAGAAACTTCCCGGTAAGCGCGGGCATGTGACGTCAGATCGTCATAAACGATCAGCACATCTTTTCCCTGTTCCGTGAAGTATTCTCCCATGCTGGTCGCTGCATAAGGCGCAATAAACTGCAAACCCGGCGTGTCTTCACCCGTCGCGACGACGACAATACACGATCCCATCACGCCATGATCGCGCAACTCCGCTATGACTTTGGCCACATCGGCGCTTTTTTTACCGACAGCACAGTAAATAGAAACAATTCCCGTTTCTTTCTGGTTGATAATCGTATCAACGGCAATGGCCGTTTTGCCGGTCATTCTGTCGCCTAAGATAAGTTCACGCTGGCCGCGCCCTACGGGAATGAGCGCATCAATGACTTTTATGCCTGTCTGCAGGGGTACGGTGACCGGCGAGCGGTCCATAACCGCCGGCGCTGGTCTTTCCACCGGCAGACGCATGACGGCGTTTACTTCACCCAACCCGTCCAGTGGCCTGCCCAGCGGATCAACTACTCTTCCCAGAAGATTATCTCCGACCGGCACATCCAGCACGCGTTTAGTTCGCAGGACTTCCGAACCGACCTGAAGATTTTCACTGGGATCAAGAAGAATTACACCTATTTCTGATGTATCAATATTGAAAACCAGCCCCATGTAATTTCCTGAAAAACGAACCAGTTCCTCCGCGCGAACGTTCGGCAGGCCGCTAACGCGGGCAATATCCCGTCCGACAAACTGTACCGTCCCTACCTCGTACTCCCGCAGATCCGGATTCTGTTCATCCAGAACTTTTTCCATCGTGGAAAAAGTATCATCCAGGAAAGTCTTTAATTCTTTGCTTTCCAATTGGCTTGTTTCCTGATTCATTCTAAGCCTCCTGACGTCTTTACCTTTTTAAATCTACTAATCTTCGATCTGTATTATTAAGATTGCCACGACTCCTGAAAGTCACCTCGCAATGACAACCTTAAACGTAACTCTTTTCGTCATACCGGAACAGGCCGGTATCCATTTTATTTTTCCTGGATTCCCGCCCTATAGTGCCCTTTAGGGTATTCGCGGGAATGACAAATATTTTTTCTATTAGCTATCCACCATCTACCAGTCACCAGTCACTATCCTTACGCTGCATGCGCCTCTTTCTGAAGCGTCTCCGTCATATCTTCCACCAGCGTTTCGAGATATTCGTTGAGACTCCAGGCAATTTTATGACCATTGACACGTAACTCAATGCCCGAAACAATCTCCGGTTGCTGAGCGTACTTGAGGGTAAAACCGTTGGTGATCTGTTTTTTCAAAGCGTCTTCTATCTGTGCTTTTTTTTGCTCGGAAATTCCAAAGGCGCTCTGAACGGTCACCTGATTGCCTCCGCCTCTGATGGCATTGCGAATCTGCACACTTTTTTCTTCATCCATAATTTTTACCCGGCGGATAAATTCATCGACGATTCTTTCCTCAAGATCGGCATCCGCCAGATCAGTCAGCGCTTTTCGCGCCGCGGCATATAACTGTTTGGCAGCCCGCTGCCGCAAATCGCAGAAAAAAGCATTCTGCTCACGCACCAGCGTGTCCTGCCAGCGCGCTTTTAACTGATCGACTTCCTGGCGAACGTTGTCCATCAATTCCTTCCGCTTGGTTTCCGCAGCCATTGCCGCTTCGTTGAGCAGCCGCTCTTTTGTTTCATCGAGCATCTGGTTGCGCTTTTCATAGAGTTCAGCGGACTCGGTTGCCTTGGCTTTCATTGCTTCTGCGTCGGCAAACCGCGCGGCAATCTTCGCTTCCCTGTCGTCCATCGCCTTAATAATCCTGCTATAAAGAAACCGCTTCAACAGATAGACCAGCAACAAAAAATTGAAGATCTGGCAAAATAATACAAACGCGTCGATATGCATGGATTATCCCCCTGCTTTTACAAAATGTCCCCAGAACGGATTCGCGAAAATCACGATCATCGAAATAACAAAACAGTAAATGGCAATGGATTCGATCATGGCAAGACCGACGAATAGTGTTCTGGTTAAAGAGTTGCGTTCATCGGGTTGCTGGGCAATAGCGGCAAGAGCCTGTTGAATCGCACGCCCCATACCCAAAGCCGGCCCGACCGAACCGATAGCCATGGTTAACCCCGCGGCAAAGATTGAAGCCATCGCGACGATGCTTACGTTGTCCATAAAAACTCCTCCTTATATTTAATTTGTTAATGAGACCCAAACTTCAGAAACATCGTGCACTGAAGTTTATTGGTCGAATTACCCCGCATTGCGGAGGGCAGCTCCCTTTCCTTTTTCATTTCCTTCTCCTGCCCGTGGTTAAGCTGTAACGCTTTCCTGCTTTACGTCAATATGAGCATGATGCTCTTCTTCTGCACTCACGGCCGACGCTATATAAACCATGGAAAGAATCGCAAAAATGTAAGCCTGAATCACGCCGATTAACAGTCCCAGCGCCTGCATGATAACGGGGAAAAGCAAAGGCGTAACAGAAAGCAGTATGCCAATAACCTTTTCATGACTCATGATATTGCCGAAAAGACGAACTGTAAGAGCAAGCGTTCTGGCTAATTCTCCCATAACGTGAAAGGGGAAAAAGATAAAATTCGGCTGAAAATATTCCTTAAGATAATGGAAAAGGCCATTACGGGAAATGCCGTAATACGGAACGGCAATGAATACACACAGCGCCAGAGAAGCCGTGGTTGTAATGGAAGAAGTCGGTGCGACAAATCCCGGCACAATCACCAGAACGTTGGAGGTGCAAATAAACAAAAAAAGCGTCCCGACAAGAGGGATATAATCATCCGCGCCTTTTTTCGTCATTTCGGATATTTCACCACGTACGACAGAAATGACCACTTCCAGGAAATGCTGCCATTTGGATACATTCATCTCCGAAGAAAGATGACGTGTGGCCAACCAGGAAACAAACACCAGAATAGCCATCACCAGCCAGGTATAGAGAATCGTCACGTTGATCGTGATAAATCCCCAGCTGAAGATAATGACCTGATCAGGACTGATTTGATTGAGAGATACAATTTCCATATCGAATCTCCAGGCGACAGTTTACACCAGCCGCTTTTATGGGTTGACAGTCTGAACCGCGTTCTGCGGTCCCAGACGATATGTCAAAATTTTTCTGATAATGATAAAACCCAGCATCGCCGCAGCCAACCGCTCCCAGTGACCTTCGCCCATCACCAGATAAAATCCCGTCATTACCACTGCCATGCGGATGACAAAACTGCCCAGCATGAGGCGGATCTGGCTTTTCGTTTTCGGCAGGAACTGCACCGTCCGCCATAGAGCAAGGAAATAAAACGCTCCCAGGGCTAACCCGGCGGCAAAAGCCGCAATCAGATATATTACTGCTGCTGTATTAAGATTGAGGAGCATCATCTTCATCTTCCTCGATAATTCTGCTGCGAACCCGTCGCACCCAGTAGGCCGCATTCATGCAACCGATAAGAACACCGGCAATCAAAAACATTAACGCCCATGAATATTGACTGGGCCACGTACGGTCTATCCAAAGCCCTAACGCAACGCCTATCAGCGTGGGAATGGCCACCGCCCAGCCGACAATGCCAAACATGCCCAGACCGAACCAGACGGTTTCGTCCTTGTGCCGCAGCGCTTTACGCCGCAGCGCTTCTTTTTTAGCCACCTGCTCGGTGAAATGATCCGCGATTTTCCGCCGTCTGTTATTGGGTGTCCGTCTGATTTCAACCATGTTTAACCCCTGTTCTATGTTCTATGTTCTATGTTCCATGTTCCATGTTTTCCACTATCCACCATCCACCATGCACTACTTAAGTTCCACAAAACGTCTGATCAAGCTCGCTTCCAGTCTGGCTGCTGCCGACCTGACCATTTTTTCCCGTTCATCAAGGACATCATATTGCTGGACGACAACATCTTTCAACTTTCCCAGATCAGGCGCCCGTACGGCATTGCGTGTGGAAACCAGAACATCCGCTCCTTTTTTCACCAGCGTGCCCACATCCATCGCCAGCAATTCCTGTCCGCCGCCGACCGGTTCATAAGTAAAAATGCCCGGGGCCAGCGTGGCCACAAAATCAATATGATTGGGCATCAGACAGAAAGACCCGTTTTCCGCCTCGGCGACAATCTTTTTCACTTCCTGCTTCAGCATGACTTCCGCCGGTAATAAAATTTTAAGCATCATGGGAAATCTTCGCCTCGTCAATGGACCCGATCATATAAAGCGCGCGTTCCGGATACTCGGCAAACTCATCATTGAGTATCCTTTCGCAACCGTTTAACGTTTCCTCTCGCGACACCATCTTGCCCGCTGTTCCCGTAAACTGTTCGGTGACAAAGAAAGGCTGTGTAAAGAATCTTTCCAGTCGTCTGGCGCGAAACACCGTACGCTGATCTTCGCGGGAAAGTTCAGAAATTCCCAGCATGGCGATGATGTCCTTCAGGTCTTCATAAATGGCCAGGGTTTTTCGTATTTCCTGCGCGATTTTGTAATGACGGTCGCCAGCGATGTTGGGCATCAACATTTTTGACCCGGACTGAAGAAGATCTATCGCCGGATACAAACCTTCACTGGCGCGCTTTCGGGACAGGGCAATGGTTGCGGAAAGATGGCCGAACGTATGAACGGCGGACGGATCGGTAAAATCATCCGCCGGAACATAAACAGCCTGAATGGATGTGATCGCGCCGGTTTTGGTGTTGCAGATACGCTCTTCCAGCTCGGCCAGTTCCGTCGCCAATGTCGGCTGATAACCGAGTCGCGAAGGCAGCTGTCCCAGAAGACCGGATACTTCCATACCGGCCTGAATAAAGCGGAAGATATTGTCTATCATCAGTAACACATCCTGCTTGGCGTCATCACGGAAATATTCCGCCATGGTCAGCGCTGAATGCCCGACACGGAATCGCGCGCCGGGCGGCTCATTCATCTGACCGAAAACCATTACGGTATTCCCCAACACGCCGCTTTCTTCCATTTCACGGTAAAGCTCTTCGCCTTCGCGGCAGCGTTCGCCGATGCCGCAAAAAATACTCATGCCTTCATGCGCGCTGACCGTGTTATGAATCATTTCCGTAATCAAAACGGTCTTGCCGACGCCCGCTCCACCGAAGAGTCCGGCCTTGCCGCCTCTTTCCAGAGGCGCCAGAACATCGATGGCCTTGATCCCCGTTTCAAAAATTTCCGACACAGTCGATTGATCTCGCAGGGGAATCGGTTCGCGATGAATGGAACGATATTCCCCCGCCGAAACATCCCCTTTCTTGTCGATGGTGCCGCCGAAAACGTTGAAAACTCGTCCCAGCAGTTCCTTGCCCACCGGCACCTCAAAAGGCTTGCCGGTGTCAAAGACCTTGGAGCCTCTGGCGAGGCCCTGGGTAGGTGTTAAGGCGACACCTCGGACGGTGTTGTTATCCAGCTGCGTGAAGACCTCGATGATCACGTCCTGTTTCTCTCCGGCCTTGAGAACATTACGAATTGAAGGCGCCTTGGAAAAATGCACATCAACAACGCTGCTACGGACGGATAAAACTTTCCCCTCATTGATTTGTTCGCTTTCCACGTTCATCTCCTCTTGTTGTCTCTCTGTTGAAAAGTTTAAAGCATTTCCTGCACTTTTTTAATGCCTTCCATGAGCCAGCCCACAACGCCACCGATTACAACAAACATCACCGCACGGGTAATATCGCCTGCAAAGGTTACGTCTCTTAAGAAAAATGCATGACTGATCAAAATCAGGCCTCCAAGAAAAATGGCCGCAAAGATACCTCTTTTACCCCACCATATGGAGGCCAGAATAATTGGAATGTAGAAGAGGTGAGTAAAAATAATTTCTGTCCCAACGGTCGCATGATAATGGTAGGTCAGAATACCGGCGACCAAGAGAAATAAAGTCATCAATCCTGCTTTATAAATATTGTCTTTAGCGCCCAGACTTCTCTTCATCATCAGGGCTTTAATGACGCCAATCCTTCTCTCCACACTGCCGAGAGTTAATTCCTGATATTTTTCGATCACCTGATAGGACACATAATCAAAAAGCAATATTGTCCGGTTCAAACTTTCCACCGCCTGTGTTTTTTCCAGAACGGTAATAAAAGTCCCCTGAAATTCAGCATAAAGCCAGAGATTCCGTCTCATGAGCATTAGCGCGTAAGTAGCTTCCTGTAGGGGTATTTTTTTTCTATAAAGAACTTCTGCGTATTTCCAGGAAAACGTTTTGGCTTCTTCAAAAGGATTTTCCGCAAGAGACATGCGACGGAAAAGGCGATAAAAACCAATTCCCTGTTCAATGACCATGTCTTTCGGGAGAGAGTGATACGAAGGTGTTCGGTCATGTTTCATCACATCATCAGCCCATTGTCTGGCGATGTTTTCGGCCTTACTTTCGATAAGATCAATGAGTTTTGCGGCATAAGTTTGCATTTTTCATTCCTCTTTTCTAAAGATGATTTCAAAATATTTTTTAAGTTAACTCACACCTGCCTTCCTGCAATCTCTCATTTCTGACCTTCGAGTTTCACCATCTTCCAGAATTTCCGTGTAACAATATAAATAATGTAATCAAACATAAGAATGGTCCTGTTTAAGCTCTCGATAGACTGTCTATGCTCAACCTCTACATTAAACAGCGCCTGAAATTCAGCATAAAGCCACATGTGTCTCCTCATCAGAATAAGCGCGTATAGCACTTCGTGAAGCGGCATACCTTCTTTGTATCTTTCTTCAGCGTACTTTTCGAAAACTTCTTTAGCCTGTTCATAAGGAGACTCATTAAAAAACATCATTTGAAACTCATTGTAAAATTCCTTGGCCTGACGAATAATCTTTTCCTCGGACGCGTCATGGTAGTTTGCTGTTTTTGTATTCGTCTTAACATCCTTCGCCCATTGGTTCGCGATTGTATCCGCATTCTTCTGCGTCAGATCCACAAGCTTTGCGATAAAAGCTTTCATCGTTATCGTTCCCTTTCCCTTTTCAAATCGTAAAGAGCAATGGTCATGCCATAAAAATTTTTTTCGAGTTTCAGTTTCCATTTATGAAATCTGCACTTAAACGGCAAAGTCCGTCGCATACCGGAGAATCCAGTATTGTTCGATGGTTATGGATTCCAGCCTGCGCGGAAATGTCACAATTAAAAAATAAAAATATTTATCGTTTGTCGCGGGATGTTCTGAAATATTTTAAATTAAAAAAAGAAGAGATGCGAAATAAAAGACGCCTGAATAATTCTAATAATAGGATTGATGATGATCAAAGGCGACCGTTCTATTAAATTACAAGAACTTATCCACGAAGACATTTATGTCGTTGCAAATGACTTAAATGTCGCCCAGAACGGACTCCCACTGAGGATTTTTTTTCATCGCGGCAATTTTCCTTTGCAATTGACGGACAGTAATTCCCAGAATTTGCGCTGTCCTGCTACGGTCGCCGTTAACATTTTTTAAAACGTATACCAAGTGTGCCTCGTCATTCTCCTTTAAAGTGCATAATTGGCGGAACAAAGGAGATTGATTGATTGATGTCATGCCCAGATGCACCGGCAAAATAATATTGGCTTCGGCAAGCACTACCGCATTTTCAATGATCTGCGCCAGTTCACGAACATTTCCGGGATAGTGTCTACTGCTTAACAAGGTCATGGCTTCAGGACTGAATCCCGTAATGTCTTTTTGATAATTCAGACAAAATTTTTTAAGAAAATGAAGCGCAAGCACAGGAATGTCGCCTGTTCTTTCTCTAAGAGGGGGCAAATGTATGTGAACGGATTTCAGTCGGTAGAGAAGATCCAGACGGAAATTACCTTCCTGGCAGGCCTGTTCTATATCCCTGTTGGATGCCGATATCACTCTTACATCGACCCATACCGGCTTGGACGAGCCCAGCGGATAGAAAGATTTTTCCTCCAGCACCCTCAGTAATTTGGTCTGTAAACCAACCGGTAATTCACCGATTTCGTCAAGAAAAAGAGTCCCTCCGTCCGCCTGTTCGAAATAACCGTTGTGCGGCGCATCCGCGCCGGTAAAAGCGCCCTTGGTATGACCAAAGAACTGGCTTTCGAACATGCTGGCCGGAATGGCGCTGACATTCACGGCAATAAAAGGGCCTTGCGGCGTCGGCCCGGCCTGATGAATGCCTTTGGCAATGAGCTCTTTGCCCGTTCCGGATTCGCCGGTAATCATGATCGGATTGCCGCCGGCTGCCATGACCTGTGCATAGGAAAGGAGAGAGCACATTCGCGGATCCTGCGTTATGATCTCGGCAAAAGCGACGGGGATTTTACTTTTATCACGTCCGGCAGTAACTGATAATCCGATGAGCAAGCCTCTGCGTTCATAAGCTCTCTTGATGGCCAGAAAAAGCAGATCATTATCCACGGGCTTGACCAGATAATCATAGGCGCCCAGACGAACCGCCTTGACCGTGGTGGGGATATCATCAATCGCTGTCAGAATGATAAACTCGGTATGCGGCCGGTAAGGTTTTGCCGATTCCAGAACCTGCAGACCGTCAATTTCCGGCATCAGCAAATCCAGCAGAACAATATCATAATCCGTCTGTCTGATTTTGGTAATGGCCTCTTTCCCGCTTGAACAGATATCCACATTGCGGATGCCCCGCCATTTCAAGAGACGTTTTATTGAATTGAGGGCAACTTCTTCATCATCAACAATAAGGATTCTCATAATCTCTGCCTTCCTGTTTCACGAATGATACTTTGTAACTGCGATATACTGAATGGTTTCTTAAGTAAATAATCAGGCTTAACCTCTGCCCGGTTTTCCTGCTTTAGAAAAACCGGATTGGAAGAATAGAGTATTACCGGTAGAAGCGGGAAACGTTCCTTAATTTTTTTTGTCAATTCCCATCCATTAATGGAAGGCAGATTTATTTCTGAAATAAAGATATCCACTTCGGGATGCGTTTCCAGATACGCTATGATATCTTCATATGTTTCTTCAGATGAACAATGCCAGTCAATAACATCAACAAAACTCATTTTTATTTCATTCGAATACGAGGCGTCATTGTCGCAACAAAGTATGGCCGGACGAATGTTTATCGGCGTTCGGGCATCCAGGGGAAGATAAATGGTAAATTTGCTGCCAATGTTGGGGCGGGAAAGAACCCCGATGATTCCATGATGTTCTTTAATCAGTCCATAAGATATGGAAAGTCCCAGTCCCGTTCCCTCCAAATCGCGTCGGGTTGTAAAAAATGGTTGAAAGATATTATCCATAACCTCTTTTTTCATGCCGATTCCATTGTCCTCAATTTCAATGAGAATGGCGTTTAATCTTTCAATCCTTCTGGCCGTAATGATGATTCTGCCTTTTCGATCCGGCGTAATGGATTGATGCGCGTTAATCAACAGATTGGCAATAACCTGCTCTATTTTTTGAAAATGCCCCTGAATGGGCGGCAGATCGCTGTCTATGTAAATATCCATGTGCGAGACTGTTTTGCGAACCTGAGCACCGACAATGATCATTACCCCCTGAATGACTTCTTCAATTTTGACCGGTTTCTTTTCAAATGTCTCATCGGTGCGGGCAAACTCCTTCAATCCTGCGATAACCCGTTTGATTCTCTGAGAAGCTATCTTGAACTCATCAATCACTTCCTTCATGTTCGTGCAGAATTCCACGTAACCTACTCCCTTATCGCTCCAATCCGGATGTGAAGCTCCATCGCTGGCCAGAATTGGCTCAATTGTATTCCACATTTCCTCCAAAAGCGTAATGTTGTTCGCAATAAAACTGACCGGGTTGTTTATTTCGTGGGCAACACCTGTTACCACCTCACCAAGGGCTTTTAATTTATGGGACTGAATCATCTGCTGCAGACGAAATTCACCTTCCTGTCTGATTTTCTTATCCTCTGTTATATCCTGCCACGCGCCAACCATGTAACTTCGGGAACGATTGCCGGGCGTTATGAGCCGGCGATGATCGGAAATCCAGCGATAAGAACCATCAGATGTCTGAAAACGATACTCAAACTTGTGCGTCTTTTTTTTTGTCGCCGTTTTTAATTTCTTGAGAACATTATCTCTGTCCTCAGGATGGATGTGCTCCTGCCAGAAGTAAGGATGACCGGTGAACTGGGACGGTGTATATCCGGTAATTTCCTTGACGCGATTGCTGACAAAAGTGATTTTAAAATTTTCATCAGCGTTACAGGTGTAGGAAACAATGGGAAGGAATTCGAGAATCAGGGACAAATGATCCGTTGTTTCCTTCAGCGCCTTATTGGCCTTTGTCAGCTTGCGCGTGCGTTCCTTGACTTTTATTTCCAGTTCTTCCTGCGCTCTTAATAACGACTCTTCCGCTCTTTTCGCGTTGGTTATATCCTCCAGCGTTTCCACGGCTCCAATGACGGAACCTTTGGAGTTTCGGATCACCGCAGCCGTAAAGCGCAGCCACTTCCCTCTCTTGCCGAGTTCCGGAAAGAAATCGGTTGCCTCGTAAGCTCCGGTGATTAATTTTGATTTGATGTATTTTCCGGGATACCATTGAGGAATCTTTTTCTGATATTTATCGACCAGCAGATCAGCCATGCAGGGCCTGGCCGTTTTATAAAACGCCCTCCACTGCTGACCGGTGCCGACAACTTCTTTGGCCTTGATTCCGCTGAGTTCCTCCAGAGCCTTGTTCCAGTAGATAATCAAATGATCCTTGCCAATAATAAAGGCCGGAATGGGAGAGGATCCGATAATACTTTGCAGGGATTGCTGGCCGTTGCTGAACACCTCACGCGCCCATGCACTTTCCCGGCGCCCTGGTTTTCTCTTTTCTTTTGGCTGGCGGCTTTTCGCTTTCATCTTCCGTTACCGAAAAAAATACAACATTGAGCAAATAATTAATACTATTTGAAGCAATTTCCCAAGTTGAAAATGATTAAATTGTGATGATTTTTACGGTTTGATTATATTGAACAAATTACTTTCATGTCAAGGAATTTAAAGATGTCGTGTATTTCAATTTTATCGGGATTTGAAGATCTTCCCCCCTTTGAAAAGGGGGATTGAGGGGGATTTTAAAAATGGTCCAAGCTGTAAAATCAAACCGATCACAAAACAGAATATCTTTAAGAACTTTTCACTCTATAAGCGGCCTGATGTCTTCAATATCAACCTTGTTCTCAAGAACTGCCAGGATTTTATCCTTTACATCACGATGAATCATCAGACAAACACCGCAGTCAGAGCTGATATGCTTGGGCACGGGAATCAGCTTGTGCGACAGGCCTTCCTTCTTGAGAATTTTTTCCGCCTTCAGGGCGTAGCTTACCGCCTTGAACAAAATGACATCGTATGACTTCTTATCTTTCATGGCGTAAGCAATCGCCCTGCGCCACTCATGGTTTCCACAATATCATACATGTTGGAAACAGTGCCCACGGCCAGTTTATCCTTGATTTCAAAGAAATTGAGGCAGGTGCCGCAAACCAGAATCTGAACACCCTCGCTGTTCATCTGTTTCAAATCCTCCAGAACATCGGAACCTTCAATCGTCAATTTCACACCGGTATTGTAGAAAATAATCACATCCGGTTTTTTGCCCAGGCCCGCAACGGTATGCACAAAGGATTTGATGAGAACCGTTCCCAGTTCATCGTCTCCCCGGCCCATTTTATCTTCAGCCACCACAACCACAAAGGGACCGGATGAAGCCGCGCCTGTTTGACAGGAAGCAACAAAATCCTGATTTTTGTTGAAATCAGATCCACGGGTCATCTGGATTTCGTAAATACCACCCTCTTTAGATTCTACGTTGATATCGCAGCTGAACTTGCCGGCCAGCCGTTTGACATTTTCCAGCGCCGTTTGGTTATCAACAATGGTTTTCACTTTAGTATTGGCCTCCAGCGCCTGTTTTGTCAGAACTACCGGCTGGGGACAGGAAAGCCCGCGGGCATCAACAATTTTAATGTCTGTCATGAGTTTCTCCTCTTGCTTATTTTTTTTAATGCTTCCAGCGCTTTGATAATTTGTTCCGTTGTGTTGAAATAGCTGAAAGCAAATCGCACAGCGCCTTTGGGATAGGTGCCGATGGTTTTATGAGCGGATGGCGCGCAATGGATGCCGGAACGCGCCATGATATTAAAGCGGTCATCGAGTTCCAGAGCGACCGCGGCCGGATCCATCCCGGCGATATTGAAGGAAACGACAGGGGTTCGTTTTTGTGCATCTTTTTTCCCGTAAACGACCATGCCAGGCACATCCCGAACGCCGTCCATAAATATTTCCACCAGGTTGTCTTCCTTATGCTTAATTTCGCTTACACCTTTAGATAAAACAAAATCAACTCCCGCCTGCAAACCGGCTATGCCTACCGTATTGGGCGTCCCCGCTTCATAACGGTCGGGCATGAAGTCAGGCTGTTCTTCCACTTCCGAGCGGCTCCCTGTCCCGCCAACACAAAGGGGTTCGATCTTATTTTCCAGACCTTCACGAATATAGATCCCGCCAGTTCCCGAAGGACCAAATAAAGATTTATGTCCTGTAAACGCCAGCAAATCGATATTCATTTTTACAATATCAATAGGATAGCTGCCCGCCGTCTGCGCAGCATCAACACAAAAAACCAAGTTGCGTTCCCGCGCGATACGACCGATATCCACAACGGGCATCACTGTTCCCGTGACATTGGAAGCGTGGGTCATAAAAATCGCTCTGGTATTTTTTTTGACCGCTCCGTTTACGTGCGCCGGATCAATCAAGCCTTCCCGATCGCAGGGAATGACAGTCAGGTCGATACCTCTGCGTTCCATTGCCCGCAGGGGTCTCATCACCGAATTATGTTCCATGCTGGATGTGATGACATGATCGCCTGATTTCAGCAGGCCGGAGACCGCGATATTCAATCCTTCCGTGGCATTTTTGGTCATGACGATTTGCAGAGGATCGGTTATATTGAAAAGTTTCGCGAGTTTTTCCCTGGTATCATAAATGACTCGTGCCGCTTCAATAGACAAACGATGACCAGAACGGCCGGGATTAGCGCCGATTTTTTTCAGGTATTTTTGTATGGCCTTGTTGACTTCCGGCGGCTTCGGCCAGGACGTCGCGGCATTGTCAAAATAAATGATACTCATCGATTAACCTTACAATTGAACGTAAATCTTTTTCTTTATGCTTCAGGTTGTCTTTTAACATTCAAACTGAAACTAAAAAAGCACTTTCTTTTTTTTCCATTCACCATTCACTATTAACTATTCACCGTCTTTACTTCTTCGGCACTGTTTCGAGCATCGCCTCCACGCGAGTACGGATTTGCTCCACATCGCCCTGCGAATAATCCGTTTCAATTTTCAAAAACGGCTTTTTATGTCTGGTTTCCACGTGCGTCTTCACCTTGGATGATTCGATATTATACGAATGACATGCGTGCAACACAACGTCAATAATAACATCCGGTTTGAACTTGTCGATGATAAGATCGAGTTCCGAAAGCCTCCGGTCATTAGGCGTCATACAGGAACAGGGCACGTCGAGATACCGTTTGGAAACCGACCGGTAGGGATCCGGCGCGCCTTCCTCGAAATGTCCCGCATAAGCCTTCATGCCCGTGCAGGCGTCCAGATAAACAATTACACCGCCCGCCTCTTCAATGATCCTGAAAACCTTGGTGGCATCACCACCGACAGGGCAGCCAGTCACCAGCACGCGGGGAGAATTTTTCTCACCGTGATAAACGCCTGCGGCAACTCGATTCTTGAGCTTGGCGATGGCATTTTCCAGAATCGGCAGCATGTCTTGGGTGGTGGCCACCTGTCCCAGATACGTCAGATCGTAGATCTCCTGCCAGGTAATAGGCGTAGGCGTCAGCGTCGCAAAATCAAAAATCTGATTAAGAAATTTGTTTTTTAGATTGGTATTTTTGATTTCCTGCTCGACGGCCGCGTCGGTTATCGTACAGCCGAAGGTAGTCTCCAGAAAAACGGACAATCGGCGGATCATCGTCGTCCAGTTGTCCTCGGCTTCCTTCTGATCCGGGAGCTGCGGCAGATCCATCACATGCGTCGGTTTGATGTCCGAAATCAGCTCGAACATTTTTTTCTTGCCGTCGCAGGTCGTCTCGGCAATGACCGCCTCAGAAAGGGCATAAAACGGACAGGTGTCCGTCCTGATAAAGCCGTAGCTCGATTTGATGAGTGGACAGAGATTGGCCGGCAGCACCGTCTCGCCCGCGGCAATGGTTTTATCGGCAAAAGCGCACAAAACGGCAGGTACGATGTCCGCGGCGCGTATTACTTCCATCGGCGCGTACCCGCAATAGATCCCCACTACATTTTTCCCTTTTTCACGCTGGGATTGGATATAACTCAGACACCGTTTCGCCGCATCTCCGGCAAAACCGTCATTAACCAGCGGCTCAACTCCTTCTTTCATACTGCTGCCTCCCGTAATGTCTTGCCGATTAGCTATATGATCCACCGTCATATATCCAATAGATAATAGTTATAATCCCCGACGCATTATTTCTTTTATTCATTGGCGCAATCCAAATCACAATGATACGAAGGCAAAGCTTGTGCAACCCGCGCAACGAATATCCGGACTTCTTCATTTTCTGACGTGTGCGGTTAACGGTCAAACATTCCATCGACCCGGATAAAAGACTAAAATAATGGTTGGAGGTTTATTATGGCGGATTATACAAAGATGTGGACGGAGCTGGGACTTGACCTGAAAGGTCATGATGCGCTTCTTTCCGTTCTTGGCGGCGCTTACACGAACATTTTCCTTTCACAGAAAAATCGTCCGGAAGGTATGAAATATTTTGATTTTGTCATGAGCGAAGTGCACGGGCTGCGCATCCAGGAACTGATGGATGCCAAGGCGCAGGGCAGAAAAGTGATCGGCTCCTATTGCGTTTTTGTTCCGGAGGAATTGATCCTCGCCGTTGACGGCGTATCCGTGGGTCTGTGCGCCGGAGCGGAATTCAATTTTGAAGGCGCGGAAACGATGCTTCCCCGAAACACCTGCGCACTCATCAAATCCGCCTTCGGGTTTAAACTGGGTCAGGTCTGCCCGTACCTGGAAGCCAGCGATGTTGTCGTCGGTGAAAACACCTGCGACGGTAAGAAGAAATCCTATGAAATGCTCGCGCCGCTGGTCAAGGATCTTTATGTGATGGACATGCCCCAGATGAAATCGGAGTCGGGCAGGACGCTGCTCAAAGAGGAATACCGAAAACTCATCGACAAACTGGAAAAAGTCAGCGGGAAAAAAGTTGCCGTGGAATCCCTGCAAAAGGGCATCAACATCGTCAACGCCAAACGTGACGCCGTCCGGAGACTGACCGAACTGCGCGCCGCTGATCCGGCGCCGATATCCGGACTGGATGCCCTCTTGGTCAATCAGGTCTTTTTCTATGACGATCCGGTGCGTTTTACCGATTCAGTCAACAAACTCTGTGATGAACTGGAAGAGCGCGTGAAAAAAGGCGTCGGAGTCTTCCCGAAGGGCACAACGCGAGTGATCGTATCCGGCTGCCCCATGGCCGTGCCCAACTGGAAACTGCCCATGCTCATCGAATCCGTCAACGCGGTCATCGTGGGCGAAGAATCATGCGTGGGAGAACGCGGCGCCAGATGGATCACAGAGCCAAAAGGCAAAACCGTTGACGAACTGCTGGATACTATAACGGAACGATATTTTAATATTGATTGCGCCATATTCACCCCCAATCCATCACGTCTTGCGTACATAAAAGAAATGAGCAAAAAGCTCAAGGCGGACGGCGTCATTCACTACAGTCTGCAATTCTGCCAGCCTTATATTATGGAAAGCGGACCGGTGGGAAAAGATCTGGAAAAATCGGGCATTCCGACCATCCTGCTGGAAACCGATTATTCCGAGCAGGACGCGGGACAGCTCAAGACAAGAATCGAAGCTTTCGTGGAACGGCTGCATAAAAAATAAAAACGGATTTACAGTAAAAAACTTTCGCTCTGAAGCGCCTGCTGTATTTAAGAACGGCAGGCGCTTTGCTTTAATGATAATGAGCGAAGAGATTTAAAAAGTCTTTTTTGCCGAGGTGTTGTGTAGAGAGACATACAAATAATTATACTGTATCGTAATCGTTGACTCTTTGTACCATTTTCGGGTGCAATCGTACTCGTTATAGGTGCGTGTATCAATCATTTTTATCGCGGACTTTTTGTACAGGTATTAATGGTCACTATAGACTGCACATTTGTCATGTCGTCGCAGGCCAACATCCAGTATTTGTTCTTTTCCTGGATTCCGGGTCGCGCTACGCTTGCCCGGAATGACATGGCGACGCTGGTTCCCAGCCTCCGCCGGGAATACGATCGAAAAGTCGTGTTAAAGTTTAACACTGTCAGGCGTGTAGCCTTTTATATAATGGATAAATGTTTTATGAAAAGAACGGAAGTCGAATTGGCGTCTGTAGATTAAATAAAAATTTCTTTCCATGGTCAGTCCTTGAATGGGGATTTCACAAAGCAATCCCTGGGACAATTCGCGTGAAACGGCATGAATGGAAATCACCGAAACACCCCATCCCGCGATGACTGCTTCCTTGATGGCCTCGGAACTTCCCAACTCGCCGCAGATATTGAATTGAGCAAGGCTGATGGATTTTGATTTCTTTAGACAGGATTCAAATAATTCTCTTGTCGCCGACCCTTTTTCCCTGATGACAAGCAGTTCGTTCAATAGTTCCGTCAGGGTCACCGATTTCTTTTTGCACCAGGCATGATTTCGGGAAACGACAAGTGCCAGGCAATCTTTCCACAGGGCGTCTGCCTTCAGCTTTTTATTCAAAGGATGTTTGCCGATAACGCCCATTTCCACTTCATTATCCAGAACCATGTTCATCGCCTCTTCACTGTCGGCGGTTTTGATGTTGACGTGAATATCGGCATTTGCTTTGTTAAAATTACTTAAAGCGCGCGGGAGAATATACGTGGCGGGAATCGTGCTGGCGCTCATATAAATATTGCCGCCGGTGTCTTTGGACAGAGCCAGAATGCGTTCCCGTGCTTCATCCCGTAATTTTACCACGCGGCGCGCATAGTCAAATAAAATCTTCCCTTCCGGTGTCATCGAAACACCCAGGCTGCTGCGTTGAACGACTTTTGAACCGAGGCAATCTTCCGCGTTTTTGATGTTCTTGGTCAGCGCCGGCTGGGTCAGCAGCATTCTCTTGGCGGCGCGGCTGAAGCTCCCCTCCTCCACAAGACAAATCACCGCTTCCATTTGCTGAAGGGTAATGTTTTTGAAACGATCAATAGACATGGAAATTCTATAGCACAATATGACAATTCATGAAAAGAAAAATATAACTATTATAAATACATTATATTCCATAAATTTATATAGCAAACAAGCACTCCGCGCTTCAATCCGGGAGAATAATCGTTATCAGGCTATTACTTTTATGAATTTGCATTTTGGATTTTATCTGATTAAGAAGCAATTGGTATGAGTGGCTTAAATTTTCTTGACCAGTTTGTTTGCAGGACCCAGCGCCCTGACTTTTTCCGTCACGCCTTTGATGACCTTAGCAAAACGGTCGCCTTCGGAAGCGGAAACCCAAGTAAATATGGTTCGGTCTCCTTCCACCCCGATGTAATTCAGAAAACTTTTCAACATTGCAAATTTGCGGCGCGCCACGAGATTCCCGGATATATAGTGACATTCACCCGGATGACAACCCGAAACCAGAACGCCGTCAGCCCCTTCCTGAAGGGCCTTGACGATATAAAAGGGATTGATTCTTCCCGTACAGGGGACGCGAATGATACGCACATTCGGCGGGTACTGAATTCTGCTGATACCGGCCAGATCCGCTCCCGCGTATGTACACCAGTTGCAGACGATGGCGGCGATTTTCGGCTCCCATTCTTTGTTGGATATATTTTCCATATTTTCTCCTTCCACTGCATATTCACGACCATGTTGTGAAGTCTATATATAAGCAAAAAGAATATGTCAAATTACTAAAAGAAATATGTTGTCTGGATTTATTCTTTGTTTAATGAAGTTAATTATCCCCGTTTACTATAAATATAAAACAATTGACATATAATGGATGGCGCAATAAATTTGAAATGGCACGTATTGTGTTATGCTTCAGTTTCAAATCATTTCAGAAAAGGAATTCAGTGCTATGTTAAAGCTGGACATACCGGGCGGCAAGATGATGGAACTGCATTTTCTTGTCCTCGACTATAACGGCACCATTGCCTGCGACGGCCGGTTCATTGCCGGTGTCACGGATAGGATAGCCGATCTTTCCCAAAGTCTTTCCGTCCACATTCTAACAGCCGACACCTTCGGCAGCGTCCGGAAAGAACTGAACGGCATACCCTGTGAAATCGTTATCATACCCAAGGGAAACCAGGCTGAAGTTAAAGTAAATTATATCCGGCGGCTGGGCGCAGAGCAGTGCGTCTGCGTGGGAAATGGCCGTAATGACACATTGATGCTTAAGGAAGCAGGGCTCGGAATTGCCGTCATCCAGACCGAAGGGGCAGCCACGGAGGCACTGTTTGCCGCTAAGGTTGTAACGCATAGTATTCTCGACGCGCTTGACCTGTTGCGCCACCCTCTGAGGCTTGCCGCAACGCTTCGCTCATAATGAAAAAAGAATAAGAAAACGCCGCAACATTGCTTTTGGGACTTTTCAATGCCGCGGCGTTCAGATCAATGATTTTGCCAGAGCTTTATTCTTTTACCAAAAGCACATTGACGGCCTTGACGACAACTTTAACCTTGTCGCCTTTCTTGATGCCCAGTTCTTTCAGAGAGTTTGTTGTCATGACCGATTCCATGCACTCGCCGCCCGTAATCTTAACCTTTACTTCGCACATGACCACGCCTTTTTTGATGCTTTCCACTTTTCCTACAATTTGATTTCTTGCACCGTACTTCATGGCAGACCTCCTTCAATTCGTTGACGTTGATGAGTTAACGTATCATTTAAATATAACGCTGAACAATTTTGATTATCCTAACATCATTCGCGCATGAAATCATAATGAATTTAAATTTAACGCATTATAACCAAATAGAATAATTATGGCTGTAATATTTCTTTTATGAATTTGCTTTTACCATTTCCGGCTGTTAGAAACGCATAAAATATTTCAAGGGGGTTTCATTAATGAAAAACATTTTTTCCTCCCGCATGGGAATTATCATTGTTGGCGCTATCATCGGTATCCTCGCGGCTTCGCTACAGTACTTCGGCAATCCGGCAAACATGGGCATTTGCGTGGCCTGCTTCGAACGGGATATTGCCGGAGCCTTGGGATTGCACCGAGCGGATGTTGTCCAGTATCTACGTCCGGAAATCATGGGATTTGTCTTGGGCGCTTTTATTGCGGCAATATTCGCTGGCGAGTATAAGCCGCGTGGTGGCTCATCACCGTTAATACGCTTTTTCTTGGGAATGTTCGCCATGATCGGAGCGCTGATATTTCTGGGCTGCCCTTGGCGCGCCTTGCTTCGGCTGGCCGGCGGTGACGGAAACGCCATTTTAGGCCTGTTAGGTTTGGGAACAGGAATTTTTGTCGGCATTCTATTTTTGAAGAAAGGGTTCAGTCTGGGGCGCTCCTATTCGCAAGCAAAAGCCAGCGGTTGGATTATGCCCGGTCTGATGATCAGTTTGTTCTTTCTTTTAATTTTTAAGGTTTCTTTTGCTGAAGGTGGTCCGATATTCTTCAGCGCAAAAGATCCCGGTTCCATGCATGCTCCTATTATCATCAGTCTGATCGCCGGTCTTGCTATTGGCGCTCTTGCCCAGCGCAGCCGTTTTTGTACCATGGGAGCTTTGCGTGATGTGATGCTGACCAGAGATTTTCATTTAATCAGTGGTGTTCTTGCGCTATTGGTTTTCGCTTTTGCGACTAACCTGATTTTAGGTCAGTTCAATGCCGGTTTTGAAGGCCAGCCTGTTGCTCACACAAATCATCTGTGGAACTTTTTGGGAATGTCCCTTTCCGGTCTGGCTTTTGCCCTGGCTGGCGGCTGCCCCGGTAGACAGCTTTTCCTTTCCGGTGAAGGCGATGCCGATGCGGGTATCTTCGTCTTGGGAATGATTGTCGGGGCAGGCATTTCGCATACATTTGCCATGGCCAGTTCGCCTAAGGGTGTTGCGGCTTTCGGCCCTATCAGCGTTATCGTTGGATTAATATTCTGCCTGATTATCGGTTTTACGATGATGCAGAAAGTAAAATAGGATAATAATTTGATGTTTTTCGGTAAGAAAAATAAAAACACCTTCGAAGGCGGCGGATTAATTCTGTTTCAGGCGGTGGATGAAGCGATAACGGCCGAGAAGATTCTCAAAGCCGAAAACTATGAGGTCAAGCTGGTTGCCCCGCCGCCCCGACTGCGCAAAGGTTGCGACCTAGCCGTGGAGATTAATATCACGGAGAATCCGGGTATAGAAAGAGTGCTTAAGAGCAAAGAGGCAAATTTTGTGGAAATAGTACCGCTCAAGGGTGAAGGCGATCTTCTGGATGTCGTCAAAACCAAGGATTTCGGTGATGCTCTCATGATCAAGGCCGGCAATATGAAGCTGACGTTTGATAAAAAGACAGGGGTGATCCTGAACATCTCCGGTGGCGGCTGTCCAGATATCCCTTTTTTGCATATCAGCATGCTGGATAAAAAATTAACCGATGCGACATCTCCGAAGCAAAAAGGTTATACGCTGTGCGCGCTGATGCTGGATCGGGCATTTAACGAGGCGCTGGATATCTGGCAGAAGGAGTCAAACTGAAATGTTGCTGGTTTGTGGAACCATTCCCCAAGAAAATGCGGAGCTCATCAAAGGCGAGGCTGTCTTTGAACAAGAAAGGCTTTTGATCAACGGTTTGGAAATCCCCTGCACACAGGGGACGGCTGCTTTGATCAGTGCGGCCTGTGTGACGGCTAAGCATTTAAAAAGTGCGCCACCGCAGGTGTTGTTAGCCGGTGATACGGGCAAGGGCAAAGGAAGTCATCTTCTTTACGATTACCTGATCAGCCATCTGTCCGAATTAAATCCCGATGTGCTTCTTATGCACTATATTCTTCCGGTCATGGGACAGATGAAGAAGGTGGTCGCTGCCGCGGCAAAATGCAAAAAGAAGCCTGTGCTTATGGCAGATGCTTCTTCGATGTATGCAGCTAAAGGAGCTGGACTGGCGCCGGAATTTGATATTTTCACTCCCGACATCTGCGAACTGGCTTTTCTGGCCGATCCGGATGCGGTTCACCCGGCCTACATTAAACATCATTTGTTCACTGCGGACGGCACGCAGGCCGAAGCTTTTATCGGGGCAGCCTACCGGCAGAAAGGAGCGGCAAAACTTCTCATTGCCAAAGGTTCGACGGATTATGTCGTTGAAAAAGGGAAGATTGCTTATACGGTTTCCGAACCGGATATCCCCGCATTGGAAGCGATCGGGGGAACGGGTGATACCATTAGCGGCATGACCGGAGCGATGGTCGATACGGGCATGGCGTTTATTGACGCCGCCGTGGCGGCTCTGAAAGCTAATCGGAAAGCGGGTGAACTGGTTAACGCGACACCCGCTACCAGGATCAGCCAGATTATCGCCGCGATTCCCGATGCATTAAAAAACATTTTATAACACAAGAAAGGATGGAAGTTATGATTCAGGTAGATGTAAGAGGATTAAGTTGTCCGATTCCTGTTGTCAAAACAAAACAGGCAATGGAGAAAAATCCATCGGATGAAATCACTGTCCTGCTCGATAGCAACGTTTCAAAGGAAAATGTGACCAGACTGGCTACATCGAAACAATATTCTGTTAATGTTCAGGCCGTCAGCAACGATGAATATAAATTGGTTTTGAAGCCTTCAACTTGATACTTATAATGAACCACCCCGCAGCAAAGCTGCGGGGTATCAGATTTGTTGTATATTCTATCCTCGCCCTTGACGGGAAAAGATAGAGGTAAGGTAAGGGTGAAAGTTTTTCTATCCCCCTCATCCTAACCTTCTCCCACCGGGGGAGAAGGAATTAAGAGATGACCCTGTAGCGCGTTGTCAAGTCAAACAATCAAATGCTAAAATTGAATTTTGGGGGTTTCCTTGGCTTCCTTCGGTGCATCAAAGAACGCACCTTCTTTGAAACCGAACATTCCCGCCAGCAAGTTGGCCGGGAATGATTTGATCGCCTGATTATAAATCTTCACGGCTTCATTATATCGCAT
This sequence comes from uncultured Smithella sp., assembly GCA_964400795.1. Taxonomy (GTDB): domain Bacteria; phylum Desulfobacterota; class Syntrophia; order Syntrophales; family Smithellaceae; genus Smithella. Next base: position 102,763 of record CAYNWA010000006.1, read on the forward strand.
TCTTTCCACGGCGATTCTGTTTTCCGTCCCCGCCAGTTCATCCTGCAAGTGCAGGAAATTCTGATTAGCTTTTAGATCGGGATATCTTTCCACCACCAGAAGCAAGCGGCTCAATGCTCCGGACAATTCGTTGTTGGCCGCTATTTTATCGGAAACGCTTCCGGCTCCGCCGACTTTGGCGCGGGCGTTGGTCACTTCGGTGAGAACCTCTCTTTCGTGTTTGGCGTACCCCTTGACCGTTTCCACCAGATTGGGAATCAAATCATAACGCCGCTGTAGTTGATTTTCCACCTGCGCCCAGGCGCTTTTGACCGTCTGATCCAGTCTTACAAATTTGTTGTAGTTACCGGCGAAGAAGGAATAAGCGCTGATCACGAGAAGAACAATGACTACCAGAACAACGATTAAAGTTTTCTTTTTAGAATCCATTTTTACCTCCTATGTCTTGATGAGACTTATTTTATGCAATCCCGCAGCAATGCGGGAGCAGTAAAATTTTTAGTCGAATTAATCCCGATAGCTTTGTCTATCGGGATTAATTTAATAGATTATAAGGCGTCTACTATTTTGCAAATTTTCTCAACTTCCAGCAAATACTTTTTAAAAACACCTGTGATATCCGCGTTTAAAAATTTATTCACACCTTCTTTAATGTCGGCACACCGTAACAATACCTCGGCGTCAAAAGCAAAAAGATTGCTTATTTCTTTTATGGTGTCACGTCTGTTCTTTGGCGCCGATCCTTGTTTTAAATAAATCAAAACGTTGAAAACGGAGGTAAAAGCGGTAAGTGACCGGCTGATGAGTTCTTTGAGTTGTCTTGGACTTCCTTCCGTTTCCAGATAGCCCTCACGAAGGAGAACCAGTTTCCCTTTCAACTCACGTTCAATTTGCAGGCGTAGATCTTCCGGTTTAAAATTTAATTGAGTCAGGACATCCTCACCAAAAATTAGAGTGTGGTTGTTTTTCATATTTAAAAATTCTATCGGATAACAATCCAGGGAGCTTTCTATAAAAGCTTTTGTCGTAATCAATGGTACGGCCACGCGGCTCTTTTTCCACTTTTTCACCAAGGGAAAAGAGTCTTCCAGTCTGTGTATGCCTTCCTGTGTCAAAACAACAAGCAGATTTATATCCGATTTCCCTTTTATATAATAACCGCCTGCCGCACTGCCGTAAAGAATAAGCGAGACCAAATCCTTGCCGAAGATTTTTTTATAATCATCAGTCAAAGGCACAAAAATGTCTTGTGGATTATCCGGTATTTTTGTCATTTTATTCACCCTATATGTTTTAACGAATCCCAAATTATCCCGCTCGGCTTCGCCTCGGGGATAATTCGACCATCAAATTTCAGTGCACTTCGTTTCTGAAATTTGGGTCTCATTAAAAACTTCGTCCGGCTCCACCGCCGCCGCTCATACCGCCGCCGAATCCTCCGAATCCACCGCTAAAACCACCACCGAAACCGCCACCGCCGCGACCGCCGCTCAAAAACAGAATTAACAACAATGGAAGCATTTCTCTGCCTCGTTTAGTACCTAAAAGAACCGCCGCCGCAATCAAGAAAAAAATAATCCCAAAAACGTTGACGCCCTTTCGCTGCATCCGAACGTTTGTTCGATAGGGAGCCGGTGAACCGGTCAACTGAACATTGGCGTCTTTGGCGATATAGGCAGAGCAGGCATACATCGCGTTGTATAACCCCTTACCGTAATGACCTTCCTTTAAAAAAGGAACCGTATATTGATCCAGGATTTCACCGACTCTTCCGTCCGGGAGGATCCCTTCCACGCCATAACCTGTTTCGATGCGGATTTTTCTTTCCTTCGCAGTCAGAAAAATTAAAACCCCCTTATCTTCTCCCTTTTTACCTATGCCCCATGCCTGATAAAGACCATTGGCGTACATATTGTAATCTTCATTCTCGCCGATGGTTGAAACCGTCGCGACAACAACTGCCGTGCCGGTTTTCTGTAAAACTTCCTGAGCGAGGGCTTCCATTTTCGCCGCATTTTCCGCATCAATGACATTGGCAAAATCATTGACGGCTCCGCGTGCGGCCGGATACTTACTTTGAGCAATGACTGTGTCAGATGTCAGCACCCAAAAAAGCGCCAAAGCCAGGACAAGGATGAATTTGAATCTATTCCGATTAAACTTATTATTCACAAAACACCAGAAATCATTTTTTGTTTTCACTTAGCCGTTTGGAAATAACGCCAAGCATCCTTTTCAGAAAACTATTACGTAAAGTTCACGGACTGTCAAGCGTAAAGGAAAGTTTAAAAATCAAACTTGCTTATGACGAAATTCCATATTATGGAAACCCAAATCCTTCGATCAGTAAAAAGTATAATGATGCCGCCCAAGATAATTCTCATTCATCCGCCAATTGCCAAATGTTCGGAGCCGCCCGTCGGGATTGCCAGTTTAGCCGCAAGTTTAACTGAAAATAACATCCCGCACGAAATCATTGACGCCAATCTGGAGGGTATTCTTTTCTTACTCAGGCACGCATCCGGGGGAAAAACATTAACCGACACCTGGACAAAACGCGCCGAAAAAAATCTGGAACAAACGCTACTCGCTGTAAAAACCATCGCCGCCTATCAAAGCAAAAGCCGCTATCAGAGTGCTGTCAAGAATATCAACCGCCTTTTGAATGTGGCAGGCAGCATTTTAAAGGTGAATTTATCGCTGGCTGATTATCAGGCTCAAAATCTTTCTCCGGTAAAAAGCGCCGATTTATTGCTTGCGGCTGAAAACCCTCAACGCAATCCTTTTTACCCTTATTTTCAAAACCGCCTCACAAGGGTTCTAAAGCACAATCCTGATTATATCGGTTTTTCCGTCAACTTCCTGAGTCAGGCATTGTGCGCTTTTGCCATGATCGGTTTTATCAGACAAATGAATCCGCGACAGACAATAATTGCGGGCGGTTCATTGATTACCTCCTGGATGAAAATCGGTATGAATAAAGATATCTTCGGCTCTCTCATTGACGAAATAGTGGAAGGCGCGGGAGAACGGAGATTGCTGGAAATTTTCAATATCACAAACGGACATGATTCTTCGACGCCGCTTTATAATGCTTTTCCCTGGGACGAATACCTTTCTCCCGGCAGAGTTTTGCCATACAGCACTGCGCGCGGATGTTACTGGCATCAATGCGCCTTTTGCCCGGAAACGGCAGAGGGCAACGCCTATCTGCCTTCGAATGTCTTTCAAGTCACAAACGATTTGCAGAAACTGACCGCGCAGATTAAGCCCGTTTTGATTCATCTTCTGGACAGCTCCATTTCTCCGTCGATACTGAAGACGCTTGCGCAAAATCCACCCGGGGTTCCCTGGTATGGCTTCGCGCGGGCAACTCCGATTCTGGCCGATGAAGATTTTTGTTTCCTCCTGAAACGCAGCGGTTGCATTATGCTGAAACTGGGATTGGAATCCGGCGACCAAAATGTCCTGGATCAACTCAACAAGGGCATTGATCTGTTAACCGTATCCAGAATTTTAAAAAATTTGAAGCAATCCGGGATTGCCACGTACTGCTATTTTCTATTCGGCACACCGCCGGAAAATGAAAACAGTGCTTTAAAAACAATGGATTTTGTTGCCCAACATCAAGACTGCATAGATTTTCTGAACTTGGCAGTTTTCAACTTACCGGTAAGAAGCCTTGAGGTTCAAAGCCTGGATACACATGATTTTTATGAAGGCGATTTGTCTCTATACAGAAATTTTCAGCATCCGCTGGGCTGGCACCGTCCAGTCGTGCGCAATTTTCTGGAAAAAACTTTTAAAAAGCAGCCGGCAAGAGCTCCCATCGGCAAACGCACGCCGGATCACCCCCTGCCGGATGGAGCGGTGTCGCCAGCCGATCTGCTGGCCAGCGACCTGCTGGCCTCCTTC
>CAYNWA010000006.1:106687-133235 GCA_964400795.1 uncultured Smithella sp.
ATCGTCAAACGCACGCCGGATTTTTTTACCTCAAACCATGCGCCTTTTTTCGTTATAAATCATCCAAGAAACCTGTCCCTTTCAATCCCAAAAGTGCGATAGAGTTTAATTGACAATAATAATTTAATATTATAATTTTCAAAATATTTTAAAAATGCATGAAGATGTGATGAATATATCTGATGATATTCGATAATATAACCATATCTCATATAATCTTGTTCTTTGCCGTTTACGCTTTCATGGGGTGGATTATCGAGGTTATCTACCGATCCATAACACAACGTGAATTTATCAATGCCGGCTTTTTATATGGTCCCTTCGTACCGATTTATGGTTTTGGCGCAGCATTATTAATATTTGTAGAACTTTTTATTAACCAGTGGCCTGTTCCCGTTAAAATTATCGCTTATGGCGTTATTTTGACTTTAATTGAATATATTACCGGCATTATATTGGAAAAAACTTTTAAATTAAAATTATGGGACTATGCCGACAATAAATTTAATTTCCAGGGCAGAATATGTCTGCTGTTTTCGTTATGCTGGACAGCAATAGCCGCAATATTCGTGACCTTTATTCATCCGGCTGTGATGCATTATGTTCAGTCACTCCAGACTTCATTCATCCATTTATTGGCCGTTGCCTTTGTTACCTATAGTATCACCGATTTTGTTTTTTCCATTATTTCGATTACATCCTTCAGGAAAACGATCGCTTATCTTTATTCCGAATATTTCAACCTGAGCAACGCCGAAATTGAGAACATTTTTAATTCATTCAAGCGTCTCAGGACAGCGTTTCCTAATTTGAGCCGATATATTGACAACAATATCAACGCCGAAATAAAAAACAAGGTGAGTTCGTTTGTAAAATCAATACCGGCCAGAATCATGCCCAGCGCACAGGGACGCAAGCCTGTGGAAAGTGAATTTTACGAGATTATAAGTGATATTTACGAACATGAAGAATTTCTTAAGCTCAAAGAGTTTTATCATCATAATTCTTCTATTTACGATCATGTGATGAAAGTTTCTTATTTTTCCTACAAGGCGTGCAAGGTATTGAAACTGGATTACCAGTCCGCAGCCCGCGGTGGACTCCTGCATGATTTCTTTCTGTATGACTGGAGAAATCACGATGTTCCCGACCTTCCCGAGGATAAATTTCACGGCATCGAACATCCCAAAATATCCTTCGCTAATGCCGAAAAACATTTTACTTTGAACGATATCGAAAAAGATATTATTATAAAACATATGTGGCCGCTGACGCTGGTTCCCCCTAAATATAAAGAATCATTTATCGTGTCTTTTGCGGATAAATATCTTGCGTCAAAAGAATTTGTAAATAAATTTAAAGAGAATAAAATTAAAATACCCAAAAGTAAAAAAGGAGACGCTCATAAACCACACAAAAAAAATAAGAAAAAAAACAAGGCACACAGCGATAAATCGTGAGCTGCCCCATGCATTCATTTTTCTTTATTTTGATTGCATCAGAGATTGAAAAGCATTTTTGGAAAATTTGAATAAATAAAAATTATCCAAACCTGTTGAATAAATCACGGCTTGCCTTAATGTATTCCATTTTTGATCAACATAAGTTTTTTTCGAAATCAATATATTGATAACCGCATGATCGGGTAAATTTTGAACGGGAATTTCCCACAAAGACGCAATCCTATAAATTCTTTTTTTGGATATCGCCAAATTCTGGGGTGGATTCCAATTAATCTCGTAATCTGGAGAATATACAACATCATAATAATTTGTATTTTCTTTTATAAACTTTGCCACGAAATGATCAACAGTCTTTGTTCTTATCTTATAAAAGCTTTGATTATATACCTGAAAAGCCATGATCAAAATAATTATCAGGCAAATGATCAGTTTCAGGAAAATTTTCGAATATTTTTTCGACCTGTCCGAACGGGGGTTGATATAGTTAATGTACAACCAGCAAGTTAAGATAAAAATTATATAAACAAAGACGAGATTATATTTTAACATTGAAAATTCGTGAATAATGGAATGTTGCCGAAGAATCAATGTGTGTAAAACAGGTGACAAAACAATTAGACTTAAACCGTTAATAATGACTTGCTTTTGTTCGCTGTAATTCTTCCTAATCAGGGGAAAGATTAGACAAAAAAACGTGACTGATATTAATACGGGTATAAAAAGAATGGTACAGCCATTACCTAAATGACGTGCGAGAACTTCTATACCGCCCCATTCCGCCCCATTACCACTTCTCACAAAAAAAGTAACTGCCAACAACTCCAATCCCTTAGGTACATTAAGTAATTGAATTAAAAACAATGCCGATGCGAACACGACACTGACCATCAGAAACCAGGTATTAGACAATAATTTAAAAAATAATGATTTCCCCTGATGCTCCCGGAAATTATTCATTATGCGGATACAAACGGCCACAAATGCTATGCAATAGAAATAATAATCCGTTAAAATGCCTGTAAATAAAATCACACAGGAAAGAATTTGCAGGAAAAATTCTCTGCGTTTTAATTGTTTATTGTATAAAGCAATCTCTACCAGGAAAAATGAAATCGATAATAATATGACCGCTTGATCCGTGAAATAGACATTATTCATATAATAGGCGTTATAAGGAAGAAAAGCCCATAAGGAAGAAAATAATACGGGCAGAAAGATTATGGCTAACCTGGATTGTAATTCGATATATTTCAAGCAGAGATAAAAAAGAATTCCTAATAACAAAATTGAAATATAATATTCAAATTGAATGAAGTATTTAATAAAACTAATCGATATTTCTTTTTGGCCGTTTACTTTGGCAATAGAATATAAAGGTATTAAGGATCCGGGTGGATAGGAAAGGTATATACATCGGTTATTATTGTTTTCAAATTCTACTGAAGCAAAATCACAATACATAATAAATTTATCATTAGTAATTCCATCTATTAACCAATTATTTACAACATTCTGTGAAAAAGCAGTAAGATCTTCATGATAATTATCAGCATTTTGAAAATCTACGGGAGACAGGACTTTTAAGGGAATAATTATAAAAACAATGATGCAAAGCAGTATGCCTAGAATATTTATGATGTTTTCTTTAGTTTTCATGCGGCACACTATTCATTATTCATTTTCAGATTCAATGTATTCCTCATCAGCATTGATTCTCCAAATATTGTTTTTTGATTTTTTCTCGGAAATAATATTGTTGACGGCGATTATTGCCGTGAGCATCGCATGATCCTGATTATAATATTTATGCATGCCATTTCTGCCAATCAGAAACAAATTATCTATACTATCTGTAAAATCTCTAATAATGTTAAACTTTAAATATGTGCCGAAATACGCCGGATAGGTCTTCAGTGTTCGTAACATTGTGCAATCGACAACCTCATTTTTATCTATAATATCAATATGATGCAACTCATCAATCGCAAATTGAATAAAATCAGAATCTTTCTTCTTCCATAATTCATCACCTTCATTACAACAATATTCTAGCCCAATCCAGACCTTAGTCGGATCTACGACCAGATAGGGCGACCAATTATTGAATATTTGCAATCTTGCCATTTTCACATCCCGTTCTTGTATATAAATCCAATTATCCGGCACCATTTTATTTATCGTAGGAATCGTTGTCTCATTTTTTATCTTTAACTCATTTAAAAGCAATCCTACAGTGATGGAGTCGCGGTAAGGCAAGCCATTGCTTATCTGTTTAACTTTTGCCGGAACGGAACTACCCATTGCGTTTATCAAATCTTTTACAGGCATTGTGGAAAAATAATAATCACCTTTGATGACTTCATCGGTATCCGTTAAACGGTTATAATAGGTTAATTCGGTAATCTGGTGTTCCGTAATCTTCAGGCCTGTAACTTCGGCGTTTTTAATGATAACGCCACCCCGTTCTTCTATTATTTTCGCCACGGTTTCCCACATTTGTCCGGGACCCAGCTTGGGATACATAAAGTGCATAATTAAACTGGTATCTGTATTTTTTTGCTCAATTGATTTATCCCTGTTGTAAAGTGATTTTATTTCATGAAGCAACGTTCTGGAAACAGATAGTTCTTTAATTCTCTGGGCTCCCCAATCGGCCGCTATTTCATTGCAGGGCACACCCCAAATTTTTTTAGTATAATCTTTGAAAAATGTTTCATAGAGTTCTTTCCCGAATCTACTGACAGGATCAGGTCCTCCGGTTGAAAAAGCCGTTTTTCTCTCTCCATTTCCTGACTCCCTACCTTGAATCGGCAGAATTTCCTGCCACCATTTCATGACCGTGTCGGATTTTGAAAAAAACCGATGTCCTCCGATATCCATGCGATTTCCATTATACACCACGGTTTTGGAAATTCCGCCGATATCGCTTGTTTTTTCAATAATTATTGGTTTTATATCCGTCTTCGTTATCAGTTCGTAAGCGGCTGTTAACCCGGCAGGACCGGCACCAATAATGATTGCACATTTATTCATAATTCAATATTATTTCTTATTATAAATATTATTTTTATATGCAAAGAAATTCCAAAAACGTATAAATATTTTTGATATTGCATAGATTGTTGACTGTATGATTATAAAATGATGCAATATTGTTTGTCAATTGAAAGCTGATTAATGCATTGATGATGTAAACGGTCATGCTCGGAAGAAATAAACGTCAAAGACTATTATTTTGTTTTTCACGATTTTCCATGGTAACCATAGAAGCACTGCTGTAGGGTCTCCTGAGGAGAGAATTTGCTTTATGAAGATTAGTGTCGTTGTTCCCGTTTTTAACGCTTGCCACGTTATAGAAAAATGCATCAATGCCATTAAGAACCAACAAGACATTGACATGTCAAGTGTTGAAATTATCATCATCGATGACGCTTCAACAGATTCAAGCGCACAAAAGGCCGGAACTCTCTGTGATAGACTGATTATACTTCCAAATAATTCCGGTGCCGCGACGGCGAGAAATGCCGGTGCCCGTGCTGCGTCGGGAGAAATAATTGTTTTTGTAGATAGCGATGTTTTTCTTGCACCTGATGCACTGTCGAAGTTTATTTTAGTCTTTCAAAAAGATAATCGACTTTCTGCCGCGGTGGGACGTTATTCTGAAGAACCGGCAGACAAAAATTTTTTCAATATTTATCATAATGCCTTTACCCGTTATCATCACGATCTTTCATCACGAGAGATCAACTGGTTCTGGGGAGCCTTGAGTGCTGTGAGAAAAGAAGCATTTTTAGGCGTCGGAGGGTTTGATGAACGTTTTCGTGGAGCCAGTGGCGAAGATCTGGCATTGGGGAAAATTCTATCGGATAAAGGTTATAGAATTGCCTATGTTCCGGCTGCTCAAGGTGTTCACGCCCATCAGTTCACCATTTTCAGTATGATGAAAAACGATTACCTGAAAGCAGTAATCGGCATGAAGATGAAACTTTCACATTTACTACCAGTGAAAGCTCCCGGTTTTATCAATCTTCAAAGTATCATAACAACATGTCTTCTGTTATTGTGTCCTCTTTTATTTCTTCTGAATTTTATTATGCATACCCCTTATTTAACAGGTATATTTTTTTTGATATTCCTCACATTGATTATTATCAACAGATCTTATTATTTATATTTAAGCAGAAGTTCTAATGTCACGCACAAATTTCTTGTACCCTTAATGCATTGGTTACAAATATACGTGATTATTACAGGAGCTATCATGGGAATTTTGGGATATCTTCTGGGACGAACGGCTTTCGGACGTCCGAACTGGATATAATATTGATTTGAATTGCATGCCGAATGACCGGCATTTTCAAGGAATTTTACATTGCATATTTCTAAATTCATAGAGCCTTTACGAATTTTCTCGGGGAAACAGCTCCGGCATCCTGTCTATCTTATTTATTTTATTACATCAAAATGCATGGGGCAATGCAAACACTGCTTTTACTGGAGTCATTTGAACCGGCAGGAATCTCTCCTCAGCATAGAAGAGGTCAAAAAGATCGCTGGATCCATGGGACGAATCTACCAGTTGATTTTGACCGGAGGGGAGCCCTTCCTCCGGGAAGACTTCACCGACCTTGTTGAAATATTTTATTTGCACAACGAGGTCTATCATTTAGGTGTGGCGACTTCAGGATATTATCCGGAGCGCATAGAAAATGATGTAAAATGTTTGGTTCAAAAATGTAATAAATTGAGAATCACCATCGGTCTGCCGGTAGACGGACCGGCGGATCTGAACGATGAAATCCGCGGCGTTCACGGCTTCTACGCCAGGACCGTTGAAACATTTTTCCGGTTGAAGAAACTTAAAAAACATTTTCCACAATTAAACATTTTGATTGACATTACCATCTCGGCTTTCAATCGTGGACGATTGGAGGAAACATACAGACATATATTAAATGATTTGGAACCTGATTTAATCAATGCCATACTGGCTCGTGGCAACACCCGTGACCCTGCGGCAAAGCAGATGGATACCGGGGAGGTCGAAAAACTATTCTCGCTCATGGAAGAAGATATCCGGCATGGTCGCTTGCCGGGCTATCCGTTCTTTCCACGATTACTGCATGCCAAGGATATTGTTCTCAGGCGCACCGCCTTGGACATCTATAAAAACAATACCTATCATTTGCCTTGTCAGGCGGGACGCACCATCGGCGTGTTAATGCCAGAAGGAGATGTCTACGCGTGCGAACTTCAGGAAAAGGCTATTGGAAATCTGAGGATGTTTGACTATGATTTTCCAGCATTATGGCAATCGGAAAATGCGCTTAAAATCAGGAAAGAAATTTTAGACTCTAAATGCACATGTTATCATCAATGTTTTTTATCCAATACCCTTTTCTGGAATCTGAAAAGCTGGCCGGGGATGATCAATGAATGGATCCAGATTAAAAGATCCGGTAAACCATAATGACAGACAAGGCTAATAAGGTTTCTTATTGTCGTATTCCGTCATGTCATAACGCATCACCCGATGCATGCAAAACGGTCCGGGAACATTCGGAATATTCTTGATGTCTCCTGGCCGAATCTTAAATTCACGCTTTAGAAAAAAACCGGTGATAAGATGATAATGATCCGGATTGACAATCGGCGGTTTACACAGAATGATACGGGCAATCATGTTGATGATTTCCTGGGGAAGGCAAAGCACGATAAATCCATCCGGTTTGCATATTCTGATCATCTCGCGAATGGCATTCGCCGGAGTCCGCATGTGCTCCAGAACGTCCGCGCAAATTATTCCGTCGAAATAATTACTTTCCAGTTTTGAATGATTGAGGTCGTCTTGCTTCAGAATGGCATGAGGAGCCTTTTTTGCGGCACGCTCCAAACGTTTCAAAGAAATATCAATTCCCCATAATTCTCTGCATCTGATCTCCCGGAGCATGTAACCATCACCGGTACCGGCATCGAGAATGCGTTTTTCAGTCATGTCACCAGCTAATGCCAGACTGTGTTCAATGCGCTTACGATTCAACCAAAAGACGGATTTAACCGTTGACTCATAATACATGCTGTGAGGAAGAACATCTGCCATTTCCTCTTTGATTTTTCTTTCATTATTTTTCATAAAAATAACGCCATCTTATAAATGATTGATTCATGTGCTGTTGATACAGTGTTGCGATAAAAATGGCGGTTCGCTAAATTAGTCAGATAACATATTTAGTATATTAAAGAATGAATATAAAAACCAAGCCATGGCATTTTTTATTTATTGATTGTAATGCCTTCGATAACATAAATCGTTTCATATGTTCCATCGAAAATGTCTTTCAAATGTATCATCGAATCTATCCTGCCTGGTTTCGCTTCAACATGATTTTGATCTTTCAATCTGAAATCTTCAATCGACAACCATTTTTTCCAGGAATCGGGGTTTGAATCCACATAAGACATCAGATAATTATTGGATAGCGGAAGAGGAGGCCCGTAAATAACTACCTCACCACCGTGGCCATTTAAAACAATATCCTTAAGCGAAAATTCCTTTGTCCACGTATGAAATTTTTTCATAAATATATTATAAAAATAAGCTTCTCCATAAAGTCTTTGCAGAGATCCTGAGTACAGGCCATTTGCTATGAAGAAATTACCCCAGGCAAGTGCATCAATCGGCGCAGAAGATCGAGGATAAGGAGCAGCATATGAAATTTGCTTAAAATGCTTATATTGATTATCCAGGAGTTGATAAATTATCAGGGCTTCATTTTTTATTGCAAGTTTTTCCATAAATACGTTTTTAATGTCAATGATTCTCCAGATGCCACTTAAGATGAAAAAAAAACTGGCAAAGACAATAATTATTTTTATTTTTAAGTGGTTTAAATAACCCATACGCTTCAAAGACATGAACATTAAAAATAGAGAAATACTCGAAAGACACAGGGCCGGCAACAAATTCCTGTCCGGCGGGTGCTTAGCAGTTATCAGAATCGAGCATAATTGTGCAACTACAATAGCTAATAAGATTCTGAAGTATATCTCATTTTGGAAAATTTCTTTCATTGCTTTCCAACTGCGGATGTAAGGCCATATGAACATTAGGATGAAACCCGCTGAAAAGACCCAGGTGAGAGAAAATAACGGGTTCCTCAGTATTATATAGGTAATGTGTGTAAAGAATGTTCCTGTATCTATGATTCCGGAATCGCCGAATCCGTAAAAGCCATTATGATTGAGAACTTGATAATACCAAGTAAATAAAACTTTATACTGGGAAACGATCGGCCATGTCCATAGGACGAAAAATAAACCTGTCAAAAACAAAAATAAAATCTTATTTCGTAAAACTGGCAGAGCAAAAAGAGGAATAATAAGTAAAGGAGCAAATGTTATTTTAGTAGCCATACCAAAACTTGAAACCAACGCCAAAGCTATGACGTACCAGTGAACCGATTTAGAAAGATTCCTGCGATAAGTCATTTCTATTAAAATAAGTATCAGCAACAGGCTACTGAATAGCACTAGGGGTTCAGGCGTAACCCTTGACAGTCCCTGGGTTATCAGCTCATTAGACATAAAAGGTGAAGATTGCAGCAAAAGACACAGCCAGATGTTTTTCGTCAGGCTGAATGATACGATGCCAAGAATAACAAGTATCACTGCGTTCAGAGATATTAATACGATGTTTATAATGCTTAAATAAAATTCGGGTTTTTTGAAAACAGAGATTTCTAAGCTTTTTTGATTGTACAAATCGAGAGCATGTGTAATTTGCAGCGTGACCGTCCCCAGCATGCTAAGAGTCGTCCCGGGATGAATGTTGGTTGGTATTTCTTTCGACTCCGCCTGAGCAAGGGAATGGATAAGATAAGCGTATTCGGGGTCGCAGTTATAACCTATCCAATATGGGCCGCTGGAATAGCGTAAAAGCGCAGCAGCTAAAACCATTACTGCCGGTAATATGATTAATATGAATAAATGTTTTGTTTTCATATTGCAACTGTCACAAAAAATAAACAACACGTAATCATTATAGCATTAAATCTTGTCCTATAAATGATCTCTCGAAAAAGCATTGAAGGAAAGGCCTTTTCAGTAGATTCACGATTCAACCAATAAACGGACTTAACCGTTGACTCATAATACATGCTGTGAGGAAGAACATCTGCCATTTCCTCTTTGACGCTCAGTTCATCAGTTTTCATAAATAATAAGACAGATCCGATGATTGAATATTGTGTATCAACGTTTACGGATTGACTATAGGAAGTTCATTTTTTCATGTCAAGGGAAACCTGGCTCACCAACTCCTCACAGAGGGGTGCCCCGAAATGGATACAAAATTCCATTGCAATGATTTCATCACTGCGTTAATGAAACGACATGAAGAGGGTTTATTTCTTATTATTTCTTTTTCTGATCACTATCTGTTTGCTGGCCTGCAGCACGGAACCGGAGTCCGGCAACAGTCCGTCTCTGGAAGAAAAATCTCCCGCCTACGGCGATATTCTGGTGCGGGGTGACATCGGTGACGCCAGCAACCTGATTCCTCTGCTGGCCTCCGATACCGCATCTCATAATATTTCCGGCATGGTGTACAACGGCCTCGTAAAATATGACAAGGACATGAACATTGTTGGCGACCTGGCCGAATCCTGGGACATATCGCAAAACGGACTTATCATCACTTTTCATCTGCGTAAAGGAGTCAAGTGGCATGACGGCCAGCCCTTTACCGCAGCAGATGTTCTCTATACCTATCAAGTCACGGTTGACCCGAAAACACCCACCGCTTACGCCGGTGATTTCCTGAAGGTCAAAAAAGCCGAAGTGCTCGATGATTACACGTTCCGGGTTACCTACGACAAACCTTTCGCTCCGGCGTTAATCAGCTGGGGCAGCTCCATTCTGCCGCGGCACCTGCTGGAGGGAAAAGATATCACCAAAAGTTCTCTGTCCCGTCATCCCATCGGCACAGGCCCTTACAAATTCAAGGAATGGGTGTCCGGACAAAAAATCGTTCTGGTTTCCAATCCGGAATATTTTGAAGGACAGCCTTACATTGACGGCCGGATCACGCGGATTATTCCCGACACGGCAACCATGTTTCTGGAATTACGCGCGCAAAATCTGTGTATGATGGGTCTGACACCGCTGCAATACACGCGGCAGACGGACAATAATTTATTTAAAAACAATTTCAATAAGCATAAATATCTCAGTTTCGCTTACACCTATCTCGGTTACAATCTCAAAAATCCGCTATTCGCCGATCAAAAAATCAGGCAGGCAATTTCCTACGCGATTAATAAAGATGAAATCATCAGCGGCGTTCTGTTAAATTTGGGAAAGCCAGCCAACGGCCCTTATAAACCGGGAACGTGGGCCTACAACGATAAGGTGAAAATCTACAATTACAATCCGCAAAAAGCGCGTGAGCTACTGCGTGAAGCGGGATGGACAAAGATCAACAACGAAGGCGTTCTGGAAAAAGACGGGAAACCGTTTGTTTTTGAAATCGTTGTGAATCAGGGAAACGAGACAAGGCAGAAATGTGCGGAAATTATTCAGCGCCATTTGAAAGAAATTGGCATCATTGTGAAAATCCGCGTCTTGGAGTGGTCTTCCTTCGTAACCGACTTTATCAATAAGCGCCGCTTCGACGCGGTCATTCTGGGTTGGACGATTCCGCTTGATCCCGATGCCTATGATGTCTGGCATTCCAGTAAAACGGCTCCGGCGGAACTGAATTTTATTTCCTATAAAAATTCCGAGGTGGACGAAATGCTTGAAAAAGGGCGAAGCACATTCGATCAGAAGGAAAGGAAGAAATACTATGACCGTTTTCAGGAAATTCTCGCCGAAGATCAACCCTACACGTTTCTTTACGTTCCTGAAGCCTTGGTCATCATTAACAAACGTTTCAAAGGGATTGAACCCGCGCCCATCGGTTTGGAACATAATTTCATCAAATGGTACGTTCCCAAAGACCAGCAAAAATACACCATGACCAGGTAGTTCTTTCAGGACTTTTCAACCAACCGCACAATCTCCTATTTCTAGTGGACTTCTTTATTTTATTGGATTTGCTTGAATGAGGTTCTGGTGGAGATGAGGGGGATCGAACCCCTGGCCTCGACATTGCGAACGTCGCGCTCTCCCAGCTGAGCTACATCCCCAACCTTAAAATTCCTGCCGGAAAACGTGAAGGAGCATATATTATTGGTTGTGCCGGTGTCAAGACATTGTTAATTTGATTATGGGATTGACAAAGCAAACAGGTTTTTTCTATACTTAGTTGTAATTTAGAAATTTTAAATGTATCGGAAGAGATAAAATTCACTTTTTTTCAAATATTTGGTTTTTTTTCTTCAAAAGTGGTAAAGAAAAACCAAATCAGCACAAGGAGAATTTAATGGCAAAAATTGACGCTTTTTTTAATCTCATGCATGAACAGGGAGCATCAGATCTTCATCTTGTTGCCGGTCAGCAGCCAGCAATCAGAATCCGTGGTGACATTGAACGTATCAAGTATGACGTTCTTACGAATGATACTTTAAAAGTGCTTCTTTACGAAATAACCCCCGAGCATAAAATAAAACAGTTTGAAGAAACGGGGGATGTTGATTTCGCCTATGAAATCCCCTCTCTGGCACGTTATCGTGTCAATTATTTCCGGCAGAAAAACGGCATGGCCGCGGTTTTTCGTGAAATACCTGATAAAATTCAGACCTGCGCGCAATTAGGACTGCCCAGCGTTATCGCCAAGCTAGCCCAGCTTCCGCGCGGTCTTGTACTGGTCACCGGCCCTACCGGCAGCGGTAAGTCCACAACTCTGGCCGCTATTATCGACGAAGCCAATCGATTACGCCGGGATCATATTATTACCATAGAAGACCCTATTGAATTCGTTCATAAAAGCCAGAGTTGCATAGTGAACCATCGGGAAGTAGGGATTCATACCAAAACTTTCTCCGCGGCATTGCGCGGAGCGTTGCGTGAAGACCCAGACATCATTCTGGTCGGTGAAATGCGCGATCTGGAAACGATATCGCTGGCTATCGAGGCAGCCTCCACCGGCCATTTGGTTTTTTCCACCGTCCACACAACCAGCGCACCCAAAACAGTGGACAGAATCATCGAAGTTTTTCCATCAAGCGAACAATTGCAGATTCGTTCCACACTGGCGGATGGTCTACGCGCAGTTATTTCGCAGGTTTTATTTAAAAGAATTGATCAAAAAAGCCGTTGCGTCGCTCTGGAAATTTGTATTGCTACGCCTGCAGTACGCAATTTAATACGTGAATCCAAAACGTACCAGATTCCTTCCATGATGCAGACCGGGAAGAAATATGGCATGCAGCTTTTGGACGACGCCATCATGGATCTTTACAACCGCGGTTTGATCAGCGGTGAAGACGCTTATATCAAGGCAAATGAAAAAGGCAGGTTCCGTCCACTTTTAAGACAGCCGCCGACAGATTTTACCGAAGCATAAAATATTTAACGAGGACGATTTATGAGAAAACCGGAAATTGATCATATTCTGACAAGAATGCTGGAATCGCATCCCAATATTTCCGATTTAGTAATAACTGTCGATAAACCTTTCCAGGTCGATTCAGCCGGGCTGTTGGTTCCTGTAACATTAAAGCCGCATTTTGAAAAATTGACTCCTTTTCAAACGGAAATTATCGCGCTTAATCTGATTAATCAGGATCATCGTCTGATGCAGGCCCTGATCAAAGAGGGCTCCTGCGATTTATCTTATGAGTTGCCCGGCGTTGCCCGCTTTCGTGTCAATGTATTTTCACAACTGGGTAAATTCTCAATTGTTTTAAGGAAACTGGAATCAATCGTTCCCACGTGCGCCGAACTGGGATTGCCGGAAGCTTATTATAAAATTTCCCGTGAAAAAAATGGAATTGTTTTGATAACAGGCGCAACCGGAACCGGTAAAACAACTTCTCTTGCCGCCATTATCAACGAAATCAATGAAAACAGCTCCGTACACGTTGTCACGTTGGAAGACCCGGTGGAATACACGCACCCCCAAAAGAATTCCACGATCAATCAGCGCGAACTGGGCAAGGATTTTGATACGTTTGCCAACGGTTTACGGGCTGCGATGCGTCAGGCACCAAAGGTCATTCTGGTGGGTGAAATGCGTGATCGGGAATCGGTCGAAATCGCCTTAAGCGCAGCGGAAACCGGTCATCTTGTTTTGAGCACACTCCATACCGTTGATGCCGGACAGACGATAAACCGCATTATCGGTATGTTTCCCAGAGATGAAGAAAGCCAGATACGCGTGCGTCTTTCCGATGCCATCCGCTGGGTCGCCTGTCAGCGTTTATTGCCGAAAATCGGCGGCGGTCGCGTCGCTGCCTTCGAAGCGGTAAGCACCAGCCTACGAGTGAGGGACGTTATCCTTCATGGGGAATCCGAAGGCAAAACATTTCATGACATTATTACGCAGGGGAGAGCTTTCGGCATGATGACTTTTGATGATTGTATTATCGATCTTTTTGACAAAGGTTTGATTACGGAACAAACGGCTATTTCCTTTTCTACCAACAGAGCTGTCGTGAACCGTGGCATTGACGTGATTAAAAAGACACGTGGAGATGAAACCACCACAATTGGAACCCTGGAAGTTGATAAGTCCTACGGCAAGTCAAAAATGGACTCCTGGAAAAGATAATTTTAAAATTCATAAAAAACACTTGTCAGGAATATTGTATGAAAACAGAAAAATTGGCGCCAGAAGAAATTGAAGAAGAGTTGGATTATTCCGGACGTCCCTTTGATTACCGGGATATGGATGCAAGCACCGCCATGGTTTGCGAAAATGATCTTTCCATGAGACAAAAAATCAGGGACAATTTAAAAACTCTTAATTTTAACGTGATTGAACCAGCGACATCCAAAGAAGCATTAAAATATACAACCTTTCAGACCTTTAACGTTATTGTTGTTAATGAAAATTTCGTTACGGACAAAGATGGCATTAACATGGTTCTGAAATATTTAGATGGTCTGGAAATGTCTGTACGCAGACAGATTTTTGTTGTGCTCATCAGCTCTACTTTCGCAACGATGGATTATATGAACGCTCTAAATAAGAGCGTAAACTTAATTATCAATAAAGATGAAATTTCAGAATTAGGACTGATTCTAAAAAAGGAAATGGAAGAAAACGAATATTTTTATCACGTTTTCAATGATTTTCAGCGCAAACTGGGAAAAGTTTAATGAGACTCGCTAAGAACGAACTTGCGATGTTCGAAGCGTAAATCGAATTATCCAATCCCGATAAATCGGGATTGGGAATTATCCCAAGAGCGAAGCGACGCGGAACTATTCATACCGATTACTGCGGAATTTACTTTCAAAATTAAATTAGAGATCATCTCCTTCATTATAATTTATCCACTTCACGGATAATCATGTCAGCCTGCTCAGCAAGCCCCATGCATCTGTAGGCTTCAGCCAGACTCAGATAATAAGATTTCGCCGATTCGTATGTTATGGCCAATTTAAAAGCATCAGATGCTTTTAAAAAATTTCCAGCCTTCATTAATGAATTACCCAAGCGATTATAGTACATCGCCGCCCTTGATTTATCATATTGAACAGCCTTATCATAAGCATCAAAAGTCTCTTGCATTTTTCCCGTACTGACAAGTGTATCGCCGAGAGCACAATAATAAAGAGGATTAGATGAATTGACGGTCAGGCATTTTTTCAAGAATCTTTCAGCGTCGTCATGTTTTTGAGCCTGCTGAAATAACACAGCCATCTTATAATAATAGCGATCAGGCTGATCGGAATCTATCTCTCCGGCTTTAAGATATGCCTGTTCGCTCTCCTGATATAACCCGGCGGCAAATAAAGCTTCTCCCCAGTAACAATAAAAAACAGGATTGTCATTTTCAATCTCAATTAATTTTTTATAAATCTCGCAAGCTTTTTCGGCTCGTCCCAACTGGAGATAAGCATTCCCCAATTCAGTCAACAGACAAGCATCTTCCGGTTGAGCGGCAGCTGCCCTTTCACAAATTTCCACAAGCTTGATGAAATCTTTTTGCTGCTTGTAAATGCGCACCAGCTCATCAAAAGCAAAGCCGGTGAAAACTTTTCGTTTAAGTTCCCGCTCCAGGAGCATGGTTAAATATTTTAAAGCCTGCTCCGTATCACCGCTGTCATAAAAGGCCAAGGACAACATCAATATGATGGATTCTTCATCAGGAAATTCTTTGTTGAGTGCTTTCAGCAGAATAATCGAATCGTCATATTGGTTCTGATTTAAAAGATTTTAAGCCAGAGCAATATTGGTTTTTTTATCTTCAGTCATGACATCAAAAAAAAGGGGGAGGATAATTCCTCCCCCTTTAGGAAATTCTAGCAACTACAGGAAGATCCGCATCCTCCACCGGCTGCGGATAAACTTGAAGTTAATTTAAACCCTGAACCCTGCGGGGTATACACAAAATCAATAGAGATGGGTTTTGCTTCATTAAGAAGACCCTTTTCAATAACAAATTTTGTTCCTTCTTTATCAAATATTTCATCACCGATTCCCGGCTCATCCAGAGCCATGCCCAGAGAGGGCCCGGATCAACCAGCAGACATGGTTATTCTTATAGAGGAATCCGGTCTTTTCTCTTTGATAAATTCCTTAATAACTTCCAATGCTTTTTCCGAAACTGTCAACATTAAAAAATCCTCCTTTATTCGATGAATCCTTTCATTCATCTTTTGATTAACATAGTCATACTTGAAAATATGTCAATCAAATTCTTGATTATTTCCTTTTGATTATGCCTTATTTATGAATTGACATTATAAGTGGCTGTAGTTTATGATCATTTGCAATAATTGACCCCCAAAAACATTTGCGGTCCTATAGCCGTAATCAGGAATGAACTCTTTACGATTAAAGGTTAATTTTCTGTTATGAACAACAAACCAGGCATTCATTTTCAAAACGTAGGCTTTATAATTCTTCTTGTCTTTATAACGCTTTCTTTTCTTTATATTATCAAACCATTCTTCTTGGCCGTTTTCTGGGCGGCATTGATCGCCGGCATATTTATCCCTTTGCAAAGATTCTTAAATAAAAAAATTAAGAATCCCAATTTATGCGCTGGTGTTACACTCATTATTATTTTGCTTTGTTTGATTATTCCCTTCGGATTTCTGGTTAATCTTCTTGTTCTGGAAGTTTTTGACATATATAAATCTTTCGGTTCCCAGGGCGGCGCCTGGATGGAAAAACTGACGGCAACGCTCAACGCGTTGACTCAAAACACGTTATTCGCCAGATTCAACATCGATCAGACTTTTATATTGGAAAAATCCCAGGACGTCATCAAAGCCGTCAGCGGATACCTCATCAATCATATT
The DNA here is from genome assembly GCA_964400795.1 of uncultured Smithella sp. GTDB lineage: Bacteria > Desulfobacterota > Syntrophia > Syntrophales > Smithellaceae > Smithella. The sequence goes on from CAYNWA010000006.1 coordinate 123,568, forward strand.
TCGGATTTCACGCAAAATACCATTGTTGTCATCATTAAATTTGCCGTGATGCTCTACGCGCTTTTTTATTTTTTACGCGATGGCGAAAAATTACTGGAATCGATCAGCAACCATATCCCGGTCAATAAGCGATATCTGGAAACGTTCAGTCATCAATTCTTTTCCACGGCTAAAGCAACTTTAAAATTCACGTTTGTCATCGGCGGCCTTCAGGGTTTTCTTGGCGGCCTGATTTTTTACATGACTGGAATCGAAAAGGCTCTCATCTGGGGCGTCATCATGATGGGGCTATCCATATTGCCGGGAGTAGGATGTGCGTTTGTCTGGGTACCGGCGGGAATCATCATGCTGGTTTTGGGTCATATCTGGCAGGGCATTGTCATTCTGATTTTCGGGTCGGTGGTGATCAGCGGAGTTGACAACTTATTGCGGCCGGTTTTATTAGGACGGGACACCAAAATGCACGCTTTGTTGATATTTCTTTCCACGCTGGGCGGAATAGCCGTTATTGGACTTTCCGGTTTTGTGTTGGGCCCGATCATTGCCGCTCTTTTTTTGGCCAGTTGGAATTTATTTCTTGAGTTTCACCAGGAGAAGCAAGAGGGAAAAATCGAAAACTGATTTCTATTTGTAGCGAATATCTTAAAGATTAATCTTATTTAATACAAACCGCCAGAGAGCCTCTTTGTGTTTTTGATGCGCGTAATCAATGCCGATGCGGGGTGTCGTGATGATTTTTGAATTGGGAATTTTTTTATAATCCTCCACCCATAATTCACGACCCAAAGTTAAATCCCAGCCATTCAAGGATTTGTCGATGGACAATGCCTGACAAAGCTTGGCCGGTCCGTTGGTCAACTCGACTCCTTTTTTCTTGCGGCGTTTTTCCATTTCTTTAATTCCATCCAGCGGCATAATTGCACGAATCAGCACAGCGCACGGATTTTCCTCTTCTTCCGTCACCAAATTGAGCATGTAGTGCATGCCGTAGGTAAAATAAACGTAGGCATGACCGGGCTTGCCAAACATGACCGCGTTGCGTTGTGTCTTGCCGCGGTGGGCATGGCAGGCGCTGTCCTCGCTTCCACAATACGCTTCCGTCTCCGCAATCATGCCGGAAAGTTCGACACCGTTTACACGTCGCACCAGTTTTTTCCCCAAAAGCTCCCGCGCCACCCTCAGCGTATCCCGATGATAAAATTTCCTATCCAATATGCTCATGATAAATATTCCATGATTTTTAATACCATAAGATATCAAGTGGTGAAAGTTTATTTAAACTTGATTTCTAAGGATTTTTTTCTTTTCTTTCAGCAGCGGATAATGTAGCGTGATGACGAATAATCGGAAAAAACCAATATGGCATATTAATTGTTATGGATTGAAAAATGACAGATCGAAATAAAAAAATATTATATTCTAAAATTACACGTCGTGAAATTTTATTTTCTTCTATCTTCTTTGTATTAATCGCCTTAGGTGTAATTATTTTTTCAATACGTGATATTGTAAACGGTCAATTATTTAAACCAATAATACATCTACTTCTTGCAGCATTCCTTTTATTTTTCGTTGGCTTTTTACATCGGAAAAGAAATCAGTTAGAAGCATTAAATCAAACTAACCTATCGCAGTATGAATTAAGTGCTCAGGAACGCTTCTCTGCGAAAACATCTATACATGAGGAATCTTCATCAGAAGAGAGTAGAGTTTCATTCATTGCAAAGGCAGTACTAGGTTTCTACTTATTACTGATAGTTAGTGTGGGTCTATTTGTTTTTGCCGTACTTTGCAAATTGCATTCTTGTTCAACAACTGAAATTCTCATGCTTGCTCTAATAATTGGAAGTATTGCAGTTTTAATTTTTATTCCTCGGTTGGCATCTCCAGTAAAATACGACGAAAATGGGCAAGTTTTACTCAGAAGACTGACCGTACATGAACAGATTATCGCAGTCGTGGCAATTATTTCGTTATGTATAGGAGTTATGCTTTGGTTCTTTCATTAAAAAAATAACAAAGTCAATACAGTCGATTGCTACGCTCTGGCTAATTTTTTCGTTCTTCTTTGAAATTCAAGGGATACAACACTTAATTTCCCTCTCTTCACTGGATAGCAGACAGCCTTCTAATTCATCATCAATTAATTTCATTTGACAACATGTATCCAATAGGCTACATTATAACTGTGATTGAAATTCGTAAAACCGAACATTTTGCCAGGTGGATCGACAGCCTCAAAGACATTCGCGCGCGTGCGCGAATTCAGGCAAGAATTGAGAGGCTGGCTACGGGCAATCCGGGAGATGTCAAACCGGTCGGTGAAGGAGTATCGGAGATGCGTATTGATCATGGTCCCGGCTATCGGGTTTATTACATGCAACACGGGCGAACGGTGATTATCCTGCTTGCCGGTGGTGATAAAAGCACGCAAACAAAAGATATAAAAACCGCTCGTCGCCTGGCACGAAACTTATAGGAGTCAATGATGGCAAAGACAGTTACAACAAAATATGACGTCGCCGAGCACCTTCGCACGCCTCAAGAAATGGCCGCTTACCTGGAAATGTGCATTGAAGAAGCGAATGGCGATGCAGCGTTTATCGCCAAGGCATTAGGAGACATTGCAAGGGCAAAAGGCATGTCTCAAGTGGCGCGAGATGCCGGTCTTTCGCGGGAAAGTCTGTATAAAGCGCTATCCGGTGAAAGAAGTCCGGGATTTGATACGATCCTTAAAGTAATAGGCGCATTGGGAATAAAGTTACATACGAGAGCAGCCCAACAAAAGCAATCCGGCCGAGCGCTACGCTCCGGTTGATCTTGTCATTTTCTTATTCAAAAAATATTTTTATCAAGTCGTAATGTAATCAATAGATTAAGCATTTTCCCAACAAATTAATTTGAAAAATAACCCCTCCGGTGCTACATTACGGCCCGCAATAAATTGAGCCGTTTTCTTTCAAAGTATAATGACCCGGCATACCATACGCCGGGCAGGAGTTAGACGAAGAAAGAGAACGGCGTCAGAAGGAGATATAAGTTATGGAATACACTCATGAAATTGAACAGATGTGCGTGGTCGCCAAAGGGGCGAAAAACGGTCCTGCCCCCATCCCGCAGGAGGGGAAATGGACCCAGGTGAAAGAAATCAAGGATATCTCGGGGCTGACCCACGGCGTCGGCTGGTGCGCGCCTCAGCAGGGTGCCTGCAAGCTGACTCTGAATGTGAAAAACGGCATCATCGAAGAAGCGCTCGTTGAATGTCTCGGCTGCACCGGCATGACTCACTCCGCCGCAATGGCTGCCGAGATTCTGCCGAACAAAACTGTTCTGGAGGCGCTGAATTCCGATCTCGTCTGCGACGCGATCAACACCGCGATGCGGGAAATCTTCCTGCAGATTGCCTACGGTCGTTCACAGACGGCCTTCTCCGAAGGCGGCCTGCCCATCGGCGCCGGTTTGGAAGATCTGGGTAAAGGTCAGCGCAGCGTGATTGCCACGATGTACGGCACCAAAAAAAAAGGTCCCCGTTATCTGGAAATGGCCGAAGGGTACGTGCTGGAAATCGGTCTGGATGGCGACGATGAAATCATCGGTTACAAATTCGTTAATCTGGGCGTGATGATGGATCATATCACCAAAGGCATGGACCCGGCCAGTGCACTGGCTAAAGCAACCGGAACTTACGGCCGTTTTGCTGAAGCTGTAAAAGTTATCAATCCCCGTAAAGAATAAGGAGTAGAAAAATGGCTTTATTTGAAGGATACGAAAGAAGAATCAAACAGATCACTCCTTTTCTCGCGAAATATGGAATTTCCTCGCTGGAGGAAGCTGAAAAAATATGTATCGGGAAAGGCGTGGATGTCAGAAAAATCGTCAAGGAAATTCAGCCCATTTCATTTGAGAACGCAAGTTGGGCCTACATTGTCGGCGCTGCCGTCGCCATTAAAAAAGGTCAGAAGGTTGCCGCGGACGTTGCGGAGACGCTGGGCGAAGGACTGCAATCGTTCTGCATTCCCGGCTCGGTCGCCGATGACCGTAAAGTGGGAATCGGTCATGGAAATCTGGCCTCAATGCTGCTTAGAGAAGAAACCGCTTGTTTCGCTTTTTGCGCAGGTCACGAATCATTCGCCGCCGCGGAAGGCGCGATCGGGCTCGCCAAATCGGCCAACAAGGCGCGCAAGGTTCCTCTCAGGGTCATCCTGAACGGGCTGGGAAAAGATGCCGCTCATATTATAGCCCGTGTGAACGGATTCACGCATGTCGCCACGGCATTCGACTATAAAACAGGCAAGGTCTCCGTGGTGAAGGAAAAAGCCTATTCCAAGGGCGACCGAGCGGCGGTCCGCTGTTACGGTGCCGATGACGTGCGTGAAGGCGTGGCCATCATGCATCTGGAAGGCGTCGATGTCGCTATTACGGGAAATTCCACTAATCCGACCCGTTTTACACATCCGGTGATGGGTGTTTATAAAAAAGAATGTATCCTAGCGGGGAAAAAATTCTTCTCTGTGGCCTCCGGCGGCGGAACAGGAAGAACGTTACATCCCGACAACATGGCTGCTGGTCCGGCTTCGTACGGTTTTACCGATACCATGGGCAGAATGCATTCGGACGCACAGTTTGCCGGATCATCCTCCGTTCCCGCCCACGTGGAAATGATGGGCCTGATCGGCATGGGCAATAATCCCATGGTTGGCGCATCCGTCGCTGTGGCGGTGGCCGTGGAACAGGCGATGAAGAAGTAAAAGCTCGAAATCTGGAATAACCTTCTGCTGGTAATTCAGGCAAAGGCGGGTCATGGTGCCTTGGAGTAAATCCAGGAAAGAAAATGGATCCCCGACAAACCCGTTCGGGGATGACAGGTTCATAGATACCGGCCTTCGCCCATACGACATCACTGCTGCTTTTATTGGTTATGCAAAGATTTCAAATGATCAATAAATCACCACTACCCGTTGGTTCGGGCAGTGGTGTTATCCTAATGTCTTGGAGGTGGTTCGATGACTAAATTGAAAGCGCTTCAGGCAAACATCGTTACCCTTCAGGTTGACGCGATTGTTAACGCAGCAAATTTCTCACTGCTTGGCGGCGGGGGTGTTGACGGCGCGATACATCGTGCCGCGGGGCCGGAACTTCTCGCGGAATGCCGGACGCTCGGCGGTTGCAAAACCGGCGAAGCCAAACTCACCAAAGGATACAAACTTTCCGCGAAATTTGTCATTCACACCGTGGGACCGGTCTGGCATGGTGGTAAAAAAGGCGAACCGGAACTGCTCGCCTCCTGTTACCGCAACTCTCTGGACATCGCCATCAAACAGGGGTTCAAGACGATCGCCTTCCCCAGCATCAGCACCGGCGTTTACGGGTATCCATTTGAATTAGCGGCGCGGATCGCCATTCAAACCGTCCGCGATACAGTTCAAAGACCATCAACGCTTGAGGAAGTAATTTTCTGCTGCTTTTCCAAAGACGACCTCGCCGTTTACGAATCTCTTTTGCAGAAGAGCTGATTGGCAGGAATATTACTTCTACAATAAACAGTCTCCCTTCGCTTGAGCTGATTTTAAGAGATCACAATTTCCCAGCCCGCAGGCTTTTTGAGCGTCACGACAACCAGATTCTCTATTGCCCATTTCCAGATACACAACGCCTCTTTTGTAAAGCGCATCGGAATAATTCGGTTGCAGATCGATAGCTTTGCTGAAATTATCAATTGCGCTTTGATAATGCCCCAATTTCGCGTAAGCGACTCCCCTGTTGTTGTACAAATCGGCATAATCGGGTTTTATCTCAATGGCTTTATTGAAATCTTCAAGCGCCAACTGATTGTGGTTCAGATTAGAATAAACAATTCCTCTATTACTGTAGGCATCAGCATAATCCGGTTTCATGCCGATGGCTTCATTCAGATCATCAAGCGCCTTTTGATAAGCACCAAGCCGTGAGTAAGCAATACCTCTATTATTGTAGACCAGCGCATGATCCGGCATGATCGGCGTTATATTCAGCGCCTCGTTATAATGAGCGATAGCTTCCTCTATTTTCCCCCCGTCAAACAGGGCAAGTCCCATATTATTATGTGCAAGATAATTATTTTTCGTCACCCGTAAAGCGTGACTGAAAAGCTCCATGCTGTTTTTCCAATAACCGCATTGCTGCCACGCGGCCAATGACAAAATTGAAACAAATAATATTCCCATGAAAAATGTAAATTTTTTGCTTATATTTTTTTGCTCGAACAAAAGAGGCATGCCCCAGGCCAGCATAACGCCTACACCGATTAACGGCAAATAAGTATAGCGATCAGCGAACGCCTGTTTGCCTACCTGAACAATGCCGATAACCGGCATAATCGTGATACAATACCAGAACCATCCGACAAATAAATGCGGCAGACGTTTGACCATGATAATAACAATAACACTGATTAAGATCACCAGCAGAGTGGCCCCTGAAACCTGCCAAAAGGGAATCTGTTCCGGGAAAGGATAGAATATGGCCAAATTCAACGGCCAGAAAGTTTTTGTCAGATACGTTACAAAAGCAACCGGAATATTGGCAAGTCTGGACATCAACGGAAAATATTCTACGGTTGGATTGAACTGAGCTAAGTAGGTAAGCACAGAAAAAAATGCTGCAAGAACAAAAAAAGGCATTTTTTCTTTCAACTGCCACAGAAAAAAATTGTCTTTTTTATCCTGAAAACGTTTCAACGGCCAGTAATCCAGTAAAATCATAATGAGCGGCAGTGTTACAACAATCGATTTGCTCATCAGAGCCAGACCAAAAGAAAAAAGAGTTGGAAGATATCTTTTTATAACCGGTTTTTCAGTGTAATAGACATAGAAACATAACGTCAGCATCCAGAAAAAAGCACTCAAGACATCCTTTCGCTCAGCTATCCAGGCGACAGATTCAACATGCAGAGGATGAAGCGCAAAGAGAGCGGCGACAAAAGCGCTTTTCCATATTTCTTTGCTCATGCGGTGAAAAAGCCAGAAAAGCAAAAACGAACTGAGGATGTGCAGGATAAGGTTTGTAATGTGGTAACCGCCGGCATTGAGACCGTAAAGTTGGTAATCCAGCATCAGAGAAAGCCAGGTCAAAGGATGCCAGAATTCGGCGTGGGTGGTCAGGAACGCCCATGAGACACTTTTACCAGTGACGCCGGACTGAACGCGACTGTTTTGAGTAACATAAATGTTATCATCAATCCCGACAAAATCAAATTGATGGACTTGCCAGTAAACAGCAAGCGTTGCCAGCATTAAGAAAATGTAAACAATCAGTTTCTTTTTGGTTAGGCTGATATCAATCTTGTCCGGCATGGCTTCTTTTATGTAAAGATCGTTCTGTTTTGTCAAGAAATATTGAATTTATGTAAAGGAGGGAGGATATGAACTCCCCCGGTCTTCACCATTAAAGACCAGGGGGTCATGACAGGTTATTTAACGAGTTTCAAATAATGTTTGACCAGGTATTCGGCAGTTTGCAGAGCGCCTTTGGCCGCGCCTATCTTGGTGTTGTGTGCCAGACAGACATACTTGATTCCGTTTTCAATAATCGGGTCTTTGCGAATGCGTCCGACCGTTACGGTCATGCCGCCGCCTTTGTCACGATCCGCGCGCGGCTGCGGGCGGAAAGGATCATCCGTGACATCAATCAGATGTTTCGGTGAACTCGGCAGATGCAGTTCGGCGAAGTCCTTGCCGTAATTCATCATCGCTTTTTTAACATCTTCCGGCGAGCAGGGTTTTTCTGTCTGCACAAAAGCACAAACCATATGACCGTCAATCACCGGCACACGGGTGCAGGTCGCTGTAATGCCGAAAGGAGCGTTCTTAATGGTTTTTCCTGTAAACTTACCCAATATCTTCTGCGGTTCGGTTTCAACCTTGGGCTCTTCACCGGGAATGTAAGGCACGACGTTTTCGGTCATGTCCATCGCCGATAGGCCGGGCGTTCTTCCCGCGCCGGACATCGCCTGAAGCGAAGTCGCCACCACCTGCTTTACACCGTACTTATCCAGAATGGGTTTCAGGGAAACAACCAGTCCGACAATTGTACAATTGGATTTGGGCGAAATGAAGCCCTTCCAACCGCGGTTCTTCTGCTGCACGGCAAGCAGGGCAGCATGATCCATATTCACTCCACCGATAAGAATGGGCGTATCCGGTTCGTAGCGGAAAGCTGAAGCTGTGCTGATGACCGGAGTGGTCTTGGCATATTTGGGTTCCAGTTCCTTGGCCGGCCCGGCGTCCATGGTTGAAAAAATGATGTCCACGGATTTGGGATCGAAAGTTGCCGCCTCCTCTACAACCATATTGGCAATGTTTGCGGGAAGCTCCTCGGGGCACCACCAGCGGATCGAACCATTGGCGTCCTTTAGGGCGTCTATATATTTCTTATCAGCCGAGCGCTCCGAAGCAACAAGCTTGGTAATTTTAAACCAGGGATGTCCAAGCAGACTGACAATCGCCTGCTGGCCAACTATCCCGGTTGCGCCGACAATAGCTATTTTTAACATTGTTCAATAACCTCCTCAAATTTCTTAAGCAATTACTTATTAATATTTTTCAGCAAAATAGATCTTGCCTTTTCCACATCCGCTGCGATTTGTTTCTTCAATTTTTCGGGACTATCAAATTTGATAATGTCCCTGATCTTCTCCACAAACTCCGTATTTAATCTTTTACCTCTGAGATCACCGGAAAAATCGAGCAGATGAACTTCAAACGTAAAGGTATAATCACCAAAGGTCGGTTTTTCTCCGATGTTCAGGGCCGCCATATAGCGTTTTTCCCCCGTATCGGCAAAGACAGCATATATTCCCGCCTGAGGCAACAATTCTTTTTCCGGTTCGATGTTGGCCGTGGGAAAACCAAGCCCGACGCCCCGCCCTTTTCCCAACACCACGGTCCCGGCAACATTATAACATCTCCCCAGTAAACTTGTTACGGTTTTAAAATCACCTTTGATAATCAAATTTCTTATCAACGTACTGCTGACGATCTTATCTTTGACTTTAAAAGCATCGACCACTTCAACGGCGAATCCCATTTCTTTTCCGCAGGCAATTAAATAATCGCTGTTGCCTTTTTTCCCCTGACCAAACGTGTAATCATGACCGACGATAATCTTTTTAATCGCCAGTTTTTGCCCGAGAAATTCATGGACAAATTCTTCGGCGGTCATCTTCGAATAGTCCAAAGAAAAAGGAATCACCAGGGTGCCGTCAATCCCGCAATCTTCCAATAACTTCAGTTTTTCTGCCAACGTAGTAATCAGATAAAATGGTCTGATATCCGGATGCAAAATCATTTTGGGATGAGGGTCAAATGTTATCACCAGCGATTTTGCTCCTGCCTTTTTCGCTTCGGACGCAAGCTTGCGGCAGATAAACTGATGGCTTAGATGCACGCCGTCAAAATTACCAATTGTTACGAAAGATCCGCGAAAGTCTTTTGTTATGAATTCTATGCCTCTAAATACAACCATAAATGCCCATGAATTATGATGATTAGCGAAGTAACATAACATTTTGGGCATGAAATTCAAGCTCATTTTATCTTGACAATAATAGGTTGATAGGTATAGTGCTCTTTCGCGTGCCGAAGTGGCGGAATTGGTAGACGCGCTAGGTTCAGGGTCTAGTGGGCGTACGC
>CAYNWA010000007.1:0-25506 GCA_964400795.1 uncultured Smithella sp.
TCCGGTGCTTTCAGAAATTTAAAGAGAGCAATCAGCAGCAGGCAGGCGGCTGTCAGATAAAAGTATGTCCTGATATGTTTATCATTTAATCCGATTGGAATAGCGGCGGCGATAAAAGCCATTACAAAAATAATATTGACTGTATAATATACAGTCGTGAAATTACTAATACTGAAGAAAAACAACTGAGGAATGATATTAAAAACTCCGATGACGAGCAGTATTTTAAATAAATCCGGATACCTGATCTCTCGACTTCCAGGATAATATTTTGGGAAAATACGACTGAAAATCCAGCAACCGGCGGGCAATAGAATAAGGCAAAGCAATACTTCCGGCTGCAATTGAAACATCAGCATCCGAAACATGGATTCCAAGCTCAGGCCGGATAATCCGTCAAAAAGTCGGCGTAAAAGAAACGGGGGTGCATTCATGTACTGTCCGCTGCTGAAAGGAGCCTGTTGACCGATGATCAATCCGAACCGGTTCAGAATATTGGATAGGTAATAAGGAAGAAGCGTCAGGGCAAATATAAGAAGACCTGTCAAAAAATAACGTTTGTTCAATGGGGTTCTTTTAATTTTTTTTGCAATCAGTTGAAGAAAAATGCCGGCTAGCAGAATAAAAAAAGCATTGAAATGAATTTGGATGGATAATCCGAGCAGGAAACATGTCGCTATCCAGTATTTGTTTTTAGAAACAGCGATATTGGAAAAGGTCAGACAAATTCCGATAATGGAACAGATTGTAAAGAAGGGGAGGAAACTCGGATTTAAAAAAAGACCTTCCACAATCATTAAGGCGGCAGAAGTAAAAATAAGGCTGACAAATACAACAGCGCTATAATAGCCGTACACAGCAACAATAAACATCCAGGCCAGACCGATACCCACAGAAAGAAGGATAATCATCCATTGCCAGCAGGCAGACCAGTCCAGTCCTAAAAGATAGGGGATGGACAAAAGATAGTAATAGAAACCACCGGGAAGATTACCGCCGCCAAGGACTTCCGGGCCGAAGAAGATAAGGCTTCCCCGGGCCAGTTGTCTTGCGCGATCAAGATCTCTGTCCTGAAAAATCAACAGGTACGCATAGGACCATATATGTGAAAAAAAAAGAAAAGAGTAAGCGGATATGAGCAGACATTCCATGAAACTTAAAAATCTCTTTGATTTTATCTCCATGTCCCTTATCCAATTCAATAACAATTTAGCGTTTTGATTTTGCTTGACAAGAATATTTATTCTTAGGGCGGATTATAGAAATGCGGGTTATGTTTGTCAAAGAGTATTTTGGCGTGAAAGGACAGACCGGAGCTTAAATAAGATCGTAATAATGAAGTATCGTCTGTTTTATCGATATTACATTTTCGCGGATATTGATCAGGATTCTTTTATCTCAAAGGTATAAGAAACACAGTCATCTCCCGCTGCGAAACTTTTGATTCTGTTTGCAACAACCTTTTTCCCGAATATTTTTAACGATTTTTGAAAGTATCCCATAATAAGATATTCGAAGTAATTGTGTTTGATGGGCAGTCCGGTCAGGGTAAGATGGACGGTATTATTTTCCAGGCGTGCTTCAACCGTGCCTTGATCAAAATAAGTGGAATAGAATTTGGGCATGACCGTTTGGACGAACTGCTTGATGTCCGTGGTAAGCATGTAAGATTTGTAGGGACCTTCCGGTGACAGGGCAAATTTTGCCGCAACTTTGCCGAATGTTATGTACTGCATGTAGTCGTTATTAAAAAATTCCCTGACCAGCTCGTCTAGAAAAAAAAGAAATTTATCGATGGGAATGGGAGTAATGGTCATGATCATATTGCCGAAAAATTTGTCTTTTGCAGCCAGTTTGACCGCAAAATCATTCCATGCTTGCGCTCCGAAAACCGCAATGATGGTAGATTTCCCTGTATTAAAAATAATACCTTTTACGTTCATCCCTGAACCTCCCCGAAATTTCATACTATGTTGAATGTGGTTTAATCTATAATTTGTGGCGTATAAATATGCAAGCACAAAATTGCTTTATGCCATAATATCATATATACGCTTATCATTTTTCTACGCAGGACACTTCTTTTTTTCCGCTATTGTTTCTTCGGGAATAAAATTCCTTTTCTGCAGTGATTCATAATAGTAATGGGAAACGAATAATGCACGCACGGCCTGTTCGGCTGTTTCAAATATCGGGATGCGGTGCTTGGCGCGAATGGCAATGGACTTGGCCATGGCATTGGGCGTATAGATGGCCGCGGGCTTGTCGTAATGCTTGCACATTTTCATGAGCTCCAGAAGCGTATCAATCACAAACGTCTGCCAGACGCTCAGGAGCGGTAAAATCCCGTCTACTTCATCGGCGGAAAGAAGAATTTCGTAAATATCGAGATAAGTCTGCGGCAGAGCAGGACCGATATCGACAGGATTATTAATATTGAATACCTGTCCTGCTTTTTTTAATTTTTCCTGCGTTTCCGGCTTCAGACGCACCACCTGTAAACCTGCATCCACCAGCAGGTCCGCGCTGATGCTGCCGAAAGCGCCGGAATTGGTAAACATGGCTATACGCCTGCCTTTCAGAAGAGGCATTTCCGTGAATATCTTGGGCATGGAATGGAGCTCATCAATGGATTGGAGACGGATGATTCCCACCTGTTTGCAGGCGCTTTCGAAAATTTTATCATTGTTGGCCATCCCCGCCGTGTGAGACATGGCCGCCAGAGCGCCTTCCTGTGTGCGTCCCACCTTATAAATCAGGATCGGTTTGCGCGACTTTTGGGCTGCCTCCATCAACTTGCGGCCGTTGGCCACACTTTCCAGATAGATGCCGATCACCTCGGTTTCATCTTTTTGAAAGTAATCGATAAGGTCCGCCTCATCCACATCACATTTGTTGCCAATGCTGACAACCTTGTTCACATCGACGAGATCGTAATAAAATGATTCAATGACCAAGACGACAACGCCGCCGCTCTGGATGATATAGGAAATATTTCCCGGTGTCTCAAATATGCTGCTCATTTCGACCAGACTGGGGTTAAATCCATAAAAACAGCAGAATTTATTGCGGGTGTCCAGTGTTCCCAGGCAGTTCGGTCCCATGATGCGAATTCCATTGTCTCTGGCGATATCGTCTATCTCACGTTGCATGGCCTGGCCTTTGTGACCGCCTTCAGAAAAACCGGCGCTCTCGATGATGACCCGCTTGATTCCTTTGACGGCGCAATCTCTGATAATGCCGGGAACGTTCTTTGCCGCTACGATGATAACCGCCAGATCGGGTGTTTCTGGAAGATCACGTAATGATGAATAACCCGGATATCCGTTTACGGTTTCAGCCTTTGAATTGACTGCGTAAACAGTGCCATGATAATGAAGATAATCATTCAGCATGTTGCAGATTGTGGCGCCAAGATTGAAGGGAGCATTGGAAGCCCCGATGATGGCAACAGATTTGGGATTAAAAAATTTTTCCATGTACAACTCTCACATTTTTTTATTTCTTTACATAAGAATAGAATAAATTCAAGAGTTCTGCAATCATAGTTGCAGATTTCAATTTATTGTACTAATAATGCATTCAAATTGATAAGGAGAAAGCTTTTATCGCTTTTCTCCTGTCATTGAGGATCGTAGAGAAGAGAAATCTTAACGCAATAATATCCCATAAGATTTCTCCCTTCGGTCGAAATGACAATTTGATCATTATGTAAAGATATAAGGAGTGATAAAGCTTGTCCAGACGCATTGTCATATTATCCGAGGAAATAGCCAATAAAATTGCCGCCGGGGAAGTGGTGGAGAGACCGGCTTCGATTGTCAAGGAGTTGCTGGAAAACTCCATTGATGCCGGGGCGACTGATATCAGGGTGGCGCTGGAGAAGGGCGGAACTCAGTCCATCAAGGTGATTGATAACGGGTCGGGGATCGAACACGACGATGTCCCGCTGGTTTTTGAAAGGCACGCCACCAGCAAGATTCATCATTTTGAAGATATCTTCAACGTTGTTTCATTCGGTTTCCGCGGCGAGGCAATGCCCAGCATTGCTTCCATCGCAACAGTGGAATTGCTGACAAGACGCAAAAATGATTTATCAGGCACAAAAGCAACATTGGAAGCCGGAGCAATAAAGGAAGTTATTCCTGCCGGAACGCCGGAGGGTACACAGATAGCGGTGACTGAAATCTTTGCCAATGTTCCCGCTCGTAGAAAGTTTTTGAAAACCGAAGCGACAGAGCAAGGCGCCTGTCTGGACGTCATCACGCGGCTGGCACTGGCTCATCCGGAAGTCCGCTTTAAAGTATTAGTCAACGGGAAAGAGGCTTTTACGGCACCGGAAGTCAATGACATCTCCAAACGGATTTCAATGGTAATGGGTGACGATTTTTCCGCTCATTGCATTGCGATAGGTGAACAAAAAGAAAATATGAGTTTGACGGGATTTATTTCGCGTCCGGAATACACGAAATCTAATTCCAAAAGTATTTATTTGTTTGTCAATAAACGGTTTATCCGTGACAACAGCGTAACGCATGCCGTGCTATCTGCCTACCGGCAAATTATTGAACCAAGACGTTATCCTGCGGCGGTGTTGTTTCTGGATATGCCGCCGGAAGATGTGGATGTCAATGTTCACCCTGCCAAAATGGAAGTCCGCTTCAAAAATGCGCATGGTGTTTATGAACTCGTTTCCAAAACGATTTCTCAAAATTTGGCGGAGGCAGAAACATCAAAGGGTAGTTTCGTTTACCGTCTGGCGCCTAAAGAGAAAAAAGATTATTCTTTTTCTCCACCGTCGGTGCGGGAAAAATATCCATCAATCCCTTTTGGAAAATATTCCCGGCAGAATTTACAACAGGCCATCCATGATGATTTGTTGAAACGTCCCGTGGTTGAGAAAACAACGGCGCCGGTAGAAATCGATAAAATCACGTCAGTGGAAAATATTATCTTTACCGGCATGAGATATGTCGGGCAGTATGCCAACACGTATCTGATTTTTGAAGGAGAGAGGGGGCTTGTCCTGCTGGATCAGCATGCGGCGCATGAGCGGATCATTCTGGAGAAATTGAAAAAAGCACAGAGCGGGAAGGTTGTCAGTCAGTCCCTATTGATGCCCGAAATCGTCAACCTGCCGCCGGGGCAAATTACATTATTTAGCGATTATCTGGATTTTTTGAGGCAAATAGGTCTGGAAGTCGAAATATTCGGCAGGGACGCGATTGCCGTCAAAGCGGTTCCCGCGACTCTGTCCGAGGTAAAAATCAGCGAGATGATTTCCGACATTGCCGATCAGCTTGGAGACCAGAATCAAGCGCCATCCTTGCAGGAAAAGCGGGAAAAGATTCTGGCGTCACTGGCCTGTAAGGCGGCGATCAAGGCCAACAGATTTCTTTCCCATGAAGAAGTGGCCGCTTTGTGCCGTGAGCTGGAAGCAGCACCTTTTAATCTCACGTGTCCGCATGGGCGTCCCATCACCATCAACTTTTCCTTAAATGAAATCGAAAGAATGTTTAAAAGAAAGTAAGAAATGAAAATGGAAAAGTTGCCGCTGGTCATCATCAATTCACCAACTGCCACGGGCAAAACGGAGCTGGCTGTCAATCTGGCGTTGGAATTCGGTGGTGAAATTATCAGTGCCGACTCGATGCAGGTTTACCGCTTTCTGGATATCGGTACGGCAAAACCAACCATGGAGGAGCGTAGAGGAATCAGGCATCACCTGATTGATGTGGTCAATCCCGATGAGGAATTCAATGCTGCTTTGTTCGCGGAAAAAGCGCGGGCGATTATTGCCGAACTGGCAGGGAAGGGGAAACCGGCTTTTGTTGTCGGGGGAACCGGACTTTATATCCGGGCGTTACTTAAAGGTATTATCGATACACCGGATGTTGATGAGAATATACGGAACCATTACCGCGGTTTAAGGGACACACATGGCAAACAATATCTATATGATTTGCTGTTGCAAAGGGATGCCGCTGCCGCAGCGCAGGTCAATCCCAACGATGCCGTCCGAGTGATCCGGGCGCTGGAAGTTCTGGAACAAACCGGCGAATCCATTACCATTAAACAAAAGAAGCATTCCTTTGCGGACTGTCCTTACACAAATTACAAAATCGGTATTAAAGTGGAACGCAATGAATTGAAACAAAAAATTGAATTACGAACTGAAAGGATGATCGAGGATGGATTGCTTGTTGAAGTTAAAAAAGTTCTGGCTATGGGTTACAGCAATAATCTGAAATCACTGCAATCGCTGGGATACAAGCAAGTTATCAGTGTTTTGAACAAAAAATACGGTTGGGACGAGGCGATCAATCTCATCAAGCGCGAAACCTGGCAGTACGCCCGGCGCCAAATGACCTGGTTTAACGCCGATAAGGAAATCAACTGGTTTAATCAGAATCTTCTTGGTGAAATAAAAAATAGATTGGAAAATTGTTGGAAAAAGGAATAGAATAAAAAAAATATTTCCTTAAATGGAAACAAGAAAAGATGAATAAAGTTATAGCAAGATATACAAACGGCAGCATGGTCAAGGGCATAACAGCCGATTTTTCCCCGATGAAAGATTTATTTCATGTGAGCGATTCAAACGCAGCAGCGGGCACGAAGCCTGTTGAAATAAAAACCGGTGACTTAAAAGCTTTGTTTTTTGTTAAGGACTACGCCGGAAATCCTAATCGTCCCAAGAGCAATGAATTTGACCCGGCCCATCCGCCGATCGGGCGAAAAATCAAAGTGGTTTTCCGTGATGGAGAAGTACTTGTCGGAACCACAACCGGTTATCAGCCGGGACGCCCGGGATTTTTTCTGGTTCCGGCCGATACAGGTTCAAATAATGAACGCTGTTACATCGTAACTGTTGCGACAAAAGAAATTAGTTTTATATAACTTATTTATACATCTTTTGAGATATCCGTACAACCTTCTCGAAAATAATCAAATATTAAATTCCTGTTTTGCGCTCCGTTATATTTATGGTACATTAAAAACAGGAGAAGGTCCTATGAAAATGTTTCGTGGTTTATTACCATTCATTGTAGTTGCCCTATTATTGATGAATGGCTGTTCAAAAGCCCCCATCGTATATTCACCGTTAAAAAATAGTTGGAATTTATCTCAAAATGATAAGTTTAAAAAAATAAATGACTCGGATGAGTTATTAAAGGAAGATGAAAAATTGTATCGAAAGTTGGCTAAACATAAGATCGTAATTGAAAATGCGGAGGATGAAGAAGGCAGTGATGACAAAGAAAAAATAGTCGAAGAAAATGATGATATAGAAGAACACGATGATTTTGAATGTCTAAAAAAAGGTTACGAAGCTTTTTATGATAAAAAATGGGATGAAGCATTAAAGGCTTTTGATAAAGCAATAAAAATAAACCCGCAAAATATGGAAGCCTATTTCTATCGTGGAAATGTATATGATGAATTTGGCGATTATAAAAAGGCTATTGTAAATTATAACAGAGCAATCAAGCTTAACCCGATATATATGGATGCATATCTTTACCGTGGCTTTTCCTATAATAATCTTGGACAGCTAAAAAAGGCAATGGCAGACATAAAAAAAGCGGCAAGACTGGGTAATCGATTTGCGCAAAAGTTTTTAATCAAGAAGGGAATGAAGTGGTAACGTGTTGTCTCCAGTCAATAAAAGTTTAAAAAAACCACTTATTTCACTAAAAACGAACATTGATGAGCTGGGAAAGTCGTTTATGATGCCTGTTAACGAACTGCAATATTGCTTGACTTAAACTTGTTCTAAATATAATTACATCAATCAGTTTGTGGAAGAAATGACTATGATAAAACGCGATAAATTCACAATTCCGGTTATCCCATGTATTTTGTGCGTTCTTGTTTTTATAATTTCATGCGTAACGCAGGAAAGAATTGCGGTAAGCCAGCTGGATACACCGGATCATCATACCTATACCGGCTTAAAACTTCTTGAATTAGAAAAATATTCTGACGCCAGAAGATCCTTTAAGATGGCTACCCAATTGGACGCCAATTATTCCAAGGCTTACACGGGCATGGCACTCATCAATATTTGTACCGGGAAATTGGCGGCGGCTTCTGATAATCTTGTGGAAGGATTTAAAAAAGCCCAGAGTGACGATGAGAAACTTTTTGTTTATGTTGCCGGAATTCGTTATCACACCTCTAATCAATCGGATATGAAATGGCTTGAGTCTGCAAAGAATCAATTTGATGAAGCGGTTTTAATTGATTATAAATACGCGCCTGCTTATTATTATATGGGGTTGGCGTACAAAGAAGCCCTGGAGTTTAACAGGGCCCGTAAAATGTTTGCCACAGTTATTAAATTAAAAACGGATCATATTGACGATGCAACCAATCAGATAAATTTTTTACAAAAAGTGCAAAAAGCCAATCCGGTTAGTCAAACAGGAAAAAGAATCGCTCTTACGGAAAAACTAACCAGGGCGGAGACGGCCGCTTTATTAATGGAGGAATTAAAAATAAAGGAGCTTTATGACAAACATATTCGTAAAGATCAGAATAAACAAGAAAAAGAAACGGAAATGATTAAGGAAGAAAAAATAACAGGACAAGTTTTCACTGAAACATTTCCTATTGAACCTCCACCCATGAAAATATGGGCTCATGATATCATGGAGCACCCGTTTCAGAAGTATATAGAAGGCGTTCTGGAAACGGGAGTCAAAGGTTTGGAAAATAATCCTGGAGGTAAATTCAATCCGGGAGAAATTATTTCCCGAGGTGAATTTGCAATTATCCTGGAGGATATTTTAATAAAGGTTACAGGCGAGAAAGATATTTCTGCCCGGTATGTGAATTCAAAATCGTTGTTTCCTGATGTGCCTGCAGATATGCCCTATTTCAATGCTATTATTTCCGTTACCTCCCGGGGAATTATGGAAGCAATGAATATTAAAACCGGTGAATTTGGTCCACTAAAACCGTTGTCTGGAGTTGAAGCTATTTTCATCATTGGAAAGCTTAAGGAAGTGCTGAAGATAAATTAATTAACTTATTGAAATATAAAGTATTATACAAAGACGGGGCGTAAAGCCCTTTTTTAATGAGACTCCAATTCCGAGACGGTAGGAAGCGGATTTGGTAAGTCGAACAGTATCGGTATTATACTGTATTAGATTTAAGGAGTGTAACGATCAAATGGTAAAAAGAGAGTTGGGCAAGGCTTTTGAACCGGCCGATGCTGAAAAAAAAATATATGAATACTGGTTAAGAAATGATTGTTTCCAGGCAAAGGATAAGAGCGACGCTCCGCCCTTTTCCATCGTTATTCCGCCTCCCAATGTAACGGGAATGCTGCATATGGGACATGCCCTGAACAATACGCTGCAGGATATTATTATTCGATTCAAAAGAATGCAGGGCTACAATACCCTTTGGATGCCGGGAACGGATCATGCCGGAATTGCCACGCAAAATGTTGTTGAACAACAATTATTGAAAGAAGGAATATCTCGCCATGAACTGGGGCGTGAGAAATTCATTGCCCGTGTTTGGGAATGGCGGGAACAGTATGGCGGCGTCATTATCAATCAGTTAAAAAGACTCGGCTGTTCCTGCGATTGGCAAAGAGAACGCTTCACCATGGATGAAGGTTTGTCCCACGCCGTGCGCGAAGTCTTTGTCCGTCTTTACGATGAAGGCATGATCTATCAGGGCGACTACATAGTAAACTGGTGTCCGCGCTGTCACACAGCCATTTCCGATTTGGAAGTGGAATTCAAACAGGATCAGAGTTTCCTCTGGAATATCCGTTATTCCCTGGCCGACGGTAGTGGCGATATTGTTGTGGCAACTACACGACCGGAAACGATGTTGGGCGACACAGCAGTTGCGGTTAACCCTCTGGATTTTCGTTACAGAGATCTGGTCGGTAAATTTGTCATTCTACCCTTGGTTAACAAAAAAATCCCCATTATTTCAGATGATTATGTGACAATGGATTTCGGGTCAGGCGCCGTCAAGATCACTCCGGGCTCCGATCCCAACGACTTTGCTATGGCGCAACGTCATGATCTTGAAATTATTTCGATTATGGATGGCAAAGGCATCATCAACGATAATGGAGGTGCTTACAAGGGGTTGGATCGTTATGAAGCCCGCAAAAACGTCGTTGCCGATCTGGAAAAAGGCGGTTATCTGGTCAGTACTGAACCTTACGCTCATAATGTCGGCCAATGTTATCGTTGTAAAACCGACATTGAACCGATGGTCTCCAAACAATGGTTTGTTAAAATCAAACCATTGGCGAAGCAGGCAACGGCTGCCGTTATAAAAGGAAAAACAAAGATTATTCCAAAGACCTGGGAAGCGACTTATTTTGACTGGATGAATAATATCCGTGATTGGTGTATTTCCCGTCAATTGTGGTGGGGACATCGCATTCCTGTCTGGTATTGCGAGAAATGCAAAAAAGTCATTGTGGCCACAACGGATCCGGACAAGTGTCCTGACTGTGGTGGCAGTTCTCTGAAACAGGACGAAGATGTTCTGGATACCTGGTTCAGCTCAGCTCTTTGGCCCTTTTCCACAATGGGGTGGCCGGAAAAAACGATGGCACTTAAAACATTTTATCCCACCTCTCTTTTAATAACCGGATTCGATATCCTCTTTTTTTGGGTAGCGCGTATGATGATGATGGGCATTTACGTCATGAAAGATGTGCCCTTCAAACATGTTTATCTGCATGCGCTCGTTCGTGACGAAAAGGGCGAAAAAATGAGTAAATCGAAAGGCAATATCATCGATCCTCTTTTAATGATTGATCAATATGGCACTGATGCTTTTAGATTCACTCTGGCTGCTTACACAGCGCAGGGACGTGATGTGCGCCTTTCGCCGGAACGTATTGAAGGATACAAATTTTTTGTCAATAAAATCTGGAACGCTTCAAAATTAACTTTCGCGAATCTGGAAGATTATGATGAAACTTCATCTGTTGAAACGGATGATTCGTTGCCGGATAAATGGATCAGGGCAAAATTAAATAAAGTTATTGAAGAAATAACGCGAAGTTTGGATGACTATCATTTCAATGAAGCGGCCGCCGCGCTTTATCGCTTTGTCTGGCATGAACTGTGTGACTGGTATCTGGAATTAAGCAAACCGGTTTTCTATGGAAAATCTACCCCAGCAAAAAGACGGGCAGCGCAAAAAACGCTGTATGAAGTATTTCAGAAAATGTTACAACTGCTGCATCCATTCATGCCATTTTTAACGGAAGAACTATGGCATGTTTTGAGAGGCAGCGACAAAAATTCTATTATGGTCAGTCGTTTCCCCGCTATTCAGGAGGAATGGAAAAATGACCCAGCGGAAAAGGAAATGGAAATAATTATGGACATCATTACATCGATTCGCAACATACGCGGTGAAATGCGCATTGCGCCCTCACAAAAGCTGAAAGTACTGATTTCCGCAGCCGATGAAAAGAATAGAAAAATGATCGAAACGGATAAAGGCTATATCATAAATTTGGCTAATCTGGAGTTGCTGAACGTGGAAATTAACGCCATTGAACCCAAAGGGGTTGCAACGGCAGTAAGCGGCTCCACAAAGATTTTCGTTCCTCTGGCAGGGATTGTAGATATTTTTAGCGAGGTAACAAGGTTGGAAAAAGAGCTGAACAAAATATCCAGGGATCTGCAACAAAGTTCAAAAAAACTCGCCAATCGTGACTTTATGAGCAAAGCCGCAGCTGAAATTATTCAAAAAGAAGAAGATAAGCTAAAAGAGTTCCAGAAGAAATTTAATACGCTGGAGGCAGCACTTAAGAAATTAAAGGGTCTGTCCACTTAATGGAAAAAAACATATTAGAAATCATCAAGAATTCGCTTCGTGAAGATTTAGGCGCAGGCGATATTACAACCCATGCCACCGTCAGCCCTCAAAAGAAGGGAAGAGCTCTGGCTATCGCTAAAGATGTTTTTGTTCTGGCTGGCATAAATGTTTTTGAAGCTACATTTAAATGTCTTGATCAAAACATCAAAGTTAAAAAATTAATAAAGGACGGAAGCAAGGTTAAAAGAGGCGACATCATCGCTGAAGTATCAGGACGCTTGGCATCCATATTAATGGCAGAAAGAGTTTCCCTTAATTTTTTACAGCGTATGTGCGGTATTGCCACTCTTACTGCAGAATACGTCACAGCCGTGCATGGTACCCGGGCTAAAATTCTGGATACGCGTAAAACAATTCCCGGATTAAGAATTCTGGATAAAATGGCTGTGCGCATAGGGGGCGGTTTTAATCACCGTATCGGTTTGTATGACGGCGTCCTCATCAAAGATAATCATATTGAAGCTGCGGGCGGCATTACCGCTGCCGTAAACGCTCAGAGAAAACATCTTTCTTGCGATATGAAAATTGAAGTCGAAACTAAAAATATTCAGGAAGTCAAGGAAGCTCTGGCCTGCGGTGTGGACGTTATCCTACTGGACAATATGAATATATCGACAATGAAAAAAGCTGTTGGTCTTATATCCGGACGGGCACTGGTGGAAGCATCCGGGAATGTCAGCCTGAATAATGTTGCCGATATAGCGGCCACCGGAGTTGATTTTATTTCCGTGGGCAAGCTCACGCATTCCGTTCGTGCCGCGGACATTTCCTTGAAGATCAAGGCATATTCATCCTGTAGTCGTGAATAATAATTCGATAGCCAGGCAATCTTTGTCTTATGTGTTGGAATTCGGAGATATTAAAAGAAATATTCAGAGGAAAATTGTTCGGCTGTAGTCTTTACTATCATACTGAAACAGCATCAACGAACAACGACGCCTTTACTTTAGGAATTCAGGGCGCACCAGAGGGAACGGTTATCATTGCCGACACTCAGACTTCCGGGAAGGGGCGTCTGCAAAGGTTGTGGCATTCTCCACCGGAATTAAACATATATACGTCTGTTATTTTAAGGCCGCAGATCGAACCATTCAGAACGACGGGAATTCCAATCATGGCCGGTGTCGCCGCTGCTGAAATTCTGGATCTTTACTGTCCCGGTCGGATAGAACTTAAATGGCCCAATGATGTCATGATTAAAAATAAAAAAGTATGCGGCATTCTTTCCGAGGCGAAGATAAATGAAGGAAAAGTGGACTTTATTGTTCTGGGCATGGGCATTAACGTTAATATTCAACACGACCAATTTTCGGAAGACATTAGAGATATCGCGACATCCCTGGCAATAGAAAGTGGCAGAAAAATTGATCGTCTGGAATTGATAATTCGCCTCTATGAAAATCTGGAAAAATGGTATAAACAACAACTACAAAAGGGATTCGGTCCTGTCAAAAATAAATGGCTTGAACTGACATCCATGATCAATCAAATGATTGAAGTAAAATTCGGCACTGAAACCATAGAAGGCAAGGCTGTTGGCCTTGATGACAATGGCGCATTGATCCTTCTGTCTGAAGACCATCGGGAAATAAAAGTCTCGGCAGGAGACGCTACAATCATAAGGTGAAAAAATATGCTTCTAGTCATCGATGTAGGGAATACCAATACCGTTTTGGGTCTTTATGATGAAAAGAATCTTTTGCATGATTGGCGAATACGGACGGAAATAGATCATACGGTCGATGAATACGGCGTGCTGATCTATAATTTATATCAGTCCAGCAGGATGAAAGCCAAGGAATTTAAGTCGGTAACGGCGATCATCATCTCATGCGTGGTTCCTCCGATGCTCAATATTCTGGAGCCTCTTTGCTTGAAATATTTTAACGTAAAACCGTTGATCGTCGGTCCGGGAATCAAGACAGGGATGCCCATTTTTTATGATAATCCTAAAGAAGTAGGTGCCGACAGAATTGTCAATGCGGTTGCCGCTTATAACAAGTATCGTAAAGAATCTATCATCGTTGATTTCGGCACGGCGACAACGTTTGATTATGTTTCTCCCAGAGGAGAATATATGGGCGGATGCATTGCTCCGGGAATAGTGATTTCCGTTGAGGCTTTGTTTGAAAGAGCGTCAAAATTGCCCCGGGTTGAATTCAGCAAACCGAAAACCGTCATCACCAAAGACACGGTCAGCGCGATTCAGGCTGGAATTATGTTCGGTTATGCAGGATTGGTTGACGGAATTGTCACCAGAATGAAAGCGGAAATTAAAATGAATCCTTTGGTCATAGCCACAGGAGGTTTGGCGAATGTGATAGCGCCGGAAACAAAAACAATCGAAAAGATAGAGGAAATGCTGACCTTAGACGGTTTGCGTATGATCTATGATTTGAACAAGAAATAATTATGTTGAATGTAGGACTGACAGGTGGAATCGCCTGTGGGAAATCAACCGTTGCGAGATTTTTCGTTAAAAAAGGGGCTCACTTAATAGATTTCGACCTACTGGCCCACCAAGTACAGAAACCAGGGAAACCCGCGTGGCAAAAAGTGGTTGATTATTTCGGCAAGGAAATTTTGCAGAAAGATAAAAAAATTAACCGGGTCAAATTGGGAAATATTGTATTCGCTGATAAGAATAAACTCTTTAAACTCAATAAAATCGTTCATCCTTTTGTTTATCAGGAATGGCATTCTCAATTAGATAAAATAAGTAAAAAAGAAAAGCACGCGATTGTTCTGTCGGATATTCCTCTTTTATTTGAAGGTAAAAAACAGCATCTGTTTGATTTAACGATCCTGGTCGTTATTGAACCCGAGGAACAGATACGACGATTGATTGCTCGCAATCATATGACGAGGGAAGAAGCCGAAAAACGATTGAAAAGCCAGATGCCTATTAAAGAAAAGAAAGAATTGGCGGATATTATCATTGATAACAGGGAAAGTATTTCTCAAACTGAAAAGACCGTAAAAAAAGTATGGCAAAATCTGGTGAAGAAAGAAAAAAGAAAAAATCAAATATTAAATGTGAATAGTGAAAATCAATCCGAGTTCTAGACGATACTGAAGTAAGCATAAAATATGGAGGGAAAAATGATTGAGAGAAATGTAAAAACAAATTTTTGCGCTAAAATATCCGAACCGGTTATAGGGGAGGGAACGTTTGTCCATCCGTTGGCGGCCGTCATTGGCAATGTGATCCTGGGTAAGAACATCATGGTGGCACCCACGGCTTGCGTGCGTGGTGATGAAGGGCAACCGCTTCATGTCGGCGATGATTCCAATGTTCAGGACGGTGTGGTCATTCATGCGCTGGAAACGGAATTGGACGGGAAACCGGTTGAAAAAAATCAAATGGAAGTGGATGGTAAAAAATATGCCGTCTTTGTGGGAAAGAGAGTCTCACTGGCTCATCAGGTTCAAATTCATGGACCAGCGGTGGTTATGGACGATACATTTGTCGGGATGAAAGCGCTGATTTTCAAATCCATTGTAGGGAAGAATTGTGTTATTGAACCCGGCGTCATTCTGATGGGTGTGAAAATAGCAGACGGACATTATGTCCCCGCCGGATCCATTGTGAAAACTCAGGTCGATGCGGATGCGCTGCCTGTCATCACAGCAGATTATCCCATGAAGGAAATGAACAAGGGCGTTTTACACGTTAATAAGGCTTTAGCCAAAGGTTATCTGGCTGTTTCTAAGAAATAAAAGGCAGGGGATCAGATATCGGGGTCGTCTTTAAAAAATGGGTCCGATATCCTGAAAAAAAAGATGTTCATAAATCCTTCCAAATGTGGAAATAAAAATTTTTGTCTTTCCTGTGGCAGCACGAATAACATCAATAATCGGAGATATTGTTCTGTAAAATGCCGTCAGAATCTCAGACAGAAACTCAATATGAAAAGCGGTTTGCTCCATGCCCTCAACACGCGTTACGCGACATTTTACTTTTCTGATAAAGTGATTGTGCTTGATATTGTACCCTATGGCATGAAAGAGATATTTCGTTACAGTATCCAACGAAAGGAAAACAGTAATCCAGCCGCAGATTTTAATATCATGACCAATAAATTGGGCGAAGAATGGTGGTCGGTTACATATAGAACGAACAGAAACTACATGGCTACGCAGCATGTTCTAAAATTAGCATCACGTCATGCTATCTCCGACAGGATGCAACGTCCCAGATTATTAAAAATTCCAACCGTAAAAATGGAATATTTGCATTGTCTGGAAATAAAAAAAACAGATCTTGGCTCTCATGACTTAAATCTCATCATAAAAAACGCATACCGTAAACAGGTAAAGATTCATCATCCTGATTTAGGAGGGAAAGCGGCAAATTTCAGAGTGATTCACAATGCGTACAAGCAACTTTTGCGCTGGGCTGATCATCCCGTGTATGTTCATCGACGCGGTTTCCCCGACAAATGGTATTATAACGGAGAAAATAGAAAATGGGTTCAGCCGACACCACTACATGAATGATTATTCAGTGGTTTTGATATGATTTTAAATCATCCGGTGTGTTAATATTGATAAAAATGTTGCCCTGGGTATTAAAAGGTTTAACTTGATCCTCATTAATTTTCAGCAAACGTATATCTTTAAATAATCCGGCAATTTTAAGATGATCGGCTAAGATCATTTTTTTGATAGCCGGGAGGCATCGGCGAGAATAAATGGCATGCAAAGCCTGAAATCCCTCGGCAAGTTCCGGTACAATGATTTCATGTTTATCGATTTTGTCAATCATAAAAAAAATGAAATCCTTGCTTAAAGAAGGCATGTCGCATGCGGCAACAAAAGCATAATCATTATTTGCATAGAACAATCCGGTATAAATTCCTCCCAGTGACCCTTTGCCCGGATAAATATCCGTGACAACTTCTGCATCTTTAAATTCCAGGTAGGAAAGGGAATCGTTGGTGACAATGATTATTTCAGAAAATATTTGTTGATAAACAGATAGGGTCAGATCAATAAGACGTTTTCCATCGACTTCCAGGAAAGCCTTGTTGAATCCCATGCGGGAATTTTTCCCTCCTGCCAGAATTATTCCGGTAATATTAATTTTCATAAGAAAATCTTTATGACTCCACATTTCTATTCAAATCTTTGTGTTTTTAAATCTTAACACATTGAGCATGAATATTTCCAGTTTATTGATAACGTTGGGAGGTAAAAGATTTCCGTCAATTTCAATGGATATGGATGGATATTTTTTCTCTCTTGCCCAGGGCGTAAAAACGCCTTCAATAACTCTACCGATTAAACAAGCAAAGGGTGAAATATTCACTATGCCGGAGTAACCATCCATCATGGCTGTGGCAGCAACACCACTGGAAATGCTTATTTCAGAATATAGCTCATGGCTGACAAAATGTTTTTCGGAGTTGCTCATGATTTTTTGCATATTATGAGGAGATGGAGGAACCAGGCCTGTCAAAGAAAGTGTTTTATAAATATCCTTTTCCACCTTTCTTTTATAGGCGTTCTCAATTTTCAGTTGAAAGATTTCTGATAATTCACGCGCAAAAATTTTTTTGTGCCAAGGCAGTAGCGTTAAGCGTTTTTTCAGTTCGTAATACCGGACAAAATCGCAATAATATATCCACTCAGCAACATTTGATACCTTTCCGATAATGCCATGACGACTGAAATGACGAATGAGTTCATCTACGGCAAAATCATCACGACGAACGTAAATCTCTCCAACAATCAGTACTTTGGGGCAGTTATCTATTTTATTATTTAAAGGTATTTTAGCAATTTCATCCACCATTTCTCTTAAGACAGGGATCATTTCGGTTACATTCCGTTCAGCTACCTTGATCATTTTTTTCCAGATTTTATCATATTCGATGATTGCTTTCCGAGGATCTTCAGCACATGTTTTAAGCGATGTTTCTATGTCTTTCATATAATCACCGATCACCACCGCCCACCAAGCATACTTGGATAAATCCTTGCCCAATTCATTGTAGGAATTATCCGCATCCAATGTAAAGACGACAACATTTTCCAGACGCAAATCCCTGAAAAGATTTTCATAAAAAACAAAATACTGACCGGTGCGACAGGGGCCGGTCGTGGTGGGAACAAACAACAAATATATTTCATCTTTGCGGTATTTTTCAGAGGATAAATATTTCAGAATACTTCCCAACACAAGATGAGAAGGAAGACATTCCTTCCCGGATGTATGGTTGCGTGCCAACTGAAGCGTATGGATGTCCGGTACGGGCATTGTTTCCGCATGAATACCAAATCCGCGAAGTGCCGCGCCGACCAGTTCTGCGGAAAGCCTTCCCATATTGGATAACAAAAGTTTGACACGGGGATTGTGTTTAATGGGTATTTTCTCCCCCGTAACATTATTCTGAATATAAATCTCATGACCGGGATCATTGACAAAACGAAGATTGTTATCATAACGTTCCTCCCGGATGTCTTTGAACTTTGAGCGATAACCTTCAATGATGTCCAGAAAAGCTTCAATCCGGGTATCAACGCCGGCATCAGCCGTATGGGAATCCAGTTCCAAAATTAGAAAAGGTTTTACGCCCATAATCCACTTAAGATAATGAAGCATAAAGGAATCGGGCGCACATGAAAAATTTGATATGTAGGTTATAAAAATGTTGTCTTCTTTTTTCACAAGAGCAGCGGTTTTCATGTCCTGCTGTCCGTAATACCAGTACATATTCTGATAAATAGGCTGGTCTTGAAACGGAAGAATATCAAAAGGAATGACGCAGTAACCGCGCGACGAATATTTACGGGGTACGCCCATGTTAGCATCCGTTGTAAAGGAGTTATACGGTCGTCCCAGAATCGCAATAACGGGCCGTTGAGATGCACGTGCTTCTTTTAAAGCTTGCCTGCCCAGTTCGGAAAATCTGGCAAAACAATCCATCTGTTTTTCAAAAGCCAGGGAAAATGCTTCCTGTGCCTCAGATTCGTGAAAGCCCAGTTTTACCGCCATCGCAATAAACGGTTCGGCGGCTTTTTTCATACCGTGCATAAAACTTACGACAGGCATTAAATATTTTTCCCGGGATATTTCAGGGAAAGCTTTCTGAATATAATACGGCAGACTCTGAGTTATCGGACAAAAATTTGCCGGGACACTCTTCTCGTAGCTTTCCATGTCACGAAAATGAGGCAGAAAAATATAATCAACATTGCGGTTGAAAATATCCTGAACCGTTCCATGAGCTATTTCTGCCGGGAAACAGTAATTGCTTTCCACGCGAGCAGTTCCATCGTGTAATATTTCACTGGAAACCACTGTTTTCACACCCAACTGATAAAAGAACCATGAATATAAAGGCCAAAGTGTATAAAATGAAAAACAGCGAGGAATTCCGACAACAAAATCTTTTTTCCTGATCAGTTTATCGGGATCTGGAGCACATTGATTAAAAATAATATCATTTCGTTTTTCAATATAATCGGTACATTCACTTTCATTGAAAACATTTTTTTTGCGGATGTTCGTATATTTGTTGCAACGGCCTCCAAACATATACGAATGATTATTGACATTCAAAACTCGTATGGAACAGAAATTATCACAGGATTTACATTTGAAATCCTTTCCGTAAATAATGTTTGTGTCCAGAATTATTTTTAAGTCATATAGAGATTTGGCAAGAACCCCTTCTTTAAATTTTTGTTTTGCCAGAATGGCAACACCAAAACAACCCATCAGTTCAGGATCGGGTGGAACCAGTATATTCTTATCCAGAAGCAGTGCAAAAGCCAGGGGAACGGCTTTATTTTTGGCTACGCCTCCCTGCAAAACAACGTTTTCTCCAATCGTTCTGTTGCCAACAACACGATTAAGATAATTGGAAACGATGGACGTGACAATTCCCGCCGTAATATCTTCGCGTGACGCACCTTGCTGAATTGCTTTACGAACATCTGAATTTATAAATGCGGAACAGTGCTCACCGAATTTCAAAGGTTCTTTGGCGCAAAGAGCGATCTCACCAATTTCCCGCGCGTCAGGGATGCTTAAATCGCCTTGAGCTGATTCTTCAAGAAAAGAACCCGTTCCGGCAGAGCAGGCTTCATTCATGGCATAATCTATGGGCACTTTGTTTTTTAAATAGACATATTTTGCATCCTGACCGCCGATTTCGAATATGGTATCAATATTGTCTTGATAAAAAGTTGTACCAACCGCATGAGCGATGATTTCATTGTATACGGCTGGCGTTTCCAGGAATACGCCCAGCAGTTCCCTTGAAGATCCGGTAGTTGCAGCCAACGTTATGTTTATTTTACCCTCTCCAATATCTTTTTTGATTTGTTTCTGCATTTCGAGAAAACAATTTTTCAAAGCTTTGACAGGATCGCCATGCGTGCGACCATAAAAGGAAGCCGCTATCTCATTGGTTTCCATATCTACCAAGCAGGCTTTGGTTGTAGTTGACCCACCGTCAACGCCGAGGATGTATTCTTTCCCGGCCAGGACTTTTGCTTTTTTAGATGGAAGATACGTTACTTTTCCTTCCGCCGTTTTCAAGCTTTTGAATCTCTTAAACTGAACCCTATCGGGTTTGAAGAGATTTTTTAGAGAGGGTATTTTACTGCCGGAAGTTCTCGCCAGCAATGCAGCTCCGTATGCTTCAAAATATGCAGCCTGGGATGGAACGATGAATTTATTCTCCGGCATGCGCTCCTGGATAAAGCGGATGAGATATTTATTTTCGGTTGCTTTACCGACAAGAAAAACTTTCTTGTTTGTTATTTTTGCTTTTTTAATAAAATCAATAACTTTTGTTGCCATGACATCGCATAGAGAAAGCACAATATCTCCTCTTTGGGCTTCGCCCTTATTCAAACGATGCGTGCAATCACTTTTCATAAAGACAGAGCATCGCGAGGATAATGTTAGAACCTGACATTGTTCCGGAATAGCATTGACGTCCCCTACGTCCATATTCATCCGGACAAGCTGTTGTTTAAAGAATTCACCCGTGCCCGATGCGCATTTATTGCCGGAAAAACTTGTTATTATTCTTTGATGTTCGTCTATCGTATAGACAATAAGATCCTCGCCACCTAAGGAAACCAGTGCGTCAACATTCTGATTAAGATGTTGCAAAACTGCTTCAATGCAAAGAGGTTCTATCTCGCTATTAATGTTTAAAAGGTGCCGGCCTTCGGTGCCTGTGGCAAGTCCAGGAATGTCTGATGGAATATCATTCTGAGATAACATGTTCTCCAGTGTTTGAACAAAGTTGCCTTCATGAGGTTCAACGTTTGTCCACAATATATCATCATTTCCGTCCAGCAATACCACCTTGACACTGGAAGAGCCTATGTTGATTCCCAATGTTTTCATATGCGATATAAAAAATACCTTCTTTTATAAGATATTACGATCAAATTTAATCGTCAAGTGTCAGAGTCAGTAAATGATTATCAATATTATTAAAAATTTGGGAAAAGTGAAGTATTTAAGAAAAACGGCAACGGGGAATCACTATATTTTAAATAAGATTCCCCGTTGCGATGAAGTTCGTTTTCAAAGAAATTTATTAATGACCTTCTTCCATGGCCCCGGCGATATACATCATGGAAAGGAGCATAAATACCAGCGTCTGCACAAGCGATGTAAAAATCATCAGAATGAATACGGGAAGTGGAACAAAATAGGGAACCAGGAAGAGAACGACCAGGAGAACAATGTCCTCACCTTTGATGTTTCCAAACAACCGGAACGTCAGGGATAGCGGACGGGATATATGGCTTATAATTTCAATGGGCAGCATTAAAGGCGTCAACCACCATACAGGGCCCATAAATTGTTTAAAATATTTCAATCCATGTTCTCTGACTCCGACAACATGGGTGGATAAAAAAACAACGATAGCCATGGCTGCATTCGTGTTAATATTCGAGGTCGGAGATTCAAAGCCGGGAACAATGCCAATAAGATTGGATGTGAGAATAAATAGCCCCAAGGTTGCAATCAGAGGAAAGAATTTTCTTCCATTATGCCCCATGATTTCATTGAGCAGAGCATCAAATCCACCGAGAACGACTTCCATGACGTTCTGCGTTTTTCCCGGATAAACCTGCAGCCGTCTGGATGCAAAAAATGACAGTACAGCCAATAAAAGCATGACAAATAACGTGTTAAAGACAATCGTCATATCAATGCCAAAATTTTTCAGCCAACTTGTATGAAAAAAAATCAGGGGTTCCATTTGATTCTAAATAACCTCCTCAATAAAGTTTTTTTTTGTTAAAGCCATGATCATAGTAATAACGATATTTATTACAACGACGGATAGCCCGATAAGCAAACCGATCACATTGACCGTTTTGTATGCAATGAGAAAATATAAAACTACGGCAGTAATCGCCAGTCGAATATAATATTTGATTAAAACCGGTCCCTTGACATGAACGCCTGTTGTTTGAAAAAGGCCTCTTAATCCTTTTTCCATCCAGTGGAAGTTAAGAATACTGATGAATCCGCCCAGCAAAATACCTAAAGAAAACTTAACAGGCGCAAAAATTAATGAGGGAATCAGGATAACAGCAAGAATAATCCAGTTGGAAAGTTCAATTTTTCTTTGCAGAGGGTCTTTGACGATGGGATTCACTTTTTAAGCTCTTTATAATTTGTTCATCATCAGTAAAATTTTGTTTAATTAAAACATATAAATTACGAAATCCAGCCGCTATGCCGATAAACAAAAAAACAACTTTAAAAACATGGCCGGAGTCAAATCTATTGTCTAAATAAACTCCCAACAAAAGGCATCCAAAAATTGCCAAGATCATGGCGATGCCAATACTGCTGGCATAAGCCATTTGAATGGCGTACTTACGTGTTTCTTTATCCATTCGCTGGGAGCTCCTTAACATGAACTGGACTGCAAGTCAATAAAAATATGACCGGCGTTCATTTTTTTAATAAATGGCGGTTTTTTTCATACCATTCGATGGTTTTTGCAAGTCCCGTTTGAATGTCTGTTTTAGCGATAAATCCAAATTCTCTCAAAGCCCTGGAAGTGTCAAGCATACGTTTGGGCTGTCCATCCGGCTTGGATTTATCCCAAAGAATCTGACCGGAAAAACCTGATAAATCGGTAATAATTTTTGTCAGCTCCCGAATGGATATTTCATAGCCTGATCCCAGGTTAACCGGTTCACTTTTATTATAAGATGAAGTTGCCAGGTAAATAGCTTCGGCCGCATCTTCCACGTAAAAAAATTCCCGTGTGGCCGACCCCGTCCCCCATACTTCCAATTTATCATCATGATTATCTATTGCATCAAAACATTTCTTGATTAAAGCTGGAATGACATGAGATGAATTGGGATCAAAATTATCGCCGGGACCGTAGAGATTAACCGGCAATAGAAATATGGAGTTAAACCCATACTGTTTGCGATAAGCCTGCGATTGGACGAGCATCATTTTCTTTGCCAGTCCATAAGGAGCGTTAGTTTCTTCAGGATAACCGTTCCATAAATCTTCTTCTTTAAAGGGAACCGGTGTAAATTTAGGATAGGCGCAAACGGTTCCCAGCGCGACAAATTTTTCAATATTCCGGATATAGGCTTCATGAAGCAATTGTGATCCCATCATTAGATTGTCATAAAAAAGCTCGGCAGGTTTATCCTGATTAAAACCGATTCCGCCAACTTTCGCTGCCAGATGAATAACAATTTCCGGTTTTGTTTCTTCATACATTCTCCGGATGTCGTTAAGATCCGTGAGATTGTATTCGGGAAGATCAGCGACTTTAATATTCCGGCAACCGCAACTCACAAATTTTTTCAAAAGATGGCTGCCCAGAAAACCTTTAGCACCTGTAATCGTTATGCGCTTTTCCTTCAGCACGAGGGAATCCTTTGTTTACTTATTTTTATTGTTAGAACTGAAACCGGCATCGAGAAGCGTTTTTTCTTTCTGAGCCAGTTCCATATCCGCATCAATCATCATATCGATCAGCTTTTCAAAAGAAACTTTCGGTTTCCAACCGAGTATTTTTTTTGCTTTTGTCGAATCGCCCAGAAGAGCATCAACCTCTGTTGGACGGAAATATCGCTTATCTATCTCCACATATTTTTTGTAATCTAAATTAAGCTTATCAAATACGATGTCCGCGAATTCCCTGACGGAATGAGTTTCGCCGGTTGAAATAACGAAATCATCAGGATTTTCCTGCTGCAGCATCAGCCACATGGCTTCAACGTAATCACCGGCAAACCCCCAGTCTCTTTTTGCTTCAAGGTTGCCTAAAAATAATTTATCTTTAAGTCCCAGTTTGATCTGAGTTGCCGCACGCGTTATTTTTCTGGTCACAAACGTTTCACCGCGTCTCGGAGATTCATGATTAAAAAGAATGCCGTTGGCCGCAAAAAGGCCATAAGCCTCCCGATAATTCTGAGTTATGTAATAGGAATAAACTTTAGCCGCCGCGTAAGGACTACGGGGTTGGAACACCGTGTTTTCGTTTTGCGGGGGAGGGGCGGCGCCGAACATCTCACTGGAGGAAGCCTGATAAAATTTTGTTTTTATTCCTGTTTTTCGAATAGCTTCCAGAATTCTGAGCGTTCCCAATGCAGTGACATCGCCGGTATATTCAGGCATGTCAAAACTGACGCGAACGTGACTCTGGGCTCCGAGATTATAAATTTCATCCGGATGAACGGATTGAAGCAGGTCCATAAGCTGAGCGGAAACGCTGAGATCGCCGTAATGAAGAAATAATTTCGCTTCCGGATCATGAAAATCGTGATAAAGATGATCAATGCGTTCCGTATTAAAAGTGCTTGAACGGCGAATCAAT
This sequence comes from uncultured Smithella sp., assembly GCA_964400795.1. Taxonomy (GTDB): domain Bacteria; phylum Desulfobacterota; class Syntrophia; order Syntrophales; family Smithellaceae; genus Smithella. The sequence goes on from CAYNWA010000007.1 coordinate 24,723, forward strand.
CCATGCACCTCATACCCCTTGTTTAATAAATATTCCGCCAAATAAGAGCCGTCTTGTCCGGTGATACCGGTGAGAAAAGCTTTTTTCATCTTGTCTCCGAGGAAAATAATTATTTTTGGAGTAATTTAATACAGGATTGATTGATGCTTGTCAATGAGACGATCATAGATATTTCAAGGTTTTTGCACAGGCATCAATGGTCTTCCTTATGTCGCGATCGGTATGAGCAAAGGATAGAAAAGCAGCTTCATACTGTGACGGCGCCAACCATATGCCATGTCCCAACATTTTGTGAAAAAAACGGGCAAACATCTTTGTGTCGGATTTCTGAGCGGTTTTAAAATCATGAACGGGGCCTTTTTGAAAAAAAATGGTAAACATGGAATAGACGTGATTTATGCAAACGGCAATTCCTTTCTCAGAAAACAAACGGTTCAGTTCCAGACAAAGCAGGCTTGTTTTTTCAGCCAGAGAAGGGAAAGATCTCTTTTTTTTCTTTAGCATCTCGAGTGTTGTTAAACCCGCGCTCATGGCTAACGGATTTCCTGAAAGCGTTCCCGCCTGGTAAATGTCTCCAGTGGGCGCAAGCCTTTCCATGATTTCTTTTTTCCCGCCAACCGCTCCCACGGGCATTCCTCCGCCAATGATCTTGCCCAGACAGGTTAGATCGGGATTGATGCCTATCAGATTCTGATAACCGCCGAAGTTAAAACGAAACCCTGTAATCACTTCATCAAAAATCAACAGAATTCCTTTTTTTCGTGTCAGTTCCCTTATTTTTTCC
>CAYNWA010000007.1:25516-31783 GCA_964400795.1 uncultured Smithella sp.
CCAAAAAACCTTTTTGTGGCGCAATAACTCCCATGTTGCCCGCCACAGGTTCAACAATAATGGCGGCAAGTTCAGAGCCATGCTTGGCTATGGCATGCTCAAGCGCTTCAATATCGTTGTAAGGGAGGCTTAACGTCATTTGAGCAAGCTCTTGCGGAACTCCGGGAGAACCGGGAATGCCGAAGGTTGCCACACCCGATCCCGCTTGAATTAAAAGCGAATCACTGTGTCCATGATAACACCCATCAAATTTCGCAATCAAATTTCTGCCGGTAAAACCTCGCGCCAGTCTGATGGCCGTCATCGCAGCCTCGGTACCCGAGGATGTCATTCGTAATAATTCTATGGAAGGAATCGCTTGACAAATCAGCCGGGCGAGCTTCGTTTCTAATTGCGTGGGAGCTCCAAAACTAGTTCCTTTTTTCGCCGTATCACAAATAGCAGCAATAACGTCTTGATGGGCATGACCGAGAATCATGGGGCCCCATGAAAGGACGTAATCAATATATTCTTTGCCTGAATGGTCATAAATCTTGCTGCCGATTGCTCTCTTGATAAAAACAGGATTGCCGCCAACAGATTTCCACGCCCGGACAGGGGAATTGACGCCGCCGGAAATAACTTTACATGATTCTGAAAAAGAAGCTGAACGTTTTTGATTCATTAGAAATACTCCGGAGATGTTTTTTTAAATTCTTTAACGCTTTTCAATATCAGATAATCCTTGGCATTTGCAGCCTTTACCATGTCCTTAATCAGTGAAGAAATGCTTCTGCCATCAGAATGAAGCATGGTAAAAATATTATACGTCCCCGCGAAAGCAGGTTTTCTTTCGTAACAATGAGAAATAAAAGAAAATGAGGCGAATATGTTTCCCGTTTCTTCTGTTTGTTCAGAAGGAATCGACCATATAACCATGGCGTTATTTTTATAACCGACCCGCTGATGTCTTAGAATTGCTCCGAACTTCCTGATCAAGCCATGATCCAGAAAATACCGGACGGTGTTCAGAACGTCCTTATCATTTAAGCCAACGTATTTACCCGTCATCTTGAAAGGAAATTTCTGCAACGGAATGTCTTTTTGAATAAGCTTGGCAATTCTTTTTTGCTTTATGGATAATTTTTCCATGATATAAATATTATCCCGCATAAAAAATAAAATCAAGTTGTCGATTATTGATCGAAATTTTTCTTGACAATTTCCGCTTGCACGGTTAAAAAACATAACATCAAAATCCGAAGTGTTCGAGTAAAAAGAAAGGGGGTGAAAAATGAGTAAAACAGGATTTTGAAATTTTATAAATTTATCAAGGAGAATGTAAATGAAAAAAAGTTCAATCTATGTATTCATGGCAATGGTCATGGTCGTCGTCAGCGCATCTTTTGTTTTTGCAGCTCCGGAAGCGGCAGCAGCATCAGCGGGAACGGTTGATTACACGAAAGCTATTATTATCGGCATTTCTTTGTTCGTAGCCGGTTTAGCAATAGCTTTTGGAACACTGGGAACAGGATTAGGCATGGGCAATGGTTTAAACGGAGCGACGAATGCTGTTGGCAGAAACCCCGAAGCCCAGGGCAAAATTCTTTTAACCATGATGGTTGGTCTGGCCATGATCGAATCACTGGCGATTTATGCATTGGTTATTGCGTTGATCGTTCTTTACGCTAATCCGCTCCTGAAGGTAGCCGGATTAGGTTAAGTTAAGTTAAGTTAATTTCATTATTGTTATAATAAACAGGGAGGGGAGCGTACATCGACTTACCCTCCCTTTTTTAATGAGACTCAAATTTCAGAAGCGAAGCGCGCTGAAATTTGTAAGTCGAATTATCCCAGGAGCGAAGCGACGTGGGATTCCTGAAACAATCATCTCAATGCAATCAATTCAAATTTGTAAGTCGAATTGATGACACTCGCTGAAAACGAGCGTAGCGAAGTTTAAAGCGTAAGTCGAATTATCCCCTGAGCGAAGCGAAAGGGGATTCATGATAACTTCTTCAACATCAATCAAAACTGAAATTTGTAAGTCGAACTATCCCAAGGAGCGAAGCGAAAGGGGATTCTTTATGTGTTGCAACAAAGCCAATTGCTGGTAAGTGGAGCTATCCCGCAAAACGAATTGCAGCGGGATTCATGACACTAATTATTCTTCACCGCTCAGAACCCTGCCACGTAAACCCTTTTTTTCTGCCTGATGATGCTTATCCGTCAGTATCTTTTCTTTAGCTCTTTTACTGCGTTTTCTTTTCTGTCGTCTGATTTTCTCCAGCTTTTCTTTTTCTTCCGCAATGAATCCTTTTTGTTGTCGCTCGATTTTATCCAGCAGCAATCTTCTAGCCAGAAAGCGATTGAGTATTTGAGATCTCTCCCGCTGGCATTTTACCGACAGACCGGTGGGAAGATGAACAAGATAAACACATGTTGAACTTTTGTTGACTTTCTGTCCGCCGGGACCGGAGGAACGGACAAAAGATTCCTCGAAATCTGTTTCAAGTACTCCCAGATTTTTCATTCTTTCGGAGAGCGCTTTTTCTTTATCCAAAGACACAGACATGATTAGGATGGGATGGTTTTAAGGAATAGCATAAATCTCATCGTCAATCAGGTGAATCCAGTGTTCCAGAAGAAGCTCTCTGGCTTCTTGCAATTTATCAACACCCAGAATGACGATTGTTTCCTTGCCGATCCGATTAATGGTTGTATAGAGATAGTGAATATTGATGTCGGCTTTCGCCAGAGGTTTTAAGATGGCGTTCATGCCGCCCGCATGCAGCGGAACTTCGGCGGCCAGAACAGGGGTCACTTCAAAATTTAATTTATAACTTTCCAGAACAGCCGCGGCACGATCCGGATCGTTGACCACCAGACGAACCTTGCTGTCATCGGCAATACTGGCGGCACAAACAGCTTTGGTGCTGATATCTTCCAAATCAAGGATGTGTGTCAATGTGGCAAAAGCACCCGGAACATTATTTAAAATAACTGAAATTTGCTTTACAGCCATAACAGAATCCTTAATTATTCTTCACGTAATCATAACCGGCATTAAACGCTTTCCGGTTAAGGTCAGCCAGAGATTTTTTCTTGCTGCCCATGATGGTTTCAAGACTTTTCAAATAAATATCAGGAGATACAACATCGGATATTTTTACAAAAGCGCCCATCATGATGGTGTTGGAAACCCTGATATTGCCCAGATCCTGAGCCATGTCGGCGCAGGGAACTCGAAAAACTTTTACGTCCTGGCGGTGCGGCTCTTCTTTGATAATGGAAGAATTCAAAAACATGGTGCCTCCGGACGTAATTTTGTTTTGAAAAGTGAACAGAGAAGGGGCGTTCATGACAACAAGGTAATTAGGTTCAGAGGAAATAGGGGATGCAATTTCTTCATCGGCGATAGCTACCGTGCAATTGGCGGTTCCGCCGCGCATTTCAGCGCCATAGGCGGGAAGATACGTCACATGATAACCTTTGCTCATGCCGCTATGAGCAAAACTGACGCCCATCATTAAAACGCCCTGACCGCCAAATCCGGAAAAAATTGTTTTAACCAGCATTATCCCGCCTCCACATTTTTCTTAGCTTCGGCAATATTATCCTTAAAAACACCGGGGGGAAATTCCTTGCTCATGACGTCATCAATCCATTTGCAGGAATTGACGGCATTCATTTTCCAGTTTGTCGGACACGGCGAAAGGACTTCGATCAGCGAAAATCCCAGTCCGTCCATCTGACATTGAAAGGCCTTCTTGATGGCTTTCTTTGTTTTATTGACATTAGCCGGAGAATTCACCATACATCTTTCCAGATACGTTACGCCCTTTAATTGTGAAAAGATTTCACTGACCTTGACCGGATAGCCGTCAAGGGTTTTGCTTCTGCCCGAGGGGGATGTTGTTGTTTTCTGATCAAGTATGGTTGTCGGGGCCATCTGTCCGCCGGTCATTCCGTAAACAGCGTTATTAATAAAGATAATGGTAATATTTTCACCACGATTCGCGGCATGAAAACTTTCCGCAATGCCTATCGCGGCCAGATCACCATCGCCCTGATAAGAAAAAATAATCCGGTCCGGAAGAGAACGTTTAATCGCGGAAGCCATGGCCGGACCTCGTCCATGCGGGGCTTCAATCATATCAACGTCAAAATAATTATAGGCGAGAACAGCGCAACCGGCCGGCGGAACACCGATGGTGATGCCCCGGATATCCAACTCGTCAATCACTTCGGCAATAATTCTGTGCGCGATACTGTGTCCGCAACCGGGGCAGTAGTGGAACGTTTTTTCTTTCAAGCTTTTCGGACGTTTAAAAACAGTTTTTACCATATCAAAAAACCTTCATGAAATACCTAATCATTTTCATCGTAATACCTGGCGATCACATTGGCCAGTTCCGCCGGCGTGGGGACCGCTCCTCCCGGACGTCCATGAAATTCAAAATCTGCGTACCCCTGCAGGGACAAGCGGACGTCTTCCAGCATCTGACCGGTGCTCATTTCAAAAACAAGATATTTTTTAATTTTTGATGATAAACTTCTGAGCTGCAATTCCGGAAAAGGCCATAACGATATGGGACGGAAGAGTCCCACATTCATACCCTGACTGCGTAATCGTTTTATAGCGCCCTTGGCTATCCGCGCAGCCGTTCCATAGGCCACAATCACCAGTTGCGCGTCATCGATTTTATGTTCTTCGTAACGGGCTTCTTTTTTGAAGATGATTTCATATTTACGCGCCAGTTTCCAGTTGTGTTCTTCCATATCAATCGGATCCAGAATCAGACCATGAATGAATTTACTTTTGCCCGTACCGGCCCCCCGCAACATGAATTTTTCACTATACACGCGCGGTTTGGGCTTCTTGAATATCACGGGTTCCATCATTTGTCCCATCATGCCATCGGCAAGAATCATCACCGGATTACGGTATTTATCGGCAAGATCAAAACCCTCCATGGTCAGATCAGCAAGTTCCTGGCCGCTTGCGGGTCCTAATACAATGCAGCGGTAATCACCATGTCCCCCACCCCTTGTGGCCTGAAAGTAATCGCCTTGAGACGGTCTGATATTGCCCAGACCGGGACCGCCGCGCATGATGTTGACGATAACGCCGGGCAGTTCACAGGCTGCCATAGATGAAATTCCTTCCTGTTTCAGAGAAATTCCAGGACTCGATGATGAGGTCATCACCCGCAGACCCGCGGCGCTGGCGCCGGCAATCATATTGATTGCCGCAATTTCACTTTCGGACTGAATGAAGACCCCGCCTTGGGCATTGCGTATGTGCTCGGCCATATATTCGGTGAGTTCATTTTGCGGGGTAATCGGGTAACCGGCATAAAAACGGCAACCGGCGCGAATGGCCGCTTCACCGATAATATGATTTCCCGACATCAATACTTTATTCACGGTAAACCTCAATCGCCACTTCCGGGCACATCGTGGCGCACAGAGCGCACCCGTTACATTCTTTTGTCTCATCAATGCCCACAGGATGGTAGCTCAAGGCATTGTATTCATGTGTCGTGATAATATGGCCTTTAGGACAGAAATGGATGCACAGCAGACATTCCTTGCACATTTCCTTGTTAATTTTAATGTGTCCCTTCAAAACAAATCCTCATAAAAAAAATAATCGGCGGAAGCTATCTTGCGCATAATTAACAGAAAGTCAAGTTTTTTAATAAAATATGCTATTAAATAATCGATAAGATTTCCGGCCTAAGGGACCTCAAATTTCTTTTAACTTGCCCGTGAAATCTATCTCGGGTATGACCGTATCCGAAAATATTTTCTCTTACATGAAGGAACGATTAATGAGTGTTATCATTCTTAACGGAATTATACTGAATCTCGATGAAAAAGAGGAATGGCTTGCCGAGAAAGCCGCCGTGGCGCTGAGGACGGCAAAAGATAATATTCATGAACTGGAAATTATCAGAAGAACCATCGACGCCCGCCGCAGCAGACCGCCTCATTTTGTTTACGCTTTGAAGATTACATTGCCTTCCCATGTGAAGTTGCCTCAGACATTGCATAAGGGTTTGCATATTGTCAACGTATTGGATGTTCGGAAAACGCCGCAAACAGCAAGGGTTTCTCAATCCGCGTCACCCGTCGTTGTCATCGGAAGCGGCCCGGCAGGTCTTTTTGCTGCGTATATTCTTGCCCTTAGAGGAATTCCGTCCCTTATTTTGGAACGAGGCCAACCGATAGAAAAAAGAGTACAGGATGTTGCAGAATTCTGGAAAAAAGGAAGACTTGATT
>CAYNWA010000007.1:31793-52987 GCA_964400795.1 uncultured Smithella sp.
TCAGGTCACCGATGTTTTAATTGAACAGGAAAAAATTTCCGGAATCATGCTTAACGGAAATGAGGAAATTAAAACAAATCATGTCATATTAGCCATCGGTCAGAGCGTTGATGATACTTACGCGAAACTCTATCAGCGCGGTGTGAAAATGGAAGCAAAACCGTTCGCCATAGGGTTACGCGTTGAACATCCGCAGGAATTAATCAATTCCATTCAATACGGAAAATGGCATCGTCACCCTCAACTGCCTCCGGCCGAATATTTTATGAAGGCATCCTTGCGCGATTTAAATCGCTCCGTATACACCTTCTGCATGTGCCCGGGAGGCTCCATCATTGGCTGTTCCGCATGTCCCGGCTCTTTAGCAACAAACGGCATGAGCGATTACCAGCGCTCCGGTGAATTTGCCAACAGCGCCATCGTTGTTAATGTCCGTGTGGATGATTTCAGGTTCGGAGACAATCCTTTGGAGGGTCTCCATTTCCGTCAAATATGGGAAAGAAAAGCATTTCTTGCGGGAGGAAGAAATTACTTTGCGCCTGCGCAAAAAACGACAGATTTCCTCTCAGGCAAAAGAAGCCGTATTGTAAGAAATACCAGTTTTCTACCCGGAGTAAATCCTGCCGCGCTGGATGAGATATTGCCTGAATTTATCATCAAGGCGTTGAAACGTGCAATCAGGGAATTCGACAAAAAAATGCGTGGATTTATCACTGAAGAATCACATCTGATCGGCGTGGAAACGAGAACGTCTTCGCCGGTACGCATCTGCCGGAACATCAATGGACAGAGCTCCGGTGTTCGCGGTCTTTATCCCTGCGGGGAAGGCGCCGGATATGCCGGTGGCATCATGAGTTCTGCGATTGACGGAATTAAAGCAGCAGAAAATTTGATTAACAACCTATCTTGAATATCCATCAATACAAAAAATTAAAAAATTTGTTGAAAAAGATACGTTTTTAATATATCCAATCCAGCAACATAACATCATTACATTATTGTTAAATATTTTAGCAGTAAGCAGTACTTTAAGTTTCAGCAGATAAAAAGGAATAACTAAGTAGCATTGTAGTTTGAATCCCGCGACTTGCAATTCCCCGGGGATGCGCGCCGCAGGATTCACGCGGTCGCGTTTTTAATGGGAGCCTCCGGGGCTCCTGCCGGAGGCTACACTAAAAATTGGGGTGATATGAAATCTAAATCAACCGCGAAAGCGTTTAGCCTGGTTGAGCTTTTGATTGTCCTCGCCATATTCAGTATCGTCATCACGATTGCAGCACCTGCTTTTTCAAAATACAGGGGGAATGCAAATTTGCGGGAAGTCGTGCGGGAGATATCCGGTGACATAAAATTATGTAAGCAAAATGCTGTTGCTGAAAACAGTCGTTATCGAATTCAGCTAAACGTTAGAACCAATAATTATATCATTCAAAAAGAAACGTCTTCATCACATTGGACAAACGTATCGTCTCTAAAAAATATCGGCGCCGATGATGCCGCGTTAAAAATATCCCGGGATCCGACATACGGAGGAGATAGAATTTATTTTCAGCCCCGGGGAACCACAACAGCCGGCACGCTGGAGATCCAGCACGAAAAATTCCTTTCAAAAGCCAGCATTGTCACGTCTACCATGGGAAGGGTTAGAATAGAATACGAGCTTAAATAAGGTCAAGACAACGGCTCTTTATCAGGGGCATGATCCGCTGCCCTTGGCTTTTTCCAGAGTTTCACATTTTCCCAATTCGCATGCTTTGTTTAAATCCAGACAACCCGAATTCTTGTCTCCATGAGCCAGGTGGGCGATACCCCTATTCTTATAGTGATCTATGACATCCGGTTTCAGGCGAATCGCCTCATTATAATTTTCAATAGCCTGTTCATATTGATTAAGACTCAGATAGGCACTGCCTCTGTTATTATAAGCAAGTGAATAATTTGGTTTTAAAAGGATGGCTTGATCATAATCTTCTATCGCGCGTTTATAATCACCCGTTTTTGCATAGGCGATTCCGCGGTTATTATAAGATGCTGCCCGTTCAGGTTTCCATCGAATGGCTTGATCATAATCTTCTATCGCGCGTTTATACTGACCCAGCTCATAATATGCAAGGCCTCTGTTTATGAAAGCTTCGGCAAAATCCGGCTTAAGATTGATTGCATTGTCGAGGTACTCAATCGCCTTCTGTAAATCCGTGCATTTCCCGCCGGGACAAAGGTTGAACGCTTTATTGAACCAGTCATAAGCATCAAGAGGTCGCGACGACACAGGCGCTGGAGCATATTCCTGCATCGGTGTAGGTTCATCAGAATCCTGCATATTTAAGTTTTCAATCCGGGGCGATTGTACGATGTCTTTACTGTCTTCATGGGTTTTATTACGATCTAGAAAATGAGAACCGGCATATAACAAGATAATCAATACACATATAATATACGCCCAATACCAATATTTTTTCCCTATTTTCTCTATTGTCGTTTGAAAGGAAGGAGGGGGCGCTTTTTTCTTCCTTTTCTTATGATAGGTTACAGTCGTTTTTTGCTGGTCAGGGGACGGTATAGTTTCCAGTTCCACGCCACAGTAACGGCATATTTTTGTTTTATCCTTAAACCTTGTCTGACAAACAGGACATTTTTTCATAGTAATAATTCTCTATAATTTAAACGAAGCGGCTGTCAACAATAATATCATCTCCGCTTTTTGAAATTTTTCTGATGGATAATTTTTTCACGGATATCAGGTTTTTTATACGAAGATCGCCAACGGCTTCAATCCCTTTGCCCATGATTTTAGGAGCGATGACGGTTACCAGGCGGTCAGCCAAATTATGTTTTAATAAAGATGTTATGATTTGCGATCCGCCCTCAACCAATACAGAAGATATTGTTTTCTGAGCAAGTAACCCGAATAATTTTTTCAAAGCAACATGGCCGTTTTTATCCGCTTTTACCGTGAGGACTTCCGCGCCTTTTGCGGTAAATTTTTTAAATCGTGCATCGCCGGCCGTTTTAACCGTTGCAATCAGCGTTGGCGTTGAAGATGTTTTCCGCAATACTTTCGCGTCTGGAGAAATATGCAAATGGGAATCAACAATGATGCGCAGCGGGTTTCTTCCACGGACAAGGCGTACCGTTAATTCGGGATTATCCTTTTGGACTGTTCCCCGACCGACTAAAATAGCATCATGTTCGGCTCTGAGCTGATGAGCAAATTTCAAAGAAGCCGGAGAGCTTATCCATTGAGAATTGCCGGTCACCGTAGCTATGCGTCCGTCCAATGTTTGGGCGTATTTTATCGTGACAAAGGGCATTCCTTTTTCCATGAAATGAAAAAATTTTTCATTGAGTCTGCGACATTCATCTTCCAAAACCCCTGTTGTTACGTCCACGCCGCCTGCTTGCAGACAATGAACGCCCTCACGGCACACCAGCGGGTTGGAATCCATCGTTCCGATAACCACGCGTGCAATTTTATTTTCAATAATTTTGTTGACACAGGGAGGCGTTTTCCCTTCATGACAACACGGTTCCAGCGTGACATAAAGAGTAGACCCCGCAACACTTCTGCCGGCATTTTTTATCGCGTTGATTTCGGCATGATCACCGCCAAAATATTTGTGATACCCCTTGCCAATGATCACGCCTTTTTTAACAATAACAGCGCCCACCATTGGATTGGGACTGACAAACCCACGGCCCTTGCGGGCCAGATCAAGCGCCAGCCTCATGTAATATTCATCATTCATGATCTGTTAAATACCTTATTAATTTGAAAATGCAAAGAAATTTATTGTTGATATATATTGATTATGATAGGAAAAAATAAATAATTTTGAAGGAGTTATCATGAAAGGCGTTGTTCTTGCCGGTGGGTTGGGAAGCAGGTTTTATCTGCAATATTATCTCTTGACTTTGGTTATTTTCAGCTTTATAATATATATAAAGCTTGAAAGGGCAAACCGCGCTGAAAAGACGGGACGCAAAGTTACTGACCTAAGTCTTCGTGATGGGAGGATATGGTGGCAGAACCGCCTGGCATCTTCTGATGAGTCCAGCAGTTCCGCTGTAATACCCAATCAATATTAAAAAAAGACAAAACGGTTTAAAGATCATGTTTTTTTTAATGAACTGTCTGGTTTTTATTTTCGGCGCCGCCATCGGCAGTTTTCTGAATGTCTGTATTTTGCGACTTCCTGCTGAAAAATCCATCATACGACCGTCTTCTCAATGCCCTCATTGCCATCATCCCATTCGCTTTTACGACAACATTCCAATCATCAGTTTTGCGGTTCTTGGTGGCAGATGCAGGCATTGCCAGGCAAAAATTTCCTGGCGCTATCCATTGGTGGAACTTATCACCGCCTTTTTGTCGCTTTTATTATTTTTAAAATTCGGTCTTTCCTGGAATTATCTCGTATTTTTCGTTTTTACGGCGGTCTTAATTGTGATTACTTTTATCGATCTGGATCATCAAATTATTCCTGATATTTTAACCTTGCCGGGCATACCGATCTTTTTTCTGGCGGCAGTTTTCATTGTTAAAATTCCATGGTTTGAAGCTTTAATTGGTTTGTTCATCGGCGGCGGAGTGCTTTTTGTAATTGCCTTTGTTTATGAATTGATAACCAAGCGCGAGGGAATGGGCGGCGGCGATATTAAGTTGTTGGCCATGATCGGCGGTTTTTTTGGTTGGAAATCGTTGATTTTTGTTCTTCTGTTCAGCTCTTTTTCCGGAGCTATCATCGGTATCGCAGCCATGATTATCAAAAAACAGGATACCAAATACGCCATCCCTTTCGGACCGTTTCTATCCGCTGCCGCAATCGCTTATATTTTCTGGGGTGCCGGGTTCATGAGGTTGTTAATATTGGAATATTAATAAAAAAGGTGAAAAAAACAGCAAAGTATGGTTAAAATAACCTGTAAATTTATTAAGATAAGAAAAAAAGAAAAACTTGTAGAGGCAAATAAATAAAGAAAACAATGAACAGCGATTAAATAGCTGAAAAATAAAAAGAAAAGTGTCATAATGGCATGCAAGTTGCTTTTTAAAATTCAATAAGTTGTAATAATTTGGAGCACAAAAAAATGAGATTAAAATCAGCGAAAGGCTTCAGTTTAATTGAAATTTTGATTGTCATCGCTATCGTTGCCGTTATTGGAGTGATTGCCGTCCCGTCTTTCACAAAGTATAGACATAATACAAGCTTAAAAGAAGCAGCGCAGGAGATAGTCGCGGATTTGCAGCTTTATAAGAAAAGAGCCGTAGCTGAACATAGACGTTATTTGCTTTATTATCCTCCGAGTGTTGTTCCGCCAAGATGTTATGTTTATACAATGGATGCTTGCACGTCAGGTATGTGCGTTGACTGGCCTTGGAAAGTAAATAAAAGAATAAGTGATGATAGTGCCATTATAGTTTCATCTACAGATCCTTATCCTCAATTTCAAAACAATACCATAGGTTTGTGTTGGGCGTTTGTTGTATTGGACAGAAGAGGAACTATGGGTAAAGGTTCAATGAAATTACGTCACACGAAGACAAATTCAACTGCTACAATAAACACAACTTTCTTGGGTCGGGTATATGTTACGTATGATATGCAATAAACGGGGCATCTCGATTGTCGAGATGATGATCGCTGTTGTCATAACCATGATCGGCGTGCTGTCCATTTTAATGTTGCAGTCCTCTTCGTGGAGGACAGTGTCAAAATCCGATTATCTGGGCCGGGCGGCCGAAATATTATCCGGTGAGTTGCAAAGGCAGGAAGCGCTGATTCTGAATCCACGGTATTTTGTTGAAACGGGAAATCAAACCGTTACCCTACGAGCCAGTTCACAAACAACATCCGTTGACGGAGACGCAAATTATACGGTCAGAACCAGAATTGAAAATATTGGAAACCAGGTCTGGCGTGTCACCGTCAATGTTTCGTGGCCACCCTTGAATAACACAGGCATAACAGAAAACATCGTTGTAACGAGGCAGGAAAGATTTAGCTTCTGAGCGTTGTAGGGGAGCTTGAACATAAAGGCAAAAAATATGATTAATAATAAAGGATTTACCATTGTTGAAATACTGACGGCGTTGGTTGTGGGAACAGTCGTTATGGCAGCCGTTTACGCGGTGATAAACTTATCCCAGAAGTCCAGCGCCGGAATAGAAAGACGGGTTGCCGCCCAGCAGGATCAGAAAGCTGCCCTAGAGCTTATGGCCATGGAAATAGCCATGGCATCCTATGATCCTTCACGCAGTGTCAGTTGGGCAAACAGCACCTGCAATGGGCCCGCTGCTGCAGGCACGTCCGGTCAGTTCAGAAAAGGCATTCAGGAAGCTACGGCGAACGCCATCACGATACAAATGGATATTAACGATGACGGGGAAATTATTAATACGAATAGCCTACCCACTGCGGATCCTGTTGATACCAACGAAATCATCCGATATGACTATGCCAGCAATATTTACATCAGAAGAAATGTAAATTGCAGTGGAGCGCAGGCCTTTCTGGGAGATGCCGATGCCGGTAAAAGAGCCGTAAGGGTCATCAACAATGCATTGGGTGTTCCGCTCTTCAGATATTTTGATGGTCTAGGCAATGAAATCACGACTCCGGTCGCCGGGGACGCACTTCCCAACATCAGAAGGGTGCTGATTACGCTGGCTGTGGAAACCGAAAATCCCGATCCCACTACCGCCCAGCGCAAAAGACTGATTTATTCAACGAGCGCCATTGTACGAAATCACGTGCCGGTATTATAGTTGAAAGAGGGTTTGTATGTCGAAAAAGAAAAATGTTTATAAAGATTCGGAAAAAGGATTTGCCTTGGTTGTCGCCCTGATAGCCTGTATGATTCTGATCGCGCTTGGAGCATTGATCATGACACTTTCCACCGGCGATATAAAATCGAGTTCACATATCCTGGGGCAGAAGAGAGCCATGAACGCGGCGGAAAAAGGAGTCAACCGGCTGATTCAGCAATATAATTTAGATAATATTCCCGCAAACGTGCAAACGACATTGGCTGACGATCTGGTTGTTGATCCGAATTCGTTGTATACCATTTCCATACCCAATGCCACCGGCACAATTCACCCGTCTGGTTTCAGTATGGATTGGCAGCTTTCCACCTATGACGTGAATGTAAGAGGATGGCATCAACACTATACAGGCAATGTTACCATAGGGGTTGGCATCGGACATTTGGGGGATGCGTCCCTGATTTACAAATAAAAACTTTTCTTAATGCTATTTAACATAGCGGGAGGTGCAGGAAATGTTGAAATACAAAATTTTATCAGGTTTGTTTGTTGCCATAATGTTTGCGGTTTTATCATTCGGCAGCAGCATGGCTTTAACATCATCATCTTCTGGATCAACGACAACGCCTTCGCCTTCAACGACTCAAATACTTAAAGTTGTTGGACTCGTAAAAAAGGTTACCGCTACAACGCTTTATCTCGAAAACAATAAGCAGTACAATCTAACTCATGTTAAGGTTACATACGACAAAAGTATACCCGCATCCAGAAAGAAGAAGAAAAAGGCAGAGATGTCTTTTGTAAATAATGTCTTAAAAGAAGTGCGTATTTATTATTAAATATTTATAAGGGGGTACATTATGTGCAAGATAATAAAAATTGCCTTTGTTTTTATCACATTGGTGATGATAACCTGTCTGACACCTCTTAGAGTATATGCTGCCTGTGCGGACGAGCAGGAATTGTTCACGGAAGGCTCGGCTTATGCACCCAACGTTTTGATTATTTTGGATAATTCCCAGAGCATGGATGAGGATTTCAATGGAAATCTCGTCGGCCCGTGGGCAACCGGCAGCAGACTGGTGGAATCAAAAAAAGCGATAAAGCAGATTATTGATAAGTATAAGGACACCATGAATATCGGTTTAATGACATACAAATTGAACTCCGTATCCAACTACAGGATGCACAATACGGTTTATTTTGCCTCCTACGAGCCGAAGTCCTACTGTCCGACTAACGACAAAACCCTTTTGGCTGCCTGTCAGGATTACTGCACAACCGGCAATGAAACGTCAAGGATTGCTTGTGTAACAGGTTGCCAGGCGGTCAATGGTTCATTTGATGAAACCTATCGCGATGAAATCTTATCAAAGTATGCCGAGGGGACAGAACAGAAAAACAGGTATTGCAACCTAGTATATCCCAAAACACAAACGAATAAAATATATTACACCTCAACAAATTATACTGATGTTTATTATAAATTGCCCGGAACATTCTACAGCTCATCCAATGCGGGGAACAAATTTCTGTATTCCAGATACTACGATTCATCGGAAGGTGGTTCAGATACGTACAGGGCTTTTCCAACAAAGACGGGAACAAATGATGGCTCTTATGTCTACCCCAATCCAGGCTCTTATAGTGGTTATTACAATGATTATAGTTTCACGCCCACGGACGAAGACATCGCCCTGGGATATAAAGATTTCGGCCGGAGAATGGCCTGGTATTACGTGGGAAGAACATGGTTTGCCTCGGGCTCTCCCGGAGTCGGCTTTCTTCATCGTATATGTGACACAGGAACTACTGCTCAGGTAAATGCGCTGAAAGCAGAATTGGATGAAAAACAAACAATAACAATAGTAGATGGAAATACAGTCGAAACCGATACCTCTTATATGAGTGACAGCGGAGGGAATACGGCAGCCTACATTGTCAATGCAGGATTGACCCCGATTGCTGGAACGCTGCAATCGGCCATAAATTATTTTGAAGGCGATCTTAGTAAATACGAATCTTATACAGGAAAAACACCGACAAGTCCGATTTTGAATAATTGCCAGAAAAATTACGTGATTCTGGTGACCGATGGACTGCCCAGCGTCAGTGAAACCGGAACGAAAAATACCGCTGAAAATTTAATGCCCAAGGTTATCGAAAAAATCGACATGCTGCGCAGGTTGGAAAAAGTCCTGAAGGTGGGCGGGACAGATACGACGTTTACATTCAATATTCTGACGTTTGTTGTGGGAATGGCGTTAACGAATGAAGCGAAACCGTACCTGGACAACATGGCGGTTCATGGCGGCACCGCAACACCAGAAGGCAATGCAGTATATGCCGATGATGCAGCCGGCATTTATACGGCATTGGATAATGTTATGGCCAATATTACGTCGCGCACCTACAGTTTTTCCACGTCATCCATATCCTCGTCGCGAACAGCGGATGAAAATTATCTTTACGAGGCGACTTTTATTCCAACCTCCGCAACGCCATTCTGGCGAGGTCAGTTGAAAAAGTGGGAACTGGGCGAAGACGGCAGCATGACGACGGTGAAGTGGGATGCCGGTGACGTATTAAAAAACAAAGATCCGGCAACCAGGAACATTAAGACTCTGATTGGTGGAACGCTGGTGGATTTTAAATCCTCCGATATCGCGGGGAGCACACCGGTCCCTTATCAGTATATGAAGTATGCCCAGGACGTGACATCACCCGCCGTTGTCACCGATCAAACCACGGCCAATAAGGTCATCAAGTACATCCGGGGTTATACAACGGATCCGGCGGATAGCACGGTTCTTAAACCCAATCCTTATAAGCTGGGTGATATTTTTCACTCCAGTCCAAAAACGCTGGGGACACCGTCTTTGCTGTGGGAGGATTTGAAATCACCGGCCGCCTTTCAGGAATTTAGAGCCGATCACCCAAGAGACAGTTTTACTACGACAATTAACGGATATACAGGCAACGGTAAACGCATGGTGCTTGCAGGCGCCAATGACGGACAATTTCATGCTTTTCTGGCAGAAACCGGTCAGGAATTCTGGAGTTTTATCCCGCCGAATCTTTTGCCGAAACTGCAGGATATTTATCACACCACCTCATCATCAACGCTGGAACATCAATTTTTTGTTGACGGGTCTATCATGGCCACAGATGCCTGGCAGCCTGCAACATACGACAGCGGTGAAGATGCGAATAGTGAACCAAAGGACAAGAGTGAATGGAAAACACTGGTCATGGTCAGTCTGGGGAGAAATGACTGCGATTACAGCAACACCTCCAAGGCAACTCTCCGCCAGCCAACCAAATACTGGGGCGCAACCGGGATGAAATGCTCATCCCTCAACAGCGCCGGCACCGCCCTTGATATTCAGGAAACGTATGATGCAAGCCATCTTGATTTTTGCGGCTACTGGGGATTTGATTTTACCGAAGCGCCAGATACTGCTCCCATACTAAAATGGGTGCTGAATCCTGGCATTACATTAGCACCTTATCTGGGCGAACCCTGGAGCGAAATTAGCCCCGGCCGCGTGAAAATCAACGGTATTGAAACATGGGTGGGTGTCATCGGCGGAGGTTACAGCGGAGCAGATGCTCCCGGTGATTTGAGAGGCAAGGGCATTATCGTCTTTGATTTGAAGACAGGCACACCCATCTGGAGTTACACCTACGCCGACAATACGAATATGACACATGCGATTGCCTCCAAGGTTTCCGTTGTGGATTCCGATAACGACGGGTATCTCGACCGCGGGTATGTCGGGGATATCCAGGGCGATGTATGGCAGATCAAGTTTTGCACAAGAGAGGATTACGCGAGCGATGCGAATTGTGGCACATCCGATTGGCAGGGCGGTTTTCTTTTTGATAAACAGGGCGGAACGGACAAATATCCGTTTTATTACGCGCCCACGGTCGTCTGGGACCGGCTCGGTGATTTATGGATTTACGGTGCGACAGGCGATATTACCAACCCGAACCAAATGGCGCCCGCTTCCTGGGTTTACGGCGTAAAACCTCTGGAATGCCTTGATGAAGACGGAGACATTACCTCCTCCACCCCGTGCGTCAGAGGCGATCTCGCAAGTATAACAAGCTCGTCAAACGATTACTGTGATCCCAATGAAAAACCGGCGGGTTGGTGTATGAACCTTGCCGGACAAAGCGAAAAAGTGCTGGCTGCGCCTTGGGCATTCAATAATGTGTTGTACTTTACGTCATTTTTGCCGAAAGGTTCGAGTGATGACTCCACCTGCACCAAAACAGGCTCATCCCAATTGTATGCCATCAGTATTGATACGGGCGGGAGCACATTGGGATGCACGGCAGGTCTGGGTATGATTGACTCGGAAGGCACAAGATATACGACAATCGGAACCGGCATTGCATCGGGCGGAACCATATCCTACGGACCAGGCGCTTCAACACCGAATATCTTTGTAACCATCAGCGGCGCCGGAGGTCAGGAGGGTGGAACCTTGATGCCCGACTTCATGCCTCCTTCTCCGACAACCAGGACAAACCTGATTTACTGGAAGGACAAGCGATTGGAATAGTTAACTAAACATATGGTGACAACGAGGATTAAAAACAAACGAATAGATATTCAAACAAATAAACTTGACAGGAAAGGGATATCTTTTTATAGACAACAGTGAAAAATAAATTAATTCAGGATGAAACGATGAGTTCAGAACGGAAATACTGCGCGATCTGCGCCTGGAGAGCAAATTGTCAAAAAAGGTTCAGTGTTGCCACGGACGCTCAGGGATGCGTGCGCTGCCCGGATTATTCGCGCGACATGTCCATTAAAGACAGCGATATTGACGAGGCGGTGAAAAAGGACCAGCAGGCTTAATCATTGCGGGCGTGATTGTATTTTGGACCGATGAGGTGATTTTCGTAATGTAGCGGAATGACCTTGCGTACTCGATGACCGTTTGCGCTAAAAAGTAAAAAACAGTTAGACTTGCAGTGACAAGCAGCAAATGATAATGATAGCTGCTTGTCATTTTTTTTATATGGATGGATTGGCTGAAAAATGAAAAATAAAATCGTAAAAATAATGCAAAACGCTTTAAACGTTTCCCGGCAGAAAGGCCTGCTTCCCGAATTGAACCTGCCTTATCTGGAAGTAGAAGCGACGGCCAATCCCCAGCACGGCGATTATGCCGCCAATGCCGCGATGATTCTGGCGTCGCACGTCAAACAAAACCCCCGAAAAATTGCCCAGATTATTCAAGAAAACGTCCATGATGAGGGAAATATTATTGAAAAGACACAAATTGCCGGGCCGGGATTTATTAACTTCTTTATCAAAAACGACGTCTGGGTTGAAGCGTTGAAAAACATCGATGAACAGAAAGAAACGTACGGCTGTCTGACGATGGGACAAGGAAAAAAAGTTCAGGTGGAATTCGTGAGCGCCAATCCCACCGGGCCTTTGCATATCGGTCACGCGCGCGGCGCTGTTGTCGGCGATGTGATCACTAATCTGTTGAAGACGGCAGGGTATAATGCCTTGAAAGAATATTATATCAATGACGCCGGGAACCAGATGAACAATCTGGGAAAATCCGTGCTGTTTCGCTACCGGGAAATGACGGGTGATAAAATTGAATTTCCTGAAACATGCTATCAGGGGGATTATATCAAGGATATCGCGCGCGGCATTCTTGAAAGGGAAGGGGACAAATATCTTCTGTCCGATGAAGAAAAAACCATTGGCTATTTTACCGATATTGCCGGTTGTTTGATTCTGGAAGATATCAAGGTTGATTTAAAGGATTTCGGAGTAATCTTCGATGAATATTTTAGCGAGCGGGAGCTTTATAAAGATAATGGCGTAAACAGCCTTTTGGATAAACTGCAAAAGGAAGGATTTATTTATTCCGACGGAGAAACCCTGTGGTTCAAAACGACGGCCTTTGGTGATGAAAAAGACAGGGTGGTTATCCGAAAAAACGGAGAACCCACTTATTTTGCCGCTGATATCGCCTATCATCAAAACAAGTTTTCTCGCGGATTTGGGATGATTATCGACATCTGGGGCGCCGATCATCACGGTTACATGCCTCGTGTGTGGGCGGGAATTCAGGCCCTGGGCTACAATAAGGAGGATTTAAAAATTATTCTGGTTCAACTGGTCAATCTGCTGCGGGGAGGTGTGCCGGCCGCGATGTCCACGCGCTCCGGCGAATTTGTGACCCTGCGGGAGGTTCTGGATGAAGTCGGCAGGGATGCCGCCCGTTATAACTTTTTGATGCGTCGTTCCGACAGCCATCTGGATTTTGATCTGGAACTGGCCAAAAAGCAATCCAATGAAAATCCTGTTTATTACGTGCAGTATTCACACGCCCGTATTTGCAGTATTATACGGATGGCTCAGGAGCGCGGCATTGATGTTCCGGAGTACGGTGATATCGAACCGGCTCTGCTAAAAGAACCCGATGAAATATTTTTAATCAAAATGCTGGTGCGCTATCCGGAAATGATTTACGGCGCGGCTAAAACCCTGGAACCCCATCGCATCACCTTTTATCTGAATGAACTGGCGGGCGTTTTTCATAGCTATTATAACAAAAATAAGGTAATTTCCGACAACGAAAAATTGACCCGGGCAAGGCTTTTTCTGATCAAAACGGTCAGGATTGTCCTGCAAAATGCCTTGAATATTTTGGGTGTCAGCGCACCCGAAAAGATGTAATGAGACCAGCTGAGAGCAAACGCAGTGAAGCTCGTCCCTACCACCTGAAGGTGGAGGGATAATTCGCTCTAAGATTTTTCGAGTACTGCGTTTCGAAAAATCAAGGCTCATTAAAGCGTAAGTGGAACTATCCAATCCCGATGTATCGGAATTGGAAACTATCACCGAAGCGCAGCGTAGCGGGATAATGAATAGTGGATGGTTAACAGTTGATAGTGGATAGTGAATTTCTATAATATATAGCAAGAAGCAGCATACATGGCCACCGGAAACGAAAAAAAATTTGAATTAAAGATAGGAAAAACGGGAATATTTATTGTTGTGATGGGCATGACCGCATTTTTATGCGCGTCTTTTTTATTCGGCGTGAATGTTGGACAGAACATGGAAACGTATCCGGAAAAGATTGCATCACTCCCGCAAAGAGCGCTGGCGCTGGTCTGGCGTCCGGCTAAAATAAATTTGGCGCAGCAAGACACCTCCCGCGGCAATATAGAAAACACTCCCTCATCGGAAACGCGGCATGTCACGGCAACGCCACCTGAAGAAAACATCGATTTAACGTATCACCAAACGTTAACAAGCAAAAAGGGCATGGACAGGGGAGATGCGTTTATTGAAAAGAAACCGGTTGTTGCCGTTCCCTTAAACGATGAAGAAAATCAGAAAGGCGCGTTCCATATCGAAACACGGACTGAAAATACAGACCCCAATCACTTTCTTTCATACAATCCATCCGCAACGCAGATGAAAGATGGTAAAGAGACGGTAAAACAAAAGGAAATTCTTCAATCAGATTCAAAGAAAAAGGCGGAAACATCAGATGATGAAAATTCCGTGGTCAAGTACAAATTTATCATACAGGTAGCTTCGCTCAAGGAAAAATCAACAGCCTATAAGATGAATAAGGAAATAGCCTCTCTGGGCTTTCACCCTAAAATAATTAAAACAGATATCAAGGGGAAAGGCGTTCTCTACCGGGTGGTGGTTTCGGATATCAACGACAGGGAAGAGGCTCAAAAAGCCGCCAATAAGATTTCAGCGAAGACAAAAACAAAGTGCATGATAAAAAAAACAAAGATTAAAACAAAAGAAAACTAAAAAATATGGATGTTGAATGATGTTCGAAAATCTTTCTGAAAAACTGGAAAATATTTTTAAGAAATTGAAAGGGCGCGGAATTTTGACGGAAGAAAATGTCAATGCGTCGCTCAAGGAAATTCGCATGGCCCTCCTGGAGGCGGATGTTAATTTCAAGGTGGCAAAGGATTTTATTGAAGACATACGTGTCAAAGCTGTGGGAAAGGAAGTCCTTGAAAGCATCACACCCGGTCAGCAAATTGTAAAAATCGTCCATGACCGGCTGGTGGAACTTATGGGTGGCGTCAGCTCCAGCATCAAATTTGGCGCACGGATTCCTTCGGTCATTATGCTGATCGGTCTTCAGGGATGCGGCAAAACGACAACCGCAGCAAAACTGGCGCTTTTATTAGGGAAGGAAAAGAAAAAAGTCTGCCTTGTATCCGCTGATGTTTACCGACCGGCGGCTATCGAACAGTTATCCCTGCTGGGAAAACAGATCAACGCAAGGGTATTTGAAGATAAAAGCCTGAAAGACCCTCTGGAAATATGTTTTCAGGCCGTGGAAGACGCCCGAAAAAACGGTTATGAGGTGCTGATCATTGATACCGCGGGTAGATTGCATATCGATAATCATTTGATGGAAGAACTTCAGAAGATTAAAAACAAAGTCAATCCCGCCGAAATTATCTACGTCGCCGATGCCATGACCGGTCAGGATGCCGTGAATGTCGGCGCCAGGTTCAACGAATTAATCGGGATTGATGGCGTCATCATGACAAAAATGGATGGTGACGCCCGGGGCGGCAGCGCGTTGTCTCTGAAATCTGTTATCGGCAAACCAATAAAATTTGTTGGTGTTGGTGAGAAAATAGACAATCTGGAAGTTTTTCATCCGGAAAGAATGGCCTCCCGAATCTTGGGCATGGGTGACATCCTCAGCCTTGTGGAAAAAGCTCAGGCCAATATTGACCAAAAAGCGGCTCTGGAACTCGAGAAAAGGATTAAGAAGAATAATTTCACTCTGGAGGATTTCCGCAATCAACTGGCTCAAATAAAGAAAATGGGATCCATCAAGGACATTCTGGGCATGATTCCAGGCATTGGAAAAATGAAGGCTCTTAAGGACTTGGAGCCGGATGATAAACAATTGGTTAAGATTACGGCCATTATAGATTCCATGACCAGGGAAGAACGTTATAATTACTTAATTATCGACGGACGTCGACGTAAAAGAATTGCCCTGGGCAGCGGAACATCCGTGCAGGATGTAAATCTTTTATTGAAAAATTATGTGGAAATAAGGAAAATGATGAAAAAATTCAGTAAAAAGGATGGCGTTAAATCTTTGATGAGGAATTTCCCCTTTTAAAATTTGGGGAATTGTGATAATTTAAAAACATTCCAAAAAATTTAATTTAAGGAGGTATTATTTAAAATCGATGGGTGTTAAAATTAGACTGACTCGGATGGGTGCCAAAGGCAAACCTTTTTATCGAATTGTGGCGGCTGATGCTGATTTTCCGCGTGACGGCAGATTTCTGGAAATTCTGGGCAATTATGATCCAAAGAAGAATCCGGCAGAGGTCATTATAAAGGAAGATCGTGTTCGTAAATGGTTGACAAAGGGTGCCAAGGCAACTCTGACAGTAGCTAATTTGCTGAAGACAAAGGGTATAGAAGCCAAGATCAAATAAACGTTTTAATTTGAGCCACAATTTATTAAAAAGCGATCTGTGATTGAAAAAATTATTTCTAAATAGAATTCATTAAACTCAGCGGAGGTTATAACGATGAAAGAATTGATCAAGTATATATCTCAGGCTTTGGTAGATTTCCCGGATAAGGTTGAAGTAACTGAAGTCATCGGCGAACAAACATCTGTTATTGAACTGCGTGTGGCCAAAGAGGATTTGGGCAAGGTCATCGGCAAGCAGGGCAGAACCGCCAAGGCTATCCGGATGATTTTAAGCGCCGCATCGGCCAAGGCTCATAAGCGGGCTGTTTTAGAAATAATTGAATAGATATACAATGGATCTCTTTGAAGCTGGAGAGATTGTAAAGACTCGCGGTCTCCGGGGATGCATGAAAGTTTTGTCATTTTTGGAGACCGCAAGTCATTTTTTAAAACCTGATTTTATTTATATTGAAAAAATTCCCGGACAAAAAAATCGTTTTGGCTTAAAAAAAATCGAAATGGCCGGCAGCGCATTTTTTATTGAAGTTGAGGAAGTAAACAATGTGGCTTCGGCCAGCGCGCTTCTTGGGGCTAAAGTTTATTTCCCAAAAGATATTCTGCAAGAATTGCCCTTTGGAGAATATTACGTTCACGATATTGTCGGCTTGGATGTTTATAATGAAGAAGGGCAATGGCTGGGCAAAATAGAGTCTGTTTTTCCCACGGGCAGTAATGATGTTTACGTTTGTCGCGGGAAAAACAAAGAAATACTTCTTCCTGCTGTGTCTCACGTCATCAAGAATATAGACGTCAATCAACGACGGATGACTGTAAAAATACCGGACGGATTGTAACCGTGATCAAATTTGATATCCTTTCTATTTTCCCAGAGATGTTTTCATCGCCGCTCAGTTTTAGCCTGTTAAAAAAAGCCAGGGAAAAAGGCATTATTAATATTTCATTGTATGACATACGCAACTGGGCGGATGATAAACACAAAATGACCGATGACGCGCCGTACGGAGGCGGGTGTGGCATGGTCATGAAATTGGAACCGGTGGAAAAGGCTTTATCCGCCATCAGGAAGGATGATCACGAAGACTCCACCGTCATTTTGATGACTCCCCAGGGAGAAGTTTTCAATCAGCAAATGGCGGCAGAACTTTGCGGGAAACAGCGGATCATTATTCTTTGCGGTCGCTATGAAGGGGTTGATGAAAGAATAAGAGAACATCTCGTGGACAGGGAAATTTCCATTGGGGATTATATTTTAACCGGTGGTGAACTGGCGGCTATGGTTTTAATTGACGCCGTTTCCCGGTTAATTCCTGATTTTCTGGGAAATCCGGATTCAAAACTCAGTGAAACGTTCTCACAACACCTGTTGGAATATCCCCAGTACACAAGACCGGCAGGTTATAAAGGCTGGAAAGTGCCGGATGTGCTGCTTTGCGGGAATCATGCTGAAATCGAACGTTGGCGGAAAAAAGAATCGCTCAGGAAAACGTATCAAAGAAGACCGGATTTATTGAAGAAAATCAGACTTTCAGAGGAAGACAGGAAAATTCTAAATGAAATCAAAGAAGAATAAAATCTTGATTTTAAGAAATTTTTAATGTATGGGTTTGCGCCGAATGAATCAGGATTGTTTCGTTTTAATGAAATGGAAAAGCTTTAATGCTTTATATCGTTCTTTTACATTATCCGGTTTATAATAGGAATCGAAAAGTGGTAACAACTTCGGTTGCCAATATGGATATACATGACCTTGCCAGGGTCGCCAAGACGTATGCTGTCCGGGGTTTTTATATTGTTAATCCCATAGAGGAGCAGCGCAATCTGGCACAGGAGATCATCGATCACTGGCATAAAGGGTACGGGGCAGATTACAATAAATTCCGAAAGAATGCTTTTGAATTGATTTATGTTAAATCGGAATTAAAGGACGTTATTGATGATGTTAGCAAAAAAACCGGTTGCAGGCCGAAAACGATTGTTACCGGAGCGAATTTTACAGGGGATTTTTTAAAATTTGCCGAATTGAAAAAGATATTGCGAAACAAGAAGGAGCCTTATCTTCTAATGTTCGGAACGGGTTCCGGATTAGCAGATGAAATTGTCAATGAATCAGATTTTAAACTGGAGCCTATCACAGGAAATTCCGGTTATAATCATCTGGCGGTGCGCTCGGCCGTGGCCATTATTATGGACAAAATTATGGGCGTTTAATATTTTTAAAATGCAATCATAGCGGGAGGAAAGAATATATGAATCTGGTAGACATGATAGAAAAAGAACAAATGAGAGCTGACATTCCCGGTTTCAAAACCGGTGATACCGTAAAAGTTCACGTTAGAATTATTGAAGGGCAGAAGCAGAGAATACAGGCTTTTGAGGGAGTTGTCATTCGCAAAAGAAGCGGTAACAGCCGTGCAAATTTCACCGTCAGAAAAATTTCCTACGGCGTTGGTGTGGAAAGAACATTTCCTTTGCATTCTCCGATCATTGACCAGATTGAAGTGATCAGCAGAGGCAAAGTGCGCAGATCCCGTCTTTATTATCTGAGAAATTTAAGAGGTAAAAAAGCCAGGATTAAGGACGCATCAAAACAATAAATTACCGATACTGCAATTATTTCATCCGTATTGTTGAAGCGTTAACGTTTTAAAAAAAACTAAAGGATTTTAGTTTTTAATGGATACTTTTGAAAAAATGGCCCGTCGGGAGGGGTATCATCTTATTGCCGGAGTCGACGAAGCGGGCAGGGGGCCTTTGGCCGGGCCGGTGGTTGCCGCGGCGGTCATTTTTCCTCCCGATTATTGCAACGTCGAAATAAACGATTCGAAAAAATTATCCGTCACGAAAAGAGAAAATTTATACGAAATAATTGAAAAAAACGCAATGGCCATTGGCATCAGGGTGGTTGATGCCGATGTGATTGACCGGGTCAATATTTTACAGGCATCGTTGAAGGCCATGCGCGACGCCGTTCTGGACCTTTCCGCGTCTCCTGACTTTCTTTTAGTTGACGGTTTGCATCGCATTCCCATCATTACCCCGCAAAAACCTCTGGTCAAGGGAGACAATGTAAGCATTTCCATCGCAGCCGCATCCATCATGGCCAAAGTGACTCGCGACCGGATCATGGAAATGTATCACCGCCAGTTTCCCCAGTATAATTTTCAAAAAAACAAGGGATATGGAACCAGGGAACATGTCAACGCCATCCGAAAATTCGGTATCTGTAAGATTCATCGGAAATCATTTCATGTTAAAAACTTGAATCAAGCCTCGTTTGATTTTTCCTTTTAAAATGAAAAACCTGACAAAAATTATCACTGGAAGAAAAGGAGAGGACATAGCGATGTCTTTTCTCAAGAAAAAGGGGTACCGCATTCTAGAAAAAAATTTCCGCTGCGCGCTCGGGGAAATAGACCTTATCGCCCTGGAAAGCGGTGACTATGTTTTTATTGAAGTCAAAACAAGACAATCAGAAAAGCTGGGATATCCGGAGCAGGCGGTGGGAATGAAAAAACAAAGAAAAATATCCCAGGTGGCGTTATATTATTTACAAGTGAAACATCTTTTAGACGCAAAAGCCCGCTTTGATGTGGTGGCGGTAACTATGTCCGGTGCAAAACAAGACATTAAGTTGATTAAAAACGCCTTTGATTTTATTTCATGAAAGTCACTGATCATCGGAAAAAATTCGTGAAACGATTTCACATCCAAAATTGATCCGGACTATAACGTTAGAAATGCGTTAAAGCCTTCTTGCCGATCGGGTATATATTGAATCCTATGGCATGACATTTTTTATAATCAACGATATTACGTCCGTCGAAAAGAAAAGCCGGCTTCATCATGGAACGGTATATTTTTCTATAATCAAGGGTTCGATACATTTCCCAATCGGTTAAAATCAACAACGCATGACAACCGGCCGCCGCTTTATAAGGATCGTCAATATAGGTTATTTTTCCCTTGACACCGGCAAGATCAATGGCCGCGTTTTTCAGCGCTTTCGGATCGGAGATGATTAGTTCCGCCTGTTCGGTCAGAAGTTTTTGAGAAATATAAAACGCCGGACTTTCTCGCGTGTCGCTTGTGTCTGCTTTAAATGCAAAACCCAGAATACATATTTTTTTGCCGGCTAATGTGCCGAACATGGCATGAAGAATATTGGCAATAAAGCGATCCTGCTGATATTGATTAATCTTGATGATATTTTCCCAGTAAGAGGCAACCTCCCGCAATCCATAATAATGGCAGAGATAAACAAGATTTAAAATATCCTTTTTAAAACAGGAACCGCCAAACCCGATACCCGCTTTGAGAAATTTGTCGCCGATTCTGCTATCCAGACCTACCGCTTTAGCTACTTCAACGATATCAGCGTCTGTTTTTTCGCATACAGCAGAAATGGAATTGATGGAAGATACGCGCTGAGCCAAAAAAGCGTTAGCGACTAATTTTGACAGCTCGCTGCTCCAGATATTGGACGTGATGATTTTTTCAGGAGGAACCCATCGGGCGTAAATTTCTACTAATCGGGCTCTTGCTTTTAATCCGCTTTTTGTTTCTCGGGAACCGATGAGAACCCGATCGGGGTTCTCCAGATCATTCATTGCCGAGCCCTCCGCCATAAATTCCGGATTGGAAAGAACGTCGAATTTAATTTTTCCTTTAGCGGAGGATAGAATTTTCTCCATGGCGAGAGCCGTTTTAACGGGCAAGGTGCTTTTTTCAATTACAATTTTTGAGGAATGAGAATATTTTAAAATCTGACGGGCTGTTTTTTCCAAATATTGCAGGTCGGCGGCCATATCGGCGCCGGCGCCATATGTTTTTGTCGGCGTGTTGACACTGACAAAAATTAAGTCATTATCTTTAATCTGATTTTCTATATCTTTGCTAAAAAATAAGTTTTTCCCACGGCACTTTTT
>CAYNWA010000007.1:52997-108035 GCA_964400795.1 uncultured Smithella sp.
TTTTTTACGATTTTATCGAGGCCAGGTTCGTAAACCGGCAGATGGGGAGAATTCCAGGCATCAATTCTTTCTGAATTAATATCCACGACCGTAATGCGATAATCCGGGCATTTGTTTGCGATCATGGCCATGGAAGGACTGCCGACATAACCGGCTCCGATACAGAGTATTTTCTTTTTAAATTTCATTTTATTCGGGCTCCTCGATGTTTTATATCATGCTTTTAATGCGACACGGAAATAATTAATGGTTTTTGCCAAACCTTCTTCCAGGTGAATTCTGGGAATCCACCCCAGCTTCTCTTGGGCAAGGATGATATCCGGCCTGCGTTGAACAGGATCATCTTCAGGCAAAGGAAGATATTCAATGCTGGAGTTGCTTTTTGTCAAAGCGATTACTTTTTCTGCCAATTGCAGAATGGTAAATTCCACAGGATTACCGATGTTGACCGGACCGTAAAAATTATCTTCTGAATTCATCATTCCGGTCAGACCGTCAATCATATCATCCACGTAACAGAAAGATCGGGTTTGCGAACCATCGCCATAGACCGTGATCTTTTTATTCTGGAGCGCCTGAACAATAAAATTGCTAACAACACGGCCGTCATGGATGGACATCCGCGGCCCATAGGTATTAAAGATGCGAGCTATTTTTATACGAACACCGTTTTGCCGCCGGTAATCCATCATCAGACACTCTGCCGCTCTTTTTCCTTCATCATAACAACTGCGGATTCCTATCGGATTGACTTTTCCCCAGTAGGATTCTTTTTGCGGATGCACTTCAGGATCGCCGTATATTTCTGACGTAGAGGCCTGAAGTATTTTTGCTTTGGTTCGTTTGGCAATTCCGAGAACGTTTATCACACCCAATACATTGGTCTTGATGGTTTTGATAGGATTGTTCTGGTAATGCACGGGGGATGCCGGACAGGCAAGGTTATATATTTCTTCAACATCCGGATAGATAGGATGAATGATGTCATGATGAATCAATTCAAAATTATTTTCACCCAGGAGATGAGCAATGTTGTTTTTGTCACCGGTATGAAAATTATCGAGGCAAATGACATGGTTGCCATCTTTTAAAAGCTTTTCACAGAGGTGCGAACCTAAAAAACCAGATCCACCGGTAATTAATATTCTTTTCATAGGCTCTTTTGTTCGGAATGATCTTCTAATGTTTTGCATTTAACATGAAATAAGGCCAAGATGTCAATCATAAAAATCGATATAATATGATATTATATATCTTGAACTGTTTTATGCTCTGTGATAACTATTCAAAAAAATCTTTATAATAATTTATGCACTTTATCGGGTAAAAAAATAATGGGGAGATTCATGTGAATGCGAATTCCATAGATCATGAAGATAGAAAAGTACATAATTTAACGGACGAAGTTGAAGCCGAGAATAATGGCAACCATCAGGAAGTCATTGTTGTCGACGGGAGAGGTTACGAAAATGATTCTCAACTGAATGAAGAAGTATACAATTTGGTTGATATCATTGATGAGAATCAATTAGACAAAAAAAGATACGAAGATATTTTGCAAAGGGTTGAAAAAATCGTTGAAAGCATAACGCGTAAAATGTTTCCTGAAATAGCGGAGAGAATCATTAAAGAAGAAATTGAAAAATTAAAGAAAAATAATACTGATGAAGTATAATGAACTTGTTGTTTGACTGATAAACTTCTTGCATTGTAAATTAATCTTTAAAATTTTATTTCTTCAAGGAACAGAACGTGATCCGGTCACGTTTTTTGAATATGACTCAAAGTAATTACTTTATATATAAAGAGAGAACATCATGACTTTTTTTAAATTCAACCTTTTGTTCATCACAATGATATTCATGATTATGGGTTGTTTCAGCAACTCACAAACTGTATTGGGCAAAAACGGCGCTGACAAAATCAATGCTCAATCTATTGCCATCCTTCCCATAGCAAGCAATGATTCCGAAAGCAAGGCGTCTCATTTATTACGTTTAAAGCTTTTTGATGAAATCTATTTTAAAGGATATTCGAAAATATCGTTGGACGAGATGGATGCCAAACTGAAATCTTTACCGCGAGATTCTAAAACAGGCGGGACGAGTGCTATTTCTCCCCTGACGCTAAAAGATGTTGTAGGTGCCGATGCCGGAATGTATTGTTCCTTGACAGAAAATTATAAAACCGGAATATTTTACTTGCCTGTAAAAATAACGGTGATTTGCGAACTGCGCAGCACCGATAACGGGACAATTCTCTGGAACGCCCAGTCCGAATCGACTAGAAGATATTTCGACCTTACCGATAAAAGGCTGAAAAAAAAATTAAGTGATGGTTTTGAAACATTAATCAATGACGTTGTTAATAAAATTATTAAAAAGCTTCCGGACGGCCCCATGTTGAGCAGTTAAATCAAGATATAATGGAAATGGCAAAATAATATTCATAAGAAAACTTCTTTTAAAAACACCATGATGAACATACCTAATTTTTTATCTTTATTAAGAATTATTCTTGTTCCTGTCATAATCATATTTTTAATTCAGGGTGAATACGCCCAGGCTCTCATTGTCTTTTCTTTTGCCGGGATAACGGATGCGTTAGACGGAATGCTGGCCAGAATACTCAATAAGCAAACCCCACTCGGCGCTTTTCTTGATCCTCTGGCCGATAAAATACTCTTATCAACCGGTTTTATCTCCCTGTCGATTTTTGGTTTGATTCCCAGTTGGCTGACTGTCATTGTTATTAGCAGAGATTTAATTATTCTCATGGGAATCATGACGCTATCGATGATGTCAGTGCCCTATGAAATAAAACCGGTTTTTATCAGCAAGATAACCACGGCATTACAAATAGGCACCTTATTTTTAGCCCTCTTTCTAAAGTCGTTTACTTTTAATGCCATCGATTACTCTCAACTGCTTAGGTGTCTTTCCTGGTTGACGGCTTTATTCACTATTCTTTCCGGCCTGGTTTATATATTTAAAGGGGTAAACATTCTGAACCGTTCATCAGATAAATAATCTAATATATAAGATATTTAGCTTGACATCGCCGCAATTTACTGATATGAAGCCACCTTTAAATTGCGATGTTATTTTGTAGGCAAGTAGCTCAGGGGGAGAGCGCCATCCTGACGCGGTGGATGTCCAGGGTTCAAATCCCTGCTTGCCTACCATTTTAATTTAAAGAAGAATGTCTTAAATTATATACATTTTAAGGGCATCAGCATTACAGGGGTGCCCTTTTAAAATTGATTTAGAAATATAAGTTATGGATATAAAAATTATTTTCCCTGATAACAAGGAACTTTTGTTCAAGGCAGGAATTTCTGCTCTTGATGCAATAAAAGAATGGAAAAAGGAAACGTTATCTTATCTTGCCGCGGTAAAAGTCAATAAGATGCCCGTCGATTTAAGCTATCCTATCACGGATAATTCAAAACTTGATTTAATAGACGTATCCTCAAGCGAAGGTCTGTCTATCTTGCGTCACAGTATATCTCACGTCATGGCTCAGGCCGTGCAGGAGGTTTTTCCCGGCGCCAAAGTAAGCATCGGACCCTCCATTGAAGACGGCTTTTACTATGATTTTGAATATAAAGAGCCTTTTACGATTGAGGACTTTCCGAAAATTGAAAAAAGGATGAAAGAAATTATTGCAGAGGATAATCCATTCATACGGAAAGAATTGACTCGTGAGGCGGCAATCAAGTTATTTGAAGATAGAGGTGAGAGTTATAAAGTTGAATTAATCAATGATTTGCCGGAAGAAATCAAGGAAGTCAGCATCTATCAACAGGGAGCCTATATTGATTTATGCCGGGGACCGCACATACCCTCAACGGGAAGGATAAAAGCTTTCAAGCTTTTGAGCGTTGCGGGAGCATACTGGCGCGGCAATGAAAATAATCAAATGCTGCAACGGATTTACGGCACCGGATTTACCAACGAGCTTGAACTCCATGAATATTTGAATTTACTGGAAGAAGCGAAAAAAAGAGATCATCGCCGGCTGGGAAGAGAACTTGATCTCTTTCAGGTCAATGAAGAGGCAGGCGCAGGACTGATCATATTCCATCCCAGGGGAATGATGCTGCGCTATCTCATTGAAGATTGGGAAAAGAAGGAACATCTGAAACGCGGTTACGATATGGTCATGGGCCCGCAGATTCTTAAAGTTGATCTCTGGAAAAAATCAGGCCATTTTGATCATTACCGCGAAAATATGTATTTTACCGAGGTGGATGAACAAATTTACGGCATCAAACCGATGAATTGTCTTTCACACATGTTGATTTACAAATCAAAAATTAGAAGTTATCGGGACTTGCCCCTGCGCTATTTTGAATTGGGCACGGTTCATCGACATGAAAAAACCGGTGTGTTACATGGGTTGATGAGGGTCAGACAATTTACGCAGGACGATGCACACATTCTTTGCACGCCGGAACAGTTAAACTCGGAAATTCGCGCCATTGCCGATTTTGTCAACGATGCGATGAGTATTTTTGGATTCGAATTTGAAGTGGAATTGAGTACCAGGCCGGAGAAATCAATCGGTTCCGATGAAGACTGGAATCTGGCAACGATGGCTCTGGAAAGCGCCCTCAAGGACAGTCATATGCGTTATGAAGTGAATCAAGGCGATGGAGCTTTTTACGGCCCGAAAATTGATTTTAAATTAAAAGACGCTTTGAAGAGAAAATGGCAGTGCGCAACCATTCAGTGTGACTTTACGCTGCCTGAAAGATTCGATCTGAGTTATATTGGCGCTGACGGAGAAAAGCATCGTCCGGTCATGCTGCATAGGGTGATTCTGGGAGCGATTGAACGCTTCATGGGCGTGTTGATTGAACATTACGCGGGAGCATTTCCCGTCTGGCTTTCTCCGGTACAGTGTATTTTACTGACGGTGACGGACAAACATATCCCTTATGCCGAAACGGTTCATCATAAATTCATCGAGGCGGGTATTCGCTCGGAAAGATATTTTGAAAACGAAAAATTAGGATACAAGATTCGTCAGGCGCAAATGCAGAAAATTCCCTATATGCTGGTTATTGGAGATAAAGAAGTGGCAGCCGGTGCGGTTGCTCCCCGCATGCGTGACGGCCAAAATATGGGATCGATGCCGGTTGATAAATTTATTGCGTTATTGCAGGATCTATGCGCAAAAAAACAATAAATTGAATGGTTTCAAATAAATTTTATTTGCAGGAGGTGACATATAGTTAAGGATTTAAAAATCAATAGGGAAATAAAATCTGCCACGGTTCGCGTCATCAGTGAAGAAGGAAAGCAACTGGGTATCATAACATTGGAAGAAGCTTTAGCCAAAGCGGATGAAGCAGGTTTGGATTTGGTGGAAGTTTCGTCGTCTTCCGATGTACCCGTTTGTAAAATAATGGATTACGGCAAGTATCGATACAAGCAGAGCAAAAAACTGCACGACGCTAAAAAAAGCCAGACAACAATCCAGGTTAAAGAAATTAAACTGAAACCAAAGACCGAAGAACATGATGTGCAGTTTAAAATGAAACACATTAGAAAGTTTTTAAGCAATCACGATAAGGTAAAAGTATCGATGATGTTCAGAGGAAGGGAAATAGCTTTTACAGATATCGGCAGAAAATTAATGGGAAAAATAAGGGACGAGTTGGCCAATGAATGTATCATTGATCAAGAGCCACGCTTGGAAGGTCGAAACATGGTGATGATTTTTTCACCCAAAAAACAATAAGAAAAGGAAGGGAAACACATGCCAAAATTAAAAACGCACAGAGGAGCGGCAAAACGGTTTTCGCTGACAGCCAAGAGTAAAATCAAGCGCAGCAAAGCATTCGCCAGCCATATCCTTACCAAAAAAACGACAAAGAGAAAAAGGACTTTAAGGCAATCAACGCTGGTTGATTCCGCAAACTATAAAGAGATTAGAAAACTTATTCCTTATTTATAATAAACAGGAATAAAGAAGCATTGTTACAAATCAGGAGAAATAAAAAATGTCCAGAATCAAAAGGAGCGTTAATGCTCGTAAAAGAAGAAGAAAAGTATTAAAGCTTGCCAAAGGTTTTTTTGGCGCCCGCAGTCGCTTGCTGAGAACCGCAACGGAAGCAGTCAACAAGGCAATGAAATATGCTTATCGCGATCGCCGGGCGAGAAAAAGAGAATTTCGTCAATTGTGGATAGCGCGTATTAGTGCCGCCGCCAGCATCAACAATATAACATACAGTCGCTTGATAGACGGTATGAAAAAATCCGGCGTCGCGTTAGACCGTAAGATACTTGCGGAGCTGGCCGTAAACGATCCACAAGGATTCGCTCACGTTGTGTCATTGGCTAAAGGCAAGTAATCGGCATGATGAGTGAGCTTCAGGATCTGGAAAAAAATGCCCTTGCCGAATTAAATGCGGCCACAACCGAAGATGAATTCTTGAATATCAGAACAAAATATCTTGGCCGAAAAGGGCTTGTAACCGGTCTATTAAGAAATATTGCCCGGTTGTCCGATGAGGAAAAACCTTTATTCGGAAAGCTTTGCAATGCGCTGAAGAACTCGCTAAATGTCAAAATTGATGAAGCGATTCAAAAACAATCGTCAAAGATTAAAGAAGAAATTGTATTAAAAGAAAAAACAGACGTCACGTTACCGGGAAGGTGGATTAAACGCGGACGAATTCACCCCGTGGTTCAGATACGAAGAGAAATATGTTCTGTTTTCGCTTCTTTCGGATTTTCCATTGTGGAAGGTCCGGAAATAGAGCTTGATTATTACAACTTCGAAGCGCTAAATATTCCCAGGGATCATCCTGCCAGAGATATGCAGGATACTTTTTACATTGAAGATAATATCGTCCTGCGCACGCATACCTCCCCTGTGCAGGTTAGAGTGATGGAAAAAATTCGTCCTCCTTTGAGAATTTTGTCTCCCGGAAAAGTTTATCGACGCGACTCTGACGTATCCCATACTCCGATGTTTCACCAAATTGAAGGACTGATGGTGGACAAGGGAGTAACGTTCGGCGATCTCAAAGGAATTCTTACGGCATTTCTAAAAAGGATTTTCGGAGAAAATACCGTCTTGCGTTTCCGACCAAGCTTTTTTCCGTTTACAGAACCATCGGCGGAAGTTGATATTCGCTGCGTTATGTGCGGAGGAAACGGTTGCCGGATTTGCGGACAAAGCGGATGGCTGGAAATACTGGGTTCCGGCATGGTTGACCCCGCCGTTTTCCAGTATGTAAATTATGATTCGGAAGAATATACCGGCTTTGCTTTTGGTCTTGGTCTGGAACGCATCGCCATGTTAAAGTACGGAATCTCCGATATCCGTTTATTCTTTGAAAATGATATTCGTTTTCTTAAACAATTTTAGGAGAAACATTTCTTTATGCTGGTAAGTCTCAGATGGCTTAAAGATTATATTGATATCGAGCTGACGTCCAACGAGCTGGCTCATCAGCTGACCATGACAGGACTGGAAGTCGATGAGATCAAAACGATCGCTCCTAAATTCAGCGGCGTTGTTGTCGCTAAAATCTTGTCTGTAAAGCCGCATCCCTCTGCCGATCGCCTGTCTTTGTGTGACGTCCATGATGGGGTACAAACCTATCATATTGTCTGCGGCGCAAAGAATATCGTACAAGGAGACATTGTTCCGCTGGCAAAAATCGGTGCTGTAATTCCCGGTGGTTATACGATCAAATCATCCGTATTACGCGGCGAGAAATCAGATGGCATGTTGTGTTCTTCGGCGGAGCTGGATATAGGAGATGATGCATCGGGCATTATGCATCTGCCGGCTGATCTGCCTCTTGGATTACCGCTTGAATCCGCTCTGGATATAGAAGACATCGTATTGAACGTCAATGTTACGCCGAATCGTTCCGACTGTTTGAGCATGATAGGCATTGCGCGGGAGGTGGCAGCCATCACTGGGAAAAAAATGAAACGGCCCTCCAGCAAGATCAAAGAAAAAGCTGAAGACATCCATTCTCTCACATCGGTAAAAATAATAGATGCTGACCTTTGTCCCCGTTACACGGCTCGAATGATTAAAAATGTTAAAATAGGTCCATCCCCCATCTGGTTGAAAAACAGATTGGAAGCTGCCGGCATGCGCGCGATAAACAATATTGTTGATGTCACAAATTTCGTCATGCTGGAAATGGGACAACCCCTTCATGCTTTTGACTTTCGCTTTCTGGAAGAAGGACGAATCGTCGTCCGCAAATCAAAAGACAATGAAGAATTCATATCTCTGGATGGCAAAAGCCGCTTCCTACCTCCCAATACATTATTGATTTGTGACGGAGCCAAACCTGTAGCCATCGGTGGAATCATGGGGGGGCTCAATTCGGAAGTCAAAGAAGATACCCAGCAAATTCTTCTGGAAAGCGCATACTTTACTCCTTCATCCATACGTCGTTCAGCGCGCAAATTAGGAATGCCAACGGACGCCGCTTTTCGTTTTGAACGGGGGATTGATCCGGAAGGAGTCGTCAACGCTCTTAACCGCGCGGCGCAACTTATTGCGGATCTTTCCGGTGGTGCCATCTGCAAAAATTATATCGATGAATATCCGCAAAAAGTTTTTTCTCCCCAAAACATCCCCTTGCGTTTGGAACGCCTATATCAACTAATAGGGACTCCCGTAGACGCCAAAAATGTTGTTCGGATATTGCGACAAATAGGCATGATTGTGAAACCGGACGGGAAGGGGAGATATCTTGTTACGCCGCCTACGTGTCGCGTCGATATTTTAAGGGAAGTGGATCTTATTGAAGAAATTATCAGGCTTTACGGCTTTGATAAAGTCCCGCTTACGTTGCCGAAAGTATCCGTCATGGAAATGGATTTGATACCCCGTCTGGAACTGGAAGAAAAATTGAGACAATTAATGGTCGGCAGTGGATTTACGGAAGTTGTCAATTATAGTTTTGGGACACCACTGGCTGTTGATATTCTTTCTTTACCGGAAAATGATCCAAGACGAAACTTTGTCAAGATTCATAATCCCCTGGGTGAAGAGCTTTCTGCCATGCGTACAACCATGGTTTATGGTTTGCTGGATACACTCAATAAAAACGTGAATAACGGCTCATCCGATTTAAAAATATTTGAAATAGGAAGAATTTTTATCAACCGTAAAGACGGAGAACTGCCTCAAGAAGATAACATTCTTGCAGGACTGATCACGGGAAACATTACGGATGATTTTTGGAATTCAGGTAAAACCGCTGATTTTTATACTCTAAAAGGTTGTCTGGAAAATGTTTTTTATGATCTGAAAATTAACCATTGCAAGTATATTTCTTTGGTCAATGAGTCGTTTTTGCATCCGGGAAAATCATGCAAAATAATTTTAGATGAAAAAACAATCGGTCTTGCAGGGGAACTGCATCCCGATATAACAGAAAAATATAATTTCAAAAATAATGTTTATGTATTTGAAATTAATCTGGATATTTTAATAACCGCTTATAAAGAAAGCAGGATAATTTATCATGAGCTCTCAAAATATCCGGCGGTAACACGGGACGCGGCCTTTGTTATTTCAGAGCTGATCGAAGCGGATCAATTGATAAATACTGTTTGGCAGCAGAAAGAAGATTTACTTGAAAATGTTATTGTTTTTGATGTATACAAAGGCAAGGGAATTCCGGAAGGGACAAAAAGCCTGGGATTGCGTTTTTCTTACCGTGCCGCTGATAGAACACTGACTGATGAAGAAATAAGTAACATTCATGACAGACTCGTGCAAAAGACTGTTGATTTGACGGGTGCAAAAATAAGATCATAAGACACATAATAATAAAGTTAAAATGGAGGTAAAAAAATATGACGAAAATTGATATTATTCAGAACGTTCATGAGAAGCTCGGGTTTTCCAAAAAAGATTCTTCAGATATCGTCGAGTCTGTTTTTGACCTTATCAAGGACTGTCTGGCCAAAGGGGAAAGAGTCAAGATTTCCGGTTTCGGCAACTTCATGGTCAAAGAAAAAAGAGCGCGACGTGGCCGCAATCCACAGACAGGGCAGGAAATCTCTATCACAGCCAGGAGAGTGCTGACTTTTAAATCTTCACAGGTTCTGCGAAAAGCTCTGAATTAAATAGTTGTAAATCCAACGGTAAAAAATATTTTATTCAATTAATGAATAATAATGATTTTATCGTTTAATGAATTTATTATATTATAGGGAACTGAATGGAAACGATAATTCCCGATAAGGCGTATTTTCGCATTGGTGAGGTAAGTAAAATTCTGAACGTCGAGCCTTACGTCATCAGATATTGGGAGACTGAATTCAAAACTGTAAATCCTGTCCGAACCAAAACCGCACAACGATTATACAGAAAGAAAGACGTTCACGAATTATTAACGATCAAAAATCTGCTTTACTCTCAACGTTTTACGATTGACGGTGCGAAAAAGCAGCTTCATAAGATGCGAAGTAATGATGAGCCCGGGGAAAAAGACAATGAAAAACAAAAGTTATTTCTGTTGCGCATAAAACAGGAATTACAACACATTAAGCAGCTTGTCAGTTGACATATAAAAAGCCGGCTTTATCAGCCGGCTTTTTATTATATGTTATCAATGTGGAGATTGTTTTAAGCCTTTTTGCTTGATCTCTTCGACGCTTTAAGTGGATTTATCTTCTGCGTTTCTTTTATTTCCAGCTTCACATGCGTCGCGGTCGGGCATCTCCCGTTGAGCCATTTACTCGCCGGGTCAGTATAAACCTTGCAATATTTACCCGATTC
Organism: uncultured Smithella sp.; assembly: GCA_964400795.1. GTDB lineage: Bacteria > Desulfobacterota > Syntrophia > Syntrophales > Smithellaceae > Smithella. The sequence continues at coordinate 63,774 of CAYNWA010000007.1, forward strand.
ATAATCAATGATTTTTCCGCATCCTTCACACTTATCTACGACAGTTGCACAAATTCCGTTAACAAAACTACAACCATTTTTAGTCATAAAAGCGCATTCAAATCCCGCTTTAACTGTCTTACAAATCATTTAGTAACCCCCTATAATAATTATAGTTTATAGACATTGAAAGGAAATTATTATTGGAATTCTCTCATAAATGCCCATAAAATTTTAAGCCGGCGTGTCCTTAACAACAAAAATTAAGCCTGTCAAGGAAAATTGAACTAGCTTAAATTTATTCAATTTATTATTTTATAAGAGAAATTGCTTGAATGCGGGGAAATTTATTGCTAGAGATACATGAATTTTTAAAGGTATTCCCAATGCGAGCAGTTATTCAGAGAGTCGACAATGCCTGTGTCAAAATCAATCATCAGGAATTATCTTCCATCAACGGGGGAATGCTTATATTCTTGGGAGTGGCCAAGGAAGATAATAAGTCAGACGCGGATTATATACTGGAAAAATCTGTAAATTTGCGTATTTTTGAAGATGAACACGATAAGATGAACAAATCTCTGTTGGACGTCAAAGGAGATATGATGGTTATCTCGCAATTTACATTACTGGGAAGTTGCGTTAAGGGAAGACGTCCTTCCTTCATTTTGGCTGAAGAACCACAAAAAGCCAACGAAATTTATGAGTATTTTCTAAGACAGGCAAAAGATAAAATAAGTCATGTGGCAGCGGGAAAATTTCAGGAAATGATGAAAGTAGAACTTGTCAACAATGGTCCCGTAACGATATTACTCGACAGCAGAAAAAGTTTTTAAAGATGGACAACTTTGATATCAAAATAGACAAAGAAGGTGTCTGGTATTTTAAAGGCGCTCACATGTTCCGTAAAGAAATACTCGGTATTTTTTTTGAAAATTTAAAACTGGATGAAGGCGGACGATATCTCATTGAACTCGGACCGGAACGCTGTTACATTGATGTAGAAGATACCGCTTTTGTTGTTATAGCGGTCTATAAAACAAAAAATCCCAAAGATGGTCATGAGCAAATTGAAATTCTTCTTAATGACGACTGTTGCGAAATTCTGGAAATGAGTTCTTTACATTCAGGTAAGGATCATGTTCTATACTGTAGAGTAAAAAACAGTCAATTTAACGCGCGGTTTTCCCGTAAGAGTTATTATCAGATTGCTGAATTTATAGAACCATCTGAAAACGGATACGGTTTTTTTATTCCTTTAAACGGCGAAAAATATTTTATTCATCAAACTCAAGTTTCAGAAGCGTAGTATACTGAAACGAGTATGTCGTAATGAGACAAACGGAACTATCGTAAAGCGTCAGTCGAATTCTCCAATCCGATTTATCGGGATTGGAGAATTATTCCGTATAGCAGAAGGTATGACATAGGTCGGCTCTTTTGGAAGTTCATACCCGTAATCAACAGCAACCAGGTTTTATAATTTCATGTGGAGGAAACAATGCTTGATGACACAATAAAAGAATCTTTAACATTTGATGATGTGCTGCTGGTTCCAGCGGCATCCAACGTTTTACCGCGAGATGTCAATCCATCGACATTCTTGACAAAGAATATATCTTTGAACATTCCGATTGTTTCCGCTGCCATGGATACGGTGACAGAATCACAAACGGCAATTTGCATGGCTCAGGAAGGCGGTATGGGCATCATCCACCGCAACATGAGCATAGAACAGCAAGCAATCGAAGTGGACAAAGTCAAAAAATCGGAAAGCGGAATGGTTGTTGATCCGATCACCATCGAACCCGACCGCAAAGTCAGTGATGCTTTGAAACTGATGAATCAATATTCCATATCCGGTGTCCCTGTGGTGAAGAAAGGAAAGCTTGTGGGAATTCTTACCAATCGTGATTTACGTTTCGAGGAAAATTTGGATCAACCTGTTTCCAATGTCATGACGAAAAAAAATCTGGTGACCGTGTCTTCCAACATTTCCCTGGAAGAATCCAAAAAACTGCTTCATCAACATAGAATTGAAAAATTGCTTGTTGTCGACGATGAATACAGGCTGAAAGGTTTGATTACCATCAAGGATATCGAAAAGATACGCAAGTACCCCAACGCCTGCAAAGATTCCCTGGGAAGACTGCGTGTCGGCGCGGCCGTGGGAATTATCGATCGGGAAGCCCGGCTTGAAGCATTGCTTGCCGCGGGTGTTGATGTCATCGCTATCGATACATCCCATGGGCATTCCGAAGGAGTGCTGAAAGCCATTAGAGCAACAAAATCAAATTTCCCCAAATGTGAACTGATCGCCGGAAATGTGGCAACAGCGGCAGGCGCCAAGGCGCTGATAGATGCCGGAGTGGATGCGGTTAAGGTAGGAGTCGGCCCCGGTTCCATTTGCACCACCCGTATCATAGCCGGTGTAGGTGTGGCTCAAATCTCGGCCATCAGAGACGCCTATAAAATTGCTTCGAAGAAAGGCATTCCCGTCATTGCCGATGGCGGCATAAAATATTCCGGAGATATTGTCAAGGCCATTGGCGCGGGAGCGAACTGTGTCATGATCGGTGGTTTATTTGCCGGAACAGAGGAAAGTCCGGGAGAAACAATTTTATTTCAGGGACGAAGCTATAAAGTCTATCGCGGTATGGGTTCCCTGGAAGCCATGAAAATGGGCAGCCGTGACCGGTATTATCAAGATGACATAGAAGGACCGTTAAAGATGGTTCCCGAAGGAATAGAGGGCAGGGTCCCTTTCCGGGGTTCGCTTTCCGCCAGTATTCTCCAGCTCATCGGCGGCCTTAAAGCCGGTATGGGATATATCGGTTGCAAAACCATTCCGGAAATGATTGAAAAAGCGCGTTTTGTTCGTATTACCCAGGCTGGCTTGAAAGAAAGTCATGTCCACGATGTCATTATAACCAAGGAAGCGCCCAATTACTGGTTAGACTAGAATAGTTTATCGTCTTCCGGAATTATATATTTTTACTTCCAATAAAGTGTGACTATGAAACACTCTGAATTTGTACATCTGCATCTCCATACCCAATACAGTCTTCTGGACGGAATGATTCGACTGGACGATGTCTTCAAAAAGGCACGGCAATTCAAAATGCCGGCTGTGGCCATTACCGATCATGGCAATATGTTCGGCGCGATTGATTTTCACAAACAGGCTTTTGACCATGGCATAAAACCGATCATTGGATGTGAGTTGTATGTGGCGCCCCATAAACTTACAGACAGGATCGCCGGCGAAAAGTCAAAACATCTTATCGTGCTTGTTAAAAACATGCAGGGTTACAAAAACCTGATGAAGCTGACAACAACGGCATTTCTGAAAGGGTTTTATTACAGGCCTCGTGTGGATAAGGATCTATTGAAGGAGTGTCACGATGGGCTTATAGCTTCCAGCGCCTGCCTGCAGGGCGAAATTGCCGATCTGATTATGCGGGGTAATATTGAAGGGGCAAAAAAGGCGGCTGTCAACTATCAGCAAATTTTTGGTGAAGAAAACTTCTATCTCGAAATTATGGAAAACGGCATCCCCGAACAAAAAATTGCCAATGCCGGGCTGATCGAAATCAGCAAAGATTTATCCATTCCTCTTGTTGCCACCAATGACTGTCATTACCTGGAAAAAGAACATTCTGAAGCGCATGATGTTCTTTTATGCATTCAGACAGGCAAAAAGATCACAGAACAGGACAGAATGAGTTTGAGCACAGATCAGTTTTATTTTCGTTCACCCGAGGAAATGCAGCAGCTTTTCTCTTCGACACCCGAAGCGGTTTCCAACACAGTCAGCATCGCTGAAAAATGCAATTTTACTCCTGTGGAAAAGGGGAAATTTTATCTGCCAAATTTTACGGTAAAAAACCCTGAGGAAACCTTGAATGAATATTTGGAGAGAAAAGCGAGGGAAGGGCTGGAAAAACTTTTCCCCGTTATTTTAAAAAATAATCAGGGCGACGAAGCAGCCATCAGGGAAAAATACAAAAAACGCCTTCACGAGGAACTGGAAATCATCAAGGACATGGGATTTGCCGGTTATTTTCTTATTGTCTCCGATTTTGTCAAGCATGCCAAACACAATGATATACCGGTGGGGCCGGGACGCGGTTCCGCGCCGGGAAGTCTGGTCGCGTATGCCATAAGAATCACCAACATCGACCCCATTCGTTACAATTTATTCTTCGAAAGATTTTTAAATCCCAGCCGCCGGACGATGCCCGATATTGATATCGATTTCTGTCCGGAAGGAAGGGATAACGTCATTAAATACGTCACTGAAAAATACGGTCAGGATAAAGTTTCACAAATTATCACGTTTGGTAAAATGCAGGCCAAAGGCGTTATTCGTGACGTGGGACGCGCGCTGGATATTCCGTATAGTGAAGCCGACAGAATTGCGAAATTAGTCCCCAGTATGCCGCTTAATATCACACTTGATGAAGCCATTAAACAGGAGCCCCGTCTTGCGGAAGAAGAAAAAAACAATCCCACCGTGGCCAAACTTCTATCGCTATCCCGTATTCTGGAAGGTCTGAACCGTCATTCATCAACTCATGCCGCGGGCGTTGTCATTTCGGACGCACCTTTGGTGGAGAGAGTGCCTCTTTGTTCGTCCAAAGATGATGTTGTTTCACAATATTCAATGAATGACATTCAGGAAGTCGGATTGACCAAGTTCGATTTTCTGGGGCTGAAAACTTTAACCGTTATTAAAAACACGCTGAAATTCATCAAGGAAACAAAAGGGATAGACTTAAATATTGATACGCTTCCTCTCAACGATAAAAAAACATATGAACTTTTCACGAGAGGCGAAACCGACGGAATCTTCCAGATGGAAAGTACGGGCATGACCGATGTAGCCGTAAAATTAAAGCCGGATTGCATTGAAGACATTATCGCGTTGATTGCTCTATATCGCCCCGGTCCCATGAAAATGGTCCCGGAATTTACATCCCGTAAACATGGAGAAACGAAAATATCCTATGAACTGCCGCAGCTGGAAGCAATTCTGAAAGAAACTTACGGCATCATTCTCTATCAGGAACAGGTTATGCAGATTGCCAGTGCCATTGCAGGTTACAGCATGGCGGAAGCGGATACTTTGCGCAAGGTGATGAGCAAGAAGAAAGCCGCGGAAATGGAAAAGGAAAAACCCAAGTTTCTGGAAGGGGCGCATAAGCGTAAAATTAACGAAGGCAAGGCAAGAAAAATATGGGAGCAGATGGAAACATTTGCCGCATACGGCTTTAATAAATCACACAGTACGGCTTACGCGATTATCGCCTATCAGACCGCTTATCTGAAGGCTCATTACCCCGTTGAATTCATGGCAGCCCTTTTGACCAGTGAAAAGGACAACCGCGATAAAATCATCAAGCACATGAGCGCCTGCAAGGAAATGAATATAAACGTATTACCGCCCGACATCAACGAATCAGAAAGAGATTTCACCGTTTCCGGAGACAACATCCGTTTCGGGCTTGCGGCAATTAAGAATGTAGGAATTGCCGCCATCGATTCCATTATATCGGTCCGCCATGAAGGGAAATTCAGTTCTTTTATAGATTTTTTGAGCAGGGTTGATTTGCGCAAGGTCAATAAGAGAGTTATAGAAAGCCTGATTAAATGCGGGGCTTTTGATTCCCTGAAATATAAGCGCAGCCAGCTTATTGCACACTTTGAGGAAGCCATGGATGAAGTGCAGCGCAGTCAGAAAGAAAAAGACAGCAAACAATCCAGCTTTTTTGATCAGTTGGATTCCTCTTCTGAAATGACTCATAATAGTTTGAAACCATATCAGATACCGGATATGCCTGAATGGGAACATAAAAAACTTCTTTCCATCGAGAGAGAATCTCTGGGGTTTTACATTACCGGCCATCCCCTTTTGCGTTTTGCCGACCGTTTGAAACTTGTCACAAATGCCAATTCCGGCAATTTAAACACCCGACGGGACAAAGAAACAATTACGGTCGCCGGAGTTGTCAGCGCCATTAATGAAAGAAAAACAAGAAGAAACGACATCATGTGTTACGTTACACTGGAAGATCTTCATGGATCAATAAATACAATATTTTTCGGTGACTTGTATAATAAATATTATGACATACTTCATGATGAAGAGCCGGTCGTTATAAAAGGGACTCTTGATATAAGCGGCACCGAAGAAACGTCAAAAATTACGTTAATGGCACAGGAGGTCGTTCCATTATCTAAATCGCTTGAAAATCCCTACAAGCAAGTTCGCTTTATGGTCGACGCCAATAAAGTATCTCCCGAAAATATTTCATTCTTTATTTCTTCGTTGAAGAAATTTCACGGTAAATACGAAAGTTACATGCATATTCTTAACGGAAAGAGTGAAACCATCGTCTACTTGGGCGATGATTATCGTCTTGATATTAATGATAACCTGAAAAAAGAAGCCGATAATATATTGGGGGAGGGTGCTACAATTTACTCATAATGCAATCTCGATATGAATAAATATGATGAAAGAACATATAGATCCTTAATTAATAAAGATCATCTCATCTCATATCATGTGAAAATCGCTGAAAGCGATTTGTTCATTAGCTCCGACACAAACCTGGCCGAGCGGGCTTTCAAATCATTAAGTGAACATCGCAATGCACTAGAAACCTACATAAAAAATAAACCCGAATTTAAAAAATCATTATTACCGATTTCCGAAGACGAATTCGCGCCGGCCATTGTCAGAAGTCTGTTGAGCAAATCCAGACTCTGCAGAGTAGGGCCGATGGCCGGCGTTGCCGGAGCCGTCTCTGAATTTGTCGGGCGTGATCTTCTCAATCATACCAAAAATATTATCATTGAAAACGGAGGAGATATCTTTCTGAAAGCAGAAAATATTTTGACCGTATCCGTTTACGCGGGAGATTCTCCTTTAAGTTACAAAGTAAATTTTATTGTAGAACCTGAGAAAACTCCGCTGGGGATCTGTACCTCATCAGCTTCGGTCGGACCGTCATTAAGTTTCGGCATTGCAGACGCAGTGTGTGTCATCTCCAAATCTGCGACGTTGGCTGATGCAGCGGCTTCCGCTGTTGGTAATAAGGTAAAAAGCAGGCAAGATATAAAAAAAGCACTGGATTATGGAATAAATATTCCAGGGATAATTGGGATCATCATAATATGCGACCAGGACATGGGAGCAATAGGCGAAGTACAGTTCGTTTAGAAAACGATATGTGTTGTATATTATGAACACATCCCGGCGAATAACCTAAAGGTCAATTTGTGCTGGGAAAGTGGCACTCATTTAAAAAATGGATTGATAATTAAGCTATTTTAGTTTAATTGAAATTTTTCATTCTGCCGATAAGGAGCTCTAATGAAATCAAATATTTGTCCCGTTTGTAAGATTGAAGATAAGAGAATTTTATGCAAAACGGATACAGGCGATAAACTTAAGACATATAAATGTCCGCGTTGCGGCAAATTTAAAATCACAAAAAAAGCAGAACGCATCATTGATGGAAAAAATCTTGATCCGAAACTTACAGGCTGGATTAGAAATCTCACCGAGTTGGGAATGGACATTCCTGAAATAAACACAAACATTTTAAAAGAAATTGAACAATCCATTCCTGATTATAATCCAGCGGACAAACAATATCTTTTTTTAAGAAATATCTCCCGGAAATCAAAATATCCCGGTGATGTTGTGTCCATAATTCCGAAATTTGATTATCCTCTGGCATGGGCCTCGGCTCCTTATGAAGTTACCTTTTACATAAGATTCCTTGTTGAGCGAGGACTGCTGGCCTGGGATGATCATGAGCCGAAATCTTTGTCATCTTCCGAAAACCCGATTCACATGGCATTAACGCCAAATGGATGGAACTATCTGGATAATCATGAACAACGCGCCATCGAACTGTGTCAGGCCTTTGTAGCGATGTCTTTTTCCGATGCCATGAATAAGGCTTGGGATAAAGCCATCAAGCCGGCAATTCTTGAAGCCGGGTACAAAGCGTTACGAATTGATTCCAAACAGCATACGGATAAAATTAATGCAAAAATTATCGCTGAAATCAGAAATTCTCTATTTGTTATCGCCGAAGTGACCGAACACAAAAGGGTGGTCTATTTTGAGGCCGGATATGCCATCGGCAGAAACCTTCCTGTCATATGGTGCGTAAACCAGAACGACTTAAAAAATGTTCATTTTGATACAAGACACTATAATCATATCGTCTGGAAAACACCTGAAGATTTAAAAGAGAAGCTTTATGACATGATTTGCGCCGTTGTGGGAAGAAGGAAGAAAATCTAAGCTTAATTTATTTGAAAACCTATTATAATGTTGACATAACATATCTTATAAGACCTAAGATTAAAATTTAGAATGATTGGGAACGGGCACTTCCAATGGTTTATGTATTTGAAAATATGTAATTTTTACGATAACATTTCGGAAACAAACTGGCTGATTTAAATTCCATCGTCAGCGAGTTGTTGTACCAGTTTCATCTGGCGGTCTGAAAGTTTTCTTGGAACATCAACATTGATCTTTACGTACTGATCCCCTTTTAATGATCCTTTTAATCCTGGAACACCAAATCCCTTCATCCTGATCTTTGTATTATTCTGAGTGCCCGGACTGATTTTCAGTCGTTTTACCGATCCATCCAAAGTGGGAACGTCAATCGTTGTTCCAAGAGCCGCCTGGGTAAATTTGATTGTCTTTTCTATATATAAATCATTACCGTCGCGGGCATAAATAGGATGAGGCAATACATTAATATTCAAGTATAAATCTCCGTTGGGACCTCCGTTATAACCGGATAATCCCTTGCCCGGAAGTCTTAATTTTTTTCCACTGCTAATTCCGGCTGGTATTTTGACACTGATATCCTCAATACGGCTTTCCAGTTGAAAAGAAATTTTCTTGTCGGCTCCAAATACTGATTCTTCAAGTGTAATCGATAGGTTATATTCTGCGTCCTGTCCTTTTTGAGGCATATTCGCGTATTGCGCTCGCCCACGTCCACCGCCCATGCCGCCGCCGAAAAGGCTGGCAAAAGGATCGTCATAATCATCTTGAAAACTGCCACCTCCCCTTCTTGATGTTCTGAACGTTGTCCGGCCTCCGCCCCTTGCTCCACCGAAACCGAAACTGCGCAGTATTTCATCAAGATCAAAGTTTCGGAAAATGTCTTCCTGCGAATACTGTTGACGGAACCGATCCGCCGATCCGAATTGATCATACTGTTGACGCTTTTCCGTATCACTTAATACGGCATACGCTTCACTGATCTTTTTGAATTTTTCTTCGGCCGCTTTATTATTCGGATTCTTATCCGGATGCCATTTAAGTGCCAGTTTACGATAAGCTTTCTTGATATCGTCTGCTGACGCTTTCTTATCCACACCCAAAACCTGATAATAGTCTTCTGCCATATATAATTTTACAACCCTTTATTTATAAATGACTTATTATGGAACATTCGTGCTTTAATTTAAGCATCAATTCCCATTTGAAAAGCTTCTAAATTGATTTTTATCAATTTTTCAGGAAATGATTTTTTTATAACATTCTGCCAGATCGATTGGTCGATATGCATAAAATTGGATAAAGCCCCTAGGAGAACAACATTTGCCGTCCTTACATTACCTGCTTTCTGTGCCAGTTCTGCCGCATTGAAACTAATAACATTGCGGTAATTAATTCTTAAAAAATCAACAGTATCATGGGGATACGGCATGTTACCCATATTCACTGCCGGCGGATATATTTCCTCCGTATTGACGATGATTGCGGCATCTTTTGCCAGTAAATTTAAATAACGCAACGATTCCATTTTTTCAAAAGAAACCAGTGTCTGGATGCTTCCCGGTTTGGCCAGAGGTGAATAAACTTTTTTTCCGTAACGAACATGACTGGTCACACATCCGCCGCGCTGAGCCATGCCATGAACTTCACTTTTTTTAACATCGGAACCCGCTTCCATTATAACTTCGCAGATAATATCGCTGGCCCGTAATATTCCCTGACCTCCTACTCCGGCAAACAAAATACTTTTTACTTTATTTTCAGACATTTACAATTATTCCTCTAATCTAACTTATAGCGCCGAATTTACAGACCTGTGCGCACAAACCGCAACCATTGCATAAGGTTTCGTCAATGCAGGATATGCCCTTCCGTTTAGACCCGTCTTTGGTTATTCCCCGTTTCCACGAAATCGGCGGACAATTTAATCCCAGGCATGCCTTACAGCCTTCGCACTTGTCAGGGTCCACTTTTAGCGCCGGTTTTGGTTTAATACCGGCCCTTTTAAATAGAGCGCAAGGACTTTGTGAAATGATAACAGATGGACCATCCTTGGCCAGCTCTTCTTTAATCGCACTTATCGTTTTCTTTTGATCAAACGGATTAACAATCTGGACATTATCAATTCCCAGTGCAAATATTAAATCTTTCAAATTAACTTTTTTCGTTGCCTTTCCCATCAGGGTATAGCCTGTTCCCGGATGCTCCTGCATACCGGTCATAGCGGTTGTGCTGTTATCCAGAAGGATGATTAATGCGTTGCTCCCGTTATACGCCATATTTAAAAGCGGCGTTATTCCGGAATGTAGAAACGTGGAATCGCCGATTACACCGACCACCTTGCCCTTCCCTTTTTCCTTCATCGCCTTGCTCATCCCATGCGTCATACCGATGCTGGCCCCCATACAGATGCAGGAATGCAAACCTTCCAGAGGCTTCATATACGATAAGGTATAACAGCCGATATCTCCATGGACAAAAGCTTTCTGTTTTTTTAAAGCGTAAAATAATCCACGGTGCGGACAGCCGGGACAAAGATTCGGCGGACGTAATGCGAGGGATTCCTGATACGGAGAAGATGGCTCTTGCGTATCGTTCTCAATAGCGTGTTTAATAATGCCGGGATCAAATTCGTTGGTATAAGGAAATATTTCCTTTCCAATAACTTGAACTCCCATTGCCTTGATTTGTTCTTCCAGGAAAGGATCCAATTCCTCAACAACATATATTTTTTTCACCTTGGAGGCAAAATCCCTTATTAACTTCTCCGGCAAGGGATAAACCATTCCCAGCTTCAGGTAGGAATAATCTGGGAAAACTTCCTTGGCGTAATTATAGGGCATCCCGGCGGTGATAATTCCTGTATCGGTACTGTTTATTTCAATTTTGTTTTCCGGAAATGTTTCGACAAATTCCCTGAGGGCCTGTTGACGTTTTTCCACCTCCACCCTTCGCAAACGCGCACAATGAGGGACCATGACATATTTTTCAACGTCGAAGACAAAACCTGTTTTGTTTATATATTCTTTTGGACCTCCAAGAGATACCACCGATTTTGAATGAGAAACTCTGGTTGTGGAGCGTAAAAACACCGGCGTGTCAAATTTCTTACTGATTTCAAAAGCGAGTTTGATGTATTCATTGGCCTCCTGTGCATCGGCCGGCTCCAGCATGGGAATTTTGGCAAAGCGGGCGTAATTACGATTATCCTGTTCATTTTGAGAACTGTGTAAGGATGGATCATCAGCGCTCACAATAACCAGCGCCCCGTTGGTTCCTGTGTAGCTGACGGTAAAAATCGGGTCTGCGGCAACATTGACGCCGACGTGCTTCATCACCGCCAAGGCCTTTTCTCCGGCCAATGCCGCGCCAATGGCAACTTCAACGGCCACTTTTTCATTGGGTGACCACTCCGCGTACACGCCGTCATATTTGCAAAACTGTTCTAATATTTCCGTGCTGGGCGTTCCGGGATAAGCAGCGGCAAATCTAACGCCAGCCTCGTATGCGCCACGGGCAATAGCTTCATTGCCTGACATTAAAACCTTCAAAAGATTAAACCTCCGGAGTTAACTGAGAGATGATATTTTATATTTGATTAAAATAGCCTTGGATGGTTCTGTGGCCTTCTCCAGAGCTTTTTTGTAATTTTCCAGTGCGTTTTTTTTATCATTCATTTGTTCGTAAATTCGTGCGATATTGCTGAACGCAACCGATTCAAATCCTGCATTGTTGCTTTTCAAAGCTTTTTCAAAATATTCCAGCGCATCTTTGTAATCTTTCTTGGCCTCGTAGGAATATCCGATGGACGTCAGGGCGAGAAACTTGATGCCGGCTTTATCGGATATACGTGATGATACAAATTTTTTATAATCGGCAATGGCCTTATCAAACTCGCCGAGATTATAATAAATATTTCCCAGATGATAATGTGCCATCCGGGCGCTCCAACTGTGCGGGTATTTTTCAACCAATTCCTGAAATAATTTAATATTTTTGTTTGCGTTCTCCGGATTTTCAATATTTTGAACAAGATTCTCATTGGCTTTGGCGTACATTTCTTTCGCCGAATACTGATAATGATTCCAGTACATAAAAATTCCAATGGCTATCGCCGAGGCTACAACAATCGCTGTCACAATGGAATAAAAACGTTTTTTATTTTCGGAGATATAATCGCTGATTAATTCTATCGTAGATTGAAAGGCATCCGGCCCTTCCAGATCCTGTTTTGATAATTTTGCCGCCATTTCATTCCCCTTTGCTAATATTATATTTTTCTATCCATTCAAGCAGCAGATGAGGTATCCTGCGCAATTTTCCGTCTTTATTCGTGCATACGTGAATAGTATAGCCTTCTGCAAGAAGATTCTCCCGGTGTTCATCCCAGATACGTGAATTAAATTTTACTCTTGCTTTTTTTATATAATCAAATTCTGTTTCTATTATTAATAGCTGATCGTAAACGGCAAACTTCAAATATTCACAACTGACGTTGATCAACGGAAGATCCAAGCCAATCTTCGACAATTCCGTATAAGGAACTCCGAGTTGTCGCATTAATTCATTACGTCCCGTTTCAAACCATTTTATATAGTTTGTATGATACACAACCCCCATGGCATCGGTATCGGCAAAAAGCACCCTAACCTGTGTGAAATTACGAACCGACAAAACTCCTCCAATCTTTTATAAATTTTTCCATCAAAAGATGACCGGGAGAAATTAAAATCCCGCTTTCTTTGGCGTGGATTTCATCAAAAGGCTTACCAGCCGATTTGTTTTCCTCTTTAAGGGAGGATAGCACTGCAAACGGACTGGGATCGCTGACATGGGTCCGTATATCAACTGGGGTCGGATGATCACTTAAAACAATAATCCGATAATCACCCCATCCTCCTATTTTGGTTAAAATCGGTCCGACAATCTTTTCATCGAAAAGTTCAATGGCGCGAATCTTACCCTCGGCATTTCCTTCGTGTCCCATTTCATCGGGCGCTTCCAGATGGACAAAAACAAAATCCATAAAATTCAGAACATCCAGTGCCATCTTCGCCTTGCCTTCATAATTGGTGTCAATATAACCTGTTGCTCCTTCGACAGGACACACCTTTAAACCGGCGATCACTCCGATGCCCTTGAGCAGGTCAACGGCTGAAATCATTCCGCCGGATATGGAATATTTTTGAGTAAACGGAACGATCTGCGGTTTCTTCCCCTGCCCCCAAAGCCAGATGGAATTGGCCTGCTTCTTCCCTTCTGCCTGTCTTTTGGTATTTACGGGATGATTATTTAATATTTCCGCGGCACGGCGCATTATGGAATTTACTTCTTCGGCACAATTGCCGCGTGGAAGATATCCCGCAATTGGCTTACCGATAATATCGTGCGGCGGCGTGGTTTCCGGGGCGGATTGAGGGTCGCGCCACACAAAAAGATGACGATATCCGACTCCCGGAAAAAATTCCAGTTGGGCAGATCCGAGTTGCTTATTAATATCAAGAATAATTTCTCTGGCTTCCGGGGAACTGATATGACCGGAGGTAAAATCATCCATAAATGCATTTGGAGAATCTTTGTCGCTGATGGTTACGAGATTACAACGATAAACCACGTCATTCGGTCCGAGAGAGATTCCCATACTGGACGCTTCCAGCGGTCCGCGCCCGGTATAATTTTCGCGGGGATCATAACCCAGCACGCTTAACGTGGCCACATCACTGCCCGGATTGATTCCCGCAGGAATCGTATCCACCAGACCGAGAGTTCCTTCCGCGGCTATCTGATCGATAAATGGAGTAAACGCGCACTGCAGAGGCGTTTTACCGCCAAGCTTTTCAGTTGGATAATCGGCCATGCCATCGCCTAGCAAAATTACGTATTTCATATTGACATTAAAACTTTTTCTTTAAAATTTAATTTAAATCGTCCTCAACCCTGATGAGCATTGTTTCCCCATGCGCGATATCCAGTTTATCTATTTTCCTGAGCGCTTTCTGGACATCCTTTTCCTTCGCCTTGTAGGTGGTCATAACAATCGGTACCGCTCCTCTTTTACCCCGCGCTTTCTGAATGCACGCGGCAATACTGATGTTGTGCTTTCCGAGAATCCCCGATATCTTGGAAAGTACGCCGGGACGGTCAACGGCGGAGAAACGGAAATAATATTTGCTTTCAATATCATCCATCGGGATAAGCTTTATCTGTGTCATGGACGATTCATTGATTGAACGTAATGGTCCACGACAGTTATTTCCTGTCAAGAGATTACGGCTGATATCCATAATGTCGCTAAATACCGCGCTGGCGGTTGGCATCATTCCCGCGCCCTGCCCGAAAAGGAAAACAGGGCCTGACGCGTCACCCATAAGATGAAAAGCGTTAAAATTCTGATTCACGTTGGCCAGCAGATGATGGGAAGGAATCATGGTTGGATGAATTCTCGCCTCTACCGCTCCGTTTTTCAGCATGGCAATAGCCAGCAATTTTATCCGGTAACCCAGTTCGCGGGCAAAAGCGATATCCTCGCGGCTGATTTTAGTAATGCCTTCCAGATAAATATCTTTCAGATTTACTTTCTTACCGTAAGCCAGTGAAAGAATGATTGCCATTTTATGAGCGGTATCAATTCCTTCAATATCAAAAGTCGGATCAGCCTCAGCAAAACCAAACCTCTGTGCCTCTTTTAAAACAGTATCAAACGGTTTGTCTTCATCCGTCATTTTAGTCAGAATGAAATTGCAGGTGCCGTTCATAATACCCATAATGGAATTTATTCTGTTGGCAGCAAGGCTTTCTTTTAGAGTCTTGATGATCGGTATCGTTCCTCCGACGCTCGCTTCAAATCCGATATCCACAGCTTTCTTTTGTGCGGCCGGAAAGATTTCATTTCCATGAGTTGCCAGAAGCGCTTTATTGGCGGTAACCACATGTTTGCCGTTGGCGATGGCCTTGAGCAAAAAAGTACGCGCAGGTTCATATCCGCCCATCAGTTCAATAACAATAGAAACATCCTTATCATTAATAATTTCAAGGGCATTTGTGGTAAGAAGGCTCTTATTAACTTTAATGGCACGTGGTGTAGTAATATCAATATCGGCAATTTTCTTCAGAACAAGCCTTGCGCCTAATTTCTTAGTTATAAAATCTTCATTTTGCCTCAGAAGTTTAACAACACCTGTTCCAATAGTGCCGAAACCGATTAAACCGATATTAATTTCTTTCATCATATGCACCTGAAATTACTTTAGAAATTTATATTGCACCTGTTAATGACTAATATTTTTTAGATGTTTTTCCTATAACAAACAGGGTTGCTTTGTCAATGAAATATAATTCAATAATACTGGATTTGATTAATGAATATTCCAAGATTTAATTAGAGTATATGCAAATTTAAAAAGGACATCTATTTAACTGTTATCGGATTATTCTCAACACCTGCGTAGAAAACGATGATTTCCGCTGTTTCCTTCCCTTCGTTTTTACCGTAATGTTTCTTATTGACCAGTTCAACAATGGAATCCCCGGCTTTGAGATGCAATCTTTTTTTGTCATCAGTTATCACGGTCAGTTCCCCTTCAAGCAAGAAACCGGCATTGATTACCGGATGATAATGCATATCTAATTCTGCACCTGCGGGAATCTTGATTCTTAGAATAGTAACTTCCGGTTGTCCTTGAGGATATTGAGGCAGAGTGTTCCCATCCCAGCTCTTCGTCGATTTTGCAAGTTGATTGACTTCAAGCGTATTGACATGACCGGCACAGGCTGTAACTAAAATAATTGATGTTACGATGATAGTTGATTTCATGAACTGCATATTGTTTTCACCTTTTATTAAATTATTTCAGTTGATCATAGACTTCATCATGCAACGGCGTGGGAACGCCTGATTCCCGGCCTTCCTTGCAGAGATACGCTGTCAGGGCTTCAATTTCCGTCTGCCGGCCTTTTTCAAAATCCAGTTGCATGGATGTTTTTGAATTATAACCGAAACTCCCCACCATTTCCATTGCTTTGTTAACTGCATCTTCGGTCAAATAAACATTACGCGCTCTGGCAACTGCCACAACCTCCAACATCATCTCTCTGGCTTTTTTTCTGAGTACAAGGTCATCCCATATACCGCCGTAGGTTTTGCCGGTGGCCGAAGTGAGCGAACCAATCGGGCACATCAGCAGATATTTTGTCCAGAGCACTTCGGAAATTATATCAGTCAGTACGGCCTTTATTTCTGCTTTTAATAAAACATCCAGAATATATGAATACTTTTTGGCTGATTCCTGATCATCCGTCCCGAATATCAGTTTGCAGGAACCTCCTTCCTGTTTAACGATGCCCGGCTTTTCGATATGGGAAATGACGTACACACTGCCACCCAGAACATTCGCCTGCGGCAGTATGGCGCGAAGTCTCTCTGCGCTATTTACGCCATTGAGCAAAGGTATCACAACGGTATTCGAATTAATGCATGGACTGAATTCCCTTGCGGAACTCTCCAGTGAATAGCTTTTGGTGCAAAAGAAAACCAGATCAAATACTCCCGCTTCCGCAGGATTATCCGTGGTAATTTTAGGTTTGGCAATGTAGCTGCCTTCTTCAGTGATTAACTGCAGACCGTTTTTTTGGATCGCTTTCAGATGCTCGCCACGCGCGATAAAAATTATTTCATGCTCACGGAAGTTTTCATATTCCCGGGCAAGCTTCCCACCGAAATATCCCCCTACTCCACCTATGCCGATTATGCCTATTCTCAATTCCATTCTCCGCTTTTAATTTGTTTGAAACTATATTGCCTTTTGTACTAAGTCAAGTCTCCAAAGCAATCTGAAAAGATGTTTTTACCTGCCGGCATCATCAGGATTTTTTTACTTGACGGCCTGATAAAAGTATTTCTAAATAACGAAAAATTATCACCTTCCAGATCGAGGAGAATCAAATGAATAGTCAATCTCTTTTATTCATTCGTTTCAGGCTTTTTTCAGTCTTGATCATTATCCTGTGCCTGACAACCGGCGGTTGTGCTCCATTATTCAATATCGCCTTTAAACAATCTCTGCCACCCATGGAAGGAGAACAGATCGTTCCAGGTCTATCCCAAAAAGTTATCATCAAACGGGACAATATGGGTATTCCTTTTATCGAAGCGTCCAGTATGGAAGACATGATTTTTGCCATGGGCTATGTGAGCGCCTGCGACCGTTTCACGCAGATGGAAGGATTCAGGCTTGTGGGTCAGGGAAGACTCTCCGAACTTCTGGGCGAAGCCACGCTGGAAATGGATATTTATCTGCGGGCATTGAATCTTAATGAGATAGCTCAAACCCTTTATCTGTCTGCGTCATCCGATCTTAGACGAATGTTGAAGCTCTACGGCGACGGCGTAAACGCTTATCTTTCCAGCGTCCCTCTGCCGACGACCCTGAAGTTAGCCGGGCATCAACCCGAGCCCTGGAGACCGATTGACTCCATGTATGTTTTTCTTGTTTTAACGCTGGGCCTTGGTCAGAACCTTCAGGAAGAAATCAATATGCTGAATGTTGCGCAATTCATCGAACCGGAAAAGTTAGCCTGGCTTTTTCCCATTTACCCCGATGAGCCACTGCCCTTTGAAGAAATGAAAAAATTGAAAGGTATCAATCTCTCGACGGATGCTCAGGATATTGAACGACTGAACACCATAGCCAATCTGACCACCAAACTTCTTCTTCCTGCCGCGGCCGCTTCAAATAACTGGGCGGTCTCCGGAAAACTGACCAAATCAGGAAAACCGATCATTGCCAATGATACGCATCTGCCTTTAACCATGCCCTCCATCTGGCACATGATGCACCTGAAATGTCCGGAAATCGACGGAGCAGGGATTGCTATTGCCGGAGTTCCCGGCATTATTGCCGGATATAACAGGCATATAGGTTTAGGCATGACGATGGTTATGGCAGACAATCAGGATCTCTTCCTGGAAAAGCTACAACAAAAACCGGACGGTCTTTATTATCTTTATAAAAATAAATGGTTGAAGGCAAACAGCCGAGAGGAAATCTTTCGGATTAAAGGACAGAAAAACGCTGTTACCCGAACATTCTATGAAACGTTACACGGCATTCTTCTGAATGATATTTTAACCGCCAAGCCCCGTCATGAACTGGTTCCCATGCCGGTTAATGCTTCTCTGGGAATCGCGTATGGCTGGTCAGGCAATGCACCGGACAGGTCCATGGACGTCTTTTTCAATATCATGCGTGCAAAATCGGTCGATGAAATTCTTAAATACACCTCTCATGAAACATCCGTCATTCCGCTGAACCTGGTCATGGCGGATCGTAAAAATATCGCCTGGCAGGTCATGGGCCGTTTCCCGTTGCGGAAAAAAGGACGGGGCCTCTGCCCTTCTCCCGGATGGACGGGCGAATACGACTGGACAGGATTTCTGTCACCCGCATTGCATCCCTCCGTCAAAAATCCGAAGAAGGGATATGTCGGCACCGCCAACAATCGGACTGTTCCCGCTGATTTTCCTCATATTCTGTCCTCCTCCTGGTATTATCCCGACAGAGGTGAACGTATCGAACAGATACTGAAGAACGCAAAAAACTATACCCTTGATGATGCAAAAGCCATGCAGCTCGATACGCATTCCACGTTTGTTCAAGTGATCAAATCCGCGCTGTTGAACGAAAATACTCTTAAAAATATGATGATATTCTGGAAGGATTCGGGGGAAACCCCGTCTGCGGGAAAAGCAATTTCCCTCCTCAGAAATTTTGACGGAAATATGACCACGGATTCCGCTGCAGCGGCATTCTGCAGCGCCTTCCTGTTTTCTTTAAGCGACAATCTTTTCGCCGACGAACTGGGAGGAAAAAATACACAGGCCTATCAATCGCTTCTGCACACCTTTCTGCTTGCTTACTCCGCGCTGCACGACCATTTAACGGACAGAGGGAAAGAAAGCCCTTTCTGGGATGACTTAACCACCCCGAAAAAAGAAGAACGCGACATGATTCTGGCGAAGACGGTTTTGGATGCCATCGGCATTCTGGAAAAGCGCTGCGGAAAAAATCCTGACAGGTGGCAATGGGGAAAACTACATACCTATCATTGGAGGACCGATGCCACATTGTTTGCCGACTATATGGATTTCATCAACAAGACCGGCGTCAAATTTCTCTCCGGTTATGTAGACAGAGGCCCTTATCCGGCGCCCGGCGATCACACCACATTAAACGTTTCCGCCTATCATCCGGGAAAGAATTTTGAAACATGGATGATTCCGGCCATGCGAATCATCGTTGATTTCGGAAGCGATGAACCTTTAATCGGCATCAACAGCACGGGCCAGCTCGATAATCCGTCAAGCCCCCATTACGACGATGGTATCACGGCCTTCCGTGAAGGGCACTATCAGAAATTCCCGTTTATAGAGGAAAACATAGAGCGACACTATACCAAAACACTTACCCTGGTACCGAAACAATAATCCTGCATAAAATTTCTTTCCAATCAACCTGTTCTGGCCAGATCCAGTTTGCCCTGCCATTTCCAAATCAAGGCTTCTTTTAAGATCGTGTGTTCCGGTTTTTCCAGAAAAGGGTCTCGTGCCGCCAGCGCGAATGCATCTTCTTTGGCATCATTCAAAATACGGGCATCGCGGATGATACTGGCAATGCGAAAATCCGGCAGGCCGGATTGCCTTGTTCCCAAAAAATCGCCGGGGCCGCGTATGGAAAGGTCTTCTTCGGCAATGACAAAGCCGTCGGTTGTTTTTTCCATCACCTTCAATCTCTTCCTTGCATCTGCTGAACATTTATAATCGGCCAGCAGAATGCAACTTGATGGAATGTCACGCCGCCCTACCCTGCCGCGCAGTTGATGTAATTGTGAAAGGCCGAAACGCTCGGCATGTTCGATAACCATCAGGGATGCTCTGGGAACATCAATGCCGACTTCAATAACCGTTGTGGAAACAAGTATTTGTATTTTGTTTTCCAGAAAATCCTTCATAACGTCGTCTTTTTCTTTTTCCTTCATTTTGCCGTGAATCAGCCCCACACGATATTCCGGGAAAATATCCTGCTGCAAGTGTTTGGACATGTTGGTGGCGTCTTTCAAATCCAGTGTTTCCGATTCTTCCACCAGCGGATAGACAATAAATGCCTGATGACCTTTGGCCAGTTCCATCCTGATGGTCTGATAAACCCTGTCTCTTCTGCTTTCCGATGTCAGCATTGTACGCACAGGCTTTTTCCCCGGAGGCATTTCATCTATTACAGAAACATCCAGATCGCCATAAACGGTCATGGCCAGCGTTCGCGGAATGGGTGTAGCTGTCATGACCAGCACGTCCGCATTTATTCCCTTGGCTCGCAGAGTCGCTCTCTGCATCACGCCGAAACGGTGTTGTTCATCAATAACAACCATTCCCAGTTTATGAAAATCAATGCCTTCCTGAATCAGGGCATGTGTGCCGATGATGATATGCGCGGTTCCGTTTTTAATCTGTTCGAGTATTTCCAGCCGCACGGCATTGGTCATTCTTCCGGTCAGCAAAACCGCTTTCAATCCCAATTGACCAGTCCACGTGCTGATATTTTCAAAATGCTGTTTGGCAAGAATTTCTGTTGGCGCCATAATGGCTGCCTGATAGGAATTCTCACAGGCGGTAATCATTGCTGCCATCGAAACAATGGTCTTGCCGCTTCCAACATCACCCTGAAGGAGGCGGTTCATCGCCGTATCTTTCGACATGTCGTTCAGGATTTCTCCGATAACTCTTTTTTGAGCGCCGGTTAAATCGAACTTTAAAATCGAATAAAATTTTCCCAGCATTTTGCCATCGGGTTTGAATGAAATGCCTTTATCCAGAATTCGTCCCGATTTCTTGATCGCCATACCCAGTTGAAAGAAGAAAAATTCATCGTAAATCAAACGCCGGTGGGCTTCAGAACGGAAGGATACATACGTTTCAACATCTTCCTTATTGCCGGGAAAATGAACGGACAGGAGCGCTTCGTGGATATTCATTAATTGGCGTTTATCGCAGATGCTATCCGGAATCGGAGATGCAACGTAGCGGGAATAATTTTCCAGCGCGAAGTTCATTACCCTGCGGAAATATTTCTGGTGCAGTCCTTCCGTTTCCGAATAAACCGGAACGATTCTTTTAAAATTTAAAAGATTATCCTCATCCTTCTCATCCAGAATTTCGTAATCAGGATGAATCATCTGTTTGCCTCCGTAATCAGGCCTTGCTTCGCCGGTGAAAATAACCTTCGCTCCTTTCTTGAAAATACCGAGCAGGTAAGACATCTGCCCTTTAAACCACTTGGCCGTCAGATTGGCGGTACCGTCGCTGATAACAACTTCCAGTATTTTTCTCTTTCCATAGTGATGATATTGCGCGGATAATACGGCTCCCACTGCCGTCTGCACGTCACCTTCTTCCAGACGATTTATTTTTTTGCTTTCTCTCCGGTCTTCATAAGTCCGCGGCAGGAAGAAAAGTAAATCCTCAACCGTGGCAATTTTTTTTGTGGAAAAGCGGGAGGCCATTTTCGGTCCCACGCCTTTCAGATATTGAACCGGCAGCTTGAGTTTGGCCATTGCGTCTTTTAAAACGAAGATTCTTTCCATGATCGTTCGGTCTGTCTGATGAGAAGAAACAGGGGCGACTGATGAATTGATTTCTTTTTTTATCTTCTCCAATAAAGAAACGGCTTTTTCAATTTTGTTTTTCTTTAATTCCAGCTTTTGAAAGTCATAATTGGAAAATATTTCCAGCAATTCGTCTATCAAGCTGTTCACTTCCTGACTGATGAGAGTCGATGAAGCATTTTTTAATTTGGGCAGAAGATTCAAAAAAGATTTGCCTAAATTTTTTATGTTGGGCAGATTTTTATAATGATCTTTGAACGCGAATAATAAAGGTTGCTCTATTTTTTGCAGAATCTCTTTTTGTGAATCCATACGGGTCTCCACAGTCTTAAATCGTCAAACCTGCATTATTTCTGGCAACTTTATTGCATTGGTTAACAAATATATTTTATTTGCGCAAGGAATGATTGACTTACAAATTGATTTACGTTACAAAACCCCATCACGATTTCATAAAAATAATTAATCTAACAGGAGCATCATGACAGATACTATCACATACAAAGACGCGGGTGTTGATATCGACACCGCCAATGAATTTGTGGAACGCATCAAGGCATCGATCAAAACAACCGCCCGTAAGGAAGTGGTTGCCGGCATCGGCGGTTTCGGCGGCTTATTTCGCCTGAACACAGTCGATCTGAAAAATCCGGTCCTGGTTTCTTCCACGGATGGCGTGGGAACCAAGCTGCGTATAGCTCAATTATTGGACAAGCACGATACCATCGGCATCGACCTTGTGGCCATGTCGGTGAATGATGTTGTGGTACAGGGAGCCGAACCTCTGTTCTTTCTTGATTACCTCGCCACGGGAAAACTGGAGATGGAAAAAAACGTGAAGGTTATCGAAGGCATTACCGAAGGATGCCGTCAGGCCGGATGCACACTCCTCGGCGGTGAAACCGCAGAAATGCCCGGCTTTTATAAGCCAGGCGAGTATGATCTGGCCGGTTTTTGTGTCGGCGTTGTGGAATCGGAAAAATTAATCACCGGGTCAACCATCAGCGTCAATGACCGGATCATCGGGCTGGCTTCCACGGGTCTGCACAGTAACGGATTTTCATTGGCCCGCAAGGTTCTCCTGGAAAAAGGGAAATTCGGCATGAATGACGCGGTGCCGGGGTTGAATAAATCTGTCGGTCTGGAGATGCTGGAACCGACAAAAATTTATGTGAAGCCGCTTCTGAATCTTTTTAAAAATTTCAACGTCAAGGGACTTGTCCATATTACCGGCGGCGGATTTTATGAAAACATCCCCCGTATTATTCCTCAGGCCTGCCGTTCCATCATCAAAAAAGGCAGCTGGGACATTCCTTCCGTTTTCAAGGTGATTCAGGAGATGGGCAACGTCGAAGAAAAAGAAATGTTCCGTGTTTTCAACATGGGTATCGGCATGATGCTTGTTGTCTCGGAAAAAGAGTGTTCCGATGTTCTTGAACGTCTGGAAGTTCTGGGTGAAAAAGCTTATCTGATCGGCTTTGTGGAAAAGAAAGAAGATGATCAGGAACGCGTTTGTTTTTCTGATAATTAGAAAGCGTCAAATGATTCCTTTTACATGGTATGGACATAATAATGGCTGATTTGTTGAAATTGGGTGTCTTGATTTCGGGAAACGGCTCCAACCTGCAATCAATTATTGATAATATTGCAAACGGTTCATTGAAAGCGGTTATCAAAATCGTCATCAGCAATAACCCTGATGCCCACGGAATCACCCGAGCGAAAAAACACGACATTCCCTTTGTCGTTCTAAAAAACGACGATTTTAAAAATAAAGAAGAATATGATTCTGAACTCATCAATACTTTGAAAAAACATGATGTCGAATTGGTAACGCTGGCCGGTTTTATGCGTATCATCTCTCCGCGATTTCTTAAAGCTTTTCCCGGCAGGGTCATGAATATCCATCCTGCCCTGCTTCCGTCTTTTCCGGGTCTGCACGGACAAAAACAAGCCGTGGATTACGGTGTGAAAGTTTCCGGCTGTACGGTTCATTTTGTGGATGAAGGCGTGGACACGGGACCGATTATCCTTCAAAGCGCCGTGCCCGTGATGGATGATGATACGGAAAATACTCTGGCGGCCAGAATTCTGAAAGAAGAGCACAAGATTTATTCACGGGCGATCCAGCTCTTTGCCGACGGCAAACTTGAAGTGCTCGGACGTAAAGTACACATCAAGGAATAAACGAAAATCATCTTCTCCGGAAAGGAATTATTAAATGTATGATCTTATTGTCATAGGTGATGATCTTTCCTCTCACATAGCCGCTGCGGTTGCATCTTCCAAAGGGATAAAAACAGCGCTCATTTCAGAAAACGGCTTCGCAGGTTCCTGCGTCATCGGAGACCTCGTTTTTAATATCGATTCAACCCCAATTGTAGGTCTCGGTGAAAATCAAATATTTTTTTCACTTTTGAAAGACTTGGACATTTCTCCGGAAATACATTTATTAAACCCCTCTTTTCAGGTCATTCTTCCTGAAAAAGGACTGGATTTTTTCAACGATAAGGAAGCACTCGTCAAAGAGCTTTCGAGAGAATTTCCTGACCTGGTTCAAGAAATTACATCATACTATGATTCCCTTGAAAAGAATTCATCCGCAGCTGAAAAATGGCTTTATCATCATCCCTTAATCCAGCCGAAACGCTTCAGAGATTACATAGATTATATTAAGCTGATCCCTTACCTAATAAAAAATAAATTCATTAATAACAAACTAAAGCAGATTGCCTCCAGAAATGTTTCTTTTCAGAAAATTATGGAGGCACAAAATGCTTTACTTTCATTTAGAACAAATCATCAAACTTCCTTTTTTTCCAATTTTCTATACTGCGCTGCCCAGCGAGGCATTTACAATTTTTCTCTGGGCAATCAGGCTTTTTTTGATGCTCTGATAAAAATAATTGAAATGTCCGGGGGTCTATATCTTAAAAACCATGAAGTCGTATCCGTCAAAAAAGGCAATATCATTAATATAACATACATTGATAAAAGCGGCACGGCATCGAACATTGAAGCTGATCATTTAATTGTCAGCACAAAATGGCAAAACATTCGCCTGATTCTTGACCGCAAAAAGAATTTCAGTCTTGGCGATTTTATCAGGCCAACTAAAATTTCCAAATATCCTTTTACGATTCATCTGGGAATCAAACCAGCATGCATACCGGAAAGAATGGCCAGATATGTGGCTGTCGTCAGCGACATCAGCAAAGATATCTACGATGATAATCTTATAATTCTGGAATCCGTCACATTCCAAAGGAAAGAAACGGATTCCTCGCCCAAGATTCCTTTGTCCGCCACCATTTTTCTTCCAGACAAGGAGGATATCTGGTCCAATGATCATTTAAATCAGACAGCCAATTCAATCATTGAACGTCTTGAATTTTTCCTGCCATTTTTAAAAGAAAACATTGAATATCTCGGCATTGAAGAATCCATCAATGTTTCAAAAAAACAAAGAGCCGTTGTTAATCCAAAATACCAGATACGTAATGCTATGATGACTGGCTTTGCCGCCAAAAACAACAAGACAAGATTCGGTAATATTTATCTCACAGGAGCCTCTTTGCTTTCTGATGCAGGTTTTGAGGGAGAAGTTTTGTCAGGAATTAACGCGGCGAATTGTGTATCTGTCAAAAGGAAATAGCTCATGGATTTTGATTTTTCTATTTCAAATCTTGGGAAGAGATTCATAAAATCTCCGCTTAAAAATACCCAATTCACAGACGACAAAAAAAGATTATTATTCAATTCATATTTGGATAATTATTTTTCTTTCATGGATGATCATGGCCAGCCTGTTTCCGTTGAACTTGCGGGGCCGCGCAACAAAATTTTTTTTAATCCTCCGCAAACGAGAGCGGCCATTGTGACCTGCGGTGGTCTCTGCCCTGGCATTAATGATGTCATCCGTTCCGTAACCACAGCTCTTTTTTTTAGCTATAAAGTCAAAGATATCATCGGTATCCGGTACGGTCTTCGGGGGCTGAATCCCCATTTTGGACATGAACCGGTTAAACTGTCACCCGAAGCGGTAAAAGACATTACCAGTATTGGAGGAAGTATTCTTTCCACATCCCGTGGTCCCCAGGATGTTACGGTGATGGTGGATTATCTCTTCCGGATGAAAATCAATATTCTTTTTTGTATCGGCGGAGACGGAACCATCCGGGCAGCCGAAAAAATAACAGCCGAAATCAACAAGAGAAATCTGAAAATTGCCATTGTCTGTATCCCCAAAACCATTGACAACGATCTTAATCTCATTCAAAAGTCTTTCGGCTTCGATACAGCCATCGAAAAAGCTGCTGAAGCTATCCGGGGCGCTCATGTGGAAGCCAGAGGAGCATTCAATGGCATTGGACTGATCAAAATTATGGGACGTCATTCCGGACATATTGCCGCCTATGCCGCGCTGGCACAAAACGACGCCAATTTTGTCCTCATTCCGGAAGTTCCGTTTGATCTGGAAGGTAAAAACGGATTCTTGACGATCCTTAGAAAACGCATGAAATCCAGAGGACACGCTGTAATTCTTGTCGCCGAAGGAGCCGGGCAGAATCTTTTAAAAGAAGACAGCTATGAACCGGTGGAAAAAGATCCCTCAGGCAATATCCGCCTGCTGGATATTGGACTATTTCTTAAAAACGTCATTAACGATTATTTTAAAAGAATTGATATGGAAATCAATTTAAAATATATTGAACCGAGTTACCTGATTCGATCCATTCCTTCCAATGCCTCGGACGATATTTACTGCAATATGCTCGGACAATATGCGGCGCACGCCGGCATGGCCGGAAAAACAGGCATTCTGGTTGCTTTAATGAAAAACGAATACGTTCATTTCCCTCTTCGTGCCGTTTCTTCAGGCAGAAAAATCGATCCCCACAGTGACATCTGGCTCAGGGTGCTGGAAACGACCGGACAGCCGTCATCAATGATCAATTAGCCATATGTAAAATAATATCAAGAATTTAAAATTAATTCCCTATTTGTTTTTTCTGCAATTTTAAATTTTATCTTAATAATTTTAAATAATAACGAAAAAATGCTTGCAAAATGAAGCCTTATAGTTTAGTAACGACGCACATTTTCAGGAGGATTAAAACATGTCTCGTATTTGTGAAGTATGCGGTAAGAAACCGGCAATCGGCAATACCGTCAGTCACGCCAATAACAGGGGTAAAGCGGTTTGGCATCCTAATTTGCAGAATTTACGATGTGTTGACAAAAAAACAGGGGTAGTAAAAAAAGTAAAGGTTTGCACCCGCTGTATTCGTTCCGGATTTGTACAAAAAGCTATTTAAGAAAAGAAAGCTTGTGGTAATCTTTTATAACTCGAGCGGATTCAATAAAAAACAGTTCGTCATCATCAATTAAATTTATCGCTTGCTGAAATAAATCCTGTAAACCATCATAAAAGAATTGTTCATCACTTTGAAGGCCGAATTTATCCCGATAAAGATTCATTCGGCCTTCCATATTCATAATTTTTTCCATGGATTCTTTTGTGATAAAAAACAATGCTCCGTTCATGACGTCGTTAATTTCCTGTTCATTTAATCCGTATAACCACTGGATTGTTTTCACAAATTCTTCCATTTTGTTTTTAACTGTATAGTTTATAGCCTCGACGAGAACGTCTATCGTCTGAAATGAATTGATATGATTTAAAATAACCAGGTCGTAAATCATTTCGATAATCAAATGTGACTGGTAGAGCGCATCGCTGTGGGAAATTTCTTTTCCGATAACGTTGTGTAAATTTCTTATTGATTTTACCAGGTGATTGCCCTTTTGGTATGAATATCCTTTTGAATCTATGCTAAATTCTTCCTGATAACCTGAACATATGTGACCATAATGTGAAAGGTCATCAACCAGAAGGTGATATATTACATAAGCCGATTTGCGGTATTGAAGGGGCGGTTGTAAAGACCTCTTCAATTTATGAGTCTTTGCGGGGCCAATATTGGGGTGAATCGCCAGCAAATCAGGCGCGACATTATAGACATAAATATCCGGTTCCACATCTCTAATATCCATCTGGCGAAAAATCTTTTGTAAAAAATATGTATGGGTCAACATGAACATGGATGTCATTTCTATGGATATTATTTATTTTCCCTGATATCAAATATCTCTTCCATTGCGTATCTAAATTTAAGGTGTTCCAGTAATCCGGCAATATCTGAAACATAATCGGGCATGATGGAGACTCGAATCACAGCCTTTTGAGAATCTATGGTTGTGACCGTAGCCATTCCTTCGTACCCTTCAATGATAAATTGAACGATCACTATATTTTTTCGTGCGAGCTGAAAGTATTTTATAATCATCTGCAAATTTTCCAAATGCCGTCAGTTATGATTTGACGCCACATAATAAAGACTGTATGATGAATAAAAAAGCAAGGACAATTTATGCGGCTGATCAGAAATGTATTAATTTTATTATCATTATTGGTCTTATCCTGTTCACCGGTCAATCCCAATATCAGGAGTATTTCTGAAGACGATGTCAATTTATTCCTGAATAAGTCTCCAAAAGCGGAAGAACATCCCAATGCAGGAGCCAATTTGTTATATTCCTACAGCCATGTGGAATATTTTGAAGACGGCACCAGCGTAACACGAAACATAGACCGTATTAAAATATTCAATGAACGCGGCCGTAATTTCGCGTCCAAATCAATTTCTTATCGAGAAGGATATCAAAAAGTAAGGATTCTTTTCGCCAATACGATCAAACCTGACGGAAAGATAATTGCCCTGAAAAAAACAGACATTCATGATTCTTCTGAATATTCCGGCTATGAATTCTATACCGATATAAAAGTTAAAAAATTTACCATGCCCGCGGTGGAAGATGATTGCGTGATTGAAATTGCTTACGAAATACAAAACTTAAAGCCTGTTTTATCACTGGACTACTCGGACACTTTTTTCTGCCAGAATCTTTTTCCAATCGAGAAAGACATTGTAGAAGTTGTTTTGCCGGTTGGCACGGATTTGAATTATAAAAATTTTAAAACGAATATCACGCCTGAAATTACTGTGCAGGGAAATAAAAGAAAATATACTTTTGTTAATACCAAGCAAAAAGAAATTATTCCCGAATCGCGAATGCCTTCCTTACTCGACCGTGATACTTTCCCTCAGTTGTCCTTCTGGACACTGACCAGTTGGGATAAGATTTCCAAATGGTATATTGATCTTGTCAAGGAACAGATGAAATCAAGCCAAGAGCTGGAAAAGTTCACAAAACAACTCATCGAAGGGGAAAAAACCGATGAAGATAAAATAAACGCTATTTTTAATTTTGTATCTCAAAATATCAGATATATTGCGGTTCTGCTAGGACCGCACACCCATAAACCGCATCCCGCGAATGAAATATTCGAAAAACGCTATGGCGACTGTAAAGACAAAACGGTTCTGCTGCTGACAATGCTAAAAATTGCCGGCATCACGGGACTCCCGGCTCTTGTCCCTGCCAATGGAAAATATTTTGATGATTCCATGCCTTCATTAAAGGTTTTTAATCACATCATTGCCGTTGTTCCGTCTAAAGACAAATATTATTGGCTGGATGCGACCAATGAAACAGCTTCCTTCGATTCACCGCCTTTTATGCTTCCCACCAAAGTTTTTCTGATTAATGAAGACGGTTCATATATCTTCATTACAACGCCGGCATTAGATGATAAAAAAGATTATTATCATCTGAGCATCCATTACAATATTAACAACAAAGGAAACGCCGATATAAATTATACTTATGAATTTCTCGGCAAAGCGTCAGAATCCATCAGGTACTCTTTTAAATACTCGCCACCGGAGCAAAGAAAAAAAATATTTGAGAATCGGGGAATCGAAGTCAAAGAACTTGCTTTGAGCAGCTTTACAGATACAAGATCTCCTTTTACAATCAAACTTTCCGGTATCGTGAAAAATCTGGCTCAGGTATTAGATGAAGAAACTATGGTTTTGTCCAACATTCTTCCCTTGGATTCATACAGAGATATAACAGCCGCTAATGATCGAAAATACCCCATAAGCATTACAAAATCGTTATATTCCATCGAAAGCCGTTCTTATCAATTTCCCTCCGGCTTTAAAATAAAGCGGTTGCCCCCAAACTATACCTTTGAAAAACCTTTTCGCTATAGAAGTGAAAAATACAGTTTTAAAGATTCTGTGTTTCGAGTTGTTCTAGAGGCAAAAAATGAGGAACAGACAATATCATTGGGAAAGATTGTTGAATTTAAGAAAGCTGCCATTGAGTTGCAAAATCATGAATCATCAATCAAAAATTTAATTTTTGAGAAAAAATAGCAAACACTTGACACCGGTCGTGACGTTGATATGATATAAAAAGATAAAAACGCGAAAGTATTAAGATGATAGAAAAAAGACAACTGCCCATATCAAAATGGAAAATTGAGGCATCAGGCGATTATAAGACCATCGAAGATTTATTCAGCAAAGAATTTGGTGTCCATCCGATTATTGCGCAAATTCTTATCAATAGAGGCATTCGGGATATCGAAGCGGCGCGCCGGTATCTCTACCCTTCTTTAAATGACTTGCATAGCCCGTTTCTTATGAAAGACATGAGAAAGGGTGTTGCCCGTTTGCTCAAAGCAATTCATAACAAAGAAAAAATCGTTATTTACGGCGATTACGACGCCGATGGAATAACATCCGTTGTAATATTATTCAAATTCATAAAAGCGATAACGCCTCTTATAGAGTATTATATTCCCGATAGAGTTCAGGAAGGCTATGGATTAAAAATACCTTTCATTGATAAATGCAAAGAGGACGACTGTCGTTTGATTATTACGGTGGATTGTGGAACCTCCGATGTGGAAGAAATCGCATACGCCAAGTCTCTTGGAATTGATACGATTATTCTGGATCATCACGAAATTTCGGGTGAACTTCCCGCTGCGATTGCCGCCATTAATCCCAATCGGGAAGACTGTGCTTTCCCTTTTAAAGGACTGGCCGGTGTCGGAATCGCTTTTAACTTTCTTATCGCTTTACGCGGCACTCTGAATAAAGAATCCTTCTGGAAAAATAAACATTATCCAAATTTGAAAGAATATCTGGATATCGTTGCTTTAGGAACCATCGGCGATATCGCCCCTCTTATCGATGAAAACAGGATTTTTGCCAAAATTGGTCTTGATCTGATCACCGAAGGCAATCGTCCTGGGATTAAAGCGCTGAAAGAAGTCAGCGGTGTTGATAACCAGACCATCGATTCTTTTAAAGCATCTTTTTCATTAATCCCTCGAATAAACGCCGCCGGTCGAATTGCTTCTTCGACGGATGCGGTAAAGTTACTTCTCACGGATGATTTTACGGAAGCCCGGGTATTGGCTGAAAAGCTTGATTCCTACAACCGCCAACGGCAATTCATGGAAAAGAAAATCCTGAGAGATATTCTTGAAAGTATCGGCGATAATGCCTCCATCGAAAAAACAAACTCTTTTGTCTTTGCTTCCGACAAATGGCACCAAGGTGTTGTGGGTATCGTGGCTTCGCGTCTGGTGGAACTTTTCAATCGTCCTTCTTTTGTCATCAGCCTGAATAATGGCGTCGGCAAAGGTTCAGGGCGAAGTGTTTCCGGTTTCAATATTTACAAAGGGATCCAGCAATGCGAGCATCTCTTACTTTCCTTTGGAGGGCATTATCACGCCGCCGGCATTGCCATCAAAGAAGAAAATATTCGTGACTTTGCAAAACTTCTGGACGAAATAACCGGCAGCGGAACTGAAACTTTTGAGACAGCCTCTCAAATATCCATCGATACAGAATGTCCTATTGAAAATATAACGTCCGAGTGGATGAAACAAATGGAAATACTGGCTCCCTTCGGCAGTAAAAATCCCGAACCGTTGCTTTATGCCCATAATGTAAAGGCTTCTAATTTGCTTGTCGTTGGCAATAATCATCTGAAAATGTGGCTTAAAAGTAATGGCGCCTCATATGATTCCATCTGGTTCAATATGGCTAAATATATAACTGATCTTACCGGTGCCAATTTTGATATTGTTTTTACACCTCAGATCAATAACTGGAACGGTTCTCCGGATATCCAATTAAAAATTAAAGATGTAAATATTTTATCTTAAGAATCGTTGCATGAGACGATAAAAATGAACTTGGCTAGAAAGGCGGCTTTATTTAATATTCTTCTTTTCCCCGGATGGGGACAAATATATCTTAAAAAATATGCAAAAGGCGTGCTGATAATCCTGGGTATTCTAGCGGGTGTATTTTCAATGATGTGGTCAATTCTTCAGGAAACGATTAATATTTTGAAAATACAGCCTCTGAGAAAAGGGATTTCAACCTTCGGAGCTCTGGTTCAACTGGCAATTGACGCGATACAAAGGCTGAACTTATTTTATGTGTCGCTGATTTTAATATTCATGCTTCTGCTTTGGATTTTTTCCATAATCGACGCGTACCTATCAGGGAAAAAAGAAATGGCAAAGACATTCTCTTTTTCTGATAAACAAACGGGGTAGCCTTAAAGTTGATGCACAGGATTAATCAATTTATTCATTTCATTGTTTTTCTCTGTATTTTAAAGTCAGCATCATATCGACAGAAACTAATATTGCATTTAAAATATACAGATAGATGACTTCATTGAAGTTGCCGTATATTTTGAAGAATATTCCAGAGATGTAGCCCGATAAAATAATACAAAGAAAAAACATGCTTTTGCCTGTTGATGTTTTTGTTTTCCATGTTCTGTAAATTGAAAATGGCCAGGCGAAGCCAAAACAAAGCAACATGATTGTTTCAAATATTTTTACTTCCATTTTCCCCTTTTACAGATTGTTATAATAACCATTTCCGCTGATCCACAATCAGCTTCTCCTCCGGTTTAAGTGCGCCAAATTCCAGATATTCGATAGCATTAATCCCTACCGTGCAGATTTCGCGGAAGACTTTTTTAAAATTCTCTTCCCATGAACTACTGCCGATTTCCGGTGCTACTTTTTCAATCCGTAATTTCAAAACATCTTCATGACCGATGCGGCTGACAACCGCCTGCAGAGGCAGATTATTGAATTTGGTCTGAAGCATTTTGAGCTGACTGGGCGCGATAAATAATCCGCGGACTTTTACCGCGTCCCCTACCCTGCCCGCGATACCCGCCAGACGGTATGATGTCCGTCCGCAGGGACAGTCTTCCGTAATCAGTCGCGACAAGTCGCCTGTTCCGAAACGCAGTAAAAAGAAAATGTTGTTGAGCCTCGTAACTACAATTTCTCCAAGTTCTCCTTCCGGAACATTTTTGCCGGTTGCCGGATCAACAATTTCCACGATGGTTTCTTCGCAAATGTGCCAGCCTTTTTTCTCCGAGCATTCATAGGCGACATCGCCTACTTCCGTCGCCCCGTACATCTGGTAAGTATCAATGCCGTAATCGTTTTCAAACATCCTGCGTAAATCCGGCAGCAGCGGTTCTGCGGCAAAGCAGGCTTTCTTCACCAGAAAGTCTTTTTTGAAATCAAAACCCATTTCCTTTGATTTTTCAATAATGGCTTTTAAAAAACTGGGCGTGCCCACATAAGCGGTAACTTTTAAATCCTTGATTAACTGAACCTGAACCTGCGAAGCCGATGTTCCCGAAGGAACAACAGTCGCTCCAACCTTTCGCAGGCCGTTATGAAAAGTAAGTCCTGCCGCGACAAGATGATATAAAAAAGCATTAAGAACGACATCACTCGGCCTGATGCCTGCGGCATAAAATGCCCTCGCCCATAAATAATCGGTTTCGGAGAGATGCGGTTCGTAAACCGGTCCCGGAGATGTAAATATTCGATCAATATGAATGTCCGGATTTTCCAGCCCAGCGTATGGCGGCTGCTGCATTTCCATATCCACTAATTTTTCCCGTGATGTAATGGGCAGACGCACCAAATCTTCACGTGATTTGATTTCAGCAGGATTGATGCCGGCGTCATCGAGCATCTTCTTCACCCGCATTGACTTTTCGTATCCCAGCTTCACCATTTCTAGCAGCGCCTTATCCTGCTGGCTTTTTCTCTTCCTCTTCCCCCACGATTCTTTTTTATCAAATAACTGATTCATATATGCCCTTTTCTATCATTATTTTCGGCCAAGTGCCTGTGCTGTTCTTTGAACTATCTTGTTTTTCGGATTCTTTTTTATGATTTCCCTGCCCGCGCTGGAATTGGCAAGAGAAAGACACACCTTTCTCAACTCATTGACTATCTTTAAACGATTGGCAACAGCCGCCGCACTAAGATCAATCTTCATTTTCCAGGCTCCTTAGATATTCAATATCTTCCTTGTCCTGACCGCTGTTGCGCAAAGATTTCAGTAAAATCAAACCTTGTGGAGATACCACCTTCAGAGGATATCCTTCCCATTCTATCGCCTTGCGATTATCCCAAACTTTTTTAATTTCCGGGGTTACAATAAGTAAATCCAATATAAAATATTCGCCGGAAACTTTATCAACTTTGCTCAGCCTTTGAAGCCTGACGGCGCTATTACTAAATTCCATCATTGCGGAAGACATCGTATAGCCAAGCTCCTGCGCAACCTTTTTGGTCTCTGAAAAATAATCCGGTGGCACCAGAATATCAATATCCAGCGTTGCACGGGGTCTTGCATAGATGGCAATAGCCAGCCCGCCGCACAAAGCATAATCAATTCCTGCTTGATCTAATTTCTGCGTCAATTTTCTAAGTTCTTCCAATAAATCCATTTATTTCACTATTATCTATTAATAAAAACTTGTTACTATTATATGCAATTAAAAATATAAATTAAAGCCTTATCCAGCTGGCTTTTTCAATTTCTCTTCCCCCGCGATTCTTTTTTATCAAATAACTGATTCATATATTTCCTTTTAATTAAGATAAATATTTTCTTTCAAATCGCGATTACATTTCGGGCACCTTCTGAGAAGAACTGTGTCCGCAAAATAAAGTTCAAAATCAAGTAAAAGTGTCCAGACTGCTAATATCCACAAGCCTGGACGGCATCCACATTTACATTTGACGATTAGTATTTGAATAATTAAAATTACCGAAATGATTACTAATGCAATATAAAATTTATGAAAGTCACCTATCGTCAAGAAGTAAACAATAGGGAAAAGATCAATAACAAGAAAAACTGACAGCAGACGATATATTATAAGTTTCATAGTTCAATGCCTCACAATTTCTATATGACCTTACGAATAGACTTAACTCTACAAATTTGTGCTATTATGCATTTCAAAAATACTTTATTTCTTTCAAAATGTCTAATGCTTAGATTAGTTTATTCTACAGTTTATACCCTTTCGATTTCACAGGATAACGAGGCGGCAAGGAGGAGGCTCCGCAGTCGTATATGAATATACGTCGAGGAAGCCGACGACGTAGCCAACAAAGTTAGCCACGGAAAGCGGAAGGGTATCAGAGCCAGCGTTTGCGGCGCCTGTATGATTTTACGTCTTTATAAGATTTTACCGCACCCGATGCCCCGACTCCCAGATAAAATTCCTTAATGTCCGGATTGTCTGTAAGTTCCTTGGATGTCCCTTCCATCATGATCTTGCCGTTCTCCATGACGTAGCCATAATGGGCAACCTGCAGGGCCATGCGGGCATTTTGTTCAACCAGAACGATGGTTGCCTGTTGTTCTTCATTTATTTTTTTGATGATGCGAAAGATTTCCTGCACGACCAGTGGCGCAAGACCAAGCGACGGTTCATCCAGCAATAACAACTGGGGATGCGCCATTAACGCGCGACCGATAACCAGCATCTGCAATTCGCCACCGCTGCAGTATCCGGCAAGCGCTTTTCTTCTTTTCAAGAGTGCCGGAAAATAATTATAAACCATTTCCAGATCCTGCTTATAGGGCTTGCCGAATCTGGTGGCTGTGCCCACTCGCAGGTTTTCTTCAATCGTCAGATATTTGAAAGGCTGCCTGCCTTCCAGAACCTGAATGATGCCCTGACGGGTGATGAATTCCGGCGCCTGATTCTGAATATTGACTCCGTTGTAAATGATGGTACCGTCTGTTACTTCGCCGTTTTCCGGTTTGAGCAGACCGGATATGGCTTTAAGAGTGGTTGTCTTCCCGGCTCCGTTACTGCCTAAAAGAGACACGATATGACCTCTCTTCACACTTAAAGAAACGCCTTTAAGTACTTGTATAACATCCGAATAAACAACGGAAATATTATTTAGTTGTAAGAGTATTTCGCCCATATAAACACCTTAAAAACTTAAACACTACTGGATTCCCGCCTTCGTACCCTAAAGAGCATCTGCGACGGGAATGACAAATTTGATGATAAATTTTCGGAATAATAGTTATGCAAAATTTCTACCTTCTTAGTAAGAAAACGGCCAGAGCCTGAAACTCGAACGAATGATTCGCCATATTTCCGCCAGCCCTTTCGGCTCAATTAAAATAAACAAAACTATCGCCAGACCGAAAACAAATTCCCTGAGCGGCGCCATGTTCAACCCCCAACTGGCAATAGACGGAACATTCATTAATATACCTGTTACATATCTTAGCAACTCATTGAGTAACGTAATAAATGTCGCACCGAATATCGCTCCGGGAATGTTGCCCATGCCGCCGATAATGACCATCGCAATATATTCAACCGACAGCCCTAAATTAAAGGGTTCGGTCGTAATACTGACTATGTAATAAGCCCAGAGCGCACCCGCAAAGCCGGCATAAAATGAACTGATGCCAAAAGACAATAGCTTGTATTTAAAGATTGGAATGCCCATCCCTTCCGCGGCACGGTCGTTGTCGCGGATGGCAATAAATGCCCGTCCGTATTTACTGCGGATGATATTTACCGCAAACCACGTCATGCATACCAGACTGATAAAAATCAGGAAGAAGAACGCTTTGTCTCCGGATATCTGCCAGCCAAAAATTTCCGGTGACGGTAGCGTAATGCCCATGGTCCCCTTCGTGAGGCTTTCCCACTGAATCAAAACGTACTCGATGATAAACTGTCCGGCAAGAGTCGCAATAGTTAGATACAAACCTTTTAACCTACCCGAAGGAATGCCGAAAATCATGCCGACAAGCGCGGTAATGATTCCGGCCGCAGGGATTGCAATATAAAAACCTACGCCCCATCTTGTTGCAAGAATAGCCGCGGCATAAGCGCCCACACCGAAAAATGCGCCATGCCCCAGAGAAATCTGGCCTGTGTAACCGATGAGAATATTCAATCCAATGGCGGCAATAGCCGCAATGCCGATTGTATTAACAATATAGAGCATGTAGGGACTCAGAACAAACGGAGCGACAAAGAAAAGAACCGCCAGAAATATAATCATCCAAAAACGGCCGAAATCCGTTTCGAAAATATTCAGTTCCTGTTTGTAGGTTTCCCGATAATTACCGCAGGGATGAAAAGATAATTTTCTCATTTTCATTTATTCGTTAAACCCTTTCTATCTCGACAAGACCAAACAAACCGTATGGTTTAACCATTAAGATAAATACCAGAACAATATACGGCACAACGTCCCGCAACGATGGCGACAGGTAGCCACCGGTAAAGGTCTCCAGAAGCCCGATGATGATCCCGCCGATAATCGCCCCGCCGATACTGTCCAACCCTCCCAGGATAACAACCGGAAAGACTTTCAGACCGATGGAACTCAAATCATGGACATTGACGCCGTTGATAATACCCAGAACAATACCGCTCATACAGGCGACTAGTGCGGCAATCGCCCACGAAAGCGCGAACACTCTGCGCACATGCACGCCCAGCGACAGCGCCGCCTTTTGATTGTCAGCAACCGAACGCATGTAAATACCCTGGGCAGATTTTTTGAAAAACAATCCGAATAAAACCAGAAAAATAACACTGATAATCAAAGTGGCTGAATAAACCGGTGCGACATAAATGGAACCGAACTGCATCGCCATAGCTTGCGGAAGAAATTCCGGATAGGTATGTAAATTACCGCCCCATACAAGCAGGATAAAGCCTTTGAACATCGCCGCCAGTCCCACCGTCAACATGATGACAAAAATCAGCTTCTCACCAATCAACGGACGCAAAAAGAAACGTTCAATAAGGAATCCCAGAAGAAAGCATCCGATCATGGTCAAAAGAAATGCGACATACATCGGCAGTTGCGCCCACGTTACCAGTGACAGGAAAAAGAATGCGCCCAGCGCAAGCAGTTCGCCATGGGCGAAATTTAATACACTCGACGATTTAAAAATCATGACAAAACCCATTGCGGAAATACCATAAAGCAATCCGATGCAAATACCGTTGACTAATAATTGCAGAAAAAATTCCATCTCTCTTCCTTTAATTTACATTAATAACATTTATCGTTGTTTCTATCTCGCCGATTCTTCCGTCTCGATACTTGACCTTACCGGTAACTTCTACATTCTTACGATTATTATACATAGCCTCGATTATTTTCAGATACAAGCCGTAAACAAAACGGCGGCGCACTTTACCGGTACGGGTTAACTCTTCATCATCCGCGTCCAGAAGTTTGTAAAGCAGAATGAATTTTTTAATCTTCATGACTTCCGGAAGCTGCTCATTCACCTGTCGTACTTCATTCAAAATCAATTCCTCAACGGCTGACTGCTGGGAAAGATCCATATACGTCGTGTAGGGAATCATTCTGTCTTCCGCCCAGTTGCCGACGTTCCCCAGATCAATATTAATCATGGCCGTAATATACGGACGCGCTTCACCGAAGGTTACGGCTTCCTTGATATACGGACTGAATTTGAGACGTGTCTCAATAAAATCAGGCGAAAAAGCTTCGCCACTCTTATTACGGATAATATCTTCCTTGCGTCCGATAATCAGCAAATGACCATCGCCGTCAATGTATCCCGCATCACCGGTTTTGAGCCAGCCGTTCTCAAAAGCATTTTGTGTTGATTCATAATCATTATGGTATCCGGAAAAATTAGCTTCGGATTTAATCAGCACTTCCTGGTCTTTAGCTATTTTCACTTCCGTTAAAGCCATGGGTTTACCGACTGTTTCAAGCTTGACTTCATGATCCGGCTGTATTTGAAAGATACCGCATGACTCCGTAAGACCGTAGCATTGCTTCAAATTCAAACCAATCGCCCGGAAAAAATGAATGACGTCGGGACTAATGGGATGGCCGCCGGTAAACGCGCTACGAAAACGCGCGCACCCCAGACGATCCAGCAACGGCCGGTAAACCAGAATCGACATGGTTTTGTATAGAGCTTTTATCGATAGAGGCACCCGTTGTTTATGCGATTGTTTTTCCACAAACGATTTGCCGATTTTTTCACCTAGATAAAACAGTTTCTTTTTAACCCAACCCGCGTCGGATATTTTTACGCGGATACGCGAGGCCATATCCTCCCAAAAGCGCGATGACGTAATTATCATCGAAGGTCCGATATCCCGGAAATCTTCCAGAACGGTTTCCGCGGTTTCCGGAAAATTCATGCACATGGCGCTACCGAGAGCCACACCCATACCCCACATCTGGTCAACAATCCACGCCGGCGGAGACATCGAAAGCCAGTTTTCTTCCGGTTCGATTTTTTCCTCTTCCAGCCACTGCCTGGCCATGGTCGTGAGATTTCGGTGCGACAACATGGCCAGCTTGGGAACGCCGGTAGTTCCCGACGTCTGAATCATGACGGCAATATCATGAGGACGCCCCTTATTGATTTCTTCTTGAATGTAATTCGGATTTTCTTTAATGAATTCTTCGCCGGCTTCTAGAAGTTCAGCATAACTCATCAGCCAGGAATCATTCTTGTAGGATGTCATCCCGGTGGGATCAATATAGACAACCTTTTTTGTCTGGGGCAATTTTTCTTTGACCTCCAGAAGCTTATCCACCTGCTCCTGATCCTGGACAACTACTACAGGTGAATTGATTCGTTTAATGGAAAAGGCCAATTCATCAGCAATGGAGGACGTAAACAAATTCAGCGTTGTTGCGCCGAGAGTATGAGCGGCCAATTCTGAAAAGAGCCATTCAGGATGATTGTGAACTACCATGCAGACATTCTCGCCACGTTTAAGATTCAGTGAAGCAAACCCGGCTGCGGTTGTCTGAACGTAACGAAGATACTCCGCCCAAGTATATTTCTGCCAGATGCCGTAGGCCTTTTCCCGGATGGCCGTTTTTGAATCACCATATAAGGCGGCATTTTCCATTAACACCTGCGGGAGTGTCAAATTACGTTTTGTTTTATGCTGTGCTTCCTTACTCAAAATGTAACGCCTAAAAAAATTTACAAAGCTTCCGCTTCGCCTAGATAAGCTTTTATAACTTCCGGATTTGCGTTGATTTCCTCAGCGCTTCCTTCACCTAGTTTTTCGCCGAAATTCAAGACCATGATTCTCTGTGCAATACTCATGACAATGGACATGTCATGTTCCACCAGAATCATGGTGAGTCCCCATCTTTGATTGAGTTCCAGAAGAAAGCGGACCATATCTTCTTTTTCTTCCATGTTCATCCCGGCAAAAGGCTCATCGAGCACTAAAAGCTTCGGTTCCAAAGCCAAAGCTCTTCCCAATTCGACTCGCTTCTGCATGCCGTACGGAAGAGACCCGACTGTTTTTTTACGGATGGATTGCATTTCTAGAAAATCAATTATCTCTTCCAGAATGTGCCGATGACGGATTTCTTCATCTTTGACAGATTTGGAAAAAAGAAATGATTTTATGAAACTGTATTGGCAGTGAATATGACGCGCCAGGGTCATGTTGGCCAGAACGGTCATGCCCGGGAAAAGTTCAATATTTTGGAATGTTCTGCCGATGCCCACACCGACCAGTTCGTGGGTATGTAAATTGGTAATGTCTTTTCCGTTGAATATGATTTTACCCTGCTGGGCACGATAGAAACCGGTAATACAATTGAGAAGGCTTGTTTTTCCCGCTCCATTGGGGCCAATAATCGCCATGAGTTCGCCGGTGTGAACCTGAAGGTCAACATCCTTGACGGCAACGACACCTCCAAAACTCAAACGCAGATTTTGAATCTCCAGTTCGGCCTTTTTATCTTCTTCCCGACGGTTGATCATGATCGACGGCCGGCTGCGATAAGCCTTCATTAAAACCTCTGTAAATATCCTTGAAACCTTTGCGCACGGGGGTATTGCCGAAGTAAACTCCGGCAACGCCCCCATAAAAACTTCAGCTATTATTTAACCAGCTTGATCTTATCCTTGCCCGGAATATAAAAATTGGTCAGCGGTATATATGTTCCGTCTTCACTAACGTTCACCATGCGCGCGGTAAATGAGCCTTCATGGTTGTTTCTCGTATAGGTTACATTCGGCACAAGTTTGCCGAAATCTTCATTTTTGAATGATTCCAGCGCCGCATTGATGGCCGCCGGATTAATGTCTTTCGACTTCTCATAAGCGCGTACAAAAGCTCTTTCCATAATCATGCCGACCACAACACCTTCCCAGTAGGCGGCATCAAAAGAATTGACGGTTTTGTATCTGCTCCATAATTCCTGCATCACTTTGATACCCTTGGAATCCTTGTCTGAAGGCAACCCGCCGGGGAATTGCATAATCAGGCGATCACGAATCAAGCCTTTACCCATCTTGAAAAAATCGGGGTCGGTTGACGTCCAGGTTCCCAAAAAAACCGGATTATATTTTATACGGTCGGCGCTTTTGAAAGCCGTAATGATCGCGGAAGGAAGCATCTGAATGAAGACGTACTCTGCACCTGCCTTCTGAAGGCGAAGAAGTTCCGTGTTGAGATCAACCGTCTTTGGCGGAAATTCTTCCTTGGCCACCAGATTAATTCCCAACTTTTTGGCGTATTCTTCGCTCGGCGCATGGATGGAACGCCCATAGGCGTTATTGTATGTCAAAAGACCGACCCTGGGCGCATTTTTGCCTTTGTGAATGGCTTTAATGTATTCCAGCACGGCATGGCAATCCATCTTATAACTGCCAAAAGGCAAATACATATAATCAATTGGTTTTCCCAGAATTTCCCAACTGGTCGAATAATTGATGGTGGGAACTTTGTATTCCTGGATAATGGGTTTGGCCGCCAGTCCTTCGCCAGCGCTCCATGTGGCAATCATATCTACTTTATCCTGTAGAACAAATTTTTTCACGGCGGCTATTGCTTCCGGTACTTTATAAGCTGTATCCACCGTGATCATTTCTATCTTGTTACCGTGGACCCCGCCCTTGACATCATTGACGTAACGGAAATAGTCGCGTTGACCTTTTTCATGAAACTTGCCCCAGGTGGAAGCTGGACCGGTCAAATTAATAGCGGCACCTACTTTAATTGTCTTAGCCTCAGCACTTCCCCCACCCGCTATCAGAAAAACAGCGGATAAAATCGCCAGTAAAACATTTCTTTTCATATCAACTTTTCCTCCCCTTCTAATCATTTTTTATTAAAACCACCTTGCGGATGGCAAAAAAAAACCGTGGGGATTTATCTGCCCACGGTTCATTTCCCTTTTTAATGGTCACGAATCTATAAGGCAGACCTTGTTGCTAAAACTAAAAAAATAAAAGAATCCTGCCTTTTTTAAATAAATAATTTTTAACATTTTTCTGATACCTGTTGCTTCACGGATATAAAGCAAATATGACTGAAATGTCAAGAAAAAAGAAATATTATATGCCGGGATTGAGCATTATTCCTCTGCACCCTTCTTCTTGATTTTACAAATCTATTCGATTCCCAATTTATCGATGCGATGCCGCAAGGAATCAAAAGATATTTTTAATAATTCCGAGGCCTTCTTTTTAGATCCTTTTGTTTTCTGCAAGGCCTTTTCGATCAGCATTTTTTCGATTTTGTCCATTTCTGCATTCAAATCTATTCCGTTGTCCGTAATATCAATATCAAATTTGGGAGCGCCAAAGGATAAACTCTCCGGTAAAATGATGTTGGAACTTTCCATGGCGACACCACGTTCAATAATATTTTGTAACTCGCGGACATTACCTGGAAAATCATAATTCATTAATAGTTCCCCTGCGTACGAAGAAATGTTTCTGATTTCTTTTCCAAACATTTTTGAATATTTCTCGATAAAATTATCAATGAGCAACGGAATATCCTCCCTTCTTTCCCGGAGCGGAGGAATGACGATGGGTATGACATTCAAGCGGTAATAAAGGTCTTCGCGAAATTCCCCTTTTTTTACTCTATCCTGGAGGTTTTTATTCGTCGCCGAAATAATACGTACATCCACTTTGATGTCTTCCGCTCCACCGATGCGCCTGAATGTTTTTTCCTGGACCACTCTCAAAATTTTGACCTGTAAAGATGACGATAGTTCGCCGATTTCATCAAGAAATATTGTCCCGCCTCGAGCCATTTCAAAATACCCCTGTCTATCGGCATACGCCCCGGTAAAGGATCCTTTCATGTATCCGAACAATTCACTTTCCAGAAGATTTTCCGGAATCCCGCCGCTGTTAATCGCGATGAAAGGCATTTTTGATCGGGAAGAATTTTCATGAATCGCCCGGGCAACAAGTTCCTTGCCCGTTCCACTTTCTCCTAGAATAAGTATATTTGCCGGTGTATTGGATACTTTTTTAATGGTTGCAAATATTTTCAACATTTCTCTGTTGGTTCCAATCATGCCACAGAAGGTATTATAAGCGGTATTGTCTCCATCGGATTGTTCTTTTTGAACATGATTGTCAATTAATCCTTGTTTCATTAAAGCGGAACGAACAACTTTTTTGAGTTCATCGACGCTTTTCCCTTTTTCCACATAATCATAGGCGCCTTCCTTCATCGCATTAATGGCTGTTTCCCCTGAAGCATAAGCCGTAATCAGAATTACGATTGTCTCCGGTTTCTGATCTTTAATAATTTTTAAAAATTCTATGCCGTTTACCTTAGGCATTTTTAAATCAGTAATAACCAGATCAAAATTTTTTTTATTGAATAACTCAATAGCCTTGAGGGGCTCTCCGATGCTTGTTACATCGTAGCCGTCTTCCTGTAGCATTATTTCCATTAATTCTCTCATCTCCTGATTGTCATCAACAATCAAAATCTTTGCCATAATCTCCTCCGCTGAGCCTTACTGAAGGTCAAAGTTTGCTTTATGGATTTTCTTCATTTTTAACTGGAAGCCATATTCTGCATATTGTACCTTTGCCTTGCTTGCTTTGTATTTCAATTTTACCATTATAACCTTCGACCAGATTA
The DNA here is from genome assembly GCA_964400795.1 of uncultured Smithella sp. GTDB lineage: Bacteria > Desulfobacterota > Syntrophia > Syntrophales > Smithellaceae > Smithella. Next base: position 107,992 of record CAYNWA010000007.1, read on the forward strand.
TTCACAATCGCCAATCCCAGGCCGGTCCCTTTATCTTTTTTTGT